>NZ_JAQFJD010000003.1:0-266487 GCF_030439925.1 Streptococcus sp. SG2 | reverse complement strand
TTCTCGTCACCCGCTTTGAACGAAAGGTTCATACCAAGTTTTTATAACTTGGGCGCGTAGCTCAGGTGGTTAGAGCGCACGCCTGATAAGCGTGAGGTCGGTGGTTCGAGTCCACTCGTGCCCATTTGAATATTTTATGGTCCGTTGGTCAAGGGGTTAAGACACCGCCTTTTCACGGCGGTAACACGGGTTCGAATCCCGTACGGACTATATCATTTCTTGGAGGATTACCCAAGTCCGGCTGAAGGGAACGGTCTTGAAAACCGTCAGGCGTGTAAAAGCGTGCGTGGGTTCGAATCCCACATCCTCCTTTTAGTTGAATAATAGTATCGCGGGATGGAGCAGCTAGGTAGCTCGTCGGGCTCATAACCCGAAGGTCGTAGGTTCAAATCCTGCTCCCGCAATAAGGCTCGGTAGCTCAGTTGGTAGAGCAATGGATTGAAGCTCCATGTGTCGGCGGTTCGATTCCGTCTCGCGCCATTTTATTAATATGATTTTGGAAGGGTAGCGAAGAGGCTAAACGCGGCGGACTGTAAATCCGCTCCTTCGGGTTCGGGGGTTCGAATCCCTCCCCTTCCATAAACCTTTACGGGCATAGTTTAAAGGTAGAACTAAGGTCTCCAAAACCTTCAGTGTGGGTTCAATTCCTACTGCCCGTGTTTGATAATATGGCGGGTGTGGTGAAGTGGTTAACACACCAGATTGTGGCTCTGGCATGCGTGGGTTCGATCCCCATCACTCGCCTATTTATTAATATTGGGGTATAGCCAAGCGGTAAGGCAAGGGACTTTGACTCCCTCATGCGTTGGTTCGAATCCAGCTACCCCAGTTAAACTTGAGCCGGCGTGGCGGAATTGGCAGACGCGCTGGACTCAAAATCCAGTGTCCTCACGGACGTGCCGGTTCGACCCCGGCCGCCGGTATAGCTTAAGTTTACTGAAGAGACAAGATTTGTGGACCTTGTCTTTTTTTTGAGTTACTAATTTTTCCATTATTAAATATTATATCAAGTTTATAAGTCAATAGTTTCTGTTTGCTTGGGGACAAGTGATAATATGAATTAATTGTTATAGTAGAATACCACCTTGTCATTGATTGATTTGAGTGTTTCAAATCATGATTTTTTATTTTTTTTAAACCTTTTATCTATTATATTTTTTATTCTGATTTTATTTCAATGATTTACAAGCCCAATAGAAGTTGGAATGGTGGGGTTGTGTATAGTAATGAAGAAATGGTTGAGAAATTCAGAGATTTTAACAGTTAATTGTTCCTTAGAGATTTTTTAAGATTGTGAAAAAGTGGACCGAGTTTATAGAATAAGCATAGAAAGTGAAAAAGCTATAGAATTGGGAAATCTAATTTCTTCAGTCGAAAATTTAATGAATGTTACCAGCAAGTATACAGGAGTCAAATCTACGAACAGGGTTAAATTATTTATAAATGATGTTTAGTATCTATTTAAAAAATTTGATTATTTCATATTGACTTATCTAAAAAGTTGACTCATATTTTAAGTTTTACTTATTGAGTCAGGTTAGTTGTTGTTAGCATTCAAAAAAAGACAAGGTTTTTTCACCTTGTCTTTTTAGTTTTAGTATTGCTTTTGTTTCAATTTCAATAAGTGCCTTCTTTTTGGAGTATTCTATATATTCGAGGTAACATCATCATCGTATAGATCAGGAGAGAAACCCCTCCAAATATGAATATCAGACCTCCGTTTATGTCCTTTTGAAATAGATAAGTAAATACAATGGTACCTATCGGCATGATAGACGTATTTAGTGTGAACAAAGTACTCATTACTCTTCCTAAATAATTCGTTTCAATGCTACTTTGAAGATAAGTCATGACGACAATATTTAGAATAACGAGAGTAAATGCGATGATTCCCATGAATAAACCGCCAACGGAAGAAATAATCACTTGGGTTTTACTAGTTGCAAATGTAATTCCCAAACCAACGATAGCGATGGTTAGAAGAAAAAGTGGAACGCGAATTCTATAAGAGAGAAGTGTATTATTTTCTTTTTTGTCTGGCAATAGTGACATCGACACACTGGCTGATAACATTCCAACCGCAGACATAGTTTCTAGGATACCTACTGTTGCATTATCTAATAAGAGTTGCTCTTTGACTACAAATGGGACTCCAATGCTAATGGAAGTATAAAAGAAATTCAGTACAACACTAACAAGAATAATATATTTGACAATCTGATTTTCTTTTAAAAATCGGATAATTTCTTTGACTCCATGTTGATGTTTTTCATTCTGTTTAATCTCAGTTTCCTGTTCTTCGTGTTCATAGAAGAATTTCATTGTAAGTAAGATACCTAAAGCAAGGAAATTTGCAATGATTTCTATTAGAATAAAGCCTGAGAAGCCTAACCAATTATAAAAAATGACTCCAATAGCTGGAGAGAGCATGGTTGCAATAGAGATGGCGGTTTGTGTAACAGAACTTAATCGCTGAATTTTTGTATCGTTTACCAACTCGTGGATAGAAGCTGAATAACAAGTATCATTAATGTTAACTGTAATAGAGTGGAGGATGACAAACGGTATTACTAAATACAAGATAGTAGCTGAATTCGTTAAAAAATAAAAAACATAAAACAGAAAGAAGATGAAGAGCCTGAAGATGAAATTATAAATTAAGATCTTTTTATGACGGTATCGGTCTACTAAATTACCGATTGGAACCAAGAAAATCAAACTGACTAAAGGATAGATGATCATATTGATTCCAAAACTCATTGCCGATTTTGTTTGGTCCAGTAACATTAATCCTAAAGCGAAATTAAAAGCTTTTCCACTTAAAGAACTAATAAAACTACTAATAAAGTCTTTGATGATTTGTCTATTAGACATTTCATCACTTATTAAATTCTTAATATTAATCCCCTCCATTCGTGTCAACATTGCTTCGGTTATCTAATCCTATTCAATGAACCTGTGTTGTAAGGTAATTGGAATATTAGATAAACCATAATTTTTGTTATTAAGATTTTATCAATTATGCTAATAAAAGTATATTAAAAAATGTAGAAAGAAAGTATTTTTTAGATCAGCAGTTGTATTATTCAACTACTAAGAAATAAAAGGAATGACTCACTGTTTATGGAAGTAATTATTTAAGAGAGGAGGATGAGTTACCAATAAGTTACAGAAATTTGAAAAATGAGTCTATTTTCGAGATTCGAAAGTCCTAAAACCCTATTAAACCAAAGTTATAAGATTTCAAAAAGTATTCGTAGAACTCAAAATTCAGTGTCCTCATAGAAGTACTGGTTCGACCCCGGCCGTCAGTATAGCTTAAGTTTATTGGATTTTTTATCTCTTTTTTATTGTGTTTACTTTGTTGATTTTAAAGTAAATGATTTAGTTTGTATTAATTTTTTGATTCTAGTTTAACTTTTTATTTGATTCTTTTTTTAATTGTGTTATAATTAACCAGTGAAACATTAACCGGTTAAGTAAAAAGAGGAGGGAAATCATGTCACAGTTAGCTCATAAGATTGATTCTTTTTTAAATGAGATTATATTAAAGGCTGAGAACCAACATGAGATTTTAGTTGGTTCATGTACTAGTAATGTATCTTTAACGAATACGCAAGAACATATTTTGATGTTGTTAGCTGAAGAGATGTTGACCAACTCTGATTTAGCTAAAAAATTGAATGTAAGTCAGGCAGCTGTGACCAAGGCTGTTAAGTCATTAATAAATCAAGGGATGTTGGAGACTTTTAAAGATAAGAAGGATGCTAGAGTAACTTTTTATCGCTTAACTGAATTAGCACAGCCAATTGCTGATGAACATGAACATCACCATGCTCATACCTTGGAAACTTATCAAAGTTTATTGGATAGATTTTCTGAAGATGAACAGCAAGCGATTGAAAAATTTTTGGAGGCCTTAGTGGGAGAAATTGGGAAATGAGATATATAACAGTGGAAAATTTATCTTTCTACTATGATAAAGAACCTGTTTTGGAGCATATTCATTATTTTTTGGATAGTGGAGAGTTTGTTACGCTGACAGGGGAGAATGGTGCTGCTAAGACTACTTTGATCAAAGCTAGTCTAGGTATTTTGCAGCCTAAGCATGGTGAAGTCAAGATTTCTAAGACAAATACTCAAGGAAAGAAATTACGTATTGCTTATCTACCTCAGCAGATAGCTAGTTTTAATGCTGGTTTTCCTAGTACGGTATATGAATTTGTCAAGTCAGGTCGTTATCCGCGTAAAGGTTGGTTTCGTCGTTTGAATGAGCATGATGAAGAACATATCAAGGCAAGTCTTGAATCTGTAGGGATGTGGGAACATAGGGACAAGCGGCTTGGCTCTCTTTCTGGCGGGCAAAAGCAGAGGGCTGTGATTGCTCGGATGTTTGCTTCAGACCCAGATATATTTGTCCTAGATGAGCCAACAACAGGGATGGATGCAGGCAGTAAAGACGAGTTTTACAAGCTCATGCACCATAGTGCTCATAAGCATGGGAAAGCTGTCTTGATGATTACGCACGATCCGGAGGAAGTCCGTAAATATGCTGATCGTAATATTCATTTGGTTCGGAATCAGGACTCACCTTGGCGATGTTTCAATGTGCATGAAAGCGACAATGGACAGGAGGTGAGCCATGCTTAATCTATTTTCCTATGATTTTATGCAGCGAGCCTTTTTGGCAGTTATTGCCATGAGCCTATTCTCACCGATCCTGGGGACTTTCCTGATTTTACGTCGGCAGAGTCTTATGAGTGATACGCTTAGCCACGTGTCACTAGCAGGTGTTGCTTTTGGCTTAGTTCTTGGCTTGTCTCCAACTCTCACAACGGTAATTGTGATCATGATTGCAGCAGTCTTTTTAGAGTACTTGCGGACTATTTATAAGAATTTCATGGAAATCGGGACGGCCATTCTCATGTCTACTGGCTTAGCTATTTCCTTAATTGTTATGAGTAAGGGGAAGAGTTCTAGTTCCATGAGTCTGGATCAGTATCTATTTGGCTCCATTGTGACGATTAGTACGGAGCAGGTGATTTCTCTTTTTGTTATTGCCGCTGTGGTACTTGTCTTAACCTTCCTCTTCATTCGGCCTATGTACATCTTGACCTTTGATGAGGATACGGCTTTCGTGGATGGGCTACCGGTACGGACCATGTCTATTCTCTTCAATATCGTGACGGGTGTTGCGATTGCTCTTATGATTCCGGCTGCGGGAGCCTTGCTGGTTTCGACCATTATGGTCTTGCCGGCCAGTATTGCTCTGCGGATTGGGAAAAACTTTAAATCGGTTATTTTGCTAGCAAATATCATCGGTTTCTTTGGTATGATTGCTGGCCTGTATATTTCTTACTACGCAGAGACGCCGGCAAGTGCTAGTATTACAATTATTTTCGTTAGTCTGTTTTTACTGGTCAATTTGATCAAAAAATTTGTGAAATAGGAGAAAAAAATGAAGAAAATTAGCTTACTATTAGTTGGTTTATTTAGTGTATTCTTGGTGGCTTGTTCCAATCAGAAAAAAGCGGATGGCAAGCTCAATATTGTCACGACTTTTTATCCCGTTTATGAGTTTACCAAGCAGGTGGCTGGAGATGAAGCCAAAGTTGATCTTCTAATTAGTGCTGGAACAGAGCCACATGATTATGAACCTTCTGCAAAGGCGGTTGCGACGATTCAGGACGCAGATGCCTTTGTCTATGAAAATGAAAATATGGAAACTTGGGTACCAGATTTGCTCAATACATTGAAGAATAAGAAGGAAACTGTAATCAAGGCGACTGGAAAGATGCTCTTACTTCCTGGAGGAGAAGAGGAAGACGACCATGATCATGGTGAAGAGGGACACCATCATGAGTACGATCCTCATGTTTGGCTGTCTCCAAAGCGGGCCATTCAAATGGTGGAGCACATCCGAGATAGCTTGAGCAAAGCTTATCCTGAAAAGAAAGCTGCTTTTGAGAAAAATGCTGCAGCTTATATCAAGAAGCTAGAAGCCTTGGATAAGGAATATGAAACTGGTTTGGCTAATGCCAAGCAAAAGAGCTTTGTTACCCAACACGCTGCCTTTAACTATCTAGCATTGGACTATGGTTTGAAGCAGGTTCCAATTTCTGGACTTTCACCAGACAGTGAACCATCGGCTTCACGCTTGGCTGAATTGACCGAGTACATCAAGAAGAATAAAATCAAGTATATCTACTTTGAAGAAAATGCTTCTCAGGCCTTAGCTTCCACTTTGGCTAAGGAAACAGGAGTAGAATTAGATGTCTTGAATCCACTGGAAAGCTTGACCGAAGAACAGACCAAGGATGGGGCAGACTATATTTCGATCATGCAGGCTAATCTAAAGGCTCTTAAGAAAACGACTGATCAAGAGGGAGTAGAGATTGCGGCTGAGAAAGAAGAAGATACTAAGACTGTTCAAAATGGCTACTTTGAAGACAGTGCCGTCAAGGATCGGACCTTGTCTGACTATGCTGGTGAGTGGCAGTCTGTATACCCTTATCTGAAGGATGGTACCTTGGACCAAGTCTTTGACTACAAGGCTAAGCTGACTGGGAAAATGACAGCAGCTGAATACAAGGACTACTATGATAAAGGCTACAAGACAGATGTTTCCAATATCAATATCACAGATAAAACTATGGAATTTGTGGTAGATGGAAAATCCAAGAAATATACTTATAAATACGTTGGTAAGCATACTCTGACTTACTCTAAGGGAAATCGTGGAGTACGATTTATGTTTGAAGCGACAGATAAAGATGCTGGTCAATACAAGTATGTTCAGTTTAGCGACCACAACATTGCACCAACTAAGGCGGCTCATTTCCATATCTTCTATGGCGGTGAGAGTCAGGAAGCACTCTTTGACGAGCTGGAAAACTGGCCAACCTACTATCCAAGTAAATTGACCGGTCAAGAAATTGCCCAAGAGATGTTGACGCATTAATATGGACAAACTTGAGAAGACGGGATTATCCCGCCTTCTTTTTTGTATATCGGAAAATGACGATAAAAATACTTGACAAATTACGATTACAAATGTAAACTAATAAAGTATTGAATTACAAATGTAAATAATAAGGAAGTGTTAAACAATGGAACAGCAAAATATTAGCCAAGCAGAATGGCAAGTTATGCGCGTGTTATGGGCGTATCCGCATAGCCGTAGCACAGAGATTATAGCGCGTTTGGAGGCAGACTTCTCATGGAAGCCGGCAACTATCAAAACACTTTTGAATCGTCTCAAAACCAAAGAATTTATAGCTATGGAAAAAATAGAGGGTAAGTTCTACTATGATGCTCGTATTTTAGAATCAGATCATCTGGAAAGTACTTTGCAGGCTCTCTTTGATAATATCTGTAACACCAAGCATGGAGAGCTTTTAATTTCGATGATTGAGAGAAGTCAGTTCAGCCAAGGAGATTTGCAACTGCTTAGTCAGGCCATTGATAAGAAAAGGGCTTCAGCCCCACTAGAAATTGAATGCCATTGTCCGCAAGGTCAGTGTCGCTGTGGTCGTAGATAAGGAGATTATGATGGAGAAAAAAGAATACAAGCTATCAGGAATGACCTGTGCATCTTGCGCTATGACAGTTGAGATGGCGGTCAAGGATTTAGAAACGGTCGAGGATGTTAATGTCAATCTAGCCACAGAACGTCTCAGTTTAGTCCCTAAGGCGGGATTTGATAGTCAGCAAGTGCTAGATGCGGTAGCTGAGGCCGGTTATCAGGCAGAAGAAAAAGGCATAGCCAAACCGTCTGACGTAAACGAAGAGGCTGTAGCTAGAGTGCAAATTTTACGAAGAAAGAAACAAGAACTACTGATTCTTTTGATTACCGCTTTGCCCTTGCTTTATATCTCTATGGGTAGTATGGTCGGCCTTCCTCAGCCTAGCTTCTTGGACCATATGAAGCATCCCTTGCTCTTCGTCCTTTCTCAACTACTTTTAACGTTGCCTGCTGTGTGGATCGGTCGTGGTTTTTATCAGAGAGGATTTCGTAATCTTATCAAACGACATCCCAATATGGATAGTTTGATTGCGGTGGGAACCAGTGCAGCATTTCTTTATAGCCTCTACTCGGTCAGTCAGGTTTTTCTAGGTCATCATCCCTTTGTCCATCAGCTCTATTTTGAGTCTGTTGCAGTGATTATTACCTTGGTTCTGCTGGGAAAATATCTGGAAAGTTCAGCTAAGGGGAGAACGTCTCAGGCAATTCAGTCTCTGCTTGAGTTAGTGCCTAGTCAGGCGACAGTGATTCGTTATGGTGAGGCTGTGACCATTGATACAGAGGATATCCGAGTTGGAGACATTATCCGTATCAAGCCAGGAGAGCGTATGCCAGTAGATGGCCTTGTGACGGAGGGACAGACCTTTGTGGATGAGTCCATGATGACTGGTGAAAGTGTCCCGATTGAAAAAAAGGTTGGCGATACCATTACCAGTGCAACGATCAATCAAAATGGAAGTATTGATTACCAAGCAACTAGGGTGGGTTCGGATACGACCTTAGCTCAGATTGTTAGATTGGTGGAGGAAGCGCAGGGGTCTAAGGCGCCGATAGCGGCTTTGGCCGATAAGATTTCGCTTTATTTTGTCCCAATAGTGCTGAGCTTGGCTACTTTATCCGCGCTTGGCTGGTATTTTCTAGCTGGTGAGAGCCTTAGCTTTTCCCTGTCAATCTTTATTGCAGTTCTGGTCATTGCCTGCCCTTGTGCGCTGGGATTAGCGACTCCGACAGCTATCATGGTTGGGACTGGTAAAGGGGCCGAAAATGGAATTCTGATTAAGTCTGGACAAGCATTGGAAGCAGCTTATCAACTGGATACTATTGTTCTTGATAAGACGGGGACGATTACGGTTGGTAAACCCAGCCTAACTGATCTGCTGCCCTTGGGTGATTTGAATCGTCCCGACTTGTTGCGACTAATAGCCAGTGCTGAGCAGCATTCTGAACATCCTTTGGCTCAGGCTATCTTAGAAGCTGCTAAAGAGGAGGGACTTGACTTGCTGCCTGTCAGTCATTTTGAGGCTATGGTTGGACGAGGTTTGTCAGCTCAGGTTGAGGACAAGCGGCTTCTAATCGGAAATGAAAGATTGATGAAAGAAAATAACATTGACAGCAGTGCCTTTCAAGAACAGTTGTTGGAGCTATCCCAGAAAGGGAAGACAGCCATGTTTGTCGCAATAGATGGACAGCTGGTAGGTATTTTAGCGGTAGCAGATGAGATGAAGTCCAGCAGTCTGAAGGCGGTGCAAGAGCTCCAGTCTATGGGGCTAGAAGTCATCATGCTGACAGGGGATCGTGAGGAAACAGCGAAAGCTATTGCCCAGAAAGCTGGCATCCAAAAAGTTATCGCAGGTGTATTGCCGGATGGTAAGGCCACTGCTATCAAGGGCTTGCAGGAAGCGGATAAAAAACTGGCCATGGTCGGAGACGGTATCAATGATGCGCCAGCTCTGGTTCAGGCAGATGTAGGAATTGCCATCGGATCAGGCGCTGATGTAGCTATCGAATCAGCAGATGTAGTGCTCATGCATAGTGATCTGCAAGATGTGGTCAAGGCCATCAAGCTTAGCCAGGCGACCATTCGTAATATCAAGGAAAATCTTTTCTGGGCCTTTGCTTATAATACACTAGGCATCCCGATTGCTATGGGTCTGCTGCATCTTTTCGGCGGCCCCTTACTCAATCCTATGTTGGCTGGTCTAGCCATGAGCTTGAGCTCAGTATCGGTTGTCGTCAATGCTCTACGTCTAGGACGCTTTAAAATGAACTAAATATACGGAGGAATAAATCTATGAAACAAACAGTCCAATTAGAAAACTTATCTTGTCAAAACTGTGTCAAACACGTCACCCAGCATTTCCTATCTATGGTGGGAGTGTCAGATGTGGTTGTGGACTTAGAAAAACAGACAGCTCAAGTGACAACGGATAAACTTTATGGTGCATCTGACTATGAAGCGGCTTTAGCTAAAACGATTTATAAGGTCTTATCAGTTGATTAATGCTTAATTTAAGATAAGATCTCACTTTCTTTTGAACCTGTTTGGTCTTTCATTGTAATATTTTGTAAAACATCTTGACTTAATGTTACAATTCTATTACAATGAAATAAAGAACCGGTTAAGGGGAGGAAATTATATGAGTAAGAAGCTACTTATTGGCTTAATCACAGCATTGTTTATCGTTATAGCAGTCGTGTTTATTTATTTTAAATTTTTTACCATTTCTGAAAATAAACCTTCCTCAACAACTTCACAGTCCAGAATTAGCACAAGTCAGTCTAGCCAAAGCTCAACCAAGAAGGAATCAAGTGAGGATTCTAGTAGCGTAACGACTAATTCGACCTCAGAGAAACCTTCAAATGAGACTGGAAAACCGAGTGACCAAGCAGAAGGTAAGGAGCAAATAAAGGCTCGTTCAACTGTATTTGATTTTAATGCGATGACTCATGGGAATTTTACAAGCGTAAAAGGGACATGGAAGAATGCTGAAGGTCAGACAATTACCTTTGATGAGAAGGGCATAGTGGCTGATGAAACTAGCATTTCTTCTTTCAACTATGATGCTGCAGGCAATTTGATCGTAAATGTTCAAACAGGATTAACAGGATATTCAATCTGGTTTGTGATGAAGGGAAATGCCATTGTACCAGAAGGAGATACTTCTGATACAAATCGTGATAGAATTTTTGCAGGTCAAGGAATGCCAGAAGATATCGCAAGTGCAGCTTACTACCGAGTTGATCAGTAAGACGGTTGCTAAATTAATAGAAAAAAGATACAATAAGTCCTATACTAGAAAATAGAAAAGGGCTTATTTTTTAAGCCTGACAAATGAGGAAAAATATGAAAAAAAGAATATTGTTAACAACTATTTTAATAGCTTTAGGAGGAGGACTAGTCTTGTCAGGATGTTCTGGAAAAGGAGAAACAAAAGAGAGCTCAGCTTCTTCAAGTCAAATAGCATCTTCGAAGAGTTCAGTAACTTCGACCAGCTCTGAATCCAGTAAGACTTCAGAAAGTTCTACAAGCCCTAGTCAGGAAGCGGAGAAAAAAATGAACATTAGTGAATTGGCTGATGGAAATTTTGCAAGCATTCAAGGCACATGGCAAAATGATAAAGGGGAACGACTTGTATTTGATGAAAATGGTCTAGTTTCAGCTGAATATGAATTTGGTGGTGCTTCTTTAACCGACTACGGAACAGCAGCTGGCGGTGTATATGGTGGCCAAACAGGAGGTTTCTTGCTAGAATTTGTTCCAAGTGGTGTCAAGCTTGCTGATACAGAAAACTTTAAAGATAGCTCTGATACTAGTCGTGACCGTCTTTGGACTGGGGTTGGTATCCAGTCCTTTGCTGAACAAGGTAGTTTTTACTATCGTATTAAATAAGAGAAGATATTAAAAAGACAAGCTTTTAAAGCTTGTCTTTTTTGCTTTTTCCAATCAGAATGGTAGCAGAAATGGTAATTTCTGTGAGATCAGACCAATCAATTTCTTCCTGCTTAATATGAAAGAGGAGGGGGGTCATGCCAATGAGAGCTTCCTTTTGGATTTCATTGATTGGATAGGTGACAGTAACCTCTTTCTGTTCAAGAATTTCAAATGAGGTCTCAAAATGGTCTAGTATATCTTGGTTGGAATAATCTTGCTTTTGTAGCTGCCCGGCAACCCTTTTGCGGATTTCCTGAACATGCTGACTGGTAGGAATGACCTTGAGCAGGAGTCCTTGTTTAGTCAATACACGTTGGAATTCCTGGTAGTTTGCAGGAGAAAAAATATCTAAAATAAGATCAATGCTATGATTCTTTACAGGGAGTTTGGCCAAATCTCCCACAAACCAATTGATAGAAAGGCTAGTATCAGTTTTGCTGGCTAGCTGGATGGAGTCTTTGGAAATATCAAAAGCATAGAAATCTTTGTCTGGGAATACTTTTTGCAATTTCAGACTATAGTATCCTTGGCCACAACCAACATCTAAAATAGTTTGGGTATCGGGTGATTGTTGCAAAAAAAATTCAATTTCCTGTAAAATATGTTGGTAAAAGCCGGCCTCTAAGATGATTTGGCGCTGAATAAAGTTGTCTTTATCATAGTCTTTTGATTGTCTTATCTGGGGTGCTAAGTTTACGTAACCGTATTTTGCAATGTCAAAAGAATGTCTGTTTGTGCAGACTAGGCTATGGTCTTGAAATTTGAGTTCTTCCTTACAAAGAGGACAAGCAAAAGTTGAGGCTCTAGCAAATCGAGCGATTTTTGGTTTCATGAGTCGTTTCTTTCTGTGAAAATAGAAGATCTTGTTGAAGAAGATATGGAAAAGGAAACCCGTCTGTCTTTCGAGTTTCCTTTAGGTTTAATAAGTCAAGACAAAGTATTTTTTCTTACCACGGCGGATGACGGTCAATTCATTTTCTAATTTGTCTGCATCACTCAGAGTATAGTCAAGGTCTTGGATGCGGTCTCCATTGACGTAGATAGCTCCGTTTTGGACATCTTCACGCGCCTGACGTTTGGAATTAACAACTCCAGCTGTAACAAGTAAATCAACAATGTTGAGGTTGTCTTCTGCTTGGACTTGATAATTTGGAACACCACGGAGTCCTTGTTTCAGCTCTTTAACAGAAAGGTTCTTAATATTTCCTGCAAATAGCTGTTCTGTAATATTTAAGGCTTCTTGGTAAGCTTTTTCGCCATGAACTAGAGTGACCACTTCACGTGCTAAGATTTTCTGAGCCAAACGTTCATGTGGTGCTGCCTCAAACTGCTTGCGGATCTCTTCAATTTCATCTAAACTTAGGAAGGTGAAAATTTTAAGGAAACGAACGGCATCATCGTCCATGACATTCATCCAGAATTGGTACATTTCATATGGGCTTGTCTTGTCAGCGTTCAGCCAAACAGCATTTCCTTCTGATTTACCAAATTTCTTACCGCTAGCATCGGTGATAAGAGGAACAGTAATGACATGTCCAGTCTTGTCAGCTTTACGACGCAAGAGTTCTGTTCCAGCAGTCATATTTCCCCACTGATCAGAACCACCAATTTGCAGAGTAACATTGTGTTTTTGATTTAAGATGAAAAAGTCGTATCCTTGCATGATTTGGTAGGCAAATTCAGTATATGAAATCCCTGTTTCAATCCGTTTTTTAACAGATTCTTTACTCATCATGTAGTTGACTGTGAAGTATTTTCCAACGTCACGTAGGAAATCGATAAAACTGATATCTGAAAACCAGTCGTAGTTATTAACCATTTCAGCTTTGTTCTGGCCGTTTTCAAAGTCAAGCAAGCCTGCAAGCTGCCCTTGGATGCTTTTAACCCAGCCTTCTACGGTTTCTTTGGTTTGTAAACTACGTTCAGCATCCTTAAAAGATGGGTCGCCAATAAGACCAGTTGCTCCTCCAACTAAGGCGTAAGGTTTGTGTCCAGCCAACTGTAGGCGACGGCTTGTTAAGATGGCTACAAGGTGACCAAGGTGCAGGCTGTCTGCTGTTGGGTCATATCCAGTATAATAAGAGACTTGACCTTCTTCTAGTTCTTGGCGCAGGGCTTCTTCATCAGTAGTTTGAAAAATCAACCCACGTTCTTTGAGCTCATCAAAAATGTGCATGTCTGTCTCTCCTTTTCAAAGTTTTAAATTCATTCTCCCATTGTATCACAAACCAGGAAAAGAGTGTAATAAAATTGCAAAAAAACTAGTAAAAAATCTCCCCGAGCTCTTGTAAATCGCGCTGTTCTTGTCATATGGACGAAGATTTTGATATAATAGGCAATACGAGGATATAATATGTTGGAACAAAAAGTAAAAAAGTTTCTTGAAATTTTAAAACCATTTATTAAAAAAATTCAGATCCTATGGAAAAAAGTAGCTGAAAAATCCCGCCTTTTCTTTGGGAAAATCGGGAAGTGGCTGGAGTCAAAGCTGCAAACTGACGGAGAGCCTTGGTCTCCTATGGATATTGGGGCTACTGTCTTGCGAACAATCAAACTTCTTTCGAATACCCTGTTCGTCCTTTTGTTTCTGGGATTTTTATTTGGTGCAGGGATTGCGACTGGCTATGCCTTAAATTTATTTAATAATGTAGCAGTACCCGAAAAAGATACTTTGATCCAGAAAGTTCAAGATATATCAGCTATTTCAGAATTAACGTATGCTGATGGTAGCCTGATTTCGACAATAGATAGTGACCTGATAAGGGTTACGGTGGATAGCTCGGCGATTTCTGAAAATGTTAAGAAGGTTGTAATTGCAACAGAAGATGAGAACTTCATGAGCCATAAGGGAGTCGTTCCTAAGGCTGTTTTACGGGCCACTCTGGGGTCAGTAGTTGGAATTGGTTCTGCTAGTGGTGGTTCCACTATTACGCAGCAGGTTATCAAACAGCAAGTTGTTGGAGATGCTCCTACCTTTAATCGTAAAGCAACAGAAATCATTGACTCCTTAGCATTAGAGCGCTATATGAGTAAGGATGAAATACTGACAACCTATCTCAATGTATCACCTTTTGGTAGAAATAATAAAGGCCAAAATATAGCTGGTGTTGAAGAGGCTGCTAAGGGAATTTTTGGTGTTAGCGCAAGTAAATTAACAGTGCCTCAAGCAGCTTTTATTGCGGGATTGCCTCAAAGTCCAATTGTATACTCTCCCTACACGGCAAAGGGGACTTTGAAAGATTCAAAGGACATGGCCTATGGTTTGGAGAGGGCTAAGGACGTTCTTTATAATATGTACCGGACAGGTGCTTTAAGCCAAGATGAGTACAATCTTTATAAAGATTATGATTTGACCAAAGATTTTTTACCTGCTGGAAATGTTGAAACGGCATCACGTGGCTATCTATATTATCAAGCCAAGTCTGAAGCTGAGGATGCCATGTATCAGTATCTCATCAAGAGAGATAATGTTTCCCAGCAAGATCTGAAAAATACAGCCACTGTTAAGGCTTATAAGGAATTAGCAGCAAAAGAACTAAGTGAAGGTGGCTATACCGTTAAAACCACAATTAATAAGGCAGTTCATAACGCCATGCAAAATGCCGTTGCTGCATATGGTGGAATCCTAGATGATGGAACTGGACAGGTTCAAGTTGGGAATGTTCTTTTAAATAACCAGACCGGTGCTATCCTAGGGTTTATCGGTGGGAGGAATTATGCCGAGAATCAAAATAATCACGCTTTTGATACGGAGCGTTCACCTGGTTCGACCATCAAGCCGATTTTAGCCTACGGGATTGCAATTGACCAGGGGCTGATGGGAAGTGCAAGTGTCCTATCTAATTATCCGACAACCTTCTCAAGCGGAGACCCTATCATGCATGCGGACAGTCGAGGGACGGGTATGATGGATTTGCAAGAAGCCCTGAATACTTCTTGGAATATTCCTGCCTACTGGACCTATAAGCTCCTGCGTGAGAAAGGAGTCAATGTCAAAGGCTACATGGATAAAATGGGCTATTCAATTCCTGACTATACAATTGAGAGTCTGCCATTGGGAGGAGGGATTGAAGTCTCTGTTGCCCAGCATACCAATGGTTTCCAGGCGCTAGCTAATAATGGGACTTATCAGAAGCGCTATATGATTGAAAAGATCAGTGATAGATCAGGTAAAGTTATTTATGAACATAAGGCTAGTCCAGTCCAGGTCTATACACCAGCGACAGCGACTATTATGCAAAGCTTAATGCGAGGAGTCTTGGAATCTGGGTCTACAACGACTTTTAAATCACGACTAGCGCAAGTAAATGGTGGTTTGTTGAGTGCTGACTGGATTGGGAAAACAGGAACTACCAATGTCAATGGTGATATGTGGCTGATGCTTTCAACGCCAAAGGTAACTTTGGGAGGTTGGATAGGACACGATGACAATACTTCGATGGGGGCTCTAACTGGCTATAATAATAACGCAAGCTACATGGCTAATCTTGTAAATGCCATCTATCAAGCAGATCCAAACGTCTTTGGTATTAGTGATCGTTTTAACCTAGATTCTAGTGTTATCAGTTCAGAAGTTTTAAAAGCTACTGGAACAAAACCTGGTCGTACGACCGTTAATGGCCGTGATATTTCGTTGGGTGGTCAAACAGTCACTAGCTACTGGGCTAAGAATGGAGCGCCAGCTCTATCTTATCGCTTTGCTATCGGTGGTACAGATAGTGATTTACAGCAGGCCTGGGCGGCACTTGCTGGCAACCAAACTTCCGACCGTAGGGTTAGAGAAGACAAAGAAAAAGAGAGCGAGACAAGAAACGAAAAAGAGGAAAAAGAAACGAGCAGTTCGAGTAAAAAACAAGAAGATTCCTCTACAGATAAAAATTCTAGTCAAAGCCAGACAAATTAAAATAAAAAGGCTTTCATAATGCCGATAATCTTGCATTTTCAGGCAAAATAAGGTACAATATTATTAATAATTTGTCGTCTGCTTTTTTGAAATATTGTCCAAAAGAGCTTACAGCAGTTAAATCAAACTTTCATAAGTCAGATTTAGCTGCTCTTTTTGTGTCTATTTTTAGGAAAAATGAATCATGTAATCATAATTTAATTTTTCTGAAAATTAAACAAGAGGGACTGATTGTAGCTGTTTTGCAGTTTGACAAAACAGAATAGAGGAATTGCCTCTGAAAAGATTTAATTGAACTCGCCCTAAAAGAGCCGGTAAGAAGTTCCTGGTTAGAACAAAATCATTTTCTTCTGAATCTAAAATCTGGAATTTCTTTAAGCTTTGTTGATGGGCTGCGTATCTTACTATAAAGGAGTAAAAACTTGGCAGGACATGACGTTCAATACGGGAAACATCGTACCCGTCGTAGTTTTTCAAGAATTAAGGAAGTTCTTGATTTACCTAACTTAATTGAGATTCAAACAGATTCTTTTAAAGACTTCTTGGATCATGGTTTGAAGGAAGTTTTTGAAGATGTGCTTCCAATTTCAAACTTTACCGACACTATGGAGCTGGAGTTTGTCGGTTATGAAATTAGGGAACCAAAATATACGCTGGAAGAAGCACGGATTCATGATGCCAGCTACTCAGCGCCAATTTTTGTGACTTTCCGTCTGATTAACAAGGAAACTGGTGAAATCAAGACTCAGGAAGTCTTCTTTGGTGATTTCCCTATTATGACTGAAATGGGAACCTTCATCATTAATGGTGGTGAACGGATTATCGTATCCCAGTTGGTACGTTCTCCAGGGGTTTACTTCAACGATAAAGTCGATAAAAACGGTAAAATCGGCTATGGATCAACTGTTATTCCTAACCGTGGAGCATGGTTGGAGCTGGAAACAGATTCAAAAGACATCGCCTATACTCGTATTGACCGGACGCGTAAAATTCCATTTACGACTTTGGTTCGTGCGCTTGGTTTCTCAGGTGATGATGAAATCTTTGACATTTTTGGTGATAGCGACTTAGTGCGCAATACTATCGAAAAAGATATTCACAAAAACCCTATGGATTCCCGTACAGATGAAGCTCTGAAAGAAATCTATGAGCGTCTCCGTCCAGGTGAACCCAAGACAGCTGAAAGTTCTCGTTCACTTCTTGTAGCTCGCTTCTTTGATCCACATCGCTATGATTTGGCAGCAGTTGGACGTTACAAGATTAATAAGAAGCTCAACATCAAGACTCGTTTGCTGAACCAAACAATTGCTGAGCCTCTTGTGGATGCTGAAACAGGTGAAATCCTTGTTGAAGCAGGAACTCTTATGACTCGCAGTGTGATTGACAGTATTGCAGAGCAGTTGGACAATGGTTTGAACAAAATCACATATATTCCAAATGATTCAGCTGTTTTGACAGAGCCTGTAGAGCTTCAAAAGTTCAAAGTTGTGGCACCAAATGACCCAGACCGTGTTGTGACCATTATTGGGAACGCGAATCCATCTGACAAGGTTCGGACTGTAACCCCTGCTGACATTTTGGCTGAGATGAGCTACTTCCTCAACTTGGCAGAAGGTATCGGTCGTGTGGACGATATTGACCATTTGGGGAACCGTCGTATTCGTGCGGTTGGTGAGCTTTTGGCTAACCAAGTTCGTCTGGGACTTTCTCGAATGGAGCGTAACGTTCGTGAACGGATGTCTGTTCAGGATAATGAAGTTCTCACACCGCAACAAATCATTAATATTCGTCCAGTAACTGCGGCAATTAAAGAATTCTTTGGTTCTTCACAGTTGTCACAGTTCATGGACCAACACAATCCGCTGTCTGAGCTTTCTCACAAGCGTCGTCTGTCTGCCTTAGGACCTGGTGGTTTGACACGTGACCGCGCTGGTTATGAAGTGCGGGACGTGCACTATACTCACTATGGTCGTATGTGTCCGATTGAAACACCTGAAGGACCAAACATCGGTTTGATCAATAACTTGTCTTCTTATGGACACCTTAACAAATATGGATTTATTCAAACGCCATACCGCAAGGTAGATCGTGAAGCTGGTGTCGTAACCAACGAAATCGTTTGGTTGACAGCTGATGAAGAAGATGAGTTTATCGTAGCTCAGGCAAACTCTAAGCTTAATGAAGAAGGTGGTTTTGCAGAGCCTATCGTTATGGGACGCCACCAAGGTAACAACCAAGAATTCCCATCAGATCAAGTAGATTACATGGATGTATCGCCTAAGCAGGTAGTTGCCGTAGCGACAGCATGTATTCCTTTCTTGGAAAATGACGACTCCAACCGTGCCCTCATGGGTGCTAACATGCAACGTCAGGCCGTGCCTTTGATTGATCCAAAAGCGCCTTATGTTGGTACTGGTATGGAATACCAAGCGGCTCACGATTCTGGTGCTGCAGTCATTGCCCAGCATGATGGTAAGGTCACTTATGCAGATGCAGATAAGGTTGAAGTTCGTCGTGAAGATGGATCGCTTGATGTTTATCATATTCAAAAATTCCGTCGTTCTAACTCAGGGACTGCATACAACCAACGTACCCTTGTTAAAGTTGGCGATGTCGTAGAAAAAGGCGACTTTATCGCTGACGGACCTTCTATGGAAAATGGAGAAATGGCATTGGGACAAAACCCAATCGTTGCCTACATGACATGGGAAGGTTACAACTTCGAGGATGCGGTTATCATGAGTGAGCGTCTGGTGAAAGACGATGTCTACACCTCTGTTCACTTGGAAGAATACGAATCAGAAACACGTGATACAAAGCTTGGGCCTGAAGAAATTACCCGCGAAATTCCAAACGTAGGGGAAGATGCCCTACGCAATTTGGATGAAATGGGTATTATCCGTATCGGAGCGGAAGTTAAAGAAGGCGACATCCTAGTCGGAAAAGTAACTCCGAAGGGTGAAAAAGACCTTTCTGCTGAAGAGCGCCTCTTGCACGCTATCTTTGGAGACAAGTCTCGTGAAGTTCGTGATACTTCGCTTCGTGTACCTCACGGTGCTGACGGTGTCGTTCGTGATGTGAAGATCTTTACCCGTGCAAATGGTGATGAGCTACAATCTGGTGTTAATATGCTGGTTCGTGTCTACATCGCTCAAAAACGTAAGATCAAGGTCGGAGATAAGATGGCCGGTCGTCACGGAAACAAAGGGGTTGTATCCCGTATCGTTCCTGTGGAAGACATGCCATACTTGCCAGATGGAACACCAGTAGATATCATGTTGAACCCACTCGGGGTACCATCTCGTATGAACATTGGTCAGGTTATGGAGCTCCACCTTGGTATGGCGGCACGTAATTTGGGTATTCACATTGCAACTCCAGTCTTTGACGGAGCTAGCTCAGATGATCTTTGGGATACTGTTCGTGAAGCTGGTATGGATAGTGATGCTAAGACCGTTCTTTATGATGGTCGTACAGGTGAGCCATTTGACAACCGTGTATCTGTCGGTGTCATGTACATGATCAAGCTCCACCACATGGTAGATGACAAACTCCACGCCCGCTCAGTAGGACCTTACTCAATGGTTACCCAACAACCACTCGGAGGTAAAGCTCAGTTTGGTGGACAACGTTTTGGTGAGATGGAAGTTTGGGCCTTGGAAGCTTACGGTGCTTCGAACGTTCTGCAAGAAATCCTGACTTACAAGTCAGATGATGTCAACGGCCGTTTGAAAGCTTATGAAGCTATCACTAAAGGTAAACCAATTCCAAAACCAGGTGTGCCAGAATCCTTCCGTGTCCTTGTTAAAGAATTGCAATCTCTTGGTCTGGACATGCGCGTTCTCGACGAAGATGATAATGAAGTAGAACTGCGCGACCTAGACGAAGGAGAAGACGATGACGTGATTCACGTTGACGATCTTGAAAAAGCGCGCGAAAAAGCAGCTCAAGAAGCGAAAGCAGCCTTTGAAGCTGAAGGAAAAGAATAAGAATTCACACTGACTAGAAAATGAAGAAAGGTAAGAAATAGTGGTTGATGTAAATCGTTTTAAAAGTATGCAAATCACCCTAGCTTCTCCCAATAAGGTCCGTTCATGGTCTTATGGGGAAGTGAAGAAACCTGAAACAATCAATTACCGCACACTTAAACCAGAACGCGAAGGCCTCTTTGACGAAGTTATTTTTGGCCCAACCAAGGATTGGGAATGTGCTTGTGGTAAGTACAAACGGATTCGTTACAAGGGAATTATTTGTGACCGCTGTGGTGTTGAAGTAACCCGCGCTAAAGTTCGTCGTGAACGTATGGGCCACATCGAATTGAAGGCACCTGTTTCACATATTTGGTACTTTAAAGGAATTCCAAGCCGCATGGGACTCACTTTGGATATGAGTCCTCGTGCTTTGGAAGAAGTCATTTATTTTGCGGCTTATGTGGTCATTGATCCTAAGGATACACCGCTAGAGCACAAGTCAATTATGACTGAACGTGAGTATCGTGAACGTTTGCGTGAGTACGGTGCAGGCTCATTTGTAGCGAAAATGGGAGCGGAGGCTATTCAAGATCTCTTGAAACAAGTAGATTTGGAAGCTGAAATTGCTGTTCTCAAAGAAGAATTAAAAACTGCGACTGGACAAAAACGTGTGAAGTCAGTTCGTCGTTTGGATGTCTTAGATGCCTTCTACAAGTCTGGTAATAAACCAGAATGGATGGTTCTCAATATCCTGCCAGTCATTCCGCCAGATTTGCGTCCGATGGTTCAGCTGGATGGTGGTCGTTTTGCGGCTTCTGACCTTAATGACCTCTATCGCCGTGTTATCAACCGGAACAATCGTTTGGCGCGCTTGCTTGAGTTGAATGCACCTGGTATCATCGTGCAAAATGAGAAGCGGATGCTTCAAGAAGCGGTAGATGCTTTGATTGATAATGGTCGTCGTGGTCGTCCGATCACAGGACCAGGTAGCCGTCCACTTAAATCATTGAGCCACATGCTTAAAGGGAAACAAGGACGCTTCCGTCAAAACTTGCTCGGTAAACGGGTTGACTTCTCAGGACGTTCCGTTATCGCCGTTGGTCCAACTCTTAAGATGTACCAATGTGGTGTGCCACGTGAAATGGCGATTGAGCTCTTTAAACCATTTGTGATGCGTGAAATCGTTGCTCGTGATATCGTGCAAAACGTAAAAGCTGCAAAACGCTTGGTGGAACGTGGAGATGAGCGTATCTGGGATATCCTGGAAGAAGTAATCAAGGAACACCCAGTGCTCTTGAACCGCGCACCGACCCTTCACCGTTTGGGAATTCAGGCTTTTGAGCCGGTTCTGATTGACGGTAAGGCTCTTCGCTTGCACCCACTGGTCTGTGAAGCATACAATGCCGACTTTGACGGTGACCAAATGGCCATCCACGTACCATTGTCTGAAGAAGCGCAGGCTGAAGCTCGTATCCTTATGCTAGCTGCTGAGCATATCTTGAACCCTAAAGATGGTAAACCAGTTGTAACGCCATCTCAGGATATGGTTTTGGGGAACTACTACTTGACCATGGAAGAAGCTGGCCGCGAAGGCGAAGGTATGGTCTTCAAAGATATGGATGAAGCTGTCATGGCTCTTCGCAATGGTTATGTGCACTTGCATACTCGTGTAGGTATCACAACCGATAGCCTGGCGAAACCATGGACTGAGTCGCAAAAACATAAAATTTTGATGACCACAGTTGGTAAAATTCTCTTTAATGCGATTATGCCGGAAGAATTGCCTTATCTGCAAGAGCCAAACAATGCTAACTTGACTGAAGGTGTTCCGGATAAGTACTTCTTAGAATCAGGAAAAGATATCAAAGAAGCCATTCAAGCTCTTGAATTGAATGTACCATTTAAGAAGAAAAATCTTGGTAATATCATCGCTGAAATCTTCAAACGCTTCCGTACAACAGAAACATCTGCCCTGCTTGACCGTTTGAAGAACTTGGGTTACCACCATTCTACTTTGGCTGGTTTGACAGTGGGTATCGCTGATATTCCGGTTGTCGAAGACAAGGCTGAGATTATCGAAGAATCTCACAAACGTGTAGAACAAATCACTAAACAATTCCGCCGTGGTATGATCACAGACGACGAACGCTACAATGCTGTCACTGCTGAATGGCGTGCAGCCCGTGAAAAATTGGAGAAACGTTTGGTTGCCAATCAAGATCCGAAGAACCCTATCGTTATGATGATGGACTCTGGAGCGCGTGGTAACATCTCAAACTTCTCACAGCTTGCCGGTATGCGTGGTTTGATGGCTGCGCCAAACGGACGTATCATGGAATTGCCAATCTTGTCTAACTTCCGTGAAGGTTTGTCAGTACTCGAAATGTTCTTCTCAACTCACGGAGCTCGTAAAGGTATGACGGATACGGCCCTTAAGACTGCCGACTCAGGTTACCTAACTCGTCGTTTGGTTGACGTTGCTCAAGACGTTATCATCCGTGAAGACGACTGTGGAACAGATCGTGGTCTCCTTATCACTTCTATCACAGATGGTAAGGAAATGATCGAACCTCTTGAAGAACGTTTGGTTGGTCGTTATACTAAGAAATCTATTAAACATCCTGAGACAGGAGAAGTCCTAGTTCCTGCTGATGTTCTTGTAACTGAGGATATGGCACGTCAAGTTGTTAATGCTGGTGTGACGGAAGTCACAATCCGTAGCGTTCTAACATGTAACACTCGTCATGGTGTCTGCCGTCACTGTTATGGTATTAACTTGGCAACTGGTGATGCGGTTGAAGTGGGTGAAGCAGTCGGAACAATCGCTGCTCAATCTATCGGGGAACCTGGTACACAGTTGACCATGCGTACCTTCCACACGGGTGGTGTTGCTTCAAGTTCAGATATCACGCAAGGTCTTCCTCGTGTCCAAGAAATCTTTGAAGCCCGCAATCCAAAAGGGGAAGCGGTCATCACTGAAGTCAAGGGTGAAGTTACAGCTATCGAAGAAGATGCATCTACTCGTACTAAGAAGGTCTTTGTTAAAGGTCAAACTGGTGAAGGCGAGTATGTGGTACCATTTACAGCTCGTATGAAAGTTGAAGTAGGCGACCAAGTGTCTCGTGGTGCTGCTTTGACAGAAGGTTCTATCCAACCTAAGCACTTGCTAGCTGTTCGTGATGTCTTGTCCGTTGAAACTTACCTGCTTGCTGAAGTACAAAAAGTTTACCGTAGCCAAGGGGTAGAAATCGGTGACAAGCACATCGAAGTAATGGTTCGTCAAATGATCCGTAAAGTACGTGTCATGGATCCAGGTGATACAGATCTCCTTATGGGAACTCTTATGGATATTACAGACTTTACAGATGCTAACCGTGATGTGGTTATCTCAGGTGGTGTACCTGCGACAGCTCGTCCAGTCCTCATGGGGATCACCAAAGCTTCCCTTGAGACAAACAGCTTCCTGTCTGCAGCTTCCTTCCAGGAAACAACTCGTGTCTTGACTGATGCGGCTATCCGTGGTAAGAAAGACCATCTGCTTGGACTTAAGGAAAATGTTATCATCGGTAAGATTATTCCAGCTGGTACAGGTATGGCTCGCTACCGTAACTTGGAACCACAAGCTATCAATGAAGTTGAAATCATTGATGAAGTTGTGGTGACTCCAGAAGATGTAGAGTCTACTGAAACACTAGTAACAGAGTAAGATGAAAGAAACTCGTTTTAAAAACGGGTTTCTTTTTTATCGGAGATAAGCTTGGTTGAGCCCTAAAAATCTCAGGCTTTGGTATTTGCAAGATGAGAGAAAATTCTCCATTTTAGCTGAATTGCTTGATTATAGAGTATAAAATAAAGCATCTCCATTGATTTTGTCTAAAATATAGAACTAACCATGAGCAAATTAGTTTCATTATCAAAGGATTTTGTATATAATATACGGTACAAAGGAAGAAAATATGTACCGAGTAGTAGAAATGTATGGGGACTTTGAACCCTGGTGGTTTTTAGACGGTTGGGAAAATGATATTATTCAAGAACAACGGTTTGAAAAATACTATGATGCTTTGAAATTCTATAAAATTCAATGGCTAAAATTAGAAACAGAATTTAAAGAATATAAGAGTCGCAGTGATTTGATGACCGTTTTTTGGAATGAAAAGGATCAGAGATGGTGTGAAGAATGTGACGAATACGTTCAGCAATATAGATCAATTATCTTGTTAGAAGATGAAAAGGTTATTCCAAAAAGCAAATACCGTCCAGGTTATGCCAAACAAAATGGGCTTGAGAAGCATCGATCATGCCGAATCAAATAAAATAAAGAAGAAAACCGATAAATTTAATCGGTTTTTTATTGTGTTTACGAATAAATAGTTGAAGAAAGGCTTGAAAAAAACTTTTCGACAAAATTTATTTAAGGGAGGTCTTATGGTTCAAAAAATTGCCCAGGCGATTGTCCGGCAAGCTAAGGAAGAGTGTGCTCAGGATATTTATTTTGTACCCAAGGATGATTGTTATGAACTTTATATGCGGATTGGTGATGAGCGACGCTTTATACAAACTTATGATTTTGACCAATTAGCTGCTGTAATTAGTCATTTTAAATTTTTAGCTGGGATGAATGTAGGAGAAAAACGTCGCAGTCAGCTGGGGTCCTGTGATTATCGCTATGATGATAAGGAAACGTCAATTCGTCTGTCGACTGTAGGTGATTATCGTGGTTATGAAAGTTTGGTCATTCGACTTTTGCATGATGAAAAGACAGAATTGAAGTTTTGGTTTACTCATTTTCCTGAGTTTAGAGAGAAGTTTAAGGATCGAGGGCTGTATCTTTTTTCGGGACCAGTAGGGAGTGGCAAGACCACTCTCATGCATCAATTAGCTCAGCTAAAATTTAAGGGTCAGCAGGTTATGTCCATTGAGGATCCTGTTGAAATCAAGCAAGAGGATATGCTTCAGCTACAGCTGAATGAAACGATTGGTCTGACTTACGAAAGTCTGATTAAGCTTTCTCTGCGTCACCGTCCGGACTTGCTCATCATTGGAGAAATTCGGGATAGTGAAACCGCTAGAGCAGTGGTTCGAGCTAGCTTGACGGGAGCTACAGTTTTTTCAACGATTCATGCTAAAAGCATTCCTGGTGTTTACGAACGCTTATTGGAATTAGGTGTTAGCGAGGAGGAGTTGAAAATTGTTTTACAGGGTATTTGCTATCAACGCTTGATTGGGGGAGGAGGTGTGATAGACTTTGCCAGCAACAACTACCAAGAACACGAGCCGACCGTCTGGAATCAGCAGATTGATCAGCTTCTTGCAGCAGGACATATCCATCCTGAGCAAGCAGAAGCAGAAAAAATTAGGAACTAGCAAGCAAAAACAGGTAATTGAACTGTTTAATAATTTATTCTCTAGTGGTTTTCATTTGGCTGAGACTGTGGATTTTTTAGGACGAAGTGCTCTTTTGGAGCAGAACTATGTTCAGCAAATGCGTCGTGGCTTAGCTAATGGACAAGCATTTTCAGAGATTATGACTGGACTTGGTTTTTCTGACGCGGTAGTAACCCAGCTGTCATTGGCTGAGCTACATGGGAATTTATCGCTTGCCTTGCTAAAAATAGAGGAATATCTGG
Source organism: Streptococcus sp. SG2 (assembly GCF_030439925.1). Taxonomy (NCBI): domain Bacteria; kingdom Bacillati; phylum Bacillota; class Bacilli; order Lactobacillales; family Streptococcaceae; genus Streptococcus; species Streptococcus sp. SG2. Next base: position 240,527 of record NZ_JAQFJD010000003.1, on the reverse strand, counting down.
ATAATCTTGCTAAGGTAAAAAAGAAGCTAATTGAAGTAGCGACCTATCCCATGATGCTTCTTGGCTTTTTGGTATTGATTATGATGGGATTGAGAAATTACCTATTACCCCAACTCAGCAGTCAAAATTTTGCAACTCAACTCATTGGTCATTTGCCGACTATTTTTCTACTATCTGTCTTAATGTTACTTGGATTAACAGGAGCGATTTATCTGATTTTCAAAGGCCAGAAACGGATCCCTGTATACTCTTTCTTAGCTCGCCTGCCTTTTGTTGGATCCTTTGTAAAGATTTACCTAACCGCCTATTATGCGCGTGAATGGGGCAATATGATTGGACAAGGTTTGGAACTCAGTCAGATTTTCCAGATTATGCAAGAGCAACGCTCGGTTTTATTTCAGGAAATTGGCCAGGATTTGGGTCAAGCCTTGCAGAATGGTCAAGAATTTTCAGATAAAATTGCTTCTTACCCTTTTTTCAAAAAAGAATTGTCTCTAATCATCGAATATGGGGAAGTCAAATCCAAGCTGGGAAGTGAACTAGAAATTTATGCCCTTAAGACTTGGGAAGAATTTTTTGGTAGGGTCAATCGGACCATGAATCTGATTCAGCCCCTAGTCTTTGTCTTTGTAGCCTTGATGATTGTCTTACTGTATGCGGCAATGCTATTGCCCCTTTATCAAAATATGGAGGTTCATCTATGAACAAATTAAAAAATTTACGTGTGAAAGCTTTTACTCTGGTAGAAATGCTAGTCGTCCTTCTGATCATCAGTGTCCTTATGCTCTTATTCGTCCCTAATCTAACCAAGCAAAAAGAGGCCGTTTCAGATACTGGAAATGCTGCGGTTGTCAAAGTGGTTGAAAGCCAGGCTGAGCTCTATGAACTCAAAAATACAGGAGATCAAGCAACCCTCAGCAAATTAGTCGCAGCTGGGAACATTAGTCAAAAGCAAGCAGACTCTTACAAGGCTTATTATGGTAAGAACAATAGTGAGACTCAGGCAGTTGCCAATTAAGGCCTTTACAATTTTGGAGAGCCTCTTGGTCCTGATGATTAGCAGTTTTATCTTGCTGGCTTTATCAAGCTCTGTTCAAGCTACTTTTGAGCAGATTCAGGAAAAGATCTTCTTTTTAGAATTTGAGCATTTTTATCAGGAAAGTCAGAAGCTTAGCGTATCTTCTCAGAGAAAGCTGGTGCTAGAAATCTCAAACCAAGAGATTTCAAACGGCTATGCTCGTCTTCCAATTCCTAAAGGAATCCAAGCACCTGAATCTACACAGATCTATTTTGATAAGGCTGGAGGTAATTCTTCACTCAGTAAAGTTCAGTTTCAAACCAAGGAAGGACTGGTGACCTATCAACTCTATATTGGAAATGGCAAATTTAAGAAAACGACAAATTAAAGGGACCATCTTACTGGAAGCCTTACTGGCTTTGGGAGTTTTTGCTGTAATTGCAAGCTTGTTACTAGGTCAAATCACGCAATCACGCAAAGAAGCAGCTGCCATTTTAGAAAAAGAGGAGGTCCTGCGGGTGGCCCAGATGGCCCTCCAAACAGGGCAGGACCATCTTTCCTTAAATGGTATTGAAATTCGTATCCAGAGAACGAAGGATCAGATTCGAGTGTTCCATCAGGGAGAGGAGTTGATTGATGTTGAAAAAAGGTAAAGTAGGAGCTTTTACCTTGCTGGAAGCCTTAGTAGCCCTCTTGGTCATCAGTGGTGGCCTCTTGGTTTTTCAAGCTATGACTAAGCTTCTAGCCAGCGAAATTCAGCTTCAAGAGCAGACTAAGGCTAAGGAATGGCTCTTGTTTGCGGACCAGCTAGATGTAGAACTATCTCGTAGCCATTTTGAAAAGGTTGAGCAAAACAAGCTTTATGTTAAACAAGATGGTAAGTCGATTGCCTTTGGTAAGTCTAAAAGCGATGATTTTCGAAAGACGGATGCGAATGGCCGTGGTTATCAACCCATGATTTATGGCTTAGAAGCTGCTCAAATACATAAAGAAGGTCAGATAGTTCATTTGCTTTTGCAGTTTAAGGACGGCCTAGAAAGAGAGTACATCTATCGTGTTGAAGAAGAACATTAAGGCTGGGGTCATGCTCTATGCTCTGCTTATGGCTGCGGTTTTTAGTCTGCTTTTGCAGTTTTATCTCAATCGTCAGACGGCCCATCAGCGTAATCTTTTAGCCCAGCAAGAAAGACAGGAGGCTTACGCTATAGCCTTGCTGACAAAAGACCAGAAGCTAGCTGATAGTGGACAATTTTCTTTTAATAAAGGCCAAAGTCAATACCAGAAAGAAAAGGGCCAGTTGGTTGTCAATGTAGTGATCTCTGATCGGACTTACGACTTTACCTTTGCTATCAAGGAGCCATCAGTCAGGTTGGATAAGGATCAGGATAAAGATAAAAAGTCTGAACTGGAAAAAGAAGAAAAAAAAGAAGCAGAGCCTGCCCGTGAAAAAGAGGAAGCCAAAGACGATAATGGCAAAAAAGATTAAATTTTGATAAGATAAGGAGCGGAGGAAACTATGAATTTTGAAAAAATTGAAGAAGCCTATACGCTCCTTTTAGAAAATGTCCAAGTCATTCAAAACAAGCTTTCAACTAATTTTTATGATGCCTTAATCGAGCAAAACGGTATCTATTTGGATGGACAAACGGACTTAGAAATCGTTAAAAAGAATCATCAGACCTTGAAGAGCCTAAAGCTAAGCAGAGAAGAATGGCGCAGAGCCTATCAGTTCATTCTGATGAAGGCTTCTCAGACGGAGCCTTTGCAAGCCAATCATCAGTTCACACCAGATGCCATTGGTTTTCTGCTGATTTTTATCATCGACCAGCTGATGGTAGCATCAGATATTACTCTTCTTGAGATGGGAAGTGGAACCGGAAATCTTGCAGAGACAATCCTGAACAATAGTCAGAAAGAGATTGATTATCTAGGATTAGAGATCGATGATTTACTGATTGATCTATCTGCTAGTATTGCAGAAGTGATGGGTTCAAAGGCACATTTTGCCCAGGGAGATGCTGTGCGCCCTCAAGTTCTAAAAGAGAGCGACTTGATTATCAGCGATCTGCCTGTCGGCTACTATCCGGATGATCAGATTGCCAGTCGCTATCAGGTAGCCAGTCAGACAGAGCACACCTATGCTCATCATCTGTTGATGGAGCAGGCATTAAAGTATTTAAAGGTTGATGGCTATGCGATCTTCTTAGCTCCTAATCACCTCTTAACCAGCCCGCAGAGCGACTTGCTTAAATCCTGGCTCAAAGACAATGCCAGCTTAGTAGCAATGATTGCATTGCCAGAAAAACTCTTTGCATCAGTCTCTCAGGCTAAGACGGTTTTTGTTCTGCAAAAACAAAAAAATATAAAATCAGAACCTTTTGTCTATGCATTGGCAGATCTACAAAATCATGAAGAAATTACTCGCTTCCGCGAAAGTTTTCAAAAATGGCGCAAAGTTAGTGAAAACTGATCAAAATTCTGGTATAATGAGAACTGAAAACGCTTAAAAGAGGTAAATTATGTCTAAAACAATCGCAATAAATGCAGGAAGTTCTAGTTTAAAATGGCAGCTCTACTTGATGCCAGAAGAAAAAGTATTAGCTAAAGGTTTAATTGAGCGAATTGGACTGAAAGATTCCATTTCAACGGTAAAATTTGATGGTCGTACTGAGAAACAGGTGCTTGATATTACTGACCATACTCAAGCTGTAAAGATTTTGTTAGACGATTTGATGCGTTTTAATATTATTGCGTCTTTCGATGAGATTACAGGAGTAGGCCACCGTGTCGTTGCGGGTGGTGAGTATTTCAAAGATTCTGCTCTAGTTGACGAAGAGGTCATTCAAAAAGTTGAAGAACTATCTCTCTTGGCACCTCTTCATAATCCAGCAAATGCCGCAGGGATTCGTGCTTTTAAGGAACTTTTGCCTGACATTACAAGTGTGGTAGTGTTTGATACTTCTTTCCATACGACTATGCCAGAAAAAGCTTATCGTTATCCATTGCCAACGAAATATTATACGGAAAACAAGGTACGTAAATATGGCGCACATGGTACTAGCCATGAGTATGTAGCACATGAAGCAGCTAAACTTTTGGGCAAACCGATTGAGGAGTTGAAACTTATCACCTGTCATATTGGTAATGGTGCTTCTATTACGGCTGTTGATAAAGGTTTGTCTGTTGATACTTCTATGGGCTTCACACCTCTGGGTGGTGTCATGATGGGAACGCGGACTGGTGATATTGATCCTGCAATAATTCCTTATCTCATGAAACATACAGATGATTTTAAAACTCCCGAAGATATCAGCCGAATTTTGAATCGTGAATCTGGTTTACTTGGGGTTTCCGAGAAATCAAGCGATATGCGTGATATTCATGAAGCGATGCGGGCAGGTGATGCCAAGGCTCAATTAGCTAACGACATTTTTGTAGACCGAATTCAAAAATACATTGGTCAGTATCTTGCCGTTTTGAATGGAGCGGATGCCATCATCTTTACCGCAGGAATTGGCGAAAATTCTGTGACTATTCGTAGACTGGTCATTGAAGGAATTTCTTGGTTTGGTTGTGATATTGATCCAGAAAAGAATGTCTTTGGGCAATATGGGGATATCTCGACACCAGAAGCCAAGGTCAGAGTGTTAGTTATTCCAACAGACGAAGAGTTAGTCATTGCGCGTGATGTAGAACGTTTTAAAAAATAATAGGGGGCAAGGCGTTAGCCTCCCTTTTTTATAGATTGGGAAAGAAATGGAATTCTATTTAAAAAAACTAAAATATTGTTTAATTGTGTTGGTGATAGTGGTCTTGACACAAGTTCCTTTCATTGCAATGAGGTATTTAGAAGACAAACAATCACCAATTAGTGTAGGTGGAATAATCATCCTGTACCTATTTATTATTCTTTTAACGCTCTTTCTTGCTAAAAGAGAAGGAATCCTCACATTTGATTTCAGCTTTTTTAGTTGGTCTTCAGTGGGACTTTTGGCCTTATCTTATTTCCTATCAATTCTCATCGGTGCTTTAGGGTTTATTGTCATGAGATTGGAAGGGGGCTCGCTTATTCCTCGTAATCAAGAGAGAATTCAAGAGGCGATGAGCGAGATCCCACAGATTGTCATGATTATCGCAACGGTGATTGGAGCTCCAGTTCTAGAGGAAGTCATTTTTCGTGGCTTTATTCCCAAGAAACTCTTTCCTAAGCATCAACTGGTGGGATTTGTGATAGGTGCGATACTTTTTGGCCTTTTCCATGGTCCGACTAATATTGGTAGTTTTATCGTTTATGGAGGAATGGGAGCAGTCTTTGCCTATGTAGCCTATACGACAGAAAGGTTAGAAATGTCTATTATGGCCCATATGCTTCGAAATGGAATTGCCATATTCCTCATGTTATTTGCAAATAATCAAGCCTGACGAGAAATTTTCTCGTCTTTTTTCTGAGGAAAATATGATAAAATGTTAGTAATTAAGAATTAGTGAGAGAAATAAGATGGCTCAAAAAAAGATAGATGTTAGAAGACTCGTCCCAGACGGTAAGACAGGTTTGTGCGGGATTCTTAATGTAACCCCAGATTCTTTTTCAGATGGTGGAAAATATAACACTGTAGAATTTGCTTTAGAGCAAGCTCAGTATCTGATTCAAGAAGGTGCCCAGATGTTGGACATTGGTGGGGAGTCTACGAGACCCGGTAGCCATTATATTGAGATTGAAGAAGAAATTGAACGAGTGGTTCCAGTGATTGAGGCTATTCGTAAGCAAAGTGATGTCTTGATTTCAGTCGATACTTGGAAAGCGCCCGTAGCAAAAGCAGCCCTGGCAGCGGGTGCAGATATAATTAATGATATCACCGGATTTTTAGGTGATGAAGGAATGGCGCAAGTGGTGGCTGAGTCTTCTGCGGGAGCTATTCTGATGTTCAATCCAGTTATGGCTCGACCTCACCATTCTAGCTCATTGATCTTTCCCAAGTTTGGCTTTCAAGATGTTTTCACGGACCAAGAATTATCAAGATTTACGCATTCAGAAATTGTAGATTTGATGTGGGCCTTTTTTGATAAATCCTTGGCTAGAGCAAAAGTGGCAGGAATAGAGAAGAACAGCCTCATGCTGGATCCGGGTATCGGTTTTGGTCTTACTAAACGAGAAAACCTAATTCTGTTACAGCATCTGGAAGATATTCATCGGGCTGGTTTTCCAATCTTTCTTGGCGTTTCTCGCAAGCGCTTTGTTGTGAATATTCTGGAAGATGCAGGCATTGAGGTTGATCCAAAGACAGATTTGGGCTACCAAAATCGTGATATAGCCTCTAGTCATTTGACCAGTATTGCAGCCAGTCAAGGAGTAGAAATGCTACGAGTTCATGATATTCCTTATCATAAAATGGCGGTGGAGATTGGTGATGCAATTCGTTTAGCTAACCGCGCTGAAGATTTAACCTTGGGACAATACAAATAAGATGATAGATAGAAACGAAAAACCAGACTTGAGTTGGATTGCAAACTATCGGACGGATACTCCGAACTTTGGCTTAGAACGAATGGAAGCCATGCTGGCTTATCGAGGAAATCCTCATAAGCAACTTTCAGTCATTCATATAGCAGGAACCAATGGCAAGGGGTCAACGATTGCGACTCTTCGAGAACTTCTTCAGTTAAGAGGATTACGAGTTGGAACCTTTACCTCTCCGTATATTGTTTCTTATAATGAGCAAATTGCTATAAACGGACAGGCTATTTCTAATCAAAAGTTGAACCAGCTCTTGCAGATTTATAAAGATTTGTTTGTCCATCAAGGACATCATTCGGCTTTCAAGGGTGTGACTGAGTTTGAAATTATCACGGCCCTGGCCTATGATTATTTTGCTCAGGAAGAAGTGGATGTGGCGATCATTGAGGTCGGTATGGGCGGACTTCTAGACTCGACAAATGTTTGTCAGCCGGATCTTACTGCGATTAGTACGATTGGTTTGGATCATATGGCTCTTTTGGGGTCCACCCTTGGGGAAATAGCAGAGCAGAAAGCTGGAATCATCAAGACTTCAATTCCAATAGTCACTGGTAAGATTGATAGGGCAGCCCTGGAAGTTATCCAGAGCGTGGCAACAAGTAAACAGGCTTCAACATATTTGTATGGACTGGCCTATCAGGTTGACTGGCTCAGAAGCGAAGAAACTGGCGAAGTCTTTTCACTGGAAAATGAATGGCGAGAGTCCAGTATTTACCAAACATCACTCCTAGGATCTTATCAAACAGATAATGCTGCCTTGGCTATTGAGATTTGTGATCTATACTGCCAACAAAAGGGCTTGTCTCTTCTGACAAAGGAAGAAATCGACCGTGGTCTTCTAGCAGTTGCCTGGCCAGCTAGGATGGAAAAAATTTTGGAGCAACCTCTGATTTTTTTAGATGGGGCCCATAATCCGCATGCTTTGAGTCCTCTACTAGCTTCCTTCCAAGAACGCTTTGCTTCAAAAGATAAGAAGATTTTATTTACCTGTATTCGGACCAAAGCACTAGATGAGATGTTGCAGTTGTTTGCTCAAGCAGATGTATCTGTCACATTGACATCCTTTGCGGATGAGCGAGCAGTTTCTGAAGAGGAAATGAAGAGACAAGCCTTCCAAACGGGGATAACCTATCAACCTTGGCAGCAGTATGTAGATAGCTATTTACAAGATGCGCATAAGGATCAAGAGGTGCTTCTGATTACTGGCTCCTTATATTTTTTAGCTCAAGTTAGAGCCTATATATTGACAAAGAAAGAGGAAATAGATGGATCAGCTAAGGATTAAAGATTTGGAAGTGTATGCTTATCACGGTCTGTTTGGAGCGGAGAAGGAATTGGGCCAGTGTTTTGTGCTGGATCTGATTTTGGATTATGATATGACTCGGGCTGCTAAAACTGGTGATCTGACAGCTTCTATCCACTATGGAGAATTGGCTCAGGATTTGACCCACTGGTGTCAGGAAAGCAAGGAAGACTTGATTGAGACGCTGGCTTACAAACTGATTGATCGGATTTTTCTGACTCACCCTTTAGTGCAGAAGGTCAGCTTGGAGGTCAAGAAACCTTGGGCTCCTGTTCCTCTGCCTTTGGACACATGCTCAGTCAAGTTAGTACGTCAAAAGCGGAAAGCATTTATCGCTTTGGGAAGCAACCAGGGCAGTCCATCTGCCAATCTGGATGCAGCTCTGGAAAAAATGGCAGAGCAAAATATAAGAATTTTGCAGGTATCAAGTCGTATCGAAACAGAGCCTTGGGGTGGCGTTGAGCAGGATTCGTTTCTCAATCAAGTTGTTGAAGTTGAAACCTGGCTCAATCCTGAGGAGTTGATGCAGACGCTCTTGGCTATTGAAGCGGATTTAGGACGCGTGCGAGAGATCAAATGGGGACCGCGCGTGATTGATCTGGATATCCTTTACATAGGACAAGAAGAGATATACAGTCCAAACTTGATTGTTCCTCATCCTTATGTGGCTGAGCGAGCTTTTGTCTTGCAATCTCTGGTGGAAATCGCTCCGCATTTTGTAGATCCCGTTCAGAAAAAAAGTATCCGCAAGCTCTGGAGCGAAGTGGAAAAGTAAACTCAAAAACTTGTCATTTAAGGCAAGTTTTTTTTCTTGTCTGATTTTCTTCTGAACTTGCCATTGTAAAATAAGGTCAAATAAAGAAAAGGAGTTCAATATGGAACATATTGTAAAAATTGATCGTGTTTCTAAAAAATATGGAGACAAGCAAATTTTAAAGGATATCTCTTTTACAGCTAGGAGTGGTCGCATTACGGCTTTTCTAGGACATAATGGTGCAGGAAAAAGCTCGACCTTGAGGATTCTCTTGGGCTTAGATCGGGCGACAGCAGGAACTGCGACTTTTGATGGACAAACCTATCAGTCAATGATTTATCCTCTCAAAACAGTAGGTGCAGCTTTTGACGGTATTGGCGGTCTGCCAAATAGAAAGGTTTACGACCATCTGCATATTATTGCTGCAAGTAATGCCATTCCAAAGTTTCGGATTGATGAGGTATTGGAGATGACTGGGATCGCTCATAAGAAAAAGGATTTCTTATCAAGCTTGTCTCTAGGAGAGGGGCAACGCCTGGGGTTGGCAGTAGCTTTACTAGGTGATCCTCAGTTTCTAATATTAGATGAGCCGACCAATGGCTTGGATCCAAGTGGAATTAAGTGGTTTAGAAGGTTTATTCGCAAGCAGGCTGATTTAGGGAAAACAGTCCTTCTATCCTCTCATATCCTGTCCGAGGTACAAATGGTAACAGACGATGTAGTCTTGATTCATCATGGGCAAATTATCGAACAGGGAACGCTAGAAGATGTATTACAAGGAACAGATAGTTTAGAAGAGCTCTTCTTCGACTTAACAGAGGAGGTTTAAGATGAAAGAGACGATGTCCTTATTGCATTCAGAGTGGTTGAAAATCCAATCAACCAAGGCTTTCAGGGTAAGTGTGGTCTTTATGCTGTTATTGGTACCTGTTGTGTCATGGCTAGAGGGACGCCAGTATCTGTCTATCGGTTTAGATGCGACCCCTGAGACGGTTCCCGGTCTGGCAGAAGCTATTGATCCGCTGGAATATCTAGGTCTTAATGGCGCTTCAATGGGTGGTATGGTTTTAGTCATCTTAGCTGGAATTTTGGGAGCAATGGAATTTCAGTCTCATAGCTTGCGAACCAGTCTATTGGCCTGTAATAACCGCCTGAAGCTACTTGTGGGGAAAATATTGACCTTTGGTTTGTTTTCACTCATCATTAGCTTATTATCCATTTATTTGAGCTATATTGTCATGCACTTGGCTTTAGGAAAAGAAGGGCTACATCCAATTTTACTTAATCAAGCTGCCTGGAGTCATCTTTTATGGAAGGCACTAGCTACTGCATTGCTAGGTCTCCTGTCCTTTTTATTGGGGTTGCTTGGGCGGACGATGTTGCTTCCCTTACTCTTTCTTGTGCCCCAGATCTATAATCTGGGAAACTACCTAGCTACCCACACGAGTTGGGGAGCTTATTTGCCACAGCCAGCAGGAGAGTTATTTGTTGCAACGCCGACTTCTCAATATGCCAATAATCCCTTGCAAGGACTCTTGATACTAAGCGTATGGTTGCTAATCATCGGCGGCATGGCCTCTCTGCGCTTTTTGAAGACGGATTTAGGAGGACGCTACTGATGATAATAGCTCTGCTTAAAAGTGAATGGATTAAGTTTCGTTCTTACTATCTCGCTCTTGGTGCAGCCTTGGTAGCTCTAGTAGCTGTTCCATTTTTTCTGATGAATCTTGACTACAGTCAGACAGCAGTTGGCCAGGCAAAGGCTCTGAGTGAGGCTTTGCATGCTCTCTATCTGGCACAGCCTGTTGTCGTTATCTTCACTTCGCTCTATTTTGCGCAAGAGTTTGTCAAGTCAGGGATGCGAACGAATTTTTTAGCTGTATCAAATAGAAAAGTTTGGTTGGCTGTGAAAATCTTATTTTTGAGCTTGTTGCTCTTGGTTCTCTATAGTATCATTATAAGCAGCTGTTTCTTTGTTATGTTAGCTCGGTTTGACCTAGACTTTAGCTGGTCCTTACTAGGGAAATTCCTTTATTACAGCCTTTTTGGTCTTCTCAGCAATCTTTTTCTGGCTCTTTTGGCTGCCGGCCTCGCTTTGCTATTTCAATCTTGGATTGTGCCGGTATCGGTGCTCTTTCCTCTCTTGATTGGTCTCAGCCGTTTATTAGCAACCTTCATCAAAGAAGCAAAATACCTGCCCGATCTGGCTACCCTAAATCTTTTTGAGTATGAAGGGCTTCAGCATTCAATAGATCTATCAGGGCTGGGAGTACAGATGATATGGTTAGCTTTGGTTTGGGGCTCTGCTATATTCTTAACCTTGAAACGAGATGTTCGCTAGAGGTATGCTATAATGGAAATCATGAGACAGTATTGTATTTTGGTGGTTGATGACGACCGGAGCATTTTAAAGCTGGTGAAAAACGTCCTAGAGCTCGATGCTTATGATGTGACGACGCTTGATCGGATAGAAGAGCTAGAGCTGACGGATTTTGTAGGATATGATTTGATTCTGCTAGATGTGATGATGGAGCCTGTTAATGGTTTTGAGCTGTGCTCCTACATTCGTCCTCATCTTTCGTGTCCCATCATATTTTTGACGGCTAAGGAGTTGGAGGCGGACAAGGTGGAAGGGCTCTTTCGTGGGGCAGATGACTATATTGTCAAACCTTTTGGGACCAAAGAATTGCTGGCGCGTGTCAGAGCTCATCTTCGGCGGGAGGAAAGGCGGGAGGAGCGATATTCTGAAATTGCTTCTTGTCAATTTTATCCAGAGCGCTATGAAGTTGCCTGTTTTGGTAAAGTCTTGAAATTTTCAGAGCGAGAGTTTAAGTTACTGCATTTACTTGCTAGCAATTCCAAGCAGATCTTTTCAGCTGAACGCCTGCATACCTTGCTTTACCCAGAAAGCTCAGAAACACAGCTTCGCTCCATCTCAGAGTACGTATACCAGATTCGTCAAAAATGCAAACAAGAAGGGCTGCAAGCAATCGCAACAGTGAGAGGAGTAGGCTATAGATGGCAATTAGAACCCGAAATTTCAAAAGCCTAGTCTGGACAACCAGTTTAAAAATCGTCTTTTTCCATGTTTTGATTTTTGTGCTTATAGGCTATGAATTTACGCAAGGAAGTAATCACGTTCTTTTCACCTTGTTCTTTTGGGCAGGGAGCTTGCTGCTGATTACTTTTTATCATATTTTGAAATTGCTCCGAAAAATCGACAGGGAAATAAAAATGCTAAAGAGCGAGAAGCTTTTAGAAGAAAATCAAAGTCAACTTTTTCGGATTGAGGAAATGCTAGAAGTTTATAGCGATTTACGGAGCAGCCATCAAGAAAATGCTCGTCTTCTAGAAAGAGAGCAGCAGCATAATCAGGAGTTGATTTTACAGCTATCAGCGACATCGCACGATTTGAAAACGCCCCTAACTGTGATTAAGGGGAATGCTGAGCTCTTAGAATTGGCGCAGTTGGGCCAGCCACAGGCAGACTATGCTGCTGAGATTTTGCAGGCCAGTCACAAGATGGAAGAGTATTGCGGCTCTTTGATTGATTACGCTAAGACTTTTCAGATTGATTCTAATCAGTTCAGTCGGCTTTCCTTAGGGAGCTTTTTGGCTTCTCTACAGGACGATTGGGCACTGTTTAGCAAACAAGAAAGCCATCGTTTTTCTCTCCAAGAAGATTGTGATCCTAGCTTAAGTTTGTCTATTCATTTGGACTATCTCAAACGTGCTTTGCTCAATATCTTACTAAATGCACTTGAACATGCTGACCAAGACCAAAAAGAAGTGAAGCTGACGGTATCATTACAACAGGACCAGTTGGTTTTTGCTATCTGGAACAATGGCCCTGTATTTTCAGAGGAGATGCTGCTAGGAGCGGAACAGCTCTTTTACAAGAGTGACCAAAGCCGTAATTCAGCTAATCCCCATCATGGCATCGGCTTAGCCTTTTCTAAGCAGGTAGCTCTCTTGCACGGTGGTCGTCTGACCCTGCTCAATCCAGACCAAGGAGGAGCCTGTGTCGAGTTGACTGTAGCTTTAAAAGACAAATAAAAAGGAAATCAATAAAGATGATAAAAGAGAGTGGGACAGAAATCGGTAATTCGTTAGAATTCGATTTCGTCGTCCCACCTCCGCACAGTTGAGTAGGGCTGTAAAAGCTGATGGAATCAGCGTAGTAGAGCCCACTCAACCACTGCGTCTTGCTCGACAATCCAAAGACAATTGAGAGGCTAGGACTTTTGTCCCAGCCTCTTTTTTTGCCGTTTTCTTCTTGACAAAAGATGTAAAGGAGACTATACTATACTTGAAAAGTGAAGTTTGCTTTACATCGTGAAAAGGAGGCAACCTTGGAAAATCGAATTCAAGAATTACGAAAAAGAAAAAAGCTCAGCCAGGAAGAACTGGCTGAGAAGTTAGAAGTAACTAGACAAACAATTATTTCTTTGGAAAAGGGCCGCTACAATGCTTCGCTCCTTTTGGCTCATAAAATTGCATCCTTTTTCAATTTAAGGATTGAAGAAGTGTTTCTCTTTGAGGAGGATGAATCATGAAATGGACTTATATGCTCAAATGGGGACTAGGTTTTTTAGTAGTCCTTGTCTTAATCTTTCTTCATTTACAGTTCGATTTTATCCCTAAGGAAATCCTGCCTTTTGTGGGAATGTTCCTGATTGTGGTGATGTTGAAAATTTTTCAAGCGTATGAAAAATAGGAGGCCGACATGGAAACATTAACTAAACAAGAATTTCGGAAAAAACTTCAAAGGAAAGTTATCGTGGGACGTATCTTAACTTTTATCATCTTGGTAGGATTGGCCTGGAGCCACTTTCATTCTCTGGATGATAAGCAGGAAGGAGTCATGGTCGGCATACTGCTGGGGCTTTCTTTGATGACTATTCGGTATAATCTTGCCCTAAGACGGGAGGAAAATTTTGAGAAGCTCTACATTCAGGTGACTGATGAGCGCAATCGCATGATTGACGAAAAGACTCGCACTCTACTTTTTAATATTCTTTTGCTGCTGGCAGCATGCTTGAGTGTCCTGTCCATGATTTTCCCAATCATCTTAAGTCTCAATCAGTTTCTGACCGTGACCATTATTCTGGTTTTGGGACTTTACTATCTCTTGCGTTTTATCCTGTCCAAGCGTTATTAAGAAAAAAGCTGGCGACGCCAGCTTTCTAAACAAGCTTTTAACAGAGCTTGTTTTTATTTTCTATAAAGTCGATCATACTGGTAAACGGGGTCCATGGTCACATGGATGCCTAGTTTGCGCAGGACGTTTTTGTCTTCATCAGTCAGAGTGACAGTGGAGTGGGCCTCGCTACCTTTGAGATTACCGAGTTGCTGCATAGCATTTGCTGCATCTTGATTTTCCATGGCTGTGATTGCCAGAGCCATCAAGATTTCGTTTGAGTGGAGGCGAGGATTGCGGCTGCCCAGATGGTTGATTTTTAAGCCTTGGATTGGCTTGACATACTCAGGCTCGATCAGCTTAGTCTCTTTGGCAATATTGGCTAATTTCTTAATAGCATTAATCAATACAGCAGCCGTAGGGCCAAAGAGTTCAGAGGTTTTACCAGTTACTATTTCACCGTTTGGCAATTCCAAGGCCAGAGCTGGCTCGCCAGTGCTTTCAGCCTTATCGCGTGCTATAACTGTTACCTTACGGTCCAGCGGTGTGATGCCCAAGTCGTTCATCAAGAGTTCGATTTTCTTGATAGCAGATTCAGAAACGCGCTCCGCCTTGAAATCCAGAATAGTCTGGTAGTAGCGACGGATGATTTCCTGCTGAGATGCCTCGATAGCTGCATCATTATCTACAATAGCAAAGCCGACCATGTTGACGCCCATGTCCGTTGGAGAAGCATAAGGTGATTTGCCTAGGATGCGCTCCAGCATACGCTTGAGGACTGGGAAAATTTCGATATCACGGTTGTAGTTGACAGTGGTTTCGCCGTAGGTTTGCAAGTGGAAAGGATCGATCATGTTGACATCGTCCAAGTCTGCTGTCGCTGCCTCATAAGCTAAATTGACTGGATGGTGCAGGGGCAGATTCCAAACGGGGAAGGTTTCAAACTTGGCGTAGCCTGACTTGATGCCATTGATTTGGTCATGATACATATTGGACAAGCAAGTTGCTAATTTACCAGAACCAGGACCAGGTGCGGTCACTACGACTAGATTACGGCTGGTTTTGATGTAGTCGTTTTTCCCCATACCTTCAGGAGAGATAATATGGTCCATATCGGTCGGATAGCCCTTGATTGGGTAGTGGATGTAGGAGGCGATACCATTCTTTTCCAGCTGGCTGCGGAAGAGGTCCGCCGCCGGCTGACCGGAATACTGGGTGATGACCACTGAGCCTACATAAATATCCAGCTCGTTAAAGGTATCGATTAGTCGTAGCACTTCCTGGTCATAGGAAATGCCCAAATCACCAC
This sequence comes from Streptococcus sp. SG2, assembly GCF_030439925.1. Lineage (NCBI taxonomy): Bacteria > Bacillati > Bacillota > Bacilli > Lactobacillales > Streptococcaceae > Streptococcus > Streptococcus sp. SG2. Next base: position 225,488 of record NZ_JAQFJD010000003.1, on the reverse strand, counting down.
GTGCCTTAGAGTGCTCAATGTTGTTGGCGTTGATAGCAATGACAATCTCCACTTGGTCCTTGAGCTCTTTGAGCAGTCTGATTTTATTGTCCGGCTCATAGCCTGGCAGGACACGGGCAGCATGGAAGTCTTCCAGCATTTTACCACCGAATTCCATGTACAATTTGCCCTCAAATTGATTAATGCGCTCCAAGATATGGTCGCGCTGCAGGTTTAAGTATTGTTCAGAATCAAAAGCAATTTTTTTCATTTTCATTTTTACCTCTGCTAAGCATTATAACAAAAAAGAGACATTTTGGGGAGCAAAAGTAGTATTTGAAGATAAATAAAAACAAGCAATCAGAAGAAGAAATTATCAAAATAGAACAATAAAAAAACCAAGGCTATTCAGCCAAGGTTCTTAATAGAAAAGAAAGGAAAAGTGGGAGTTTTAGAAAGGAAGTTCCTCTTCTTCCAAGACTAGGTCAGCCAAATCGGCTCCAGAATTATTTTCACGAATAGCCCGCTGGGCACGACTTTCAAGAAGCTGGAAACCATGTCCAAGGACTTCTGTGACATAGTGAGTCACACCGTCTTTTTCATAACGACGGGTCCGTAGTTCGCCGTCCAGAGAGATCAAGCTTCCTTTGCTGGCATAACTTGCTAGAGTCTCAGCCAATTTGCCCCAAAGGACGATATTGATAAAGTCTGCTTCACGTTCACCATTTTGGTCCTTAAAACGACGGTTAACAGCAATTGTTGCGCGTGTGACAGATTTTTCATTGCTAGTTTTGTGCAATTCTGGTGTGGCCGTCAAACGACCGATAATAATGACTTTATTGTACATATAATTTCCTCCTACTTATTTATTCGTAAGAGAAAGAAAAAAATCGTGAAAATCACGATTTTTTTACCCTTGCCAATGTTTTGCTGGATCAAACGCAGTTCCGACGACTTCAGAGTCGGCTAATTCGATAATGCCACGTTTTTGAGGAGCGTTTGGTAATTGCAATTCACGTGGACTGCACATCATACCATAACTTTTCTCACCCCGTAGTTCACCAGGAAAGATAAGGTTTCCCTTAGGCATCATAGCGCCAGGAAGGGCAACGATAGTTTTGAGACCTACTCGAGCATTGGGGGCACCGGCTACGATTTGAAGAGTCTTATCTGCTGCGACCTGTACTTGACAGATGTTGAGATGGTCACTATCTGGATGAGCAATCATTTCGACGATTTCTCCGACGACAAATTTCGGTTGGAGATCATTGATCAGAGTTTCAGAGAAGCCTTCTTTAGCCAACTCTTGGTTGAGCAAGGCAACCTCTTCATCAGTAAGGAAGATTTGACCACTTTGTTGGATGTCTACAATATCAGATACTTGGAAAATGTTCCAAGCGACGGTTTCGGCTGTATCTTGTCGGAAAATACGAGCAACATTTCCTTTGCGTTCAACAGAAAGTTTTGCATCTTCGTTGTTGGCAACAATCACCATCAAAACATCGCCAACAAATTCTTTGTTATAAGTAAAAATCATTCTTTTCTCCATTTGATTAGTTTAATGACGCTAAAAAATCATTGATTTCAGATTTGGTTTTTCGATTGCGATTGACCAACCGACCTATTTCGTGTCCCTTTTCCAGTACAACCAAACTAGGAATCCCATAGACATCCCAGCGTTTAGCAAGATCGATATAGGCATCGCGGTCTACTTGGATGAAGGTGAAATTTGGATTCCCTGCCTCAATCTCTGGTAGGGAGGGCTGGATGAAACGACAGTCTCCACACCAGTCTGCTGTGAAAAAGAAGACAGTCCTCCCCTCTGACTGAACGTAAGTTGCCAATTCTTCTATATTTTCAGGAATAATCATCATTTTTCCTCATAAGTTAGCTGGCCGTTTTCGTAGACAAAGGTAAAGTGGCGGTCATCTTCAAGGACTACTCCACCAACCAGTTTATCTTCGCTGGACTCATAGAGTTGCACATAGACAGTGGCAATCTGTCCTTGACTAGCAAAGAAGCTACGGACCAGGTGAATAATCTCTTCTCTCTTTTTGGCTAGCTGTTGTTCTTTGACGACTTTTCGCGCGCCCAAGGCAAGACTTCCTGCTCCAAGAAGAGCAGCTGTTGTTAAAATGATTTTTTTAGCTTTCATGACAATATTTTAACACAAAAAAGAAGGGGGAACAATGGCCAAGATAGAAAAGGAGAAATTGACAGGCGAGAGGACTTGATTGAAAATTTTTTACTTGGATATTTCTCCTGTAGAGAGTTAGGCTTTTGCTACCTATCTTTCCCAAAAAGTGATAAAATAGGGGGCAGAAAGAAGGTAAATATGACAGACTTATTTTCAAAAATCAAAGAAGTAACTGAGATTTCTGCAATCTCAGCTCATGAAGGTCCTGTAAGGACTTATTTGCGGGAGAAAATGACTCCGCATGTGGATGAAATGGTGACGGATGGCTTGGGTGGCCTCTTTGGTATCAAGCATTCGAGCCTAGCAGATGCGCCTCGAGTTTTAGTGGCCTCTCATATGGATGAAGTTGGTTTCTTGGTCAGTGAGATTAAGCCAGATGGTACTTTTCGTGTAGTTGAAATCGGTGGCTGGAATCCTCTTGTGGTCAGCAGTCAGCGCTTCAAATTGTTTACTAGAGAAGGTCGGGAAATTCCAGTGATTTCTGGCTCTGTTCCACCTCATTTCCTACGTAGAGCTGGTGGGACACCAACCCTGCCACAAGTAAGCGATATTGTCTTCGACGGTGGATTTGCCAATAAGGAAGAAGCAGAAAGTTTCGGAATTCGTCCAGGAGATGCTATTGTGCCAGATAGCTCAGCTATTTTAACAGCTAATGGTAAAAATGTTATTTCCAAATCTTGGGATAACCGTTACGGGGTTCTCATGGTCAGTGAATTGGCTCAGGCTTTATCAGGACAATCTTTAGGCAATGAGCTATATGTTGGTGCTAACGTCCAAGAAGAAGTTGGTTTGCGTGGAGCTCACGCCTCAACAACTAAATTTGAGCCCGAACTATTCTTTGCTGTAGACTGTTCTCCAGCTGGTGATGTATATGGTGGTCAAGGCGCTATTGGTGACGGAACGCTAATTCGTTTCTTCGACCCTGGTCATCTCATGCTGCCTAATATGAAAGACTTCCTGCTAACTACAGCTGAAGAAGCTGGTATTAAGTACCAATACTATTGTGCAAAAGGTGGAACAGACGCTGGTGCAGCCCATCTCCAAAACGGTGGTGTTCCATCTACAACTATCGGAGTTTGCGCTCGTTATATCCACTCCCATCAAACACTCTATGCAATGGATGACTTCTTACAAGCTCAGGCATTCTTGCAAGCAATTGTAAAGAAGTTAGATCGTTCAACAGTCGATTTGATTAAAAATTACTAAACTGATAATTGTCTTTTGTGATACTGCAATCAGTCAATGAAACCGCTCCGCAGTTACCTGAAGCTCCATGATTCTATTTTGGTCATGGAGCTCTTTTAGTGGGGAAGACTAGATTGGAAGTATAGAAAAATTTTGATTATAGCGATGAAAGGATAGTTGGCTTTTTAGAGCAGATTTTGATTTTTTCTCGCTTTGTAATATAATAATTCTGTATATAAGTGTAGCCTACTAGATAGATTGGGGGTATAAATAGTAGTGAAAACAGAAAAGCAAAGAAGTCATATTCATTTTAAAAATACTTTGTGGCCCCTCTTAGCTCTACTTGTACTGGCTTTATCTTTTGTGTATTTTAAGGGAATTCTTCCGGATCCAAAACAGGTCAAGATTGGGGTGACCTACATGACCATGAATAACGACTTTTACAAGACCTTGAATGCGGAGTTAGAGAAAAAAACTAATCAGCAGGGGAGTCGGCTCTATGTTCGAGACCCTGAGCTGGATGAGGGCAAGCAGAGCCAGCAGATTGACTTTTTCGTCCGAGAAAAGGTAGATGTTATTGTGATTAATCCGGTGAAGAGTAATAGTCCAAGTATCATTTCTTCTCTTCAGAAGGCCAAGAAAGCTGGGATTAAAATCATCGTAGTGGATGCGCCAGTCAGTAAGGAAGTGGCAGTCGATACGACAATTGTTTCAGATAATTACCAAGCTGGTGTTTTAATTGCTAAAGATATGATGAAACGTTTGCCAGCTGCGAATATCCTTCTTTTAGAACATCGAAATGCAGTTTCTGCTATGGACCGCATTCGAGGTTTTGTAGAGACAATAAAAGATCAACCTCGTTACAAGATTGTTTCCCAAAAAGAGACGCTTGGCCAGACTGAAGAAGCAATGCCTCAAGTAAAAAATGCCTTAGACGAAGGAATGGACTTTAATGTGGTCATGGCTCTCAATGATCGGGCAGCGATTGGTGCCCTAGCGGCGATTAAAAATGACGGCTTGAACCGAAAGCTTTCTATTTATGGCGTGGATGGCTCACCAGATATCAAAAACTTTTTGGCTACAACAAACGATATAGAGGGGACTGTAGCCCAATCGCCCATTCAGATGGGACGCAAGGTGGCACAGGTAATTGAGCTGATGCAGGAGGGGAAATCCTACGACAGCCAATATCTGATTCCAGTTCATCTGGTTAATAGGGATAATATCAGTCAATACACAGTTACAGGGTGGCAATAATGAGACCTCAAAAAAGTATATTTTACAGCAAAATAGCCCTGATGGTCATCAATCTGGTTGCCATTGTCTATAATGCTTCTATCTATCTCTTTGCGACCAACTATGTAGCGGCTAAGGGCTTCAGTCACTCGCTCTTGGAGCGTTTGGATGCCATTCCGGGCTCTCCCAGCTTGATTTTTTGGGTATCAATTAGCTTGTATGCCTGCCTGCTCTTGGTCATGTACTATCGCGAGCGCCACCCTAATCAGCTGTCCGTCTATGACAAGGCGACTATTATTGAAATCCTGCTCATGCTGGTCATCTTTTCCGTCTTGCACTCGTCCTACAATGGCTTGATTCTCTTGGTGTTTGCGGATATTTTCTATGGTTCTAAGGAGTTCAATGCTTCTAAAGACAAGAAGTACTGGTTTTCTTTCATTATTTTGAGCTTTGGCATGCTGCTCTTGTCCAACTATGACCTCATGTCGCTCTTTATCAAGCTGCCTTCTCTAGATACCTATATTCGTTTTTACCCAGAGTCTGTTCGGCTGTTACTGCTTTTTGGCAAGAACTTTCTCTACTCCCTCAATATCGTCGTCTTTATGATTTCCTTGCTCTTCTATATCTTGTCGGCTATTACGGAGCGTCATCGGATTGAGGAAGAGCTGCGCATGGCTTCTCAGGCCAATCGCGAGTTGAACTCTTATCTGGCCTTGTCCGAAAAAATAGCAGAAGACCGAGAGCGGAAGCGGATTGCCAGAGAAATTCATGATACATTGGGCCATGCCCTGACAGGAATTTCAGCGGGTATTGATGCGGTCAAGGTCTTGGTCGATATTGATACCAACCGAGCTAAGGAGCAACTCAATAATGTTTCAGTCGTTGTTCGAGACGGTATCCGTGATGTCCGAGGCTCGCTCAACAAAATGCGGCCGGGAGCTCTGGAAAACAACACTTTGAAGGAAGCTCTGATTAAGATTATCCGCGAGTATGAAGCCATCTCCAACTTGGAGATTCATCTCCGCTACGAATGGGATAATATTGACTTGGATATTGCAAAGGAAGACATTGTGTTTCGGGTGATTCAGGAGTCTATTACCAACTCTGTCCGCCACGGCCATGCCAAGACCATCTGTATTGAGCTACTGGAGGAAGAAGAAGCTTATGTAATGACCATTCAGGATGATGGTATTGGTTTTGATGAACTCCACTATGGCTATGGCTTCAAGCAGATGCAGGAGCGCCTAATGATTATTGGCGGAAGCGTTCACTTTGAAAATCGGGACGGTTTCTACACACATATCGAAATCCCAAAAATAGGAGGAAGACATGATTAAGGTTTTAATAGCAGACGATCAGGCCTTGATTCGCGAGTCTCTGCAAATCATCCTGTCAGCCCACGCAGATATTGAGGTTGTCGGGACAGTTGGAGACGGCAAGGAAGTGCTGGAAAAGCTTCATCGGGTACGCCCAGATGTGATTTTGATGGATATTCGCATGCCAGTCATGGACGGTGTTCTCTGTACCAAGGCTGTCAAGGAGCAGTATCCAGATGTTAAGATTATCATTCTGACGACCTTTGATGACGATGAATTTATCTTCTCCGCTCTCAAATACGGTGCGTCTGGTTATATCCTCAAAGGGGTTTCGACAGAAGAGCTTCACGAAGCCATTCAGACAGTCTATCGGGGCGGAGCTATGATCAATCCCAATATTGCCACCAAGGTCTTCAAAATCTTTTCACAGATGGCCCAGTCCAACTTTGCTATCACGGTGACTGAGGAAAATGTTGAGGATATGAGTCGGACAGAGTGGAAGATTATCCAGCAGATTGGCTTTGGGATTTCTAATAAAGAAATTGCTGCCAAGCTTTTTCTATCAGAAGGGACAGTCCGAAATTATCTGTCAGGTATCTTAGCCAAGCTCAACTTGCGTGACCGCACCCAGCTGGCTATCTGGGCTGTTCAGACTGGGGTTACCCAGAGAGATTTTAGTAAGGAAAGCGACAAATGAAGTGGAGATTGAGACATTTGGCCCTGCTGGTTGTCCTGATCATATCTGTTGCCCTAGCTTTTGTATTTTGGGCTTCAGCTCAGGAAAAAGTCCTGCGTATCGGCGTCTATGCTGGCTCCAGCTGGGATGTACCTAACAGCCGCGAAAACAGGGTCTTGGACAGCTTGATTAAAAAATTTGAAAAGACGCATCCTCATGTCAAAGTCGTCTATGAAAGCGGGATTCCCAAGGATGATTACGCCGACTGGCTGGCAGAGCAAGTCTTGAAAGGCGAGCAACCGGATCTCTTTATGGTACCGGAAAACGACTTTAGCGTGTTGGCTTCGACTGGCGCTCTCAAATCCTTGGACACCCTCTTACGGGATGATGAGCGAAAGGCATTTTATCCGGTGGCTTATGAAGCTGGGCAATATCAGGGAGTCAGCTATGCTCTTCCAGTTGAGAGCAATCCTATCATGATGTGTGTCAATAAAGACTTGCTTGAAAAAGAAGGAATTAGCATTCCTGAGTCAGGCTGGACTTTAGAGGATTTCTATGAGATTTGCAAGAAAGTAACCAAAGACACCAATGGCGATGGTGTGGTGGATCAGTACGGTATAACAGATTACACTTGGCAGCAAGCTCTGGTAGCTTATGGTGGGCATCTGACAAATAAATATGGTATCAATGTAGACAGCTCAGAGATGCACCAAGCCCTGTCCTTTATGAGCAAATTAGATATGCTCAGTCGGCACTATAAGGTGACTTCTAATGACTTTGATGAGGGAAGGGTGGCCTTCTATCCTATGAGTCTGGCCCAGTATCGGACCTACAAACCCTATCCTTATCATGTTTCCAAATATTCTAGCTTTTCTTGGACCTGTATCCCGATGCCTACAGCCAACAATCAGGTGATGGGAACACAGGTCAAGACCTCGCTCTTTGCCATGTCTTCTAATACCAGTCAAGAAAAACTGGCATGGGAATTTATGCTTTTGTTGTCGCAGGATAAAGAAAGCCAACAGGCTCTATTTGAGAAATCTCAAGGGACTTCGGTCTTACCATCTGTAGTGAAAAGTCAGCAGTCTAGAGAAATCCTACAAGCAGATGATTTTGGCTTGGATTCTTTGACTTCTGAGAGGTTGGATCGCATGATGAATCGCTCTATCATTGATATCAGTCTAGAAGTAGATCAACATACGATGGAGCGGATGGACTATCTGATTCAAAATGCGATGCAGAATCAAGAGATTGATAGTGCCCTACCTAGTATTCAAAAGGAAATAGAAAGCGGAAAATAATCTGCTTTCTTTTTTGCATTTCAATCACAGAATAAACAAAGTTGACTAGACCAATATGACAATTGTCATATTCTTCCTAACAAATGTCATCTAACTAAAGTGACATTTGACAATATGAAACCGGTTCCACAACCTGTAAAATAAAATCATAAAGAAACCTTCGTCATTTAAAGTCTGAATTGGCTAAGAAGTAGAAGGATAAGGAGGCAGGGAAGATGAAATATCTTGTATTGGTCAGCCATGGTGGCTTGGCCGAAGGGGTGCAAAGTTCTTTAGGAATGTTTGCCGGCGACAAGACAGATCAAGTGATTGCTGTTGGTCTAAAAGCAGGTAAGTCAGTAGACGATTTTGCCTTGGAGTTTCGTCAAGCTTTAGCGGGCTTAGCTGGGGAAGATCAGGTTCTTGTGTTGGCAGATATTGTTGGGGGAAGCCCTCTTACTACTGCCTGCAATGTCTTAGCTGAACTTGGGAAACTAGACACAGCAGTTGTCCTAGGTGGCTTAAACCTGACCATGGCTTTAACAGGGCTAGTGATGAAAGATATGTTAGAAGGCAAAGAACTAGCTACGACCATTCTTTCAGAAGCTTCAGCTGCTCTTCAAGAATTCGAAGTCGCAACCGATAGTGACGAAGAAGATGACGACGATATTTAAATACTTAAAGGAGATTTATCATGACAATTTCATTTGTACGGATTGATGACCGCATGATCCACGGTCAGACAGTTACTCGCTGGGCTAAGGAATATCCTTGTGATGGCTTAATTGCGGTCAATGATGCAGCTGCAGGGAATGCCGTGTTAAAACAGGCTTATAAAGCTGCTTCAGATAAGAAAACTTTTGTTTGGACTAAGGAAGCTTTCAAAGAAAAATCACAAAAGGTCTTGGATTCAGATAGTCGCTATTTCTTAATCACAAAGAATCCAATTGATATGAAAGAAATTTTAGTAGACCAAGGCTTTGTTCCAGCTGATGTTAAAGAAATTATCGTCGGCCCTGCTAATGATCGCCCAGGAGCAACGAAACTAGGAAACAATCAGTCCATTACTCAGGAAGAAGCAGAGGCAATTGAAGCAATTGAAAAGGCTGGTTATAAGGTGAAATTCCAATTGTTGCCAGATGTTTCCATCGGCTACTGGAGTGATTTCAAGTCTAAATTTGGTTTTTAATAATACTATAAGCATTAAAGGAGGCTTATTATGACAATTTCTTGGTTACAGGCCGCTTTGCTGGGATTGTTTGCGTGTTTGTCATCCATGCCTGGTCTAGGTGGTACATCAATTGGTAACTATACTCTGGGACGCCCGCTTGTTGGTGGACTTGTTTCAGGGCTTATCTTAGGGGATATTAAACTAGGGATAGTCTGTGGGGTTGCCATGCAATTGGTTTATATTGCCCTGGTTACTCCTGGTGGTACTGTTTCAGCAGACGTTCGTGCGGTTTCTTATATCGGTATTCCGCTAGCGATGGTAGCTATTACGACACAAGGCTTAGCCCTCGATTCTTCAGATGCAGCAAACTTGGCTAAATCAATGGGAACTTTGGTAGGGACAGTTGGTACCGTTCTATTTTATGGTACAGCAACAATGAACTTGCTCTGGCAACATATTGGTTGGAAAGCTGTTGAAAAGGGAGAATTTAAACGTTTATACGCAGTAGACTGGGGCTTCCCATGGATTTCACACATTGTCTTCTCCTTCTTGCCAACTCTAATCATGTGTAAATTAGGGGCAGATGCAGTTACAGCTTTGAAATCAGCCCTTCCTTTGGATGGAATTCCAATGAAAACCCTCTTTACAGTGGGCTCACTCCTTCCATGTGTCGGAATCGCTATTTTGTTAAAACAAATTGTTGAAAAAGCTGTCGACTTTATTCCTTTCTTTGTCGGTTTTACTCTTGCAGCTTCTCTAGGATTAAATCTAGTTTCTTGTGCAGTCATTTCATTGATTTTCGCTGTTCTATTCTATGAAATTCAAATGGCTAAAAACGTCAGAGCTCAAGCAGTAGCAAGTACAGGCGTGATTGATGACGATGATGAGGAGGATATCTAAAATGGCAAAATTAACGAAAAAAACATTAGGAAAATCTTTCCATCATTGGTACTATGGTAACTTGACCTGCTTCTCACAAGAGCACATGCAGACTTTTGGTTATCTTGCGTCTATGCTACCAATTGTGGAAGAACTTTATCCGAAAAAAGAAGATCAAGCAAAGGCAATGCATACTTATACAGCCTTCTTCAATACTGAACCTCAGCTAGGTGCCTTGATTGTCGGAATTACAGCAGGGCTCGAAGAAGCGCGTGCAAATGGTGCTGACGGAGTGGATGATGAAACAATCAATGGACTTCGTGCTGGTTTGATGGGACCTGTTGCTGGTATTGGTGACTCACTGATTGTTGGGACCCTGATCCCGATTATCTTGGGGATAGCCCTTGGTTTGTCAAATGGAGGATCTCCACTAGGTGCTATCTTCTATATCGTTGTCTGGAACTTGCTAGCTTACTTCGGTATGAAATTTGCCTATTTTAAAGGATACGAACTGGGCGACAAAGCGGTTGAATTTCTTGTTGGCCCTCAAGGACAAGCTATCCGTAAATCTGTATCTATCATTGGTGGTATGGTTATTGGTGCGGTAGCAGCTACTTGGGTGCCTGTTAAAACAGCTTTCCAATTAAAAGACTCATCCGGAAAAGCATTCTTGGTTCTGCAAGATCAATTAGACGGAGTTTATCCAGGACTTTTGACTGCATTATTTATCGTCTTTTGCTGGTGGTTAATGGCTAAGAAAAATCTATCTCCAATCAAAGTGATGCTACTTCTTGTAGTTGTTGCATTTATTGGTGTATTACTTGGCTTCTTTAATCCAGGTTTGAAATATTAAAAGGAGAAATCATGACAGAACAAGAATTGATTCAAGGCTATGAAACAGAAATTCACTATCAAAAACATATGATTGAAAATCTAGGACGTTGGTTTAGTCTCTTCTTTACCATTGCGAGTATCGGTCTTGTTCTGATTTATTTCTTCCGCCAAACCAATATGATTCTTTTCATTGTTGGAATTATCCTAGCAGTGATAGGCATTCTTGCCATGTTAGTATTTGGTTATGGTATCTATAAAGGCCGACTCAATCTTCAAAAAGTCATTGATGATTTTGAAGCTAAAATTCAAATAAAATATTAAGCTAGATGCCCCTGATAAAAAGATTATCGGGGGTTGATTATTAAAAATTTTCAGAAATTTTCTAAAAAAGTCTTGACATTGTCTGAAATTAAGGGTATAGTATTAAACAATAAAAACAAGGAGAAATAAAATGGTTAAACAAACGTCATCACAGACAATTAAATTAAATACCTACTTTTACTTTAGTTTCTTTAGATAGACGTTTGTAGCTTCATAGATACAAACGTTCCCCGTTTGTATCTATGAAGCTAAAGCATTTTATGATGAATCCAGCTGATTAGATATCTTTTCTAACTGACTGGATTAAAGTGGATGATTGATTTCATCTATATCAGCACTTAAAAGCCAGTTAGAATAAAATCTAATTGGCTTTTTGTTTTTGAAAAAAATTAAGGAGCATGATATGAAAAAAACACTACTTTCCTTGGTTAGTTTGGCGATGGCCTTACTTCTTGTAGCAGGATGCAGTTCTTCAAAGAAGTCGGAAAAACAGGTCCATATTGGGATTCTTCAATATGTGGAGCATGAGTCCCTGACAGCTGCTCGAAAAGGCTTTGAGAATGAGTTGAAAGATCAAGGGTATATTGATGGTAAGAATATCAAGATTGACTACCAGAATGCCCAAGGGGACCAGTCCAATCTCCAAACGATTTCAACGAGTCTACTTTCTAAGAATGACTTGGTTCTAGGGATTGCAACACCAGCAGCCCAATCATTAGTCAATCTATCGACTGATACCCCTATTCTCTTTACGGCGATTACAGATCCTGTCTCTGCAAAGCTTGTGAAGTCTATGGACAAGGTTGGCGGTCTAGCAACTGGTACCAGTGACCGAGTTTCTGCAAAGAAACAAGTGGCACTGCTGAAAAAAGTCATGCCCAATCTGAAAAAAGTTGGGATTATGTACACGACCAATGAACGAAATTCAGAGATTCAAGTGCAAGAGGCTGAAGTAGCATTTAAAGAAGCTGGTATTGAAACGGTTGTCAAGGGAATTTCCTCTACTAATGATGTGCAAGATACCACAAAGAGCTTGATGAGTCAGACAGAAGCCCTCTTTATTCCAGCTGATAATACCATCGTTTCAGCGATTACCTTGGTGACAGACTTATCTAAAGAAATGAAGGTGCCTGTAGTGGGTGGTTCTGTTGATGTGGTAGATGATGGGGTGCTCTTTACCTACGGAGCTGATTTTGAAGCTTTGGGTCGCCAAACTGCTAAAATGGCTATTCGAATTATGAATGGAGAAAAGGTCGATGATATTTCAGCTGAAGATCCTGAGACGCTGAAGGCAGTCGCTAATAAAGAAATGGCTCAACTTCTAGGGATTGACATCAGCGCCATTGAGCAAGAGGAGCAGGCAAATGCTCAAGCGAAAAAAACAACTCAGAAAAGCTCTTCTACTAAAAATACTGCAAATCCGAAAGTGAATTCTCTTTCTAAATCCAAGTCGTCTGATTCATCTGGTGGTCTTCTAGATATTGTACTCTCTGCTCTATCTCAAGGTTTGCTCTGGTCTATTATGGCTATTGGAGTCTTCATTACCTTCCGGATTTTAGATATTGCAGACCTGACTGCAGAAGGATCCTTCCCACTTGGTGCAGCAACTACAGCCATTTTGATTATGAAAGGCCTGAATCCTCTTCTAGCCACCATTGGCGGTTTCATTGCTGGAATGCTGGCGGGGGCAGTGTCTGGTTTTCTACATACCAAGATGAAGATTCCAGCTCTTCTGACTGGGATTATCACCCTGACTGCCCTTTACTCTGTTAACTTACTTGTACTAGGAAGTTCTAATCTTTCTCTTTCTGGGCAAAAGACCCTGGTAACTATGATGACAAGTTTACTTAGTCTATCCAAGACTGCTTCTGTCATTGTATTAGGGCTTGCTTTCGTTGCCTTTGTTATCTTACTTTTAATTGTCCTACTCAATACCCAGCTTGGCTTAGCTTTGCGGGCGACCGGAGATAATTTGACTATGGGTGCAGCCAATGGAATTAAAGTTGACCGTATCAAAATTTTAGGTTATATGCTTTCAAATGGATTAATTGCCCTTGCTGGTTCCCTTTTAGCTCAAAATAATGGCTACGCGGATATGAATATGGGAACAGGAACTATTGTAAATGGCTTGGCATCGATTATCTTGGCCGAAGTCATCGTTAAATACCTTCCGCTTGGAAAACGTCTCTGGTCCATTGTGGTCGGATCCATCCTATATCGTTTAGTTCTAGTCGTTATTCTGGCTATGAATGTGGATGCTCAAATGCTTAAATTAGCCTCAGCTATTCTTCTTGCTCTCATTCTTTACGTCCCAGAAATTCGTCAAAAATTGCAGATTAAAGCAAACAAAACCTTAACACCAGGAGGTGACAGCTAATGCCTTTATTAACATTAACCAATATTCATAAGACCTTTGAAAAAGGAACAATCAATGAGAATCCTGTTCTCCGAGGCTTGGATCTTGAAATCGAACAGGGAGACTTTATTTCCGTAATTGGTGGGAATGGAGCAGGGAAATCAACCTTGATGAACTCTATCGCAGGTGTCGTAGAGATTGACGATGGAGATATCTTGCTTGATGGCCAGTCTATCAGAAAGTCTTCAGTAGCTGATCGATCGAAAAGTATTAGTCGAGTTTTTCAAGACCCGCGGATGGGGACAGCCACCAATTTAACGATAGAAGAAAACATGGCCATTGCCTACCGTCGTGGGAAGAAGCGGAGTTTTTTCAAACGCTCGATTACGGAAGAAGAACGCCAAATCTTTAAGGGTGCACTGGAACATCTCGGCCTAGGTCTCGAAAATAGGATGAAGACGGATGCTAATTTCTTATCTGGAGGTCAAAGACAGGCTTTGACTCTTTCGATGGCGACCCTAGTTCGACCTAAGGTTCTCTTGCTGGACGAACATACCGCAGCTCTCGATCCTAAAACAAGTGATATGGTGATGAACTTAACGAAAAAAGTAGTAGAAGAGCAGAAACTAACAACCCTCATGGTCACTCATAACATGGAACACGCCATTGAGTATGGTAATCGCTTGATTATGCTCTATCATGGGAAGATTGTCGTGGATGTGAAGGGTGAAGAAAAGGAAAATCTAACGGTAGCTCAGCTCATGGATCTCTTCCATAAAAACAGTGGTCAAGTACTGAATGATGATGCTCTAGTCCTAGGATAAGACAAAAAAACTGACTGGTTTCTCTAGTCAGTTTTTTAAGTTCTTTGAAGAAAAAATAGTATTTTTTTCTTGACTATTTTTGACCAAGTGATAAAATAATAACTATAGATTAGCACTCGGTATACGAGAGTGCTAAAATTCAATCTCAGGAGGGATACTATGTTAAAACCATTAGGTGACCGAGTGGTCCTAAAAATAGAAGAAAAAGAAGAGAAAGTTGGCGGTTTTGTTATCGCTGGTAACAGTCATGCAGCGACTAAGACAGCCGCAGTTGTAGCAGTTGGCCAAGGAGTTCGTACCTTGACCGGTGAATTGGTAGCACCATCTGTCAAAGCTGGAGACAAGGTTCTTGTTGAAAGTCACGCAGGAGTAGAAGTGAAAGACGGTGAAGAAACCTACCTTCTAGTCAGCGAAGCCAATATTCTAGCAATAGTTGAGTAAGATTAGGAAAGAGGGATAAAAAATGGCAAAAGACATTAAATTTTCAGCAGATGCAAGAAGTGCAATGGTACGCGGGGTCGATATTTTAGCGGATACAGTCAAAGTAACCTTGGGACCTAAAGGTCGCAATGTTGTTTTGGAAAAATCTTTTGGTTCTCCCCTTATCACCAATGACGGTGTGACCATCGCTAAAGAAATTGAATTGGAAGACCACTTTGAAAACATGGGCGCTAAATTGGTTTCAGAAGTTGCTTCTAAAACCAACGATATCGCAGGTGACGGAACAACAACAGCAACTGTTTTAACGCAGGCTATCGTTCGCGAAGGAATCAAAAACGTGACTGCCGGTGCCAATCCAATCGGTATCCGTCGTGGGATCGAAGCAGCCGTTGCAACAGCTGTTGAAGCTCTAAAAGAAACTGCTATTCCAGTTTCTAACAAAGAAGCGATTGCTCAGGTTGCTGCTGTTTCTTCTCGTAGCGAGAAAGTTGGTGAATACATTTCTGAGGCTATGGAAAAAGTTGGCAACGACGGGGTTATCACTATCGAAGAGTCCAAAGGGATGGAAACTGAGCTGGATGTCGTAGAAGGAATGCAGTTTGACCGTGGTTATCTGTCTCAATACATGGTAACAGACAGTGAAAAAATGGTAGCTGATCTGGACAACCCTTATATTTTGATTACAGACAAGAAAATTTCTAACATTCAAGAAATTCTGCCATTGTTGGAAAGCATCTTGAAAACCAACCGTCCGCTTTTGATCATTGCAGATGATGTAGATGGCGAAGCTCTGCCAACGCTTGTTCTTAACAAGATTCGTGGGACTTTCAACGTTGTAGCTGTCAAAGCACCAGGCTTTGGTGATCGTCGTAAGGCTATGTTGGAAGATATTGCCATCTTGACAGGTGGAACAGTCATTACAGAAGATCTCGGATTGGAACTCAAGGATGCGACCATTGAAGCACTTGGACAAGCATCTAAAGTCACTGTTGACAAGGACAGTACTGTAATTGTAGAAGGTTCTGGAAATCCTGAAGCTATTGCTAACCGTGTAGCTGTTATCAAATCTCAAATTGAAAGTGCAACTTCAGAATTTGACAAGGAAAAACTTCAAGAGCGTCTGGCTAAATTGTCTGGTGGTGTAGCTGTGATTAAGGTTGGAGCTGCCACAGAAACAGAACTCAAGGAAATGAAACTCCGCATCGAAGATGCCCTTAATGCAACCCGTGCCGCAGTAGAAGAAGGAATCGTATCCGGTGGTGGTACAGCCTTTGTTAGCGTTTTAGATGCAGTTGCTGGTCTCGAATTAACAGGAGATGAAGCGACAGGTCGTAATATTGTTCTCCGTGCCTTAGAAGAGCCTGTCCGTCAAATCGCTTTCAATGCAGGCTTTGAAGGTTCAATTGTCATCGACCGTCTGAAAAACTCTGAAGCTGGTACAGGTTTCAATGCAGCAACTGGCGAATGGGTTAACATGATTGAAGCTGGAATCATTGACCCAGTTAAGGTGACTCGTTCAGCCTTGCAAAATGCGGCTTCTGTTGCTAGCTTGATCTTGACAACCGAAGCAGTAGTAGCGAATCAACCAGAGCCAGCTAGTCCAGCACCAGCCATGGATCCAAGCATGATGGGCGGCATGATGTAATACAAAAAGATAGTGAGGACTGAGATGAAAATCTCAGTCTTTTTATTCTAGAATCATTTTAATCAAGATTGTTTGAGTCAATTTTCTATGGTAAAATAGAATGAGAAACTAAAGGAGCGGCTTATGATTGATGTAGAAGAAATTTTGAGCAAGATGAATCCCAATCAGAAGATTAACTATGACCGTGTCATGCAGAAAATGGTTCAGGATTGGGAAAAGGATCAGAAACGCCCGACCATTCTTATGCATACTTGTTGTGCCCCTTGCTCGACCTATACCCTAGAATATCTCAGTCAATATGCGGATGTAACAATTTACTTTGCCAACTCCAATATTCATCCTAAGGCGGAGTATCAGAGACGAGCTTATGTGACTCAAAAGTTTGTCAGTGACTTCAATGAGAAAACAGGCTACACAGTTCAGTATTTAGAAGCCCCTTATGCACCTCAGGAATTTTTCCGAAAAGTTCATGGTTTGGAGGATGAACCTGAAGGAGGCGATCGTTGCAAGGTTTGCTATGACTATCGTTTAGATAAAACTGCTGAGGTAGCGGTAGAACTTGGTTTTGATTATTTTGGAAGCGCATTGACGATTAGTCCTCATAAAAATTCTCAGACCATTAATAGTGTCGGTATTGAGGTGCAAAAGGTCTATGCGACTCATTATTTGCCGAGTGATTTTAAGAAAAATCAAGGTTATAAACGCTCCGTGGAGATGTGCGAGGAATATGATATTTATCGCCAGTGCTATTGTGGCTGTGTTTTTGGTGCTCAAGACCAGGGAATCGACCTAGTAAAAGTAAAGAAGGAAGCTGCGGCCTTTATGACGGGCAAGGATTTAGAAAAGGACTACTCTCATATCAAGTTCACAGTGATAGATTAGTTCTTGATAGACTCATAGTCTGTGGCCTATAAAAAAAGAACTGCTCTAAGATAGATTGTTCTGTCTTGGGGCAGTTCTTTTAACTATGTAAGTGTTTAAAAATGTAAACTTGGCTGATCATTATCCAATCGCGTAGCTGTTTGGTAGGCTAAGAAGAAGGTAAAAATAGCTAGGGCAGATAGGATGGGTCTTACAAGCGGTATTTCGGTTTCAATAGCTGAAAACGGTGAGTTCCAGATAAAATGTAGGATAAAAGCCGCTAGGAAGTAGATAAGTCCTGTTTTGAAGTTGCTAGCATTCTTTTTGCGATAGCGAATCATCAAGGTCAAGCCGAAAGCAGTCAAGCCTGTGTAGAGCCAATGTGAGGCGATTGAGCCAACCACGCGTCCCAAAATTCCTGAGATAGCGAAAGAGAAGCCTTCTGACATATCAGATAAGATATAAGAGAAGTCCTCACTGATTTGGAAACCAAATCCCGCTACAATTCCTAGAAGTAAGATAGACTTCAAGTTTTTTACAGGAACTAAGTAGAGAGCAAAGGCTACACCGATCAATTTGAGAGGCTCTTCGACAAGTGGCGCTACGATAGCACTTTCTAAATCATTAATAAAAGAAATAGATAAAGTAGAAACACCGTCATGGATATAAGTGTTGGCAAGACCAGAAGTCCATCCCGCGATGAATAGCCCGCCCAAGAAGGCGATGATTAAGCTGGCAAGTGGAGTCTTCCATTTTTTTTGAACGTGTAAAATGATTAAGCTAGCTGGAACGATATAAAGCAAGGCTAATAAGGCAGCCAGTCCAATAATGCCGTATGCTTTGCCGGATAATTCGCCTAGAGTATAGGTCTTTGTTTCGTACTCGATTCCAATACAGATTAGAGCCAGAAATAGGAGAAATACTAATTTTTTCTTCATAAACTTCTTTCTAAGGTGAGCATAATGTGTTGAGTGATAAGAGGGAATTAGTCGTGATGAATCATGGACAAGATTTCCTGTCTCTGATGAACATTTTCTTTGTAAATTCCTTTTGCAACAGTCGTGACAGTCTTACTACCAGGTTTTTTGATTCCTCGCATAGTCATGCACATATGTTCAGCTTCAACCATGACAAATACACCCTCGGGT
The DNA here is from genome assembly GCF_030439925.1 of Streptococcus sp. SG2. NCBI lineage: Bacteria > Bacillati > Bacillota > Bacilli > Lactobacillales > Streptococcaceae > Streptococcus > Streptococcus sp. SG2. The sequence continues at coordinate 207,139 of NZ_JAQFJD010000003.1, read as the reverse complement.
GACAAAGCTTCATCTAAGGCCGTTGCAATTTGGGCAGTAAGGCGTTCTTGTAGTTGAGGACGTTTGCTAGCCACTTCAACTGCACGGGCTAATTTGCTCAGCCCGGTGACTTTGCCATTGCTTGGTAGGTAGGCGACATGAGCAACACCATAAAAAGGTAAGAGATGATGTTCACACATGGAATGAAATGGAATATCTTTTACAAGAACGACTTCTTCATGACCTTCCGAAAATACAGCAGTAAATTCATCCTTAGGATCTCGACCAAGCCCAGAAAAGACTTCCTGATACATTTTAGCTACTCGCTTTGGTGTGTCAAGCAACCCTTCACGGTCAGGATTTTCCCCAACTAATTCTAATAGTTGGTAAACAGTCTCTTGCAATTTTTCAAAATCAGACATAAAAAACTCCTCATTAGTCAAACTAGTCCTATTATATCGGAAAGAAACAGGGCCGTCAAATACTTGAGCAGTATCAGAACACCTCGTTCACGAAGTTTTAAAGAATTTCCTTGCTATTTCATAGAGAATCTAGTATAATAGTTATTCGTGAGAAAACCTCACTTACCCCTTGCAAAGTCTTGGGGTCATTAGACCAAAAGGAGGAAAAATCAATGGCTAAATACGAAATTCTTTATATTATTCGTCCAAACATTGAAGAAGAAGCTAAAAACGCTTTGGTAGCACGCTTTGACTCTATCTTGACTGACAACGGTGCAACTGTTGTTGAATCAAAAGATTGGGAAAAACGTCGTCTTGCATACGAAATCCAAGATTTCCGTGAAGGACTTTACCACATCGTTAACGTTGAAGCAAACGACGATGCAGCTCTTAAAGAGTTTGACCGTCTTTCAAAAATCAACGCTGACATTCTTCGTCACATGATCGTCAAACTTGACGCTTAATTAAGAAGGTAGATTCATGATAAATAACGTTGTACTTGTAGGTCGCATGACCCGCGATGCTGAACTACGCTATACACCACAAAACCAAGCGGTTGCAACATTTACATTGGCTGTTAATCGAAACTTTAAAAACCATAATGGTGAAAGAGAAGCAGACTTTATCAATGTTGTCATTTGGCGTCAGCAGGCAGAAAATCTTGCAAACTGGGCTAAAAAAGGTGCTCTAGTTGGAATTACAGGTCGTATTCAGACTCGTAATTATGAAAATCAGCAAGGTCAACGTGTCTACGTCACTGAGGTCGTTGCAGATAACTTCCAACTATTGGAAAGTCGTACAAGCCGTGAAGGCCAGTCTGGAGGTTATACTCCAAATAACTTTGGCGGTAATGCAGCACCAAGCTTCGGAGGCGCTGACTCGTCTCACCAAGTACCGAATTTTTCTCGTGATGAGAATCCATTTGGTAATTCAAATCCAATGGATATCTCAGATGATGATCTGCCATTTTAATTGGACAAACTAGAACTATAATATAAAGGAGAAAACACATGGCTCAACAACGTCGTGGCGGATTCAAACGCCGTAAAAAAGTTGATTATATCGCAGCGAACAAAATTGAATATGTTGATTACAAAGATACTGAGCTTCTTAGCCGTTTCGTTTCAGAACGTGGGAAAATCCTTCCTCGTCGTGTAACAGGAACTTCAGCTAAAAACCAACGTAAAGTAACAACAGCCATCAAACGTGCTCGCGTAATGGCTTTGATGCCTTTCGTAAATGAAGACTAATTTGATTAACAGCAGGCTCTGACCTGCTGTTTTTTTGTTTCATCATTGACAAAATGTCAGTTAGGTGCTATACTGACCACAAGGAGGCAGAAATCATGCGTGATGTCAAGGAAGTAGAGGTACGGAGAGCAGAGATTATGTCTGCAGCCTTACAGCTCTTTGCCCAAAAAGGCTATCTAAAGACTAGAACTCAAGATATTATTGATAAGCTTGGAATCTCACGAGGCCTGCTTTACTATCATTTTAAGGATAAGGAAGACATTCTCTATTGTCTGATTGAAAAGAACTCTGAGCCCTTGCTGAGAAAGCTAGAAAAGATTAGCTATCAGCCAAATGTTGGGGCCAAGGAAAAAATCAGAGCCTTTATTGAGGCGACCCTTATCCCAGAGGAAAGCAGAACACAGGAAAATCAAGTTTTGCAGGAAACCGTCAATTTGGAGACCAATCGCTATGTTTTAGATCGCTTTTATCATAGACTCTGTGAGCGGATGATTGTTTTCTTCACTCATATCTTGGAGGAAGGACAGAAATCTGGAGATTTTCATTTGAAATATCCGCATGAGACGGCTTCTTTTCTCATGACTGCCTACGTCTTTGTGTCCAATGATATCAAGATGAGTCAGGAAGAACCAGAGACTTTGCAGGATTATCTCACCAGCTTCCAGGCAATCCTAGAAAGAAGCTTAGGAATAGAAGAATCTATTTTTTAGAATAATCGGCAGTTTTCTGCCTTTTATTTAGAAACACAACTGACAAAATGTCAGTTCGAACCTTCAATCTCTTAATCTAAATTATAAAAAATTTTACGCCAAAACTGACAAAATGTCAGTTTAAATAAAAGGAGAAATTCATGTTAAAAATAGAACATTTAACAAAAGTATATAGCAATGGTAAAAAGGCTGTGGATGATCTTAGTCTGATGGTGGAGCCTGGAGATATTTATGGCTTCATCGGCGCTAATGGAGCAGGTAAGACATCCACCATTAAGTCCATTGTGGGGATTCATGATTTTGATAAAGGAGAGATTTATATCTGCGGGCACTCTATCAGGAAGGAGCCCTTGCTTTGTAAGAAAAAGATGGCGTTTCTGCCGGATAACCCAGACCTTTATAAAAATCTGACAGCAAGGCAGTTTTTGGATTTTGTAGCAGACATTTATAGGGTTTCTATGGAAAAGAGGCAAGCAGCTATAGAAAAGTATTCTAAAATGTTTGAGCTGGATACGTCTTTGGATCAATTGATATCAGCTTATTCACATGGAATGAAGCAACGATTGGCACTAATAGCGGCCCTCTTGCATGAGCCAGAATTGTTGATTTTAGATGAACCTTTTGTCGGTTTAGATCCGAAAGGCGCATATTATTTTAAGCAAATCATGAGAGAGCTAGCCAGTCAAGGGCATGCGATTTTCTTTTCCACTCACGTTTTAGAGGTTGCGGAAGAACTCTGCAATAAGATTGCAATTCTGCAAAAGGGACGTTTGGTGGCTAATGGAAGGACCTCTGAAGTTAAGGGGACATCTAGTTTGGAACAAGTATTTATGGAGTTACAGGAAGATGACTAATATTCTTTTGCTTTTAAAAGTACAATTATACAGCACATTTTCGCTTAATGATTTAAGGAAAGGACGAGGATTGGGCAGGTATTTTAAGCTTGGTCTGCTCTTCTTGCTTGTTTTGCTATTTTCAGGCTATAATCTTTTGACGGCTTTGAGTTTGGTCAAGTTGGGGCAGGCAAATTTGATTCCAGCCTATATGATTGCCTTGGTTAGTTTTATTATTTTCTTTTTCAGTCTGATGCAGTCAAATGGCATCTTGTTTGACCAAGAGGAACTTGATAGGCTCATCGTATTACCGCTCAGTATTAGGGAAATCGTCTATGAGAAATATGCTTTTCTTTATCTTTTGAACAGTGTGTTTGCCATTCTTCTCATGCTGCCAGCAGGCCTCGTTTGGTTTAGGTATGGTGCGTCCTTGTTGGAGTTGCTTTTTTATCTGCTTTTAATGGGATTTGTTCCTCTTTTACCTCTCTGTTTAGCATCTTTACTTGGCTTGTGCGTGGCCTACATAGCCTCAAAGGCCCCTCATAAAAATCTAGTTGCCTTCCTTTTTTCTCTCCTCTTGCTTTTGGGGATGGCAACAGGCAGTATGTGGGCTATGAGAGCTGGACTGTCAGGGGAAAATGTTGGTCTCGTGCTTACCAAGCAGCTGACCTCTCTCTATCCTCCGGCAAGCTTGTTTTTTAACCTTCAGCATTTTTTGTGGGCTAGCCTTCTGTTGATGTTTGCATCTTTTGTGCTGACAGGACTCTTTCTAAGGTATTTAAGTAGAAATTATTTAAAAATGAATCAGATGATAACAGGGGTGAAGTCAGAAAGCAAAGTCTATAGAAGCTGGCAGAAGTCTCCCTTTATGGCTCTTTATAGGAGAGAAGTTGCGAATTTTGTGAGTTCCTATCTTTATATGCTCAATAGTGGACTAGGAACCATTTTAATCATCGTTTTAGCCATCTTGCTTTGTTTTATGAGTTCTGATGTCCTCTTTTCTTCGATAGGACTCAGCGATAGCCGAGAATTTTTACCCCTATTACTGGCTGGCTGTCTCAGTATTTCCAATCCTGCAGCTGTCAGTATTTCCTTAGAGGGTGAAGAGATTTGGCTGCTTCAGACGCTCCCGGTTTCTATGAGGCAGATAATGATGGCAAAGCTGGCCTTGACGGTGTCTTTACATTTCGTGGCCTTGCTGCTGGGCTTGCCTGTTCTGGCCTGGCGTTTCTCGCTAGGAGTCTTGCAAGTAGTGGACTTGGTCCTTATTTCACTGGCTTATTCTCTATTTACAGCTCTTCAGGGACTTGTGGTCAATTTTCATTTTCCTAAGTTCATCTGGGACAATGAAATGATTGTTATTAAGCAAAGTTTTTCAACTATCTTGTCTGGAGGAATTGGCATCTTGGTTCTTGTGTTCCCTCTTTGCTTATCCTTACTATTTGGTATGGACTTGGAGATTTCGTTGCGAATCTCAGCTCTTGGACTTTTGCTTTTGGCAGTCGTCCTTTATAGGCATTTAATAAAGCAAGGATATTTTAAGGAGGTCCATGGCTAATGAAAAAGAAAGATTTATTCGTTTTGTTTCTCTTGGCAGTAATCTTATTTCTGATTATCTGCCTGATGCCAGAGCGGGTTCCCATTCATTTTAACAGTGCAGGAAAGGCGGACATTGTTGTCAACCGCTTTTGGTTGATTCTCAGTTTGCCCATTCCCTACTCTCTTTATTGGAAATATTTCCGAAGCAAATAAAAAAGAGGTCAGTGAACAATTTCTAAGAGAAGCAAGGTGTGAATAGTGTGGAAGATTTCAAGCAAGAAAATTGTTTGGACCTGCCTTTTTTATTAGCGTAAATTCGTTTATATCAAAATATTGGCCAACAGAGATATAAAGCAGGAGATTTTTTCTGATTCAGTATTGAATAGAGTAGAAAAAGTGCAGTAGTAAGTAAAGTTGCTATATTTCTTGGACAAGCAGACTAGGTGTGGCCATCAAAAAAGAACCCCTTATGAACTGAATATAGCTTTCTATACGGTTCATAAGTGGTTCTTTTAAATTTATTCTTTGCAATTAAGGTGATGGTATCTTTTTTACCCATGCTCTTAGAAAGCTTAGATCATTAAAGATAAAAATTAGAAAAATTATTTGGCAGAAGTAATATCCCCAATCAAGCTTATAAATGTCTCTTTGGATGGTGATGGAGAACATTGTGTAAACCATTAAGACAAAACTAGCTATAAAAAATAGAAAAGATTGTAAACTTGCTAGAAAAGGATAGTCTTTGTTTTTTAAAATGAATTTCAATAAAACGGCTAGGGCAGGAAGAACAGATAGAAAAATAAAGGAATTCTTAAAATAGGAATTGTTCAGATCTGCAAATTCTTTTCCACCAAAAATAGGATTATTATTTTGGAATAGATAAATTTGTGATGTTTTATCGTGTAAAAAAGGCATACTAGCAATAACTAAGTAAAGTGCAACTAATAATCCGATTTGCCAAGGGAAACTTACTTTAACCTTTTCTTTATTCTCTGACATCCCTATCTCCTTTCTCTAATTTTTCCTTGCTCAACGACGACAAAATCACCTTCTGCTTCATCAATCGTCCCTAGGACGTAGGCTCCATCTGGCAGGCTTAATTGTTCTAACAACTGTTGGATTTGGTCTCTTAGGTGGATATCTTCTCTGTCGACTCCTTTGGGCAAGATAATTTGGACATAGACAGCTCCTTGTGACAAGGCATGATTTAATGAAAAATCGTACAATTCCTCAAGGATAGAATGTTTATTTTTAGTAGCATCTTCAATGCGATCGCTATACCAAGTTTCACCTCTAACAAAATTAGCTTGATCAGATAGGGTGCTTCTTAACTTAGCTGATGCTCCACTTAGATCTGGAGTTTGATTTAATTTTCTTGTTAAAGACTCTTCTAACTTGGTCCGTTCGGGATTGATTTCCAGCATTTTTTCAATCATTGGTAAATAAACTCTGATAGATTCATCATAAGTCGTCCCTAACTCAGATATAGGGTTGTATCTATCAGATAAATCTATTTTGTCATAATAAGGCATGACTAATTGTTTAAAGCGTACGGATTTTTTCAAGGGCAGAGAAATATTCTTGCCGTTAATTTTTTCAGTATAAGTAAAATTAACATCAATGCCCGTTCTTTTTTCAGCCCAGGAAAAGCCTGTAATCTTAATCTCTCCAGGGAAATTCCGATTAGCATAAAAACCCTTGAGATTGGCCTCTAGATTCTTATAGAAAAACAGGAACAAGAGTGCTAGAAAGCACACGAGGACAAGCATACTTTTCCACTTGTCAGAATTAATCTTCAATATCTTTTTCAATAGCATCCTCCTTAATTACTTGCTTGAACTCTTGATCTGTTTCTACATACTCTTCCCGGCCAGTTTTTGTATATCTGCTCCTAATGGTCCAGTGAAAATAGGAGGCATCAGGATATAAAATCTTTGTCAGAGTTTCACTATCATCTAAGGTCATATTTTCTTTTAAAACTAATAAATAACCATACTTCTTAAGTGTTGCAAGTGTTACGTTATCCTCAGTTTTAACATTACTGCTACTATGATTCTTGTCGGAAGAATTGCCAGTTGAAATTGAGTCTTTATCGTCTTTTTTGTACTCAAACCAAGGTCCGTAACTATGTATATTACTCTCGTCATCACTATATGCCTCAGTAATAAATGATGGATCTGAGAGTGCACGATAGATTCCTCCATAGCCGAATTGGATCGTCTCTTTGGGGCGTTTTTTTGTTGCCTTTTTATTAGTCAGATTGATATAAATTTCGTTATTGTAGTCTATCTGGATTTTTACATAGTCATTTTTTCCATCAGAATACATCTGATTATCTAATTCGCCATTTATAGATACATATCCCATATCTTGAACAATCTTTAAGGCATCAATCGTTTGACCTTCTCCTTTTTCTTGTCCTAGTTGGTAATAACGAATTCGGAAGTATTCTTCCTTATCCTTCTTTTTCAGTGTGCCATCATATTGCTTGGAATCTTGAACTGCTAGATATTTCCGACCTACGGCAAAAATAGATGAGCCCCGTTCATTATCGTCTTCCTTAAAAGAGAGGGCTATCATAGGAAATTCAGGCTCATTCTCTCCAATTGTTACATAATTCGTTAAACGCAAATTCTTCCCTTTATAAACATAATTTCGTTCTTTAACTACATAAGTAGCTTCTTTTACAAAAAAGAAAGAACAAGCACCACCAACAATAAAAACGACCAGCGCTGCTAAAGCATAAATTTGCCACATTTGCCAAGAGAAATTCTCTAGCTTCTTCATCCTACACTCCTTTAAGATAGATTATGCACTATTATATCATTTTTGGGTAAGATTTCTGCTAAAAGTGGCAGAAAAGTATGATAGAATGGTATTATTATATTTTTATTAGGGAAGCGAATATGGATCAAACACGTTTCAAAAAAATCATTAAAATATCTAGTTTCTTTTTTCTCGCTCTAGTAACCTATCTGATCTATTATCCGACGATTAGTCCTGAACCTGCAAAAAGGGAAGTGGTTAGCAAGAATCATAGTCGGACCGAGTCAGAAGATCGATATCGAATAGGTGTTAGTCAGGTAAATGACTTTCAGAAAATCGGAAATATTGCCCTGGCTATCGATAAATTTGGGAAGGTCCAGGAGAAAGATGGCTATTTAGTTGCTCAGAATTACAAACTCCCCGAGGATCCGTATCCTGACGAGGGGAAGGCTTTTTATGATAAAAAAAACACGGAATATTTTTATCAGATTGATATTTACAAAGAGGACGAAGGGATTCAGTCATTAAAGAAGGTCGATGTACGAGCCCTCCTTCTTAAAGAAAAGAAAAAATATAACATTAAGAGTACTGCGAAATTAGACGTGCTTGACTCGTCTCCAGATGCTCCATATATAGAAATAGAGCTGGAAGAGATTGATGGCGACTCTAAAAAAGCATCTCTGATTATTGACTTAAAGACGGCAAAGAGTCGGATTGCTCACTACATAGGAGCTGCACAAGAAGAAGTCTTAACTGCTAGCGATAATAGTGAATTTAAAATTGCTCAAAGTAATCCTGTTTTTGCTGACCGTTTAAAGAGCCTAAGCTTTATTCTTGATGCTAAAAAAGATACAAATCCCTATGATAACCAAGAAAAGCAAAATCAAGAAAAAATTATCATGATGAGACCATATCAGGGTGGAGACCTAATCAATCTCTACCAAGAATATCCTCATGCCCTCGAAATGGCTAAGAAAGGTAGTTTCGCTATCTATCCATTGTTTAAATACACCCAGGATTCCACTCAACAAGCCTCTGATTTTGCTAGCCTCTTTAATTATCCAGGAGAAGCTCCTTTTTGGTCTGCTCAAAAGAAACAAGAGTATGAAGCAGAACAAATCGTAAAACAGAAGAAAAGTCCTGAAACCCCACTTCCTTATGACTTGTTTATAAAGAAGGTGCAGGAGGAAGGGAAAATCAATTGGGCAGAAGGGATTGTCCCGATTGGACTTGATATCGATAGTGAAGAAGTAGTTACTGTTGACTTCAAAAAAGGTCCGGTTTACACGCAGCATTTCGATCTATATGACCACATAAGTGCCTTAGGAAGTTTGACTGATCTTAGCTCTACCAATACGATGCTAAATCAAGTTAGTTTCGATAAAACCAGACGCTATGGAATAAAAACTGTAAAAGACGTCAGCACTCTTATTGATGAATCTAAGCGGTCTAACCCAGCCGGCCCGCAATATATTAATTGGCTTCAATATAACCCTAGTAGCCCTTTGTCTGAAACGTATATGAATACCGTTAAGGAGATTGTGGAGCAAGGACCTCTGTATAGAATTTTCTCCATATTTAGTCTTGAGGTAGGACAGATGACGGTTAGTCAAGCCGAAACTAATGACAATCTTGTGGCAGGATCAATTTCTGTAATGGTTCAAAACGGCAACCAGGCTTTAGTTCCTCTGCAGTTTAAGATAAATAATTTTCATGATTTAACCCCTGATAAAATGATAAAATCGGGACGAATTATCTATGTCCTTATAGATGGTCAGCTTCGTCGAGTAAAAGTTCCGGAGGAAAGATAAGTGAGTCAGATCCTTATAAAGATAAAAAAACTATTTCAAAATAAAATCTTTTTGAATATTGGTGGCTATACTTTAGCATTTGCAATTGGTTTATTTTTGGCTTCTTATGTTGCTGAAAAACAAAAAAACACTATACACTCTCAGCAAAGTCAGACTGAGCAGCAAGAGGTTGGTAAAAATAGGCCAGATAAGGATGCGACTTTTAAGATAGAAAAGCTTGGTGATAATCTCTATATGGTCGAGAATCCTAATTTGGCCATCTTGTCTGACAAGTATATCTTGCAACAAGAGATGAATTACCCCAACAAAACTTTTTACTACGATAGTTACCAGCAATTTAGTAGAGATAAGAACAAGAATAACCACCTAAAAATTAGACTTCTAAACCAAGCTGAAGGGACTTACAAAGATTATGACCTACTCCAGTTGGCTCAAAAGCTACATCCTCAAGCTATTCCAGGAAAAGTGAGTCACCAACTGTACCAAGATCCTCAAGACAGTCAACTCTATTTTGCTTTTGAGGTATATCTACCAGGTGGATCAAATGCAAGCTACTATTCTAGTTCAAGTAGTGGCTCCTTTACCCAGACTCTTTATACGAATATTGAAAATGGTCAGACTTTTTCTCTGGATCGCTATTTCGAACCTCTAACAGCCCATTCGAAGCAACCAATCTATTCAGCTACTGACCTGGATGATAAATTGAATCGTTATGGACTAGTCTTGGCCAATAAAACACAGAATATTACTCTCATCAAGGGAGGAGAGGATTTAAATATCAAGAGTTTGAAATTAAGTAAAGAATTACCTGGTATAGAAAAGAAATTTAGTGCCGGATGGAGCTTATTGATAACTGGCGATGATTCTTATGAAAAAAGTCTAAAGCTTCTAGCTGCTGAAGGGGAAATCGATCTTTATACTAATATCAAACTAGATGGTTCGTACTCATCCGATAAGAAAGATCATCTCTTAAAATCTTATCAAGATTTTCTAAACCTCTACCAAAAAGGTAAAAACTAACTTGCTTCTTTTCTGGCAAAGTTGATCGGACATGGTTGAGAGAAGCTTATACACTTGATAACACTTAAAGAATGTATTCATAGCGATCAAGGACGGCTTTCGTAAAAGGAGACCAAGTAAATCCCTGCTTTTGCAGGGGTTTTTTATTATTCTTTAAAGTGTTAAAATGAGATGAGAATCTGTTATAAGGAGTATGATATGGGTGAAGAGCGAATCGTCAGAAAGATGCTTTTTGAGGATATTGAAGGATTATCAAATGCTTTTGTTGAGCAGGGATGGCCTGAGCGAAAAGATATTCTGCACAAATATTTTCTTGAGCAAGAGGAGGGAGAACGCCAAGTTTTGGTGGCTCTTGTTGGCAGATTTTTGGCAGGTTATATAACAGTCATTCCATCAGCAAATCACGGACCTTTTGCAGGCCTTTATCCGGAGTTAACTGATTTTAATGTTTTTGAAAGCTTTCAAAGGCAGGGGATTGGCACGGCTCTAATCGAAAAAGCAGAGCAAGAAGCCCTGAAATATTCAGATGTGGTTACCTTGGGAGTGGGATTACATAAGGGATATGGGCCGGCACAGCGCTTATATATTAAAAGAGGATATATTCCAGATGGTTCTGGACTTTGGTTTAACAATGAAGCCCTTGCCCCATATGCTCCTTGTGAAAATAGTGATGACCTAGTACTTTATTTTTCGAAAAAAAGAAAATAAAAAAATTCCTAAGCTGGTTTGCTTAGGAATCAAAAAATTAGTAGCGTCTCGGGTTAGCTGTGGCGCTTTTAATGTTGAATTTTTTCTTGAGGTACCAGCGTCCTACTAGGGCAAGACCACCAATCATTATGACAAGGAGGTTTGGCAATTGCGGATTAAGGAAGCTTGGTAGGAAAGCACTAAGAGTGAAGGCTACCAACCAAAGTAGGACAGCACCACTCATAACAATGGCAGATTTCCAAAAAGGTGGTTTAGTACCGTATTCTTGGTCCGGTTCATAGTAGCGATAAATGAAATGGTAGAGTGAATAGAAAACCAAACCTCCTGTTAGACTGCCCAGAACTAGGGTAGTAAATCCGTAAGGATTCGGTGTTTTTGCAAAATAGTTAACTGCTCCTTGGAAAATAGATAAAAGCCCGAAAATCAAAAGAGCAGAATCCAAAATCATGAGGCGCGGATCGTCATTTTGTGCAGGATTTTCAGCTGCTTTTTTCTCTGCAGCGGTTAATTGCTGAACCCAGGCAGTTGGGGATCCGTAGAGACCACGGGCAGTGATTCCTTTGGATTGGTTTTCAAGGATGGTAGGAATAATTTCCTCTAGGAGGACTTTGATTTCCTCATCGGTTTTCCCAGCTTCAATCAACTGGTGAGTCGCAATGCGAATAAATTCTTGGTTCTTCTTGCTAAGTTTGTCTATAGATACTTGTGACATAGGCTTTCCTTCTATCAATTAAAATAGTTTTTTGTGCATGAGGTAAACGGTGAGAGAACCGCTGATGGCAAAGGCGATAAACATGATAATCCAAAAGGCATGCGGTTCGCCATTGAGAGGGATGTCGTTGTTTTTAAAGTTCATACCATAGGCAGAGAAAATCATAGTTGGAATGGACATAACGACCGTTACCAAGGCCAGAGTTTTCATAATGTTGTTCTGGTTATTGGAAATAATGGACGCAAAGGTATCTGTCATCCCACGCAGGATATTTCCGTAAATATCTGCCATCTCGATGGCCTGCTGGGTCTCAATCAAGGTGTCTTCTAGCAAGTCTTCATCCTCTAGGTATTTTTTGATATTACTAGTGGCGCTGGTCAGTTTTTTAATCACGCGCTCATTGGTTTTGAGAGAGGCCTTGAAGTAGACAATGGTTTTTTCCAACTCCATGAGTTCAATCAACTCTTCGTTTCGCGTAGACTGGTGTAGCTGGCTTTCAATCTGCTCGCTCTTACGGTCAATAGAACGTAGGGCTGTCAGATATAGCTCGGCATTACGATAGAGAATCTGAAAGATAAAGCGTGACTTCATAAAGGTGTAAAAGTTGCGCAGGCGACGATGGATGAAGATATCCAACAAGGGGAGTTTTTCCAAACAGGTGGTGATAATAGCATCCTCTGTCAGAATGATACCAAGCGGAATAGTGATATAGTAGGTCTTGTTGTTTCTTTCTTCAGTGATGGGGACGTCCACGATAATCAAAGTATAGTCATCTTCGATGGTTACCCGGGACATTTCTTCCGCATCGAGTGGCGCCCGTAAGTCGGTGATATCAATGCCGAAAGCATTGGCAATTTCAACTGATTCGCTCTGGGAAGGATTGACAAGATTGATCCAAGTACCCGATTCGAGGGAGTCGATCTCTTTGAATTCGGTCGTAGTAGATAAAAAGACTTGTTTCATGCTCTTTTCCCTTTCCAGATTGTTTTTTAAACACCGTACTATTATACTATAAATTCACGATTTTTGGGGCAAAAGAATAGAGAAAATTTTGATATAATAGAGAATGTTTAAAGTGAAGTGAGGTTAAGATGCAAGATAAAATTGTGATCCATGGAGCGCGAGCTCATAATCTAAAAAATATTGATGTAGAAATTCCTAGAGACAAGCTGGTTGTGGTGACAGGATTATCCGGTTCAGGTAAGTCTAGTCTGGCTTTCGACACTCTCTATGCTGAGGGGCAACGTCGCTATGTTGAGAGTTTGTCAGCCTATGCTCGGCAGTTCTTAGGTAATATGGAAAAGCCGGATGTGGACTCAATTGATGGTCTTAGCCCGGCTATTTCCATCGATCAAAAGACGACTAGTAAAAATCCCCGTTCAACTGTAGGGACTGTCACTGAGATCAATGACTACTTGCGCTTGCTCTATGCCCGTGTTGGAACGCCATACTGTGTCAACGGCCATGGAGCTATTACGGCTTCCTCTGTTGAGCAGATTGTTGACAAGGTCTTGGAATTGCCAGAGCGTCAGCGCTTGCAGATTTTGGCGCCAGTTATCCGCAAGAAAAAGGGCCAGCATAAGACTGTTTTTGATAAGATTCAGAAAGACGGTTATGTCCGTGTGCGCGTGGATGGCGATATTTACGATGTGACGGAAGTGCCAGAGCTTTCTAAGAGCAAGCAACATGACATTGAGGTTGTGGTAGACAGAATTGTCATCAAAGAGGGAGTGAGAAGTCGTCTTTTTGATTCGGTCGAAGCTGCTTTACGGATTGCAGAGGGCTATGTAGTTATCGATACCATGGATGGGAAAGAACTACTCTTCTCTGAACATTATGCTTGTCCGATGTGTGGCTTTACAGTGCCAGAACTTGAGCCACGTCTTTTCTCTTTCAATGCGCCCTTTGGCTCTTGTCCGGACTGTGATGGCTTGGGAGTAAAACTAGAAGTAGACCTAGATCTTGTGGTGCCAGATTCTAGTATGACTTTACGAGAAGGTGCACTGGCACCCTGGAATCCGATCTCTTCCAACTATTATCCGCAGATGCTAGAACAGGCGATGACCTCCTTTGGCATTGACATGGACAAGCCTTTTGAAGAGCTGAGTGAAGAAGAAAAGCAATTGGTTTTCTTTGGATCAGATGGACGAGAATTCCATTTCCACTATGAAAATGAATTCGGAGGCGTGCGAGACATTGACATACCTTTTGAGGGAGTAGTTACCAATATCAATCGTCGTTACCATGAGACCAATAGTGACTATACTAGAACTCAGATGCGAACCTATATGAATGAGTTGTCCTGTGTAGCTTGTCATGGCTATCGTCTTAGTCCTCAGGCCTTGTCGGTCAAGGTTGGAGGCGAAGCTGGTTTGCATATCGGTCAGATTTCAGATCTGTCTATTGCAGATCATTTAAATCAATTGGATAAGCTTAGCTTGACAGACAACGAGGCGACTATTGCTCGGCCTATTATTAAGGAAATTCATGACCGGCTAACCTTCCTCAATAACGTTGGTCTTAATTACCTGACTCTATCTCGTTCTGCTGGTACATTATCAGGAGGCGAAAGCCAGCGGATTCGCTTGGCGACCCAGATTGGTTCTAACCTAAGTGGCGTCCTCTATATCCTGGATGAGCCCTCTATTGGCTTGCACCAACGTGACAATGACCGCCTGATTGCCAGCCTCAAGAAGATGCGTGACCTAGGAAATACCCTCATCGTGGTTGAGCATGATGAGGACACCATGCGGGAGGCAGACTGGCTGATTGATGTCGGGCCGGGAGCAGGAGTCTTTGGTGGTGAAATCGTAGCGGCTGGCACTCCTGCGCAAGTGGCTAAGAATAAGAAGTCTATCACTGGACAATACCTATCAGGCAAGCGTGAAATTCCAGTACCACTGGAACGTCGTGTAGGAAATGGGCGGTTTATCGAAATTACAGGCGCAGCTGAAAATAATTTGCAAAACATTACAGCTCGTTTCCCACTTGGGAAGTTTATCGCTGTGACGGGAGTTTCGGGATCCGGCAAATCAACCTTGGTCAACTCTATTCTAAAAAAGACCTTGGCTCAAAGACTCAATCGTAATTCGGAAAAGCCTGGAAAATTTAAAACGATCTCTGGAGTAGATTATATAGATCGTTTAATCGATATTGATCAAAGTCCAATTGGTCGGACACCGCGCTCTAACCCTGCCACCTACACTGGAGTTTTTGATGATATTCGGGATCTTTTTGCTCAAACCAATGAAGCCAAGATTCGTGGCTATAAGAAGGGCCGTTTTAGTTTTAACGTTAAGGGTGGCCGTTGTGAGGCCTGCTCGGGTGACGGTATCATCAAAATCGAAATGCATTTCTTACCGGATGTTTATGTTCCTTGTGAAGTTTGTCATGGAAGACGCTACAACAGTGAGACCTTAGAAGTACACTACAAGGAAAAGAATATCTCACAAATCTTAGATATGACAGTCAATGATGCAGTTGATTTCTTCAAACATATTCCAAAGATCAATCGGAAGTTACAAACAATTAAAGATGTGGGCTTGGGGTATGTTACTTTAGGACAGCCAGCGACTACTTTATCGGGTGGTGAAGCCCAGCGGATGAAGTTGGCTAGTGAGCTCCACAAGAGATCGACCGGCAAGTCTCTCTACATCTTGGATGAACCGACGACCGGACTTCATACAGAAGACATTTCTCGTCTGCTAAAAGTTCTGGATCGTTTCGTTGATGATGGAAATACCGTCTTAGTTATTGAGCACAATCTAGATGTGATTAAGACAGCTGACCATATTATTGATTTAGGCCCAGAAGGTGGTGTCGGTGGTGGAACCATCATCGCAACAGGAACTCCAGAAGAAGTAGCGGCCAATGAAGCCAGCTACACAGGACACTATTTGAAAGGAAAGTTAAAATAAGATTTTAAAAACTCTGCTTTTTTAGGCAGAGTCTTTTTTATAATAAATTACGAATTTTTTCTTTTATAAATGGGTTAAGAGAATAGTGTTTATCAAGATATTCTAGGAGTGCCTGAGCAGATTCAGAGATTCGTTCGTAACCTTGCAAAAAGTAGGGTAATTGTTTGGCCTCATTTGGATAACCTTTTTCAAATCGTCTGTTGCTGTTAAAAATATCTATAAAATCAGATTTAGAAATTTTTTCCAAATTGATTAATTCAGTCCAAAGCTTGACGGATCTGTTTTGGATGAAATCATAAGCAGCCAATTTTTCGCCTCGTTGATAGCGACCTAGTCCTATATATAGATTGCATAAAATTTCTCCCAACAGCCATTCACGGTCTCTATTTTCTTTTGATGGCAATCTTTGTGGCTGGCAGATTGTTCCATCAAAACCGACTTCCTTCCAGATAATCTTGCCTTCAGCGAAGGGAATGTTTGCTAGTTCATGAGCTTCAAAGACAGCAAATTCACAAAAAACATCATCTTCAAATAGAACTTTATGTCCGTCCACTGTATTTTGGTAGTGAAATGCAATTGGTTCTAGCTTACTTAACCAGGTTAGGTCCTGGATATAGGCCTGCTTGTAGCCATCTTTTACAATAACAAAGAAATCCAAATCGGAGTACTGATCCAATCGTTCTCTTTCTGCTCCGCAAGAACCAAGTGCCAGCATAGCTAGTGCTTGTCTAGAATCTTTTAGAGACTGAGCAATATCATCTAGTCTTTGTAATAGTAATTCTGTTTTATTCATATCGTTACCTCATTCTTTCTTGTTTACAGACATTATATATTTAGCGCTTTCAAATGTCAATTTTATCTAATCCTAACTATATAGATTGTATTATTTTCGGTTTTTTTTGCTATAATAAATTGAATCATTTTACGGAGGTTTTCTCATGTTATCAAGAGTTGAAAAATTTGAAGCAGCATTGGCTCAGACAGAATGTGATGCTGTCTTAGTAACCAATTTAAAAAATATATACTATCTGACCGGCTTTAGTGGAACAGAGGCGACAGTTTTCATCAGTAAGACACGCCGTATCTTTCTGACGGATGCCCGTTATACACTGATTGCCAAGGGAGTTGTCCAAGGTTTTGACATTGTTGAAACGCGTGATGCACTTGGTGAGATTGCTAAAATTATAGCGGACGACAAGCTGGAAAAAATTGGCTTTGATGACGAGATTTCCTACGCTTACTTCAAGATGCTAGAAAGTCTTTTCTCAGGGTATGAACTGGTGCCAATGACCGGTTTTATTGAGAATCTCCGCATGATTAAAGATGAGCAAGAAATCGCGACCATCCGCAAGGCCTGCCAAATTTCAGATCAAGCCTTCCTAGATGTACTGGACTTTATCAAGCCAGGTGAGACGACAGAGCTAGCGGTTATGAACTTTTTAGATGCCCGGATGCGTCAGCTAGGTGCTTCAGGTGCCTCTTTTGACTTTATCATCGCTTCAGGCTACCGCTCTGCTATGCCTCACGGTGTGGCTAGTGAAAAGGTCATTCAAAATGGCGAAACCCTGACCATGGACTTTGGCTGCTACTACAATCACTATGTCAGCGATATGACACGGACAATTCATGTGGGGCAGGTGACAGACGAAGAGCGGGAGATTTATGATATTGTCCTGCGCAGCAATCAAGCTCTGATAGAAGCTACTAAGGCTGGGCTTAGCCGAATTGATTTTGACCGAATTCCGCGGCAGATTATTAACGATGCTGGCTACGGTCCTTACTTTAGCCACGGGATTGGCCACGGTATCGGTCTGGATATCCATGAGATTCCTTACTTTGGCAAGTCAGAAGAGCCGATTGAGGCGGGCATGGTCCTGACCGATGAGCCGGGTATTTATCTGGACGGAAAATACGGCGTCCGCATCGAAGATGATCTCCTCATTACAGAAACAGGCTGCGAAGTCCTAACCCTTGCGCCAAAAGAATTGATTGTAATTTAGATTAAGGAATCTTTTCTTCCCCCATTCATTTTAAAGTATAAAAAGAGGCTTATGAAAAAAGGTATTTTAGTATTTGCGACCATCTTTCTTGTTCTGCTCTTCTTTTTAACCCCTGCAGTTGATGCTGGTGTGGGGAATTCTGAAAGTGGTGGTAGCAGCTTGATTGATTCGGGTGGCGGAAGCAGTTGGTCTGGAGGTGACAGTTGGTCTGGTGGCTCGAGCAGTTATAGCTCAGGCTCTGGTTCAGGTTCTTCGGGAAGTTTTGCCGTTGTTGTCATCGGTGGTGTTATTGGTTTACTATATAACTTAGTAAAAGGTACAGATGACACTAGTTCTTCAAGTAATGAATTAAAAAGAACGACTGAGGAAAGAGCCGGCAAGCCGATTCAGAATAATCTCGAAGCGATTAGACAACTGAAACAACAGGATCCAAACTTTGATGAAGAGCGTTTCTTGTCACAGGTGAAGGTGATCTACCTTCGACTTCAATCTGCCTGGACCGAGAAAGATTGGGCTTCGGTTCGTGGCTTAGAAAGCCCGAGTCTCTATGACCAGCACAGCACTCAGCTACAGGAGCATATTCGAGCAAAAACGACCAATGTCTTGGAACGTGTACGAGTGGAAAATTCTAAGATTAAAGACTTCTATCCAAATCCGCAAGGACATGATAGACTGGAAGTGATCCTGTCATCGACTATGAGGGATTATATCAGGGACGATGAAACAGGGCGAATTATCGAAGGTGATCCAACCAAGGACTTATTTACAGTCTATCGCCTAAACTTCATTCGTCTGCATGATGTTAAAACTGAAGAAGTCACGAAGACTGATATTCTTAGTGACCACTGTCCAAACTGTGGGGCTCCTCTGACGATTGACTCTGTTTCCAAGTGTGAATACTGTCAGGCTTCCTTGGTACGAACAGCTCAGGATTGGCTCTTGGACACCTATGATGTTGTCGATGAAATTGAATTTTATAAATAGGAGATAGTATGGGATTTATTAAAGCAGCCCTTTCTGGGAGCATCAGTAGCTTTCGTGATAGCAAGTTTAAAGAAGCGGTTGTTCTGCCTGAGTCAGTTCCGTCAGAAGCCTTGGCAGTTAAAGGTGTTCTGTTGACAAAAGACCCAGACGATCAATCTCGACACGGCAATCAAAATACCGGTCTTTTAACGGATGGCTCTCTGGTAATTGTTCCTCAAGGCTATGTGGCTTTATTGGTCAACAATGGAACTTTTCTGGGAGAACTTTTGGAAGCTGGTAGCCACGAATGGCAAGCTGGCGACAATGCTTGGTTACTAGAAAAAGGTGGGATCAAAGGAACTTGGGAAAACTTTAAGAATCGCTTCTCATTTGGTGGACAAGTTGTGACCCAACAAGAAATTATTTATTTCAAGATCCAGCCTTTCACAGGCAATAAATTTGGAACTCAAAACCCTGTTGAATACTTTAGTGAACGCTATCAACAACTGCTTAGCATCAGATTTTACGGGCTGTATGATGTAAAAATTTCTGATCCAGTTCTCTTTTATATTAGTTCTGTAAGTCGTCAGATTACAGTGGATCAACCATTTACCTTACAAGATGTAGCAAAAGGGACCCTGCGCCAAAATCTGCCACCAAAGATTGCGGTTGCCATCGCAAAGTATACTGCTGACAATCAAGTGGACATCTATAGCCTCAATGCTAATCAAGAAGTCTTTAATGAACTTGCAAAACAAGAGGTCAATCAAACTTGGACGAGCTTATATGGTTTGGAAGTAACCAATGTCCTCCTTGAAGACCTAAGCTATGATGAAGATAGCATGGCGACTGTTCGCAAGCTTGATAGTGAGTTAGCGGCTATGAAATACAACACGATTGAAATTGAGGAGCGCAGGGCGCGTAATGAGGCTCTGATTGCTGCAGCCAAAAACGAAGGCGGAAACGGCATGAATCTTTTGATGGGGATGAACCTTGGCCAAGCCTTAGGTGGAGAACTCCAACAACAAGTTTCGTCTTCTCAAGGCAAGGAAAAAACATTTTATATTGAGGTGGATGGGAAATATGTCCATGTCAAGAAAGATGAAGAGGGAAATATCGTTCCAGTAGACTGAAGTAAGTGTACGGTATGGTATGGTGAACAAGTCTGAAAATTTAGTAGCTGCAACTAATTGGAGTTGATTGTTATTTGAGAATTATTAGGCTTTATGGTACAATAAAGAGTAAATTATTTATTAAAGAGGTAAAAATCACATGATTGAAGCAAGTAAATTGAAAGCTGGTATGACTTTTGAAACAGCTGATGGCAAATTAATCCGCGTTTTGGAAGCAAGCCACCATAAACCAGGTAAAGGAAATACGATCATGCGTATGAAGTTGCGTGATGTCCGTACTGGTTCAACTTTTGATACAAGCTACCGCCCAGAAGAAAAATTTGAGCAAGCTATTATTGAAACTGTTCCAGCTCAATACTTGTACCAAATGGATGACACTGCTTACTTCATGAATACTGAAACCTATGACCAATATGAAATCCCAGTAGTCAATGTTGAAGATGAATTGAAATACATCCTTGAAAACTCTGACGTAAAAATCCAGTTCTATGGAAGCGAAGTGATTGGTGTGACAGTGCCAACAACTGTTGAATTAGTTGTAACTGAAACTCAACCATCAATCAAGGGTGCTACTGTAACTGGTTCTGGTAAACCAGCTACTCTTGAAACTGGTCTTGTCGTTAACGTTCCAGACTTTATTGAAGTTGGACAAAAATTGATCATCAACACTGCAGAAGGAACTTACGTTTCTCGCGCATAATATAGAAGAGGTAATCACTATGGCAACTGAACAATTAGGTGAAATTGTTATTGCGCCACGCGTTTTGGAAAAAATCATTGCGATTGCAACTGCAAAAGTAGACGGAGTTCACTCTTTTGCAAACAAGAGTATGTCAGATAGCTTAGCTAAGCGTTCTTTGAGTCGTGGGGTCTATCTTCATACTGCGGATAATGGCGATGTAACAGTGGATATTTATCTGTACTTGGAGTATGGTGTAGGGGTTCCTACCGTTGCTATGGCTATTCAAAAGGCTGTGAAAAGTGCTGTCCATGATATGGCAGATGTAAGTTTGTCAGCTGTTAATGTCCATGTTGCAGGTATTGTTCCAGAAAAATCTCCAAAACCAGATATGGCTGATTTATTTGACGAGGATTTCCTCAATGAGTAAGGTAATGGTAGACTCAAGACGTGATTTACGTGAGCGCGCATTTCAGGCATTGATGAGTCTGGAGTATGATGGGGATATAGTTGAAGCTTGTCGCTTTGCTTATCTACATGATAAGGAAGAAGAGGAACAAGTTGAACTTCCGATCTTCTTGCTCAATCTAGTTAATGGCGTAATGCAATCCAAAAGTGAGCTCGATGATAAGATTACTCAGTATTTGAAGGCTGGTTGGACCTTGGATCGTTTGACTCTGGTAGAGAAAAATATTCTGCGTTTAGGTTTGTATGAGCTACTAGAATACGACGAGACACCACAGCTTGTTGCAGTTAACGAGGCTATTGAGCTGGCGAAAAAATTCTCAGATGAAAAATCAAGTAAGTTTATCAATGGGATTTTGAGTCAATTTGTTACAGAAGAATAAAAAGCCGAGATTCTTATCTCGGCTTTTTTGCGGTAAGGAATCTAAAAAGAATGCAGATGGAGCTAGTGGTGAAGTAATACAAAAGATCAAAACCCTTACGTGAAGCTAGTCCTTCAAAAAATAGCAAATTATTAGATGCTAAGCTAGGAGTCTTTCTTGACAATCATTATGAAAACGTTATAATTTTATTAGATTAATATTAGGAGGATGTTTTTTTATGAAAGCAACGAAAGCTACCGTAACCATTTTTTCTGCATTGGCATCAGTTATTATTCTGACGAGCTGTGCTTCGAAATCAACAGAAAATAAGACAACAGAGAGCAGTACATCGGATAATAAGATTTCGATGACCTATGAACAGCTTCGTTCGAGAGAAAATACCATGTCTACTCTTTGGTATCAAAAGGCGGCTGAAACCAAGGCTTTGTATTTACAAGGCTATAATGTTGCAACGAATCGTCTGAAAGAATTATTAAAAACACCGACAGAAAAACCTTATTCCATCGTCTTAGACTTGGATGAGACTGTACTGGATAACAGCCCTTACCAAGTGAAAAATGTAAAAGATGGCACAGCATTTACACCTGAAAATTGGGATGTTTGGGTCCAAAAGGCGGAGGCTAAAGCCGTTCCAGGAGCAAAGGAATTCCTCCAATTTGCTAATGAAAATGGTGTACAAATTTACTATGTTTCTGACCGTGCGGCTAGTCAGGTAGATGCAACCATTAAGAACCTAGAAAAAGAAGGCATTCCTGTTCAGGGACGTGACCATTTGATGTTCTTGGAAGAAGGCGTCAAGTCAAAAGAAGGACGTCGCCAAAAAGTTCAAGAGACAACAAATCTAGTTATGCTATTTGGGGATAATTTAGTTGACTTTGCAGACTTCTCCAAAAAATCTTCTGAAGAGCGTGACAAAAAATTGGACGAACTTCAAAAAGAATTTGGCGAAAAATTCATCATCTTCCCTAACCCAATGTATGGATCATGGGAATCCACAGTTTACAAGGGCGAAAAATTAGACGCTAAGGGTCAAGTTGAAGAACGTGAAAAAGCCTTAGAAAGCTTTGATAAATAGTCTGAGAGTTTTTTGAAAGATTAGACATAAAAAAGACAACCTCCTTTTTTGAGGTTGTCTTTTTTGGGATAAAAATCAAATACTTTTGCCAGGTAATAGACTAACTGGTAGGAAATAACCAGTCGTTTGAACTTCTTGACCAGCAATCTTTTTGAGGAGTAGGTCCACAGATAGATGAGCAATATCTTTCAGAGGTTGCTTGATAGTTGCCAGCTGTGGGTAGTAGTTCTCCACAAAGTAGGTGCCATCGTAGCCAATGATTTTTAAATCTTCGGGAATCTTGATGTCCAGCTCTTGAGCGACCTTCATAATTAAAATGGCTGTCAAATCATCTGAAGCAAAGATAGCATCTGGCTTCTCATGGGTCAAAATGTGCTTGATTTCCATTTCCTTTCGGACGGGAGAATAATCACTAGATACATTGATGATTGGGGCGTCTGGAAGAACAGAGGCGAAGCCAGCATGGCGCAGACCAGTCGGGGAATTAGAGTTGTCATTGCCAGTAATCATGATGATGTTTTGGGCTCCAGCCTTGACCAAGGTCTGAGCAGCCAGCACTCCGCCACCATAGTTGTCTGAAGAGACAACTGGGATATCCGGAGAAAGATTGCGGTCAAAGGCAATGATTGGAGCAGTCACGCGATTGTAGTCCTCAATGCCTAGATTGTGGCTACCGGAAATAATGCCGTCCACCTGATTGGCTTCCAGCATCTCAAGGTATTCACGCTCCTTATCAGAGTCATGCTCACTATTGCAGATGATAGTTTTATAGCCCTGTTTAAAGAGCTCATGCTCCAATTTACCAATTAATTCTGCATAAAAGACATTGCTGATATTAGGGAAAATGAGTCCAATTAGCTTGGCCGACTTTCCTTGGAGGCTGCGCGCCAGATTGTTGGGCTTGTAGGCCAATTCTCGCATGGCTGCCTCAACCTTAGAAATCGTTTTGTCGGATAAATAGCCTTTTCTGTTGATGACGCGGGAAACAGTTGTTGGGCTGACTCCTGCAAGTTTTGCTACATCAGTTAGCTTTGCGACCATAATCTAATTCATAGTAAGTACCGGTTGGATTGCCCTTGGTAATAGCAATGCCTGTCTGGTCTTCTCTCGGGAAGACACGGCCGGAAAATACTTTCTCTCCTTCATTGATGAAAATTTCAAAAATTGATTTATCTATAAATATACTAGCATTTGTTGCTTTTTTGTCAATGTTACAGCTTCGGCTGGTTTCAAAGTCTAGAGCAAATGGCTCACCCACCTGACTACGATCAACCGTTACTAGACCTGCTTTGAGGTCAAAATTGATGCGTAACCCCTTGCCATCCTTGTCTGCAAAGAGAACGATTTCGTGTTCATTGTCCGCAGCGAGATTCAGTTCTAGTTCGTAGCTGTTCTTGCTTTCTGACAGAGCAGTGAAAGGCTGAGATTCTGCTCGTAAATCCTTGATAGCAGGCACTGGGTATTGGTAGAGCTTGCCGTCTTTCAGACTTAATTCCTTGACGAGAGAGAATACACCTTGATGGTCGAATCGGTCAGAAGGGTACTCCACATCAGGCAAGCCCAGCCAGCTGACAGCAAGTGCACGACCGTCAGGTGCATTGAAGGCTTGGGTGGCGTAGCAGTCGAAGCCGTAGTCCAGATTTTGGATAGGGCTAGGATTAATCAAAGCAGCGTTATTTATGTCAAACGATTGACCTATTTTATACATGTTTGGATAAATGTTGCCATAGTCCAGTACGTCTTTAGACAAGCCTTGAGGGCAATAGAGTAGTACTGGCTGGTCATTGATGAAGACAAGGTTTGGACACTCCATCATATAGGCCGTTTTGTCATTGGCGAAGTCTAAATCGCCGACGACTTCCCAGTTGGTATAGTCGTTATCAACAGCCTTGTAAAGCTTGACATAGCCTTGCTTGTCTAGATTTTGTCCTCCGACAATGGCATAGAACTGCCCTTTGTAGTTAAAAATCTGTGGATCGCGGAAGTGGTCAGTGGCTTCAGCAGGTTGCTCAATCAAGACCTTATTAATTTTTTCCAGCTTGCCTGATTTGTCTAACAAGGCGCCAATCTGATAGGGATGACGTACCCAATTCTCATCACGAACATTGCCGGTGTAGAAGAGAAAGAGCTTGTCGTCAAACTGCATGGCAGAGCCAGAGTAGGCACCGTGGCTGTCTAGTGCGGTGTCTGGCAGTACACGGAGCCCAGTTTCAGTAAAGTGAACTAGGTCATCGCTCTCCAGCTGAACCCAGCACTTGAGACCGTGAGCTGCTCCGAAAGGAAAGTTTTGGTAGAAAACGATCCACTTGCCATCAAAATAGGAAAAACCGTTGGGATCATTGAGTAGTCCAGTCTGAGGTTCCACATGGTAGCTGGCCCTCCAAGGGGATTTTGCAATATTTTCTTTAATCTGCTGTACTTCATCCTGAGTCCAGTCTTCGTAGCGTCTGTAGCGTTTTTCAGTTGTCCAAGCCAAACCATATTCCTCCGTCATGTGTTTTTTCTTACTACTATAGTAAACGTTTTCCGCCTAAAAATCAACTTTAAACATATAAAAAATAAAATTTCTGCAAAACGCTTGACATATTTTTAGATCATGGTAAAATAATATTCGTAAAGGTGATTAAATCGCTTTCAAAAAAGTTTAATAAATTTAATAAGGAGATTTTTGCAAATGGATTATTCAAAAGTTGCAAAACAGGTTATTGATGCTGTTGGAAAAGATAATCTTGTGGCAGCAGCACATTGTGCAACTAGATTGCGCCTTGTGTTGAAAGATGACAGTATTATTAATCAAAAAGCATTGGACGATAATGCTGATGTTAAAGGGACTTTTAAAACAGATGGTCAATATCAGGTTATCATTGGTCCTGGTGACGTAAACTTTGTTTATGCTGAGATTATAAAAGAAACTGGTCTTAAAGAAGTTTCAACTGATGATTTGAAGCAGATTGCTGCTAGTGGGAAGAAGTTTAATCCTATTATGGCTTTGATTAAACTCTTGTCCGATATTTTTGTACCAATTATTCCAGCCTTAGTTGCAGGCGGTCTTTTGATGGCTTTAGGTAATTTCCTTACCTCTAAAGGATTGTTTGGATCTCAATCGTTGGTTCAAATGTATCCAGCTATTAAGGGCCTTTCTGATATGATTCAGCTCATGTCTGCAGCCCCATTTTGGTTTTTACCAATTTTAGTTGGTATATCAGCTGCAAAACGCTTTGGTGCTAACCAGTTCCTAGGTGCATCTATTGGTATGATTATGGTTGCACCTGGTGCAGCAAATATCATTGGTTTGACAGCAAAAGATCTTATTGGTAAAGCGTCAACAATTGGTGCCTATACAGAATTTTGGGATATTTTTGGCATGCATGTTAAGCAAACAAGCTATATTTACCAAGTTATTCCAGTTCTAGCTGCTGTATGGATTCTATCTTACCTTGAAAAATTCTTCCATAAGAAGTTACCGTCCGCTGTAGATTTCACTTTCACTCCATTGCTATCTGTTATGATTACTGGGTTCCTGACATTTACAGTCGTAGGTCCAGTAATGCTGTTGGTATCTAATGGTATTACAGATGCAATTGTTTGGCTCTACAACACAACAAGCTTTATTGGTATGAGCATCTTTGGTGGAACGTATTCATTAATTGTAATGACTGGACTTCACCAATCTTTCCCAGCCATCGAAACGCAATTGCTTTCTGCTTGGCGAAATGGTAGTGGACATGGTGACTTTATCTTTGTTGTTGCATCTATGGCCAACGTTGCTCAAGGTGCAGCTACATTTGCAATTTTGTTCTTAACTAAGAATGCTAAAACCAAAGGTCTTGCATCATCTGCAGGTGTCTCTGCCCTCTTGGGTATTACAGAGCCGGCTCTCTTTGGTGTAAACTTGAAATATAAATTCCCATTCTTTTGTGCCCTTATCGGATCAGCAGTAGGAGCTCTCTTTGCAGGTCTTTTCCAAGTTGTTGCGGTGTCTCTTGGTTCAGCTGGTTTCCTTGGATTCCTTTCAATTGATGCTAAGTCAATTCCGTTCTATTTCTTATGTGAAGTTATTGCTTTTGCGATTGCCTTTGCTTTGACTTATTTCTACGGTAAGACAAAGGCAGCAGATGTTTTTGCTGCAGAAGCTACTGTTGAGGCAGCTGTTGAAACAGTAGAAAAAGAGGTTGCTGAAGAGCAAGTAGTTGAAAATGAAAATTCACTCCAAGATGAAACAATTCTTGCTCCAGTTGCTGGGGAAGTTGTCGCTCTTGCAGATGTTAATGATCCAGTATTTTCAAGCGGAGCTATGGGGCAAGGTTTAGCAATCAAGCCAAGCGAGGGAGTTGTCTATGCTCCGGCTGATGCAGAGGTTACGATTGCTTTTGCGACGGGACATGCATATGGTCTTAAAACTTCTAATGGTGCAGAAATCTTGATTCACGTTGGTATTGATACGGTATCAATGAATGGTGAAGGCTTCAATCACACTGTAGCTCAAGGTGATAAAGTCAAAGCCGGTGATGTTCTAGGAACATTTGATTCAGCTAAGATCGCTGCAGCAGGTCTTGAGGATACTACAATGGTTATCGTGACGAATACTGCGGACTATGCTTCTGTAACTCCAGTAGGTCAAGGGACAGTAAGCAAAGGTGATGCTGTTATTGAAGTAAAAGCCTAAAAATTTAAGTATAATATAGAAAAACAGATATTCAAATATGGATGTCTGTTTTTTTGTATTTTTCTTTCAAAAATACAACCTTGTAGAAAATAATAAGGATAGAAACTCAAACGATTACACTTGTAAATTTTTTTTAAAAAAATTGAGCATAATTTATTGACAATCCTTTTGTACCATGTTACAATTACAAATGTAAACGAAAAACACAAAACAAAATATCGTTTGCAATTCTTGAAAATGAAGAGGTATAAATATGAATAACAATTACAACAATTTTAATAATATGGATGACTTATTTAATCAATTAATGGCTGGAATGCGTGGTTACAATAGTGAAAACCGTCGCTACCTAATTAACGGTCGTGAAGTGACGCCAGAGGAATTTGCGCAATATCGTGCGACTGGTAAACTACCTGGTCAAGGAGCGAGTGAACAGGACTTACAAACTGCTGGTCATGGACCTAAGCAAGATGGCATCCTGGCTAAGCTGGGTCGTAATCTGACTCAGGAAGCGCGTGATGGAAAGTTAGATCCAGTCATTGGGCGTAATAAGGAAATCCAAGAAACAGCTGAAATCCTTTCTCGTCGGACTAAGAACAATCCAGTTCTGGTCGGAGATGCAGGTGTCGGAAAGACCGCTGTAGTGGAAGGTTTGGCTCAGGCTATCGTCAATGGTGATGTACCAGCGGCTATCAAGAACAAGGAAATTATTTCTGTTGATATTTCTGGTCTGGAAGCTGGTACCCAGTATCGTGGTAGCTTTGAAGAAAATATCCAAAACTTAGTCAATGAAGTCAAGGAAGCTGGCAACATCATCCTATTCTTTGATGAAATCCATCAAATTCTAGGAGCAGGATCTACCGGTGGAGATAGCGGCTCTAAGGGACTAGCGGATATTCTCAAACCAGCGCTTTCTCGTGGTGAGTTGACAGTTATCGGGGCTACTACCCAGGATGAGTACCGTAACACTATTCTCAAAAATGCGGCTCTAGCTCGTCGTTTCAATGAAGTTAAAGTCAATGCACCATCTGCAGAAGATACCTATAAAATCCTTCAAGGTATTCGTGACTTGTACGAAAAGCACCACAATGTCATTCTACCAGATGAAGTGCTGAAAGCTGCTGTAGATTACTCTGTTCAGTATATTCCACAAAGGAGCTTGCCAGATAAGGCGATTGACCTTGTTGATGTAACGGCAGCCCACTTGGCAGCTCAACATCCAGTGACTGATGTCCATGCGGTCGAGCATGAAATCGCTGAGCAAAAAGACAAGCAGGAAGCCGCTGTTGAAAAAGAAGATTTCGAAGCAGCCCTCAATGCTAAGACTCGCATTGAAGAGCTTGAAAAGAAAATTCAAAACCACACTGAGGATATGAAGGTGACAGCTACAGTCAACGACGTGGCAGAATCTGTTGAACGTATGACGGGCGTACCAGTATCTCAAATGGGTGCTAGCGACATTGAGCGCCTCAAGGGCATGAATGACCGTCTCAAAGCTAAAGTAATCGGCCAAGACAAGGCTGTAGAAGCTGTGGCTAGAGCTATCCGACGTAACCGTGCAGGCTTTGATGAAGGGAATCGCCCAATTGGTAGCTTCCTCTTTGTTGGTCCGACAGGTGTTGGTAAGACGGAGCTTGCTAAGCAACTAGCTTTGGATATGTTTGGTACTAAAGAAGCCATCATTCGTCTGGATATGTCTGAATACTCTGATCGGACTGCTGTTTCCAAGCTAATTGGTACGACTGCGGGCTATGTCGGATATGATGATAACAACAATACTTTGACCGAGCGTGTTCGTCGAAATCCTTACTCTATCATTCTCTTGGATGAGATTGAAAAGGCTGATCCACAAGTAATTACCCTTCTCCTTCAAGTTCTGGATGACGGTCGTTTGACAGATGGTCAAGGGAATACTGTCAACTTCAAGAACACGGTTATCATTGCAACTTCCAATGCTGGATTTGGATACGAAGCTGGCTTAGAAGAAGATGCTGAAAAGCCTGATCTGATGGACCGACTCAAAGCTTACTTCCGTCCAGAATTCCTCAATCGTTTCAATGCGGTTATTGAGTTCTCTCATCTCAAGAAAGAAGACTTGATGGAGATTGTCAATCTAATGCTGATTGAAGTAAATCAAACCTTGAGCAAAAAAGAAATTGATCTTGCAGTATCTGATGCAGCTAAGGAATTCCTACGTGACGCTGGTTATGACCAAGTCATGGGTGTTCGTCCACTCCGTAGAGTTATCGAGCAACAAATCCGTGACAAGGTGACTGACTTCCACTTGGATAATCTAGATGCTAAGCATTTGACAGCTGATTTAGAAGATGGTGTCTTGGTTATTAAGGAAAAGGAGGGGGCTAAGTAAGTCCCTTTCTCTTGAACTTTTAAAAGATAGACCAGCTATTAGTGATGTTAAAAAAGTCTTTTAAAATCGTCTTTAAAGCCTTTTGTAGTCAGGTCGAAAGAACAGTCCTCTCTTGTAAAAAAAAGAGAAATTTGTTATAGTAATGAAGACATGAAAAACGAAAGGAGACGACTATGGGATACCAAATGATTATCATGTTTGTGGTCATGGCTGGATTGATTTTCTACATGAACCGCACACAGAAAAAACAAGCGGAAAAACGCATGGAAAGCTTGAATAAGCTCCAAAAGGGTTATGAGGTCATCACAATTGGCGGTTTGTATGGAACTGTTGATGAAGTGGATACTGAAAAACGGACCGTTGTTTTGGATGTTGATGGCGTTTATTTGACTTTTGAATTAACAGCGATCAAGACAGTCTTACCACAAGCTGAAGCAGAAGTTGATCCTGAAGCAAAAGTAGCGATTGAGGCTGCTGGCGTGGAAGAATCTGCTATCGAAGAATAAGAAAAAGAATCTGAGGATCTCGGATTCTTTTTTTACCTTTTTATCAGAGTCTGTAGTTTGGGGACATTTCTTGAAAATTAAAAGAGGAAAGCCTATAATATAAGAAGGTAAGGCCTTTCAAAGGGGTAAGAGGTTAGAATGAGGAGTTTTACGAAGCTTCTTAGCCTAGTTTTGGGAGACTGATGTCAAAAAACTTGCTAAAACAACACTTTTATTAGATTTATGATATAATAAAATGATTAAAATTTAGGATAAAGCTATGTTTCACTTAAAAAAGAAGGAAAAAGTAACCATCCCCCTACAGGTGCCAAAGCATATTGGGATTATTATGGATGGAAATGGCCGTTGGGCTAAGAAGAGACTGCAACCACGTGTGTTTGGACATAAGGCGGGTATGGAGGCTTTGCAGAATGTCACCATTGCAGCCAAAGAGATGGGCGTCCAGGTTTTGACGGTCTATGCTTTTTCAACAGAAAACTGGTCTCGACCAGAAAAAGAAGTCAAATTTATCATGAACCTGCCTGTTGAGTTTTA
Organism: Streptococcus sp. SG2; assembly: GCF_030439925.1. Taxonomy (NCBI): domain Bacteria; kingdom Bacillati; phylum Bacillota; class Bacilli; order Lactobacillales; family Streptococcaceae; genus Streptococcus; species Streptococcus sp. SG2. The sequence continues at coordinate 176,661 of NZ_JAQFJD010000003.1, read as the reverse complement.
TGAGCGTTATGTGCCAGAATTGCACAAAAACAATGTGAAGATTCAAATGATTGGCGATGTGGCTAGATTACCTAAGGCTACATATGATGCCTTGGTTAAAGCAGAAGAGCTAACCAAACTCAATACTGGCTTGATTTTGAACTTTGCCTTGAACTATGGTGGACGGGCAGAATTAACTCAAGCCATTCGCAATATTGCTCAAGAAGTTTTGGATGCCAAGTTTAACCCAGGTGATATTAGTGAGGAAATGATTGGGGATTATTTACAGACTAGTACCCTGCCTCGTATTTTGCGAGATCCGGATTTGATCATCAGGACTAGCGGGGAACTACGTCTCAGTAATTTCCTTCCTTGGCAAAGTGCTTATAGCGAATTGTATTTTACAAAGACCTTGTGGCCGGATTTTAATGAAAAATCTTTAAAAGAAGCTATCGAAGAATATAGTAAGCGCCAGAGACGCTTTGGTGGTGTTTAGGAGAATATATGGATAAGGATTTACAGACGAGATTGATTTTTGCGGGAGTGGCTCTTGCAATTTTCCTTCCTTTGGTCGTATTAGGAGGAGTCGCTTTTCAGATTGTTGTAGGCATTTTAGCCATGTTGGCAGTACATGAATTGCTCCGAATGAAGGGTCTAGCGACGACAACTCTTGAAGGTATGTTGGCTATGTTAGCGGCCTTTGTCTTAGCAGTTCCGATTGAGTATTATTTTACCTTTTTGCCGATTGATGGCAATGTGATTGCTTATACTCTAGTCGTCTTTTGCTTATTGGGTTCTATCGTCGTTGGTAGCAATTATACTTTTGATGATGTGGTCTACCCGATTGCAGTTAGTTTCTATGTGGGATCAGGTTTTAATGCCCTTTTAGATGCTCGAGTTGCAGGCCTAAACAGGGTGCTTTTGGCTCTTCTAATTGTTTGGGCAACAGATAGTGGTGCTTATCTCTTTGGTCGCCGTTTTGGGATGAAAAAGCTAGCTCCAACAATTTCACCCAATAAAACTGTTGCAGGTGCCCTCGGTGGTATCGCGTCTGCGATGGTAGTCACCTTCATTTTTGTTTTGATTGATGGAAGTGTGGCTGCTCCGCATAATCGCTGGCTTTTGGTTTTATATGCTATTTTCTTTAGTATAGCTGGACAGTTTGGAGACTTGGTGGAAAGCGCCATTAAACGTCATTATGGTGTCAAAGATTCTGGTAAGTTTATACCTGGCCATGGTGGTGTTTTGGATCGCTTTGACAGTTTGCTCTTTGTCTTCCCTCTGATGCGGATTTTAGGTTTATTCTAATTTGTTTAAGATGTGCAGAGTTGGAGATAAGTGGCTTCTTCTGCCTGGAATAAAATTTAATGAAAAACAGAGTACTGGGAGACACTCCCAGCCTCTTTGATTTAGACTCCAGTAGTCAAGATTTAGAAAGGAATGTGTGGTAAGGAAAGTATGGGAATTATGGGACTCCTCACCTTTATCATTGTTTTTGGCATTATTGTAGTGGTCCATGAGTATGGGCATTTCTACTTTGCCAAAAAGTCAGGCATTCTCGTTCGAGAATTTGCCATTGGAATGGGACCGAAAATCTTTTCTCATATTGGAAAAGATGGAACAGCCTATACCATTCGGATTTTTCCTCTAGGTGGCTATGTTCGCATGGCTGGCTGGAGTGACGATACAACCGAAATCAAAACTGGAACACCTGTCAGTCTGACTCTGAATGAAGAAGGCAAGGTTATTCGAGTAAATCTATCTGGCAAGAAGATTGACCAGACAGCCCTGCCAATGAATGTGACAAGTTTTGATTTTGAAGATAAATTAGAAATCACTGGTTTGGTTCTTGAAGAAAGTAGAACCTACTCAGTTGATCACGATGCAACTATCGTTGAAGCAGATGGGACTGAAGTTCGGATTGCGCCTTTGGATGTTCAGTACCAAAATGCAACAATCTGGGGTCGTTTAATCACAAACTTTGCTGGCCCTATGAATAACTTTATTTTGGGTATCGTGGCTTTTTGGATTCTAATTGCTCTGCAAGGTGGGGTTCAAAATCTGGACACAAATCATGTACAGGTTGCTCCAAACGGCGCCTTGGCTCAAGCTGGTATAAAAAATAACGACCAGATTCTAAAGGTTGGTCAGACAGAAATTTCAAACTGGGATGATTTGACTCAGGCAGTTGAAAAAGAAACGAAGGATCAAAAGAATCCCAAACTTAATCTGACGGTTAAAAGCGGAAACGAGACCAAAGAAGTAACAGTCAGTCCTAAAAAAGAAGGCGGTCGTTACTTATTAGGTGTCACGCCAGGTATGAAGTCGGATCTGATGTCCATGCTAGTAGGTGGTCTGACCATGGCTTGGGATGCGGCCTTCCGTATTTTAAATGCTTTGAAAAACTTGATTTTCCATCCTAGTCTTAATCAACTGGGAGGACCTGTTGCTATCTTCCGTGTCAGCAGTCAAGCGGCACAAGCTGGTCTGGATCAGGTGATTAGTCTATTGGCTCTGTTATCAATCAATATTGGTATTTTCAATTTGATTCCGATTCCAGCTCTTGACGGTGGAAAGATTGTTCTCAACATTATTGAAGCAATTCGCAGAAAACCGCTCAAGCGCGAAACAGAGACTTATGTAACTTTAGCAGGTGTAGCGATTATGGTTGTGCTGATGATTGCTGTGACCTGGAATGATATTATGCGTACATTCTTTTAAGTAAGGGCAAGTGAAGATAAAACATAGATTGCTAAAGGGCCTTCACTGCCTTCAAATGTAATTAAAGGAGTTTTTATGAAACAAAGTAAAATGCTAATTCCAACCTTGCGTGAAATGCCAAGTGATGCGCAGGTTATCAGTCATGCCTTGCTTTTGCGGGCGGGCTATGTTCGCCAAGTGTCAGCGGGAGTTTATTCTTATCTGCCATTGGCCAATAGAGTTATTGAAAAAGCTAAAAATATCATGCGCCAAGAATTTGAAAAAATTGGTGCAGTAGAAATGTTGGCGCCAGCTTTGCTAAGTGCAGATCTTTGGCGTGAATCAGGGCGTTACGAGACCTATGGTGATGACCTCTTCAAGTTAAAGAACCGTGAGGGATCAGACTTTATTTTGGGACCAACCCATGAAGAAACCTTTACTGCCCTAGTGCGTGATTCAGTGAAATCTTATAAACAATTACCGTTGAATCTGTATCAAATCCAGCCAAAATACCGTGATGAAAAACGTCCTCGTAACGGTCTTTTGCGGACGCGAGAGTTCATCATGAAAGATGCTTATAGCTTCCATGCAAACTATGATAGTTTGGATGTGACTTATGATGAATACAAGTCTGCCTATGAAAAGATCTTCACTCGTAGCGAGATTGATTTTAAAGCCATCATTGGAGATGGTGGTGCTATGGGAGGAAAGGATAGCCAAGAATTCATGGCGATTACTCCAGATCGAACAGACTTGGATCGTTGGTTGGTATTGGATAAATCCGTTGCAAGCTTGGACGAAATCCCTGCAGATGTTTTGGAAGCCATTAAGGCTGAGCTAAGCAACTGGATGGTTTCTGGTGAGGACACTATCGCTTACTCTAGTGAGTCAAGCTATGCAGCCAACCTTGAGATGGCAACGAATGAATACAAGCCGAGCAATCGAGTAGTAGCTGAAACTGAACTGGTTCGTGTGGAAACACCAAACTGTAAGACTATTGATGAAGTTGCAGCCTTCCTAGAAGTTTCTGAGGAGCAAACCATCAAGACCTTGGTCTACATCGCAGATGAAAAGCCTGTAGTGGCTTTGCTTGTAGGAAACGACCAGCTCAATGAAGTCAAATTGAAAAACCACTTGGGAGCTGACTTCTTTGAAGCAGCAACAGAAGCAGAAGTCCAAGAATTGTTCGGAGCAAACTTTGGCTCTCTTGGTCCAGTTAATTTGCCAGAAAATGTGACCATCATCGCTGACCGTAAGGTTCAAGACTTGTCCAACGCTGTTGCTGGAGCTAATGAAGATGGCTATCACTTGACAGGGGTAAATCCTGGTCGTGACTTTACTGCTGAATATGTCGATATCCGTGAAGTTCGCGAAGGAGAGATTTCTCCGGACGGAAAAGGTGTTCTGAAGTTTGCTCGTGGGATTGAGATTGGACACATCTTTAAACTGGGGACTCGTTACTCTGACAGCATGAATGCAACAGTTCTAGATGAAAATGGCCGAGCAGTTCCCCTTGTGATGGGATGTTATGGTATCGGTGTGAGTCGTCTGCTTTCAGCCATCATGGAACAGCATGCCCGCCTCTTTGTTAACAAAACTCCTAAAGGTGAGTATCGTTATGCTTGGGGGATTAACTTCCCTAAAGAATTGGCGCCATTTGATGTTCATTTGATCCCGGTCAATGTCAAAGATGAAGAAAGCTTGGCTTTGACGGATAAGATTGAAGAAAGTTTAGTTGGAGCTGGCTATGAAGTCTTAGTCGACGACCGCAATGAGCGGGTCGGTGTTAAGTTTAGTGATAGCGACTTGATTGGTCTGCCAATCCGTGTAACCGTTGGTAAGAAAGCTGCTGAAGGCATTGTAGAAGTCAAAATTAAAGCAAGTGGCGATACCATTGAAGTCCATGCAGACAACTTGATCGAAACCTTGTCTATTTTAACAAAATAAGATAAACTGCCAGTTTTGCCTGGCAGTTTTCTTTTGCTTATTGGACTTGAAAATGCTATAGTAAGAAAAAATGAATCGGAGGACGAAATCATGGGATTATTTAGTGGTTTGCTGGGCAATGCTTCTCAAAAAGATATTGATAAAGTTGAAAGAGAACTAGAGAATATTCTAACACCAACTGAAAATGTGGAACTGGCCTTCAGTCTTATTCGAGATTTGATTGTGTTTACAGATGGGCGCTTGATTTTGGTTGATAAGCAAGGAATGACGGGCAAGAAAACGGCTTATAAGTCTTATCCATATCGCTCTATCAGTCGATTTTCAGTGGAAACGGCTGGCCACTTTGACCTTGATGCTGAGCTGAAAATCTGGGTATCCAGTGCTGAAGAACCAGCCGAAATCTTAACTTTCCGAAGTGATAAGAGTGTCATTGCTATTCAGAAGGCTTTGGCAGAAGCAGTATTAAGATAATAAAGGCGGTTTCAACCGCTTTTTTTGCAAACAAAAACTAACCACAGCCTAATAGCTTGGTTAGTTGATAGTTAAAGACTGTTAGTCTAGAGAAGTAGCAATCTAGTTGTCTTCACTAGGGAAAGATTCACCAAAATGCAGCTCAGAGTATGGGGTTTCAAAATTACCTCCGTCATAAGTTACCCTTACTGAAGTCATTCCGAAGTCAACGATTATTGGTTTTGCAGCAGTAATGAAGACGTAGCTATTACCGTTTTGTTTTATATCATAGAGTTTTACTGCTCCGTAAATGGAATCGGCAGAATAGCTATCTCCATTTTTAGTCGATTTGGTTATTTCAATGGTCTTCTTAGAAGGAGAGTAGGATAAATTATAGACTTCTTTTTTTCCGATGCCTTGAGTAATAAAAGTTTCGTGATCGTCACTTTTTGCTTGATAGTGAATAAAATTTTTATCAAAACTTTGCTGAGCGTTGTGCTTAACGAGAAATAAATTTACTCCCCATGCAGCTAAGCCTAAAATAATAAGAGAAGCGACACCAATAAGAACAGTTTTTTTAGTTAAGCGCATAAAAACTCCTTGAAATTTATATCAAAATAAAACAAAAGTTAATAACTTGTATTAGAAAATATACTAAAATTTATGAACAGGTATAAGTTTAAAAATTAATCAGAAAGCTTTTTTATTCTTCTTCGAGTCCTTGCCCCTTCAAATAATCAAAGACAACTTCTGGTTTATCTTGAAGTTTCCTGAAGAAAGTTTGACTACTTTCAGAGTCACTTGCTGACTGAATCAGTTGTTCTTGATCTATTTTTCTGAGGTCAAAGTCAAAAATGGCTATAGCGTTTTTCTTGTCTTCAGAAATTTTAAGATGAATCTTAAGTCCTTTTAGCTTTTCTTGATTTTCAATCATGGAACTTTTCTTAAGATCTTCACTATAGGATTTCTTTAATTCTTCAACACTCATTTTTTGACTTTCTTCAGGGATGGCCTGGCTGGAAATGAGTTGGAAAGATAGGATCTTGTCTTTAGTATAGAAAAGTTTGACTGAATTAGTATAATGCTCATCGATTTTTTTAGAAAAAGTTTTCGTCTTTGTCTTTTCTTCTTTGGTTTTACTTTGACTCTGACTTTGCTTGGGTGTATTTTCTTGCTTATTCTGACTGGTCGTGCTACAAGCAGTTAGGGTCAGTAGACAGATGCTAGCTAGTAAAATTTTCTTCACAGTTAAGACTCCTTTAGGTAAATGTTTTTTCTATTATATCATAACTTAGGACCAAGAAAAAAGTCTTGAAAATTATATGGGGAGCTGAGCATTGCTCGGTCCTTTTTCTGTCGAAAAAAGTGCTGATTTATGGTAAAATAAGGTCACTACTGTACGAGGAAATGTCATGTCAAACAAGTTTGAAATTTTAATGAATCAGCTAGATATGCCACTGGAGATGAGAAATTCAGAGGCCTTTTTGAATGCAGAAATCGAGAAGGTTTTGGTCCACAAGGTCAGTCGAGTCTGGGAATTTCATTTTTCTTTTGAGGATATTCTGCCTGTTGAGATTTTTAGGGAATTGCAGAATCGCTTAGCTCAAGAGTTTTCGAAGACAGGCAATCAAGCTATTTTTGAAATTCACTGTCAGGCGCCTCAGTTATCAGATGAGCTCTTGCAGGCTTATTACCAGCTGGCCTTTGAGGAAGGTCCATGTGCCAGCCATGGATTTAAGAGCCTTTATCAGGATTTGCAGGTTCATTTGGATGAGGACAAGTTGCTAATTGAAGGGCCCTCGACCATTGATACGGAACATTTTCGCAAGAATCACCTACCAAATCTCAGTCGCCAGCTAGTCAAGTATGGCTTTCCTCAGTTGACCTGTCAGGTTCAGCACAGCGATGAGTTAACCCAGCAACAGGCAGAGAATTTCCAGGCAGAGAATGACAAGATTGTTCAAGAAGCTAATGAAGAAGCTCTCAAAGCCATGGAATCTCTACAGCAAATGGCGCCACCGCCAGAGGAAAAACCAGCCTATGATTTCCAAGCTCGCAAGGCTGCGGCTAAACCAAAGCTAGATAAGGCAGAGATTACCCCTATGATTGAAGTTCAGACTGAGGAAAATCGTCTGGTCTTTGAGGGAATGGTCTTTGATCTGGAGCAGAAGGTTACTCGGACCGGCCGGGTCTTGCTCAATTTCAAGATGACAGACTATACTTCTAGCTTCGCCTTGCAGAAATGGATGAAAAACGAAGAAGAAGCCAAGAAGTTTGACATGATTAAGAAGGGGGCTTGGCTACGCGTACGGGGAAATGTCGAGATGAACAATTTCACCCGCGACCTGACGATGAATGTGCAGGATGTGCAGGAAGTCACCCACTATGAGCGCAAGGACTTGATGCCTGAGGGCCAGAAGCGGGTTGAATTTCACGCTCATACCAATATGTCTACTATGGATGCCCTGCCTGAGGTAGAGGAAATCGTTGCAACGGCTGCCAAGTGGGGCCACAAGGCTGTCGCCATTACTGACCATGGCAATGTGCAAAGCTTTCCCCATGGCTACAAGGCTGCCAAGAAAGCTGGTATCCAGCTGATTTACGGTATGGAGGCCAATATTGTAGAAGACAGGGTGCCCATCGTCTACAATGAAGTGGACATGGCGCTGAGCGATGCGACCTATGTAGTCTTTGACGTGGAAACGACGGGGCTTTCAGCCGTCTACAATGACTTGATTCAGGTCGCTGCCAGCAAGATGCACAAGGGCAATATCATCGCTGAGTTTGATGAGTTTATCAATCCTGGGCATCCTCTGTCGGCCTTTACTACGGACTTGACTGGGATTACAGATGAGCATGTCCGCAATGCCAAACCCCTGGAGCAGGTCCTGAAAGAATTTCAGGAGTTTTGCCAGGACAGTGTCCTCGTTGCCCATAATGCCACCTTTGATGTGGGCTTTATGAATGTCAACTATGAGCGTCATGGCCTGCCGAAAATCACTCAGCCAGTCATTGACACGCTGGAATTTGCTCGCAACCTCTATCCAGAGTACAAGCGTCATGGTCTGGGGCCTTTGACCAAGCGTTTCCAGATTGCTCTGGAGCACCATCACATGGCCAACTATGACGCGGAAGCGACGGGCCGCCTCCTCTTTATATTTATCAAGGATGTGGCTGAAAAGCATGGTGTGACCAATCTCAAGGATCTGAATACGGATCTTGTCGATGAGAATTCCTACAAGAAAGCTCGGGTCAAGCATGCGACCATTTATGTGAAAAATCAGACGGGACTAAAAAATATTTTCAAGTTAGTCAGTCTGTCCAATACTAAATATTTTGAAGGTGTCCCACGGATTCCACGGACCGTGCTGGATGCCCATCGTGAAGGCCTGATTCTGGGCTCAGCCTGCTCAGAAGGCGAAGTCTATGACGCTGTTGTCTCTCAGGGGGTGGATGCAGCTGTCGAAGTGGCCAAGTATTATGACTTTATCGAGGTCATGCCACCAGCTATCTATGAGCCACTGATTGCTAGGGAGCAGATCAAGGACCAGGAAGAACTGCAGACCATTATTCGCAATCTGATTGAAGTCGGAGATCGCTTGGGCAAGCCTGTCCTTGCGACGGGAAACGTCCACTATATCGAGCCGGAAGAAGAAATTTATCGTGAAATTATCGTACGGAGTCTCGGTCAGGGAGCCATGATTAACCGGACCATTGGTCACGGTGAAAATGCCCAGCCGGCTCCGCTTCCTAAGGCTCACTTCCGGACCACCAATGAGATGCTGGACGAATTTGCCTTCTTGGGCGAGGACTTAGCTAAGAAGCTAGTCATCACCAATCCGAATCAGCTGGCGGAGACCTTTGAGCCGGTAGAGGTGGTCAAGGGCGACCTCTATACACCTTTCATTGATAAGGCCGAGGAGACGGTTGCCGAGCTGACCTATCAAAAAGCCTTTGAGATTTATGGTAATCCGCTGCCTGATATCGTCGACTTACGGATCGAAAAAGAGCTGACTTCCATTTTGGGGAATGGCTTTGCCGTGATTTATCTGGCTTCGCAGATGCTGGTGCAACGCTCCAATGAGCGGGGCTATCTGGTAGGTTCGCGGGGGTCTGTCGGATCCAGCTTTGTCGCGACCATGATCGGGATTACCGAGGTTAATCCCCTGTCGCCCCACTATGTCTGTGGCAAATGTCAATACAGCGAGTTCATTACGGATGGCTCCTATGGTTCTGGATTTGATATGCCGGATAAGGACTGTCCAGAATGTGGCCACAAGCTGAGCAAGAACGGTCAGGATATTCCTTTCGAGACCTTCCTTGGATTTGACGGGGACAAGGTACCCGATATTGATTTGAACTTCTCCGGAGAGGATCAGCCGAGCGCCCACTTGGACGTGCGGGATATCTTTGGTGAGGAGTATGCCTTTCGGGCTGGTACCGTTGGTACCGTTGCAGCTAAGACGGCCTATGGATTTGTCAAGGGCTACGAGCGCGACTACGGGAAATTCTACCGAGACGCCGAAGTTGAGCGTCTGGCGCAGGGAGCGGCTGGAGTTAAACGGACGACTGGACAACACCCAGGCGGAATCGTTGTTATCCCTAACTATATGGATGTTTATGACTTTACACCGGTCCAATATCCAGCTGACGATGTGACGGCCGAGTGGCAGACTACCCACTTTAACTTCCATGATATCGATGAAAATGTCCTCAAGCTAGACGTTCTGGGGCACGATGATCCGACCATGATTCGGAAGCTTCAGGACTTGTCTGGTATTGATCCTACTGATATTCCTATGGATGATCCTGGTGTCATGGCCCTCTTTTCTGGGACAGACATTCTGGGAGTGACTCAGGAGCAGATCGGCACGCCGACTGGTATGCTGGGAATTCCGGAGTTTGGGACCAATTTTGTACGGGGAATGGTTGATGAGACCCATCCGACGACCTTTGCCGAGCTCTTACAGCTATCTGGTCTCTCTCATGGGACGGACGTTTGGTTGGGGAATGCTCAGGACTTGATCAAGCAAGGAATTGCTGACCTGTCCACTGTTATCGGCTGTCGGGACGACATCATGGTTTACCTCATGCACAAGGGCTTGGATCCTAAGATGGCCTTTACGATCATGGAGCGCGTGCGGAAGGGCCTCTGGCTGAAGATTTCTGAAGAAGAGCGCAATGGCTACATCGCAGCTATGAAGGAAAACAATGTGCCAGAATGGTACATCGAGTCCTGTGGAAAGATCAAGTACATGTTCCCCAAGGCCCATGCGGCAGCCTATGTTATGATGGCCCTGCGGGTGGCCTACTTCAAGGTGCATCATCCGATTTATTACTACTGTGCTTATTTCTCCATCCGGGCTAAGGCCTTTGATATTAAGACCATGAGTGGCGGACTTGATACCGTCAAGCGCCGGATGAGCGAAATCGCTGAAAAGCGCAAGAACAACGAAGCTTCCAATGTAGAAATTGACCTTTATACGACTTTGGAAATCGTCAATGAAATGCTGGAGCGAGGCTTCAAATTCGGAAAGCTAGATCTTTACAAGAGCCATGCGACCGAGTTTCTCATCGAAGGGGACACCCTTATCCCGCCATTCTCTGCTATGGACGGTCTGGGTGACAACGTTGCCCGCCAAGTGGTCAGAGCACGGGAAGAAGGCGAATTCCTCTCTAAGACAGAACTCCGCAAACGCGGTGGCCTCTCTAGCACCCTAGTCGAAAAAATGGACGATATGGGAATCCTGGGCAATATGCCAGAGGATAACCAGTTGAGTCTGTTTGATGAATTTTTCTAAAATAATTCAAAATGATTTTAAGTTGTCTATGAAACGTGGACTTAAGGCAAACTTGTTAGAAGAAGTTTTGAGTTTTCTGATTGTGGCTCTTCTAACTCATAGCCCGGAAGCGCAAAGATTGTATCTGGATCAGGAGTAAGAAAGGGGAAAAAATGAGGTTTAGTATTGTAGCAGAAGATAAACCAGCTCAAAAATCGTTTAGTTATCAATTAGAGCTAGACACGGATACGATTATAAAGGTGACCGGATTGGTTTGCTCCACTGTAGTTATGGTAACTCTCTTGTCTCTCTTTAAAGATTAGATCAAAACCTCTATTTCAAAAAAAGGAAATAGAGGTTTTTAAGTTTTATAACCGCTTCTAAATGTTTTCATTGAACCTGGATTGTGTTACAATTTTTAGTGTATAGAGTATAGTAAATGAGCTGATAAATCAGTGAGTTTTTATTGGTAATCAGAAGAAAAGAGGAGAAGAGTGTGGCGAAATATTTAGTAGGTCCTTACAACAATAGTTGGAATTTTATGGACGCTTATAACAAAGCTCAGAATGGGGACATCATCGAGTTTGAAGATGGATACGCTTTTCAATGGCCGACCAATCAGGAAATTGTCATTGATAAGGAGCTACATTTTGTAGGGCAAGTGGTTTCTAATCCAAATGGCAATGGCCAAATTTTTAAGAATACCATTGAGGCAGCTTTCAGATTTGTAGCAGGAGCAAAGGTCACCTTTGAAAATTTGTGTTTTAAAATCACGGGGAATTATTCTACCCTTCTTTTATGGAGTGGATCTGAAGTCACTTGCAAGCAGGTTTGTTTTGAAATTAGCACTCAAAACAATCAGAACTTTTTTCTATACGCAGACACGCATTCTAAACTAATTTTAACTGATATAGAAATGAAAGTTCCCGAAAAACACGATGCTTCAATCGGTATCGTGGCTTCTGAATTATCAATCAGTCATTCAAGGGTTTTGTCTAGAATCGATCTATCAGATGGAGCTAGGTTAACCTTAGAAACCGTCGACCTTGAAAAATATGACATTAATACGATCAGTGCGATTAACTCAGAAGTGACTCTCAAGAACTCTACAGTTAAAGGTGGGAATCTCGAAATGGACTATCCACCAGTTTGGTTAGATAATGTAGTCTGGAAATCTGAGAACTGCAAAATCGAATTGCCTAGTGGGACTGCGGTTTGCCTTAATAATAACGTTCAATTCAACTCTGATTCGGATTGCATTACGTCCTTAAATTCGTACGGAAGTATGCTTCGAGCTCATCAAGCCACTTTCACAGAATTTTTATGCATCTATGACCAATCGTTCGCTGCTTTGACAGGAGAGACTACTTTCCTTGCGGAAAATGCTCACAGAATTTCATTTGGGGCTTTTTCGGATAGTGTAGTGATGGCGGACCAGATGGTTTTCCATAAAATTGCTGATCCAAATATTCGACTTCAAAGTTCTGCCTATGTGCGGGCGGATGCTGTTACTTATGCGCAGGGAGATGCGCGTGATCTGATAACTGAGATTGAGGATAGTTGTGATTATCTTGTAGGCAGAGAAGTGGCTAAAGCTAATCCGCAAACACCTTCTTCAGGCTCTGCATCTGATGCAACTGTTCCAACTACTACAGCAACTGCTTCTGAACAGGAAACGAAACGTGATGCACTGGAAGAACTCAATAGCCTGATTGGTCTTGAAAAGGTCAAGCATGAGATCAAAAAAATGATCAACATGGTAGAATTTAACAAAAAGCGGATCGCAAATGGCAAGGCTCCTGAAAAGCAAACCCTACATGCAGCCTTTATGGGAAATCCTGGTACAGGGAAGACGACCGTTGCCCGTCTCTTGGGAGAAGTTCTCTTTGAGGCAGGTGTCCTTTCCGGTAAGGAATTTCGTTTTGTCGAAGCGACTGAGTCAGACTTAATCTCTTCTAATGTTGGAGGGACAGCTGAGCAGACCCAGGCTCTTCTTGAAAAATCTCGTGGTGGGATCCTCTTTATTGATGAAGCTTATAGCCTGGATAAAAAAGATAGTGATGTCGATTTTGGAATCGAAGCCATCAATACCATCCTCAAATTTATGGAGGACAATCGTGATGAGATCATGATTATCTTTGCCGGCTATACCAAAGAAATGGAGGAGTTCTTAAGGACTAATCCAGGCCTCCGTTCGCGTGTCCCTAATAACTTTATCTTTGAAGACTTCACAGGAGATGAAATTGTCCAACTGGGTGAAATGATCTTGAACAAGGGAGACTATAAACTAGAAGACCGCGATTACTATGCTCGTCACATCAAGCGGGCCTATGATGGGTCATTAGATAAGAGCAATGGTCGCTGGATCCGTAATCTAGATGAGCAATTGACCAAGACCATGGCAGACCGAGTAGTGGCCCAAGGTTCAGATGATATCGAGACCATCCTCAATATCGACATCGATGCTGTTCTCAATCAAGGCAAGTACCAGGCGGGGGCAGATAAGGAAGAAGATGGTATGGCAACTCTCAACCGCTTGGTTGGAATTGGAAAAGTGAAAGAGCAAGTTGAACAGTTTGTAGCCATGGCTGAGTTCAACCAAAAACGGGCAGAGCAAGGTGGTCTTGTGGAAGATACAACCCTGCACTCGCTCTTTCTTGGAAATCCTGGTACAGGGAAGACGACTGTTGCACGCATTTTGGGGAATATTCTCTTCCAAAAAGGCGTCATCAAGCAGAAGAAATTCATTGAAGTATCTAGAAGCAATCTGGTTGGTGGCTACCAAGGTCAAACAGCCTTGAAGACGCGTGAAGTCTTAGAAAGTGCGTTAGGTGGGGTCCTCTTCATTGATGAAGCCTACACGCTCTACACTGGTCAAAATGATGATTTCGGGAGGGAAGCCTTGGATGAAGTCCTCAAATTTATGGAGGATCACCGTCGAGATATCGTCATTATCTTCGCTGGTTATACTAGGGAGATGCATGACTTCTTGCAAGTCAATTCAGGATTGCAAAGTCGGATTCCAAATGTCTTTGACTTTGAGGACTATAATCCAGATGAGATTGTAGAGATTGGTCTCATGGGATTACGCAAGCAAGGCTACCAAGTCAACGAAGCTCTGTATGGGGAAATTGTGAAAGGAAATTATTTGCGTGCCAATGACCACAGTAACGGTCGCTGGGTTCGCAATCTCAACGAAAAACTTTTGCGACAAGTATCGACTCGTGTAACACGTGAAGGAAGTACAGACTACAATTCCATTTTGGATCAAGATTTGGAAGCCTTGAGGGAGAATGGAAATTCAGAACATCCTCATATGGTAGATGACCAAGGCTATGTCATTCCCTAATCCTCAGCTTTCAAAAATCCAAGCGCCTGAAACATTCTTGTTTCAGGCGTTTTTCTCACGGTAGAAAGTCTTGGTTTATGTTTAAATATTAATATTCTAGCAGAGAAAAAAGTATTCCAGACGGAAGGAAAGGCATTTTCTGTTGTAAGGATTCTGCAGGAGGCGTGTACTTATGGTATACTAGGAAGAGAATATTGCTTATTAAGGAGAAAAAATGGTTTTACCAAATTTTAAAGAAAACTTAGAAAAATACGCAAAATTGTTGGTGGCGAACGGCATCAACGTGCAACCTGGCCATACCTTGGCTTTGAACATCGATGTGGAGCAACGTGAATTGGCCCACTTGATTGTCAAGGAGGCCTATGCTCTGGGAGCTCATGAGGTTATCATCCAATGGGCGGATGATGTCACTAATCGCGAGAAATTCCTCCATGCGCCGATGGACCGCTTGGATAATATCCCTGACTATAAGGTGGCTGAGATGAACTATCTTCTAGAAAAGAAGGCCAGTCGTTTGGGTGTTCGTTCATCTGACCCAGGTGCTTTGAATGGTGTGGATGCTGAGAAATTATCAGCTTCTGCTAAGGCCTTGGGACTAGCTATGAAACCGATGCGAATCGCAACCCAATCCAATAAAGTCAGCTGGACAGTCGCTGCAGCAGCGGGTACTGAGTGGGCTAAGAAGGTCTTTCCAAATGCATCTAGCGATGAGGAAGCAGTAGATCTTCTCTGGGATCAGATTTTCAAAACCTGCCGTGTCTATGAGGATGATCCAGTTGCGGCTTGGAAGGCTCATGAAGAAAAACTCAGCTCAAAAGCGAAGATTTTAAATGAAGAGCAATTTTCTGCTCTCCACTACACAGCGCCGGGAACTGACTTGACATTGGGCTTGCCTAAGAACCATCACTGGGAGTCAGCTGGCAGTCTCAATGCCCAGGGCGAGTATTTCATTGCCAACATGCCGACAGAAGAGGTCTTTACAGCACCGGATTTCCGCCGGGCAGAAGGTTATGTGACCAGCACCAAACCTCTCAGCTATAATGGCAACATCATCAAAGGCATCAAGGTGACCTTCAAGGATGGCCAGATTGTGGACATTACTGCTGAAAAGGGAGACCAGGTTATGAAGGATCTTGTCTTTGAAAATGCTGGTGCGCGTGCTTTAGGTGAGTGTGCCTTGGTACCAGATCCCAGCCCGATTTCTCAGTCAGGTATCACCTTCTTCAATACACTTTTTGATGAAAATGCTTCTAACCACTTGGCTATCGGTGCAGCCTATGCGACTAGTGTAGTGGGCGGAGAGAATTTCTCCGAAGAAGAGTTGGAGGTGGCAGGTCTCAACCGCTCGGATGTCCATGTGGACTTTATGATTGGCTCTAATCAGATGGATATTGATGGTATCCGCGAAGATGGCAGCCGTGTAGCAATCTTTAGAAATGGAGACTGGGCAATTTAAGATGACAGGACTAATTTTTGTATTGATTTTCACTTTGCCAGCTTGTTTACTGACGACAGCTGTGGCAGTCATATTGACGCCGTTTGAGAAGCCCAAACAATGGAAATTAAAATTGTTGGTCAGCTTAATCGGTGCCCTGCTTGGCTTGGTTGTCTTTTTCCCTATCTTTAAAATTTTTGCTTCTTTTGTTGGTTCAGTGATTTCCTTGGCCATCCTTTGGTTGGTTCAACGATTTAAAAAGGAGGGTTAAGTCATGCTTGGAAGTATGTTAGTTGGTTTTATCATTGGTCTGATAGCTGCCGCAATTACCAATAGAGGCGAGCGGATGGGATGCATCGGCAAGATGATACTAGGCTTACTTGGAGCCTGGATAGGCCAAAGTCTTTTTGGGACCTGGGGGCCACTTCTCCATGACACAGCTGTAGTACCCTCTATCTTAGGTGCAGTGATTCTATTAGCAAT
This sequence comes from Streptococcus sp. SG2, assembly GCF_030439925.1. Classification (NCBI taxonomy): domain Bacteria; kingdom Bacillati; phylum Bacillota; class Bacilli; order Lactobacillales; family Streptococcaceae; genus Streptococcus; species Streptococcus sp. SG2. The sequence goes on along the minus strand of NZ_JAQFJD010000003.1, from coordinate 160,538 downwards.
TTTTTGGAGTCGAGACAGTTAAACTTTGATTCAAAAATCCCTTGAAATTATTTCTAGGGATTTTTTGGTAGATATGAAATGTAGTAGATTACTTTATAAGAACCTTAACAAAAATCCAAAAAGAAGCAGAGAAAAATTTGGGATAGTAGGTACAGGTACTTTCTACGAACAGATTTTTACAAGAACACATTAAAAAATAGAAGAAAGGATTTGACTTCCTTCCTTCTTTTTTGTTGCAGAGCTTACTGTCAATCGAACCGTGAAATAAATGCGTAGAGTGTTTAATCTTTCTTTTCTTTAACGTATGCTTTGATTTTATCTTTTAGTCGATTTTGAGCTTTTATATTTATTATATCTGTTACTTCATCACTATCATAAGGATCGATGAAATCTATGAGAGCTAAATCGTCTGACCATTGTTTAATATTAATAGGTTCGAAGAATTTTAAAAATAGAGCTTCGAGCATGAGACTATTGATTTCTTCTTGTGTAGGAATTGGTGGTTCATATTGTTTTTCTATATATTTCTTATATTCATCAAGATCATAGTTTTCCATTGATAGTGTTAGTTTTGTTTCAACTTCATCTATATGTTCTTTTATAATATTTAAATTATTTTCTTGTGTTTGTTCTATTTCTAGTCGTTCGTGTTCTGGCAGGAGTTTCAATAAGTATGGGCGAACTGCTTGATGTAGTTCGTATAATTGAGCGTTGGTGAATACTTTGGTTTTAGATCGATCAATTAATCTTGTTTCAGCTTTCTCCCAAATACCTAGTTCTTTTAATGTTCTAACGAACTTAGTTCTCATTTTCATCAGTGTTTTTTGATCTTTTTTTAAATTTAATTTTGTACATTGTTCATCTATAAATTGGGTTAGTGTTGTATATTGCATTTTGCTTTTCTCCTTATTTTTGTATATCGATATAGATAAATTATATATCGAAACCACATAAAAGTCAATCAAAACAACGAATCGATGAACAAAAAAGTCTTGACAAGATGTATTGTGTGCTGTATAATGTTAAATATAATAAACTAGAAAGTGAGGTGAAAAAAATGAACGTCCTTAGAATGACGAATATTGAGTTAATTAGAGAAAGAGATGTTCTTTCGGAAGCTCTAGAATCAACTATTGAAAATCGTAAAAACTCAGATAATAATGTACGTAAATACTATAAAATGAACGATTTATCCGAATCAAAAAAATGGGCAGATAAACGGGATGAATTTATTAAAGAAGCCCGTCGTTTGAGAAATCAACTGTTAACTGTGCTAAATGAACTTTCGAATCGAAGATTGAATTGATCATTCAAACATGATATAATAAAAACATCCAATGAATTAATAAAAATCCAAAACAACCATATAGAATTGCTTCGTTTACACCTGAATAAATAAGTTTTTAATGTCATATTTCTATCCTTACTTAAAAATTCCAAATATTTCTTCACCAATTATTTTTCTTTGATGCTTAAGCGCAATATAAGATAATAAAATTTCTATTTTCGTCTGGTTCTCCTTATATACGATATTTACACTATTCACTATTAGTGAGTTTTTTAAAAAGTATTATATCATAATGTACTAGACAAGAGGGAATTCTTAATAAATTTGATGAAGCAAGAAAAGTTTTATCATTACTCGCTACAAAATTTGATACAAAAGCAAATTGACATCAAAAAAGCCTTGATTTACAAGGCTTTTTCTTCTATATTTCTATGCTCCCTGCATGCATTTGGGAGGCTTTTTCATCTTGAAAATGATCAAAAATATTGAAATGTAAGTGATTTTCAGAAGATACTTTAAGTGATTTTAAATCTGATTATTTCAAAATGAGGCGAAAGTGAGGCATGAATAGAATGTTTATTTTTATCAGCGTGTTTTAGGTGGTTGCGTCTTTCTTATTCTAGATAGATTTTAAACAATTGTTTACTAATAGATTGGTTCCTTAAAGTTTGAAAAATTTTAGTGCGTATCGTTTGTGCTACATTATAATCGTTGAGCTTCTATAATTGGAGATTGGAAAAAGTTAAAATTTAGGATGGTATGGGCAATAAGTTAATAATAAATTTATCAAATTGTATGTTAAAATATTTACTAGTATAAACCACTTTCTATATTTTTTGTCAATATTGCAAATTTCATTCATTAATTAGAGTGGATTTATACTTTGGAAAACATTAATATGAGGAATGCTGTTTTGAGAAAAATTTTACAGGATGACAAGCTTTATTCTTTAACAGAATTTAGAAATAAGATTTATGATGATCTAGATTTAACAAGAAGTGATTTAGCTATTTTGTTATGCGCAATGTTGATTGCATCTATTGGACTAAATATGGATTCTACTCCAGTTATCATTGGTGCAATGTTAATTTCTCCGCTAATGACACCCATTCTTGGGATTGGTTTTTCGCTAGCGATATTGGATATGAATCTGCTCAGAAAGTCGTTTAAAATTTTGTTTATTCAAGTTTCGTTGAGTCTTATAGCATCGACAGTTTATTTTCTAATTTCTCCTATTTCTTATGCAAGTACAGAAATTATTGCTAGAACTTCTCCAACAATTTGGGATGTTGTTATAGCTTTTGTTGGAGGGTTGGCTGGAGTTATAGGGGCACGAAAAAAAGAAGCAAATAATATTGTACCTGGAGTGGCTATTGCAACGGCTCTTATGCCTCCTGTGTGCACTGTTGGTTATTCTATAGCAACAGGAAATTTTAAGTTCATGCTAGGTGCATCTTATTTATTTTTCATTAATTGTAGCTTTATCATGATTGCTACCTATATTGGCACAAGTTTAACTATGGTAAAAAATCGTTACATTAAACATAATCAAGAAGCTTATAAAATGAGAAAAATATTAATTCTAGTTTCGCTTATTCTTATTATTCCCAGTTTGGTTTCAGCAGCTACATTAGTTAGAGAAACACTAATTAATGAATCTATAAATAAATACTTATCTGATCAGTTTAAAGAGCAGACAGTACTAAAAAAGAACTTTATCAAAGAAAATAATACACTAAAGTTAACTATTTCAGGAAAACATCTTTCTGACGAGGAATTAAAAAACCTCATTAGTAAGCAAAATGACTATGGTTTGCAAAATATTTCAATTCAAATTTCACAATTATCCAATGATCGATTGACTGAAAAAGAAGTAGTAGAATTTATTATTCAATATAAGAATGATCAGGACTTCAAAAGATTGATAAGGAAAAGAGTGAAACGGAGACTAAAAATAAGTAATCAAATCACCGTTTGTTGCAAGAGAAATGAAAAAGAGGCTGGGATAAAAGTCCTAGCCTCTCAATTGTCTTTGGATTGTCGAGCATGACGCAGTGGTTGAGTGGGCTCTACTACGCTGATTCCATCAGCTTTTACAGCCCTACTCAACTGTGCGGAGGTGGGACGACGAAATCGAATTCTAACGAATTACCGATTTCTGTCCCACTCTCTTTTTACTATTATAAATTACAAAGATGTTTTGCAAGAGAAATTAACTCTTAGCTTTATTTGTCATCTTTATTAATCATATTTTTAACGCCTTCGATTGCGCCTTCGACAGCATCTTTGGCATCTTCAGCGACTTCTTTAACTTTAGAAACTACTTTTTCAGCAGCCCCTTCTTTTTCTGTTTTTTTATCACCAGTTAATTTTCCTAGTCCTTCTTTAACAGAACCTTTAGCTTGGTTGAATTTTTCTTCTGTAGACATAATCTTTACCTCCATTATGAGTTTTTAAGTATTTTATTTATAGAAAAGAAATAAAATAAAAATCTCTTTTCGTAGTTATAGTATTAATGAACGCGAGTTTTTTCCTTAGAAGTAGCTTCTTTAACAACATCTACCCCTTCACCAACTTTTTCTTGAACAGCTGAAAAACCACCGCTAAGTCCAGATTTTGCTTTTTCAAATTGCTCTGAAGCAAATTCGCCTGTTGATTCTGCAATATCTGTTACTCGGTCTTGAAGACTAACTGAATCAGCTTCATGCTGTTCTTTAGTTTTGATATCAACAACATTAACATTGACTTCAACAACTTCTAAGTCAGTCATCTTAGAAACTTCTTCCACAACAACTTTCTTGATTTCGTCGTATAATGCAGGAACATTCTTTTGATATTCAACTACTACATTCAAGTCAACAGCTACTTGTTCTTTACCAACTTCGACATTAACACCGTTAGTGACATTATCAGTGTTAATCAATTTATCTGCTAAGTTAGAGAAGAAGCCACCGTCAACAGCCAGCAAACCTGAAACTTTCTCTAAAGAAAGGCCAATAATTTTTTGAATGACCTTATCATCATAAGTCAATTCACCTTTTACTTCGTGAGCTGCTTGAGCAACTTCTTTTTTTGCAACATCTTTAACATCTTTATTTGACATGTTAAACTCCTTTATTCTTATTTAAATATATTTTTGTTTTGAATATAATATCCGATTCCTGCCCCTAGAGTAGCGCAAATCAAGACAAATAGAGTCTTAAAGAAGCCAAAGGATAGGATAAAACACGCTAGAATAATGCCTGCTAATCCAGACAAGATTGGATATTGATATTTTTTAAACCATTCCATTTTTTACTTCCTTACTTTACACGACTAGTAGTTTTTTTAGCCACTTCTTTTGGCTTGAAGTCTGAGACAGAGATTTTAAGCTTGACATTATGATTGATTCCGAAGAATTCTGTCAATCCAGACGCAATTTCTTCTTGAATCAACTGACTTCTCTTGATAATGTTTTCCGAAGGAACGATTGCCCCTTTAACGGACACCATGCATTTGTTTTTACGGCTATTTACTGAAACTGTAGGATCTTTAATTAAATCGTGATCTGTTACCAGACTACGAACAAATCCTTCAATCGCTGAATTTTTCAGCATCAGTTTCCCATCCGCATCAGCTAGCTGAATTTCTAAACGTCTCTTAGGATAAAAAACTATCACTAACATCAGTAGTAAGATTAAGCTTGCTAAAACCACAGTGCCCCAAAAGACATATCTAGAAAGATAGTATCCTACAAAAGGAATTTGCTTCCAAGTGAACAACTTCCAGGTAAATAGTTGAAGCCCCAGACCGCTAACTTTATGAAAATCTAGCAAAACAGGAATCAAAATCGTCAAGATTAAAATACATAGTATGAGAAAAAGTATTTTTCTTGATTTTGACATATTGAATCCTCACATCATTAAGTTTTAAATTGTATTCTGAAAGTAAAAAGACAATTTATGCCTTTTTACCTACAAAAAATGATACAACAGCTACTACAATAACTGCACCAATGATAGAAGGAAGCAAGGCCATACCAGCCAAACTAGGACCCCAAGTTCCCAAAAGTGATTGACCGACAGTTGAACCGATTAAACCTGCAACAATATTTGCAATAACACCCATAGAGCCACCTTTTTTAGTGATTGATCCAGCAATAAGACCAATAACACCTCCGACAATAATAGACCAAAGCATATCGATTCTCCTTTCTAAATTTACTAAATCAAAATTCAAATCTTTTGATTAATATGATTATATAATTTTCCAACTTTGAAACATAATAATTCAGCTTGGTTTTCTTTCCGTTTATCTGCACCATAGATACGCAAAGATAATAATTCCTTGTTCTACAGGCTTTTATCAGCGTTTTTAGATATATTTTAAAGTTGTTAAACAAGGTTAAATGCATAAAATATGGTATAATTGCCTGATAATAAAACACTATATAAAGAAAGATAATATTTTAATGCGAGAATTACTGTCTAAAAAAAGTCACAGACAATTAGAATTATTAGAAATACTATTTGAAAATAAGCGCTGGTTTCATATTTCTGAACTAGCGGAATTATTGCATTGTACAGAACGTTCTGTAAAAGATGACTTGTCCCATGTCAGGTCTTCTTTTCCTGACTTGATATTTCATTCCTCAACAAACGGCATCCGTATCATTAATACCGATGATAGTGATATTGAGATGGTCTATCATCATTTTTTTAAGCATTCAACTCATTTTTCAATTTTAGAATTTATCTTCTTTAATGAAGGAAGTGATGCTGATAGTATTTGCAAAGAGTTTTATATCAGTTCTTCCTCTCTTTATCGTATCATCAGTCATATTAATAAAATTATTAAGAAACAATATCGTTTTGAAATAAGCCTCAATCCAGTTCGAATCACTGGGAATGAGATCGATATCCGTTACTTTTTTGCCCAGTATTTTTCAGAGAAATATTATTTCCTTGAATGGCCATTTGAAGATTTTTCAGTAGAACCTTTGTGTAAGCTTTTAGAACTGGTCTATAAAGAAACTGCCTTTCCAGTCAATTTCGCAACTCAACGAATGTTAAAGTTGCTCCTTGTTACGAATTTATACCGAATAAAGTTTGGTCATTTCTTGGAAGTTGAGAAAAATTCTTTTAACAATCAATTGTTAGAATCTTTCATGCAGGCAGAAGGAATCGAAGACATTGTAGCGAGCTTTGATTCTGAATATCATATCTCTCTGAATAAAGAAGTGATCGGTCAACTATTTGTATCCTATTTTCAAAAAATGTTTTTCATAGATGAAGAAGTTTTCTTGAACTATGCAAAAACAGACAGCTATGTAAAAAAATCGTATCAGTTATTGGGAGATTTAGTGGATCAGGTATCAAGAGAGTATAATCTCCAAGTAGACAATAAGGACAATCTGATCTGGCATCTGCATAATACGGCACATCTGCATCGCCAGGAATTATCAACAGAGTTTATCCTATTTGATCAAAAAGGCAATACAATCAAGAACTTTCAAAATATTTTCCCTCGATTCGTTTCAGAGGTGAAGGAAGGGATTGAACACTATCTAGAGGCTTTGGATATGGATCGTAGTTCAATGAAGGTCAATCATTTGACCTATACTTTTATCACCCATAGCAAACACTTGGTGCTAAATCTTTTACAAAATCAACCTAAATTAAAGGTTTTGGTCATGAGTAATTTTGATCAGTATCATGCAAAATCAATAGCAGAGACACTTTCTTACTATTGTAGTAACAATTTTGAACTGGAAGTTTGGAGTGAATTAGAGTTATCACTTGAGTCTCTAAAAGAATCACCATACGACATCATTATTTCTAATTTTATTATTCCTCCTATTGAAAATAAGAGACTGATCTATTCCAATAATATTAATACAGTCGCACTCATCTCCTTACTTAATGCAATGATGTTTATTCGACTAGATGAGTAACTAAGAAGAATAAAAAAACGCTACATAGCGTTTTTTTGTTATGAGAAAAGAATTTCATCTATATTAGACTCAGAATATCCTAAAAATTTAAGCAAAAAAGCCTTGATTTTCAAGGCTTTCTTTTCTATATTTCTATGCCCCCTGCATGAATTTGTAAGAACTTTTCATATTGAAAATAAACAAAAATGTTGAAATATAGCTGATTTTAGGGAAATACTTTTAGGTATTTTCAATGTCAGGATTTAAAAATGGGGCAAAAGTGGGGCAAAAATAACGAATGACTCATATAGGTTTCCTATTTGGTTTGAAAACCTATAATACCTAATGATTATGCTATACTAGATATATAGTGTTGTTATAAATAAATGTCAGTGCGAGATCAAATCGGGATACTGTCAATAATTATGTGTAAATACTCAAGTAGAGTTACGGAGTGTTAATCAAATAATTATTGACAGTATCGAATTTTTCTGGTAGAATGGCTTCGGTTAATATCTAAATGTTGTGTAGTTTTCTATCAACATAGTCAGGAGAAAAGGAACTTATGCTAAAAAAATTTAATGAATTGTCACTGAAAGATAAGGCTTATCTAATTGGCGGTTTGATCTTATTAGTCATTGTGATCTGCTTTGGTCTGCTCAATCGTCAAACAGTAACTGTCAGTCTTGTCTTTACACAACTATCTGCTTCCTTGATTTTGGTGATTTTTACTTGTCTAGTAATCGGAATCATTGCTGGTAGTGTTATTGGTATTAGCTATCACCATAGCAAGACTCAAGATCTGAGAAGCCGCATTGCTGAAGCAGAAGCGACTATCAATATAAAAGACAAGGAGCTTGTCCAGTACGAGGAACAGGTGCAACAATTAAAACAGGAAGCCAAACAATAAGTGTAGAAATCAAAAAGTTCCAGAGTCAGGTGAGACTTTGGAACTTTTTTGGGATAAGAGTGTCCCGTCTTAACAGAGCAGGTGTTTATTAGCAAGGATGAAGTCGATAAACCGTTGGCTGGCTAAGGGAAGAATACTCCTATCTGTAAAAGCAATAGAAAAAGGTCGGCAAATAGGTGGTTTGGTACTGCGTTGGACAATATTATAATTGACTTTCCGACTCAGAAAGATGCAAAAGATTTTCAGTTATTTTTCATTACACAAGTTAATGAAAAATAAACATATGTGGCTTTCGTGTTAGATAAAGACCTTATTTTAATTTATTCTAACTATTCTCAGGATAACGACATGAATTTGTAAGAACTTTTCATATTGAAAATAAACAAAAATGTTGAAATATAGCTGATTTTAGGGAAATACTTTTAGGTATTTTCAATGTCAGGATTTAAAAATGGGGCAAAAGTGGGGCAAAAACAAATTAACGAAAAAAATATCGAGTTCGTGCATCAAGTAAATGATAAATTGCAAGAATAAGTGCAACATTTACTCGAACTCATCCTCTAGAGCTTCACTAGCAGTTCTGTAAGCTAAACATTTTCGTGGTCGGTGATTGATATCATATAAAGCCTTGGTTCCCAAAGCTTTTTTATGTTATAAACTCATTAAAATAACTCCCAGTTAGATTTGGAATGTTTTTTAGTCTGTGTCATATAAAAATAAATAGAATGAATGGCTATAGCTAGAGCTAAAATGGTTGTTATACTCACTACTATTATAGGATTAGAAGCAAAGATCAAAGAGAGAATAAAGGCAGCCAGATAGAGTGTCGCTTGGACACAGTAGTAACTTTTCGAATAGCGAAGATAGTGTTTGTTATAGGGCCCATTTACTAGGACAGCAGCTTGAAAGAGGCCAAATCCGATATAAGAGAAGCTGGTTGCAAAGAGACGATTAGCTTCAGGATTCTGAAGAAAACTCATCGATACAGTCATCATCATAAGTCCAATGAAAATAGGATAGTGACTGTAAATTAGAAATAGTCCCTTTTGATTAGATTTTTCATCAATAGCATGGTCGAATTGACCAAAATAAAACAAGAACAGAGAAATCATAATAATGAAATAAAGAACCGAATAAATCGAGAAATTCTCGATTGTAAAGAAGTTAGCTAGATTCGTAATCATCTCTCCAAACGTAATAATGACAAGAAGGGAGATGCGCTCGATTAAATGGGGGAGATTTACCTGGTAATGCTTATCTTTATTAAGCAAGATACTTGGCGTAATAAATGTTAGCAGAATACTAGCATAAAGGATATAGACTCCAATGTAAATAGGAAGAAGAGCTGCTAGATAGATTTCTAAACTTCGTAGACCTGTTATCCATAGAAAACCTTTGATACTTTCCCTATGAACATTATCGGTTGATTTTTTAAAAAACTCAACCAAATATTGAAAAAATAAGGTAAGGGTTAATGTACCAATAGCCCAACAGACATAATGAAAATATTGTTGCCAATCAGGTCCAATCATATTGGCTATAAAGAGTAAAAGTCCCATTTTGATAAATATGATTACCATGTTAAATAAAGAGTTCTTTCCATAGCGATTGGTATAATCGGTTTGAATCATCCAGGAATCGATGAGAACCAAAATAGCAATGAAAAAATCAAGGAAAGAATTCCAAGTCAAAATACCGTTATGAAGATGGTGAATTAAAGCAGTTACTTTTGAAATTGCAAAAACAAAAACTAAGTCATAAAAAGTTCTGAAAATTCTACACGTTTATGTTTAATAAGAGTTGTCATCTTAAGACCTTTCTATTTTAGAAGTACAATTTATTATAACAGAAAATGGTAATGAGAGAAAAGGATATGCTTAAATAACTTTATGTGGCGCTAATGAACTGCGCCACAAAAGTTAGGTTTTTTCTGTCCAACTTTTGAGGTCAGTACAGAAGGGCCGCTTTTTCTATCGTTTTTAGTGCTAAGACTACACAAAAAAGCCTAGTAAATCAAGGCTTTTTCCTGTTGTATTTAGATGCCCCCTACAGGGATTTGGAAAGGACTTTCATATTGAGAGCAATTAAAAATATTGAAATATAAGTGATTTTAGGTATTTTCAATGTCATGATTTAAAAATGGGACAAAAGTGGGGCAAAAACCATACAGATTCTAAACTGTATGGTTCTTTTTTTATCTAACCAAGAAAGGTTAAAACTTATTAAAACAAATGCAATCAACTGTTGAAAACTTTTTAGTCCGTGTAATATAAAAACAAGTAAAAAGTTGAACTATAGGGAATATTGTGTCATAATAGGTAATAGATGAATAATTAATAGATTGGAAATAATGCTTTCTTACCTTAACAAGTTGAATTGGTTATACATTTTTTCGTCGCAATTGTGTCTATCTCTCGAGTTTAGCTAGTTTTTATAAGCTCTGGTTTCTAATCAATATAACAAATTTTAGAAGTGCATAAGACAAGATGGTGACATTACTACAGTCATTTCTAGTCACCATATGTTGCTGGCACAGGCTGTTTGTAGTGTTGGCTATTTACTAGTCAGTTTAATCGGAGTGTTTAATTTTTATTGTTGAAAGGTTTTTATATGGCGAAAATTCTATCTTTAGGTCTGACAGGTAAGAAATTACTTGCTCAGGGGTTCTTGTTTGTTCTGCTAGGTCTCATCTTGATGGTCACGGGGACTTGGTTGCCAGTAAAGGTTATTCGACTGGTTCTGTTTTTAGCTTGGATAGCAACGGTCTTAGATTTAGTATTACGTATTTTCAAAAAAAGTCAGTCAACGGACACCTTGGGAGTTGCACTGGTTAAATTGTTAGTGCTGGGATATTTGCTAGGTTCTAATCTTGCGACTGATATACCGATTTATGTTCTGGCTCTTGTGATTGGAGTTTATCAGATTTTTCATGCTAGTATTAACCTTGTCACCTATGTTCTCTACCGCAAAAACAAAATTCGACCTCGTTTTCGTCTCTTACTAGATGGACTCGTACTAGTTTTTCTTGGTGGGACTAGTCTTTTGTCCTCTACAGGAAATTCTGTCTTTCAACTCTTTGTATTAGGGGCTTATTTTTTCCTTTATGGTGTGTCCAATATCCGTGATGGTTTCTTGTTTGAGGAGGAAATTGGGAAAAACCATCTCAAACGTCGTGTAAGAATGAGCTTACCTATTGTCCTAGCCGCTCTCATCCCTGCAAGTACTTTAGCAAAAATCAACAAATTCATGCAGGAAAATGCTGATGAGAGAGAGGATATCCATCTTGGAATGGTGAAGTCTGGTAAGACAGCGGAGCTTGAAATTTTTGTTCATACAGCTGAGACCTCTCTGTTTTCGGCAATTGGTCATGTGGATATCTGCTATCAAGGCCGTGTTATTTCTTATGGCAACTATGATCCGTCTTCTGAGACCTTATTTGGCATGGTAGGAGATGGTGTCTTATATTTCTGTGATCGTGACAAGTACATTGACCTATGTAAACGTGAGAGTCAAAAAACGCTTTTTGGTTATGGGATAGATTTGACGCCTGAAATGGAAAAAGCAGTTCAGAAAAAGTTGGCTGAATTGAAACAACTGACGATTCCATGGGAGCCAAGTGCAGATAAAATCATGACAGGTGATGGTAAGGAAGACTACACCTACGCTTATAAAATCAGACATGAGACAGATGGGGAACTTTATAAATTTATCAAATCTAAGTTTAAATCCTACTTTGTCTTATCTACAAACTGTGTGCTCTTGGCTGATACCATAGTCGGTCAGGCTGGCACCGATATCCTCTCACCCAAAGGATTTATCGCTCCAGGAACTTACCAAGCCTACCTTAATCGAGAGTTTGAAAAACCAAATAGTATAGTCGTATCTAAACATGTTTATTAAGAAGAATTTATGAACTTAGTAAAAAAATACACCCCGTTAATACTTTTTATAGGGCTGGTTGCTCTTGTAATTCTGAATGCATCGAGCTTTATATCAGGAGCAATCTCTCTCTTTGATGTAATATCAACCTTGATTTATGGTGCTGTTATTGCTTTTGTGCTTAATGTTCCTATGAAAAAAATTGAACAGTACTTAGTTAAATTGAAGGTAAAGGCAGAGTTGCGTCGTCCGATTGCCATGGTACTTGTTTTCCTAGCTCTTATCTTAATCGTGATTGCTCTTTTGGTTTTGGTGCTGCCAACCCTAGCCCAGACTATTAGTCAGCTGGGAACAGTCCTTTCAACAGTCCTTACTCAACTTGGGAAATTGCTAGGCAGCTCGGAATTTGTAACCAAAGACATGTTGTCAACTATCGTATCAGGCATACAGGGACAATCTAGTTCTATTAGCCAAGCTTTGATAGGTTTTTTATCAGGTCTGACTAGTAATATCGGCAATATTTTTTCAAGTTTGATGAATGCCTTTTTGATTATAGTCTTCACCTTTTCATTTTTATCCAGTAAGGAACATTTGGCAGCGATGACGAGTCGACTTCTAAAAGTTTTTCTTCCAGAGAAGGTGGTGATAAAGTTGACTTACATTGGACAAGTAGCACTAGAGACTTATGACCAATTTTTGATGAGTCAGCTGATTGAAGCAGTTATCATAGGAGTTATGATAGCGGTTGGTTACAGCGTGTTTGGGATACCCTATGGAGTAATGACAGGTATCTTTGCAGGAGTGCTATCGTTCATTCCTTATGTAGGGCCTATGATTGCTTGTGTTGTGGGAGCGATTTTTATCTTCACAGTGAGTCCTACTCAAGCCTTACTTTCTCTTCTTCTATATCAAGTTATACAGCTGATTGAAGGAAACCTTATTTATCCTAGAGTTGTAGGTCAGTCTATTGGTTTGCCAGCTATTTTCACGCTTGCGGCTGCTAGTATTGGAGGCAATCTCTTTGGCTTACTTGGGATGATATTCTTTACACCGATATTTGCTGTTATCTATCGATTGGTTAAGGAATTTGTCGTTGCAAAGGAAAATCAGCTAGATTAAGAAAAACTAAATTTAATAAGATATACTGAGAAGAGAGTGAGAGATTCTCTTCTCTTTTATTTTTAAATACTTTTCTACAAAAAGCTATTAGACGTTAAAAAAAGCCTTGGTTTCAAGGCTTATTTCTGTTGATTTAGATGTGCCCCCTGCAGGGCTCGAACCTGCGCCCCATAGCTTAAGAGTCTACTGCTCTACCAACTGAGCTAAGGAGGCAACAGAAAAAGCTGAGAATGTAACTTCCCAGCTATTTTAATATGCCCAAAATGGCAGCTAGATTATTTACGGAAGGCATCAAGGATATAGGTGAAACCAACAATTAAAAATGCAAAGGCAACGACATAAACGACAAAGACACTTGTAGCTACTGGATTGAACAAAATCACTAGACCTAGTAAAAATGCAAGCAACGCTATCCACATGATATGGTTGCCAATAATAGGGAAAATCAATCCCAGACGATTGCCTTTAAAGAAAACTATAATGGCTTCTACAATTAACCAAATTCCTAAAATAGTTGGAATGACAACTGGCAGCGTCACAAAGCCATAGGCAACGAGGTAAAGAGCTAAGAGAAGATTAACAATCCCTTGGAAAAGATGAGCTGGTGAGCGAAGCTCTTTTGGTACAGAGAAATAGCCTAAAATAGCTGCTATAGAAGAAACCAGTAAACCAAATGCAATCCACCAGCTGTAAGCAACAAGATTAGCTACTGGGTTTGTAAATAGGAAAAGTCCTAAAAGGACAAAAACAACTCCTGCAAGGAATAGCAGTAAACGATTAGAAAATTTCATTTCAATACCCCCTATATAGTATAGTATAGTTTGATAATAAAAATATTATACACCTTTTTAGAGGAAATATCAATAAACAAAATGGAAAATTTGGAAGTTTCAGTCTGATTTATGAAAAGAAAATCAGTTTTTATTATTTTGAAAATAAAAAGAGAAGATAAAATTTGTCTTCTCTACATGAAAATATTGTATGGCATCAAAGCAAAAGTAACTGGCTTTACACTATTTGTTAAGATGTAATTTGATTCAAAAAGAAAAGATAGATTTAAAAGTGGGGCAAATGATGAGGCAAATCAGTTATAGATAAGCAAAAAAGCCTTGGTTATCAAGGCTTTTTCCTGTTGTATGTAGATGCCCCCTACAGGGATCGAACCTGTGACCCACGGATTAAGAGTCCGCTGCTCTGCCAGCTGAGCTAAGGAGGCAAAGAAAAAAGCTGTATTGGTGCCGAAACTTCACGGTTTGTATTGAACCCGCGCAATTAAGCAGGTGGGCAACTCGCTCTAACTGAAGCTGTTTCCGTGTGAGACGGCCTACATGCTGTTAGAAGACTTTTGTTTCCCTAATAATACAAAAAATAGTCGGTCAACACTTAAGTGTGAAGTCGTACACCACAGCGTTTCTATGTTTATATGATACCACTTTTTCAAAAAAAATCAAGAGGAAAGTGCAATTTTTTGAAAAGGATTTCAGATTTTTCGCAAACGGTCGATAGCTTCCTTTCTTTGAGCCAAAGCCCGTTCATATTTACCAGTATCTTCTGCTTGGAAATAGTGATGACTACGAATTTTTTCTGGCAGATAGTCTTGCTTGACCCAATTTCCAGGATAGTTGTGTGGATAGAGATAGTCTTGGGCATTCCCCAGTTCCTTGCTTCCACTGTAGTGCCCATCACGCAGGTGCCGAGGAATAGGCAAATGCCCTGATGTTTTGAGGTCGGCAAGTGCCTTGTCCATAGCTACATAGGCTGAGTTGGATTTTGGAGAAAGGGCTAAATCAATCACGATATTGGCAATGAGAATGCGAGCTTCTGGGAAGCCAATCTTTTGAGCAGCATCTAGAGCAGTTACAGTATGAATCTGGGCTTCAGGATTTGCCAAACCGATATCTTCATAAGCGATAACGGTCAAGCGACGAGCGAGACTGGGCAGATCACCAGCCTCAATCAAGCGGGCCGCGTAGTGGAGACTGGCATCCACATCCGAGCCACGGATGGATTTTTGCAGGGCCGAAAGGACATCGTAGTGACCGTCCCCATCCTTATCCATGGTAATGTAACTCCGTTGCAGGCTATTTTCCATGATATCCAGTGTTATATGGCGGATACCCTTGTCATTTTCGGGAGTAGAGAGAACGGCTAAGTCTAGTGAATTAAAGGCAGAACGCAGGTCTCCATTTGTAGAGGTCGCGATGAAATCAAGGGCATCCTCATCTAGCTCAACTAGGAAGTCAAATCCCCTTTCAGGGTCGCTGATGGCAATTTGCAGGGCTTGTTTAACATCTTGATTGGACAAGGGTTCTAACTCAAAAATCTGAACACGGCTACGAATGGCTGGAGTGACAGAAAAGAAAGGATTTTCAGTCGTCGCCCCAATCATGATGACCAGACCACTTTCTAAGAGGGGAAGGAGAAAGTCTTGCTTGGTTTTATCTAGTCGGTGGATCTCGTCCAGTAGTAGGACCAATCCACCAGAGAATTTAGCCTCTTCAGCGATTTCTTGAAGTCGCTTCTTACTATCGACTGTCGCATTAAAGGTCCGAAAGGCATACTTGGTGGTCCCAGCGATGGCAGAGGCGATACTGGTCTTTCCGATTCCTGGAGGTCCGTAGAGAATCATGGAGGACAGACGATTGGCTTCCACCATGCGACGGATAATTTTTCCAGGTCCGATTAGATGCTCCTGACCGATGACCTGGTCGATGGTTTTGGGGCGCATGCGAAGCGCGAGATTGTCTGGCATAGCAGTCCTTTCTAACATGGATTTTCTGATGTATATGTGGTAAGATGGTAGTATCTATTTTAGCATATTTCCGAGCAATCGGGGCGATTAAAGAGTCGCATAGAAAGAGGACAAAATGGCAACATACGGATTTTTAGATGTTTTAGAGGAAGAATTGGACAAGAACTTTCCCTTTGACTTTGAGATTAGTTGGGACAAGCGCAACCATGCGGTAGAAGTGAGTTTTCTTTTGGAAGCACAAAACGCTGCAGGTGTGGAGATGGTGGACGAGGACGGAGAGGTATCATCAGACGATATCCTCTTTGAAGAAGCAGTCCTTTTCTACAATCCTGCCAAGTCAACAGTCAATGAGGAAGACTATTTGACAGTTATCCCTTACCTACCTAAAAAAGGTTTTTCTCGTGAGTTTCTAGCTTATTTTGCGCTATTCCTCAAAGACACTGCAGAGGTTGGGCTGGATGCGCTTATGGACTTTTTGGAAGACCCAGAAGCAGAAGAGTTCGTCATGGAATGGAACCAAGAAGTCTTTGAAGAAGGAAAAGTCGGCTTGGAAGAAGGAGAATTTTATCCTTATCCGAGGTATTAGAAACTAGCGAGGAAGTATATGAAGAAAATAGGTTTGTCTTTTATCTCTGGTCTGTCCTTCGTTTTTTTGATGCTAGGATTTGCTTTTGGGACAATTGCCTTTATAGAGTTAGACTTTTCGTTTGTCTTTGTTCCAGGTTACCTATTTACTTTCTTCAGCATCTATCTGATATTTATCCTTCATGAGCTGGGACACGCATTTTGCGGTTACCTGACAGGCTATCGACTGGTGGCTTTTGGATTAGGGAATTTTCTTCTGACCAAAAAGTCAGGCAAGTTTTCTCTTAGCCGAACTGCCGTTCTGAAAAATGTTGGTGCTCAGTATATTGGATTAAAAGAGGACGAAAGTGATCAAAGAATCATTCTGATGCTTTCAGGAGGTTTGCTGGTTCATCTCAGCTTGATATTATTGGCGATATTGTTTGGATTTTTGACAAAAAGCTGGTATTTTGCTGGTACTTGGATTTTTCTTAATTTGTCTTTCTTTCTAAACAACACTTTGCCAGTCGGCATCACCGATGGAGCAAAAATATGGGAATTGCGACAACACCCTGAAAATACCAAATACGCCTACATGGTGTTGAGGCATTCTGCCCAGACCCTGCTAGCTCCTCAAGGATATGATTTGAAAGACTTTATCATGCCTGTTGATGAGGATGCGAGAGGGAGTTTTGCAGAAAGTATTCAAACTCTTGAGGGAGTGGTTTTCATATTGGATGGTCATTTAGAGACAGCTAAAAAGCTATTTCAATCTTTACTAGAGAGAACAGAACACTCGCTGTCTGAAACTTTTTGCCAACTATGCCTTCTTCAAATCGCCTTGCTAGAAGGTGATGATGAGAAAGCGGAGGAATATGCAAGTATTCGAAGCGTTAAATCCTTTTTATCTCTAAAAATGGCAGATGTGCAGAGCATTCAAGCCTGGTATCAATTTAAGGTAAGGAACGACATGGCTCAAACTCGCAAGGCTATGAAGATTGCTAGACAGAAAATGAATAGCAGCCGAATGCTACGAAACGAGAAACAATACTATGAAAACTGGTTAGAGGAGCTGGAGAAGGAAATCCATGAAGAAAACTCTGTTGTAAGCTGACAAGCTAGGTTTGTTTCAATCGGCTTGATTGCTTGATATAAATGAGAAGGGGATCTAACTGGTGTTTCTGAAGAGGGGTTGAAGTCTAGAAAAGAGGTAAAAATGTTTCATATTTTCAAGCAGCTATTTAGGAAAATAAGCCCAAACTCGCAAGAGTATGGGATTTCTCTACCACGCAATCGATTTGAAAATTTAGATTTTGAGAGAGTGTTGAAGTGTGAAAGCCGCCGATTTTTTAATGAAGGGGGACTTTATGACGAGAGCGCAAAAATCATGGAACTTGAGTTTTCTGAAGGCTTTGGAGAATTTGAGTTTTTGATTTACTTTAAGACTGGTGAAGAGAAACAGTTTGAGCAGTTGATAGCTTCTTTAAACGACTTTGATAATGCCATCCAGTCCAGTTTGGAAAGGGAGTTTCAAAACTCCATTCCTCAGAACAAGAAAAAGTTGAACAATAGTCGAGAGAGGCGAGAGAAATATTTTTATTTTCATCCATGGATACTGAGTTGCGAGGAGGCTCCACCTAGTCTTCGCTATGTTGCAGATAATGTAAACGATGAGTTTACGGTTTATTTTAGTAAGAATCAGGGGAGATGGCAGGCATATTGGGATCTAGATTGTCAAAAATTGATTCAAGAATAGCTAAGTAGAATGCTAGCATAGAGCAGTTTGTTATCATAGGAAGAGACTTAATCATGGAATTATTGAATAAAAGAATGAATTTCACAGGCTGTAAAATTGCCCTCTTTTGTGAGGATAGGATTTTAACTATCTTACGCGATGACAAGCCCAGCATTCCTTGGCCCAATATGTGGGAGTTACCAGGTGGTGGCCGTGAGGGTGAGGAGACGCCTTTTGAATGCGTCCAAAGAGAAGTTTTTGAAGAGCTTGGTTTGAAGCTTAAAGAAGTGGATATTTTCTGGGCTAAGGAATATCAAGGAATGCTTGATCCTGACAAAACCTCTATTTTTATGGTGGGAACCATCACTCAGGAAGAATTTGCCAGCATTGTCTTTGGTGATGAGGGACAGGCTTATCAGATGATGGATGTGAGTCAGTTCTTATCAGATAAAAAGGTTATTCCGCAGCTGCAGGACAGGTTGAGCGATTATTTGGAGGTGCGATCATGATTTATATTGAGCGGGCAGGAGCTGAGGATTTAGAAACCATTATTACCATTCAGCGAGCGAGTTTTAAGGCCGTTTATGAGAAATATCAGGATCAATACGACCCCTATCTGGAGGAGCGTGAGCGGATTCGCTGGAAGCTGGTTGAGCGGCCCAATAGTTTTTATTATTTTGTCAAAGACGACGAGAAGATTCTGGGCTTTATTCGCTTGAATACAAATGATGAACAGACAGCAGGCTGGATTGGGACAGTGGCGATTTTGCCAGAGCACCAGAATAAAGGATATGGCTCCGAGGGGCTCGGTCTGATTGAGGAGAAATTCTCCACCATTAGGCAATGGGATTTGTGTACGGTTTTCCAGGATAAAGGCATGGTGGCTTTTTATGAGAAAAACGGCTATCATCAGACCCATACGGAGCCCGAAAAAGAGGGCATGGATATGGTCTATATGACGAAGACAATAAAATAAACAAAGAAAGGATCGTTCAGTTAAATTTCTAAACTGAACCCGCCCTAAACACTGTGGCAAAAAGATAAAGTTCTCTTAGACGCAAACGTCGTCAGAGGATTTCCTATTTTGGCTTTGTGTTTTACGGGCTTGGTATTTTAATGATGGACACTTGGCAGGAATTAACGATTGAAGTGAAGCGTGAGGCGGAGGAAGCAGCCTCTAATATTCTGATTGAGCTGGGCAGTCAGGGCGTGGCTATCGATGACAGCGCAGATTATCTGGGGCAGGTTGACCAGTATGGTGAGCTTTTTCCAGAAGTTGAGCAGAGTGAGCGGGTCAGGATTACGGGATACTATCCGGATTCAGTGGATATAGAGGCTGTTGCAGCCCAGGCCAATGAGCGTCTGGCTGAGCTGGATGGCTTTGGCTTGGAGACGGGAGGTATTCAGATGACTCGGCAGGAACTGGCTGAGGAAGACTGGGCAGACAACTGGAAAAAATACTTTGAACCAGCTCGCATCACTCATGATTTGACCATTGTGCCGTCTTGGACGGACTATGAGGCGACTATGGGAGAAAAGATTATCAAGCTAGATCCTGGTATGGCCTTTGGTACGGGGACTCACCCGACGACCAAGATGAGCCTCTTTGCTCTGGAGCAGGTCTTGCGGGGCGGAGAAACGGTGTTGGATGTGGGTACAGGCAGCGGTGTCCTCTCCATTGCCAGCTCTCTCTTGGGAGCTAAGGACATCTACGCCTATGATTTAGACGAGGTAGCGGTGCGCGTGGCTCAGGAAAATATTGAGCTCAATTCAGGTATGGAGAACATTCATGTAGCGCCGGGTAATCTTCTCCGAGGCGTAGAAATCGAGGCGGATGTTATTGTTGCCAATATCTTGGCCGATATTCTCATTCATTTGACTGAGGATGCTTATCGTCTGGTCAAAGATGAGGGTTATCTGATTATGAGTGGGATTATTTCTGAGAAGTGGGACATGGTGCGCGAGTCAGCAGAAGCAGCAGGATTTTTCCTGGAAACGCATATGATTCAGGGCGAATGGAATGCCTGTGTCTTTAAGAAAACGCAGGACATTTCAGGCGTGATAGGTGGTTAGATGCAGCAATATTTTATAAAAGGAAACCCTCAGTCTCCTCTGGTTGTCACGGATAAGGACACGGCCAAACATATGTTTTCGGTCATGCGGCTCAAAGAGGGCGACCAAGTCACACTGGTCTTTGATGATGGCATAAAACGACTGGCTCAGGTGTTGGACCCCAGTCAGCAGAGCTTGGAAATCTTGGAGGAGTTAGCGGATAATACCGAGTTGCCGGTTCAAGTGACCATTGCTTCAGGCTTTCCTAAGGGCGATAAGTTGGAATTCATCACCCAGAAGGTAACGGAGCTAGGAGCTTGTGCTATCTGGGCCTTTCCAGCGGACTGGTCGGTGGCCAAGTGGGATGGCAAAAAGCTGGCTAAAAAGAGTGAAAAACTAGAGAAAATTGCTCAGGGAGCTGCAGAGCAGAGCAAGCGCAATCTAATTCCAGAAGTTCGTCTCTTTGATAAAAAGGCAAACTTTCTTGCTCAGCTGGCTCAATTTGACACCATCGTTGTGGCCTATGAAGAATCGGCCAAAGAAGGAGAAACTGCGGCTCTAGTCCGAGCGCTGTCAGGCTTGGGAGCCGGAGCAAAAGTTCTCTTTATCTTCGGACCGGAGGGCGGTCTGTCTCCAGATGAAATAGATGCCTTTCATCAAGCAGGTGCTGTATCAGCAGGTCTAGGCCCACGTATCCTGCGGGCTGAAACAGCCCCGCTTTATGCCTTGACTGCAGTCAGTGTTTTGTTGGAATTGAACCAATAGTTGAGAGTCAGTGGTCAACCAATATAAGATTAGATAGGAGACGGAATATGTATACATATATGGGTGAAGTTTTTCGAGAAATACGCCAGGGACGGAATATTTCTTTAAAAAATGCGACTGGCGATGCTTTTTCCTACTCTATGTTAAGTCGCTTTGAAAATGGGGAATCCGATATCTCTGCTGCAAAATTACTGGTTGCTTTAGAGAATATTCACATGGAGTTGGAAGAATTTGTTTATTTGGTCCGCGGTTTTCAGCCTACCTCCTACGATATGCTACAAAAGCAGCTTTGGGAGGCACACGACCAGCAGAATATGACCAAGCTGGAAAAAATGTATCAGGACCAGATTGTTAAGTATCACCAGTCCCCTCAGAAAGCGACTTACTTCCTGAATGCCCTACTGATTAAGGCTCACATGATTCTCTTTGATGAAGGTGTGGAAATAACGAAAGAAGAAAGTGACTTTCTATCTGATTATTTATTTTCAGTTGAAATCTGGGGAGAGTATGAGCTAAGATTGTTTTCTGAAATGTCGGTTTTGCTCCCGCTTGATTTATACTATAGGTATACCAGAGAAATGCTGGTAAAAACAAGCCATTTGAAGGATTTAACATCCAATAGAAATTATATTCATACCATTTTACTGAATGGATTTTTTAAGGCGATTGATAAAAACAATCGATCCAAGGCAGCCTATTTTGATAAGCAGATTCAAGATTCCTTCTTTGGGGAAAATGAAGCTTATTTCCGTATCATCTATTTGTTTGCTTCGGGCCAGTTTGACTATATATCTGGGAAGAAAAGTCAAGGAAAAGAAAAAATGGAAGATGCTATCCGAACTCTGAAGCTACTGAACTGCAACCATAGTGCGGACTACTATACTAAGAATAGGGATAACTGGTTAAAAAAGTTTGAATAAATGCAAATAGCAAATAAACTTTAAAAAATTTTTATTACAGTGATTACTAGAAAATAGCGAGGTAGGAGCTTTCTGCCTCGTTTTTTATTGCGTAAATAATTTTAGTATATGCGGTTTGAAAATATGAAAACTTTAAGCTGGGGTTTTAGTATTAAGGTATACTAGTGTCTACAAATAGCAAAGGGGAAATCAAGCAATTTGAAAGGAATCAAAATATGAAAATTTTTCTTCGGCATAGTTTATACAGAGCTTTGACTATCTCTAGGCTGTTGAATTCCTTAGGCTCATACATTTACAACCTAGTCTTTGTCATCTATGCGGCGAGCCTTCCTTATAGCAATTTGGCAGTTTTTATAGCAAACATGATTACGATAGTTCCAACGGTTTTTACTTTCTGGATTGGAGTACGGGCAGATCGGTCAGTCAGAAAAGGCCAGACGATGATAGTAGTGGGAGTGATTCAGGCCGCTCTCTTCAGTTTGGTCTCTTTTATGATTCAAAATCAAACCTTTCTAGCTTTTTCAGCCATTTGTCTTATTAATATCGTTACAGATGTTCTGAGTGATTATGCGTCTGGCTTGAGAATGCCCATTCTTCAGCATAATTTAGACAAGGATGATTTATTTAAGGCCTATTCATTTACTCAATTTGTTTCTTACCTATCAAGTATCCTTGGTCAATCATTTGGCGTCTGGCTGTTGACGGTTTCTAATAATAACTTTCCCCTGGTCGCAACCATCAATGCCTTGTCTTTTCTCTTATCTTCCCTAGTTCTTTTAGGGTATCGTCATGCCTTGACTCACAAAGAGGTTCTTCCAGTGACGGAAAAGAATTCGCTATGGAAAAATTTCAAAAAAACCTACCAAGAAATGGAACTTGTCTTCAAAAATTCTGGCAATTCTTCATTTGTGGGCATACTGCTCTCCATTTTGGCTCTTAATTCTTTGGGCGGATCCATAGGCGCCATCTATAACTTCTACTTTTTGCATAATGCGGGGATACTTGGCCTAGGCTATGGTCAGTCGCTCCTTATTGTGGAAATCATCTTATTAGTCGGAGCTATTTTGGGCAGTCTGACACCCAATGATTATTTTTCAAAGCAGTCACTGTCTTTTCTGCTGATTATGAATAGTACTTCTTTTTTATTAACAGCTCTATCAAATCTTTTGGGACTGAATCCTTTTATTGGGCTGTCTTTTCTGGCTTTTTCGGCTTACATTATGGGAAAATCTGCTCCGAAATTGGATGCCTTGATTATGGAAAAGCTTCCGGCAGATATGCTAGCACAGGGTAATAACTTTCTGGGCTTGCTCTTTACTCTTTCTATTCCCTTAGGAACTTTCGGATTTTCTTCATTAGCTCTCTATCATATGTCGGCCTGCTGGATGGTATTTGTCCTAGTTTCTATTTTATCTCTTTACCTTACGGTGAACGATTTTAAAAAAGGGTGAAATTTTTATGAATCAACAAAAGCTCGGAAAATTGGAGTTTGCTGGACCTTGAAATCTAGAATGGGTGAGCTGCTTTGTCTGTCTAGAATTACGTCAATTCAGAAAAAGCCTATTCAAAATCTTGGGTGTAATGCTTTGATCTGGTCCTTCAGTGCCGTCAGTGTTTTGTCTGAACTAATGAACTAAAGGATGTTGTATCTCATCGGATGAGGTACAGCATTTTTGACTTCTGCTGTCTTTTTATTAAAACAAGCCAGGCTCTTTGCATAAGTGTTTTCTTATTACCTTAAAAATGATAAAATAATAGGCAAGAAATTGGAGAGAATGAATGCCAAAAGAAGTGAATTTAACGGGCGATCAGGTCGTCGCTTTAACAAGGAAATATTTAGCAGCTGAGGATGTGGCTTTTGTTCAGAAAGCTTTGGTATATGCAGTGGACTGTCATAGCGGGCAATTTCGCAAGTCGGGAGAACCCTATATTGTTCATCCTATTCAGGTAGCTGGGATTCTGGCCAAGCTTAAGCTTGACGCAGTCACAGTTGCCTGTGGTTTTTTGCATGATGTGGTAGAAGATACAGATGCTAGCCTAGATGATTTAGAGCGTGAGTTTGGTCCAGATGTCCGGACGATTGTAGACGGTGTGACCAAACTGGGGAAGGTCAAGTACAAATCCCACGAGGAGCAGCTTGCTGAGAATCACCGTAAGATGCTGATGGCCATGTCGGAGGATATTCGGGTTATCTTGGTTAAGTTGGCGGACCGCCTTCACAATATGCGGACGCTCAAGCACTTACGCAAGGATAAGCAGGAGCGGATTTCGCGCGAAACCATGGAGATCTATGCTCCCTTGGCTCACAGATTGGGGATTTCTAGCGTCAAGTGGGAGTTGGAGGACTTGTCTTTCCGCTATCTCAATGAAGTCGAGTTTTATAAGATTTCTCACATGATGAAGGAAAAACGCCGTGAAAGAGAAGCCTTGGTCGAAGAAGTCGTGAGTAAGATTGAGACCTATGCAGCTGAACGTCATCTACATGGGAAGATTTATGGGCGACCTAAGCATATCTACTCGATCTATCGTAAGATGCAGGACAAGAAAAAGCGATTTGATGAAATCTATGACTTGATTGCTATTCGTTGCATTTTGGAGACACCAAGTGATGTCTATGCTATGCTAGGCTATATCCATGAGCTCTGGAAACCAATGCCAGGCCGTTTTAAGGATTATATTGCCAACCGCAAAGCCAATGGTTACCAATCCATCCATACGACGGTTTATGGGCCTAAGGGACCGATTGAGTTTCAGATTCGGACCAAGGAAATGCACGAAGTCGCTGAATACGGGGTTGCAGCTCACTGGGCCTATAAGAAGGGCATCAAAGGCAAGGTTGATAGCAAAGAATCTGCAATCGGAATGAACTGGATTCAAGAATTGATGGAATTGCAGGCAGAGTCTGGCGATGCCAAAGAATTTGTGGATTCGGTCAAAGAAAACTATCTGGCTGAAGAAATCTATGTCTTTACGCCTGATGGCTCTGTGCGTGCCTTACCTAAGGATTCAGGGCCAATCGACTTTGCCTACGAGATTCATACCAAGGTCGGGGAAAGGGCAACAGGTGCCAAGGTCAATGGACGCATGGTTCCACTGACGACTAAGCTTAAGACAGGTGACCAGGTTGAGATTATCACCAGTGCTAATTCTTTTGGTCCCAGTCGAGACTGGATTGGTCTGGTTAAGACCAGTAAGGCTCGTAATAAAATTCGTCAATTCTTTAAAAACCAAGACAAGGAATTATCTATCTCTAAAGGTCGGGAACTTCTGCAGGCTCAATTCCAGGAAAATGGCTATGTCGCCAATAAGTACATGGACAAGAAGCATATGGAAGAGGTTCTGCAAAAGACCAGCTACAAGACAGAAGAAGCTCTGTTTGCGGCTATTGGTTTTGGTGAGATAGGAGCCATTTCGATTTTCAATCGTCTGACTGAAAAAGAGCGCCGTGAAGAGGAGCGGGCCAAGGCCAGAGCTGAAGCTGAGGAATTAGTCAAAGGTGGCGAGGTCAAGGTCGAAAACAAAGAAACCCTCAAGGTCAGACATGAGGGAGGTGTAGTCATTCAGGGGGCATCTGGTCTACTGATTCGGATTGCTAAATGTTGTAACCCTGTTCCGGGTGACCATATTGTTGGCTACATTACCAAGGGTCGTGGTGTGGCTATCCATCGCTTGGACTGTATGAACCTTAAGGCTCAGGAAAATTATGAGCAACGCCTGATCGATGTCGAGTGGGAAGAAAATAATACGACCAAAGAATATACAGCCCACATCGATATCTATGGATTAAATCGGACTGGCCTTCTCAATGATGTGCTGCAGGTTTTATCAAATACAACTAAAAACATCTCTACCGTTAATGCCCAGCCGACCAAGGATATGAAATTCGCCAATATCCACGTTTCTTTTGGTATTGCTAATCTATCTATGCTAACGACGGTGGTGGATAAGATTAAGAGCGTGCCGGAGGTCTACTCAGTTAAGCGGACCAATGGATAAGTATGCGGACTAAAGTTGCTGTGTAGGATAGAGGATATCCAGATGGAAAGGGAATAGAAGCAGAGAAATGAAAATTGTCATTCAACGTGTAAAACAAGCTCAGGTGTCGATCGAGAACCAAGTACACAACAAGATTTCGTCTGGCTTGCTTCTCTTGGTAGGAGTCGGGCCTGATGATGGTCCAGATGACTTGGACTATGCTGTTCGTAAAATCGTCAATATGCGGATTTTTTCCGATGATGAGGGCAAGATGAACCTGTCTGTTAAAGACATTGAAGGGGAGATTCTTTCTATTTCTCAGTTCACTCTACATGCGGATACTAAGAAGGGAAATCGGCCGGCTTTCGTCAAGGCGGCGCCACCCGAATTAGCCAGTCGTCTCTATGACGAATTTAATCAGCTACTGGCGCAAGAAGTACCAACCAAAACGGGTATTTTTGGAGCAGATATGCAGGTAGAGCTAATCAATGATGGCCCAGTGACTATTATTCTGGATACGAAGAATCGCTGAGAATAAATATGAAAAGGAGTTTGAACACTAGTGTTCAAACTCCTAATTTTTTTTGCTTCTGTAGCAATGAATGTATAATTTCCGACAACATTACTAAAAACCATCAATCATTTCTTGAGGAATGACTTCTTTGATGGTCGTCACTAGCTGATTGATAAGTTTCATTGCTTCAGCGGGCTCAGTGTAGAGTTTTTCAAAATAGGTCTGTATATTTTCTTCAAAATGCTGAGGTAATAGCGGGCAGTTGGTTTTTGCATACTCCAGCATTCTCTTTTCTCCAGGATGCGTCTGTTCGTTTAGGGCAAAGAGCAAGTCAAAATAGGAAGCAAAAAATTCACTGCTACGGTGATTGATGCTGAGCAGGTCCTGACGCTTGAGCGCTTTTTCAATTTGTTTGGAGAAAGCTGGCATGGCTTGATCGAGTAAGAGGAGCTGCTTCTTAATAATATTCTTTTTCAGCTCAGCTGGATAAGGTCGTCTGTACTTGTTCTGAAGTGTCTCATAGTG
Source organism: Streptococcus sp. SG2 (assembly GCF_030439925.1). NCBI lineage: Bacteria > Bacillati > Bacillota > Bacilli > Lactobacillales > Streptococcaceae > Streptococcus > Streptococcus sp. SG2. The sequence goes on along the minus strand of NZ_JAQFJD010000003.1, from coordinate 133,629 downwards.
ACCATTTCGGTCGTAGATGATTTTGCTGTGGAGCAGATTGTGCCACATACAGGTAGTATAGGCATTCTGAGCTTGGTGGTCTAGGACTACAGTCTGCAGGTCTTTATCGAAACTGTCCAGTGTACGGTAAATGAGCTCAATTTCGATGTCGCTCTTCAGCACACAGTCATCCTCGAGTTCCCAAAACTGATTGCCGATTTCCATGTAGGAACAGTACTTGCTGAGGATATTGCGTCGAGTCATGGGAGCAATGGAATCCGTCAAGTAGATATAGACATCATAGTCTGAGTCTTTGTCAAAATACTGTCCAGCACGAGATCCACCGAGAACGATAGCTTCCACTTGGTCTAGCTGGGCGAATTCTTTAAAAAGTTCTTGTGGCATGATTTTTCCTCACTGATTTTTGACATCATTTTAGCAAAATGTAAGTGGAATGGCAAGAAAATGGAAGCAGTAAAAATCTTGGGTTTTATACCTTTAAAATCTCTTTTTTCTTTAGAAACAATTTAGAATTACTTAATAAATAATTGAAGTTTGTTTTATATGATGATGGTAAAGAAAAGAGAGAAAGGAGTTTTTAATGATGGTAAATCTTATTCAACAAATGACGAATGCTCTGATTCAAATTGTTTTGTTTATGTTGCTTCCTTTTATTTGGTGGTTTGTGACGGCAAGAAGGAAAAGTTCATTTCTAGATTGGATAGGCTTTAAACCGCTAAAAGATACCGGCAATCATAAGATGTGGCTCTGGATATTTCTTGGTTTACTAAGCTTCACTATCTTTTCATATTTAGTACTGTATACTATTGTAAAAGATCTTAAAACTGCAACTTCAAGCTTTGCTGGCCTCAGCTTCCAAGCCTTGCCAGCTGTTCTGATTTATAGTCTTTTTCAAACTTCCCTGCCAGAAGAACTACTATTCAGAGGTTTTCTTTTAAAAAGATTCTCTGTCAGCTTGTCTTTTGGAATAGCCAATACCATACAAGCTGCTCTTTTTGGGCTCCTTCATGGTCTTATGTTTATAACAGAGGTTTCTTGGTTGCAAACCCTAGTCATTATTTTGTGTACTGGTGGCATTGCAGCTTATCTAGGTTTTGTCAATGAAAAGAAATCAGGCGGTTCTATTTTAGCCAGCTGGATCATGCATGCTTTAGCCAATGTGGTTACAGGTATGCTATCGGCTTTCTTGTTAATTTAATTGGCTAAGAATTTCACCACAAATCAAAAGTTCCGATTCATGAAATGAATCGGAACTTCATTTTTGAGAAAGAGCTGATACGGTCTTTTGAGGGAGAAGATAATCGAGTATAGCTGTTTCTAGTTATTTGCAGGACTATCGACTTTCATTTGATCAAAAACATAAAGGAAGAAGTCCTTCGAAACTTCGAAATGTCCGTATCTCAGCTGGGAGGCGTACTGACGCCACTGAGGATGCTGGCGGACTTGCTCAATGGGGCAGTCTTTGACTGGCTGATAGTAGCTGACATCTCGCCGAAATGGGAAGAAATCTTCGAACATCTCTACTTGGTAGGCAGTATCATCTAGGATCTTACCAACTGCTGTAAAGGCCTGCAGCTTTTCTTGATCATTCATCTGATATTTAGGGCTGTAGTAGAGAAGATAGTCTCCTTTTTTCATTCGGTTTAGTGGTGCTTTTTTTCCATGGCAGACTTGACAAAAACCACCTTCTACCCCTCTTAGTACATGTTCTTTTGATACGACGCCAATCCAAAATCTAGTCATTTGCGGTCTCCAGTTTGATTAAGAGCTGATTCAGTATTTCCGTTTTATCTTCTAATTTTCCAAAGAATGCCTGATCAATGCCTTCAACTAGAGGAAGGGCTTGATTGACTTTTTGTAGCCCCTGTTCTGTCAGGAGTATGATGTTGGCACGGCTGTCCTTGGGATGGACTTCCCGCAGGATTAAGTCTTTTTTAACCAAGAGGCGGATGATTTGGGATACGGTCATGACATCCATGTCAGAAAAGCGGGCGATATCGGTTTGACTTACCCATTCTTGCTGACGCAGGAGCGCTGCAAGAGTAGTCAAAACGACAAACTGAGGATGGGTCAGATCAATTGTTTTCAGTTGGCTTTTAATCAGCCCATGCCACTTGTGGTAGGCACGGATAAAGAGTAGACCGGTCGACTGTTGGGAATCATTTTTATAAATTGAATTAAAATCAAGTTGCTTCATTTTTATACCACTTCCAATATAATAAGTGTACTTATTATATAACTTTTCTATTTTCTTGTCAAAAAAAGCCCTTTGAATTTCAAAGAGCTTTTAAATCTTTTCTACATAAATCTGTTGGGCAATAGGTTGAGCTAGTTGGATTTCTTGCCCATCCACTTCAAGAGAATAGAGGTGGCTAAAGTCATCGTAGCCTAGAAAACGAATTGTTTTGCCTACTTGAAGGCCATTTCTTTCCAGATAGGTCAAGAGTTCGAAGTTATCATGAACACGGGCCAGTATATAATCGCCTTTTTCTTTTGCCTTTTCTAAAGTAAGTTTATGTTTTTCAACTAGGAGTTCTCCCTTAGCTGGAATGGTTCCTCCATGGGGGCAAGCTTTGGGATAATCCAACAACTGGTCCAGCCTTTCAACAAAGTGGTCGGAAACAGTGTGTTCTAAAACCTCGGCTTCCTCATGGATTTCCTCTGTGGTATAGCCCAGATGGTGCACTAGAAAAACTTCAATTAGCCGGTGTTTACGATAGAGGTCTGAAACTAATTTTAGACCCAAATCGGTTAAGAGGTAACCAGCTTTTTTGTCCTTGATGAGTAATTCTTCAGCTAGTAACTTCTTCATCATCTCTGTTACGGCTGGTGGAGAGACTTGCATGAGTTGAGCGATTTCTTTATTAGTGATTTTATTGTGTCTGGTTCCAAGTTCATAGAGACATTTCAGATAATCTTCTTTATTAGGTGTCATGTTGTACCTCGAGTTTTCTTATTATTAGTATAGCAAAAAATGGGGCAAGAATACAGTCAAGTGGTCCTTAGGTAGAAAAAGGAACGACTTTAGAAAAAATTCTGGTATCCTATAGAAAGGCAGTCTTCTAGTTTGACGGAAGAAATAAAAAATGCATATAATAGATAAAAAAGACGGGAAGGAACTTGCCAGTGGCAAATAAAGTAGAGAATCAAAAAAAGTGGCTGGAAGAGCTGGGCTGGTCACATGAGGCAGTGGAAGAGATCTGCCGAAATATTGGGAAAGCAAATGTTCAAGTTCCTTGGCAAGAAGCTAAACTTTTTGGTAGTGAGCTTTTTAAAGAGTTGTGGAAGTTGGATAGTCGCCATGCTTCTCCTCTCCAAGCTCAGAAATTACTGGGGATTGCTCTAGCCTGTGTGGAAATGCCCAAGGAGTTAGAAGGGGAGTCGGATGAAGTAGTTTCGCTTCTAGAGAAGTTCAGTCCGGATTTGGCCCCTCATGATAGTTTTTGGGGGACTTTTGCTAAAACGGTACAGACGGCCTTTCCAGCGGATGATTTCAGTCAGACAGATGGCAATCAGGAATTAAAAAGTCAGGTCCATCAATTTCGCTATCTGATTTCCAGTCAACAAGCCCAGTGGGTCCGAGAGCATTTTAGGGCAGAGGGGATGACAGATGCAGAAGCCTTGGCCAGCTATTTTAAGTCTCAGCCAAGTATGCCTTATAGTTTCAATGAGTCCTCTCGTTTGCATAATAAAGCTTATATAGATAAGCTTTCAAGCCAGGTGTTTTATCCAGATGATCAAAAAAGCCAAGTTAATATCAAAATTTTACTTGATTTCCATACAGAATTTATTTTAGATCAGCAAGGTCGCTTCCTCAATATTCTAGACCCAGAAGGGACTAGCCAAAATGGCCTTGTTAATGGTGCTAGCTTTAACTATGGAAACCGCAATCGGCCAGGCAATCGGGCTTCCCATACTCGCTATGATGTTAAAACACCTGCCGTTTGGGACCCTCTTTTCCGCAGAAAAGCGATGGCTAATGGAGGCAAAAAATTTAAGGCACCACAAAATAATCGTGGATCAATGGGGTATCTCTCAGCTAAAAGTGTCTATGTTCCAGGGAAAGAGAGTATTCAAAAGGAAGTCAAAAAGGAACTTGCCCGTTTTAAAAGCCTCTTAAATCGACCAGCCTTCTTTGTCCGTTGCTGGGCTTGGCTACGCCAGTTTTGGAAAAATATTTTTAAGTCATAAGGACCAAACGCTAGAAAATTTTATAGTGGGATAAAGGAGAGCTATTTTCAAAAGAAAATTCTTTGTTCAATCAATAAGGATAAGGCATCTTAAATTGACTTGTCTGGAAAGGGGCAATCCTTCTCAATTGTCCCTCTTAAAAGAAGTCTACCAAAGCTTGGTAGTCTTCCTTACTTGCGAAACTTTCTATTTTTGTTTATAGTAGTTTTATAAGCTTTCTTGGAGGCGTTTGCATGAACAAAAAACTTTTGAGCTTGAAACTATTGGGAAGCCCCAGTGTTTTTCTTGATCAGGAGGAAGTTTTCTTCCCTTTTTCTAAAATAAATGCCTTGATTTACTACCTTCATGTTAATGGAGCGGTTAATCGAGAAGAAATTGCAGGAATCCTCTGGGAAAATAAGGATAATCAGACTGCTAAAAAAAATCTGCGCAATACCATCTACCAAGCCAATAAACTCTTAGGAGGAGATTGGATTATTGCGCCCAACAGGACAGTTTTGTCTCTTAATCCCACCTTCAAAATTGAAAGTGATGTGGAGAATTTTATAGCTCAGCCAGCAGAGCATTTGTCTCTCTATCAAGGCGATTTTTTGCAGGGATTCTATCTCAAGGATAGCGAAGCATTTGATTATTGGGTTTCCAAAATGCGGAACCAGTATGAGCAACTTTATGTCCAAGCTTGCTACCATCAGCTTGAAAAAGAAAAGGACCGGCTGAATCTAGAAGAAGCCGAGCAAAATCTGCGTCGTTTGATTAGCTTGGATGAGTTTGATGAAAAGAATTATCACCTGCTCATGAAGTTCTACCGAGATAATGATCGTCCAGGTAAAGTTATTGAGACTTACTATAAACTAGTGAATCTCTTGGATAAGGAACTGGGAATCAGTCCCAATGAGTCTATTCAACAGCTTTATCACGAAGTTCTTGCTAAAGACCGGAGTGAAAGAAAAACCAAACAGTTTCTTCGGAATACGGACCATTTCTTTGGTCGAGTAAGTGAAATTCAGCGTTTGGAGTCTTATTTTTCTAAGATTTTAGGAGAACAGGAGGCGCGTGCCCTAGTTTTAGTGGGGGGCACTGGCATAGGGAAGCGGACAGTGACTCGTCAGGTGCTAGCCAATCAGACCAAGTACTTTCAAATTGTTATGGCCGAGTGTTTTAAGGAAGAAATGGAGTCTGAGCTTCAGCCTTGGCGTGGTCTACTGGATGGTTTGGGTGATTTGGTCATCCAGCATCAGATTCTTACAATTAGTCAGTGGCAAGTTATTTTGGAAAGTTATTTTCCAATCTTAACAGGAGGAATTTCTGGAGTTGAGTTAGATGCAGACAAATTAGCTCAGTTTGTAGTCGATATTCTGCAGAAAATTTCCAAGAAGAAGGCTCTGGTAATTTTAATTGAGGATTGTCACTGGATGGATGCAGCTAGTACTGCAGTCTTGGAACAGGTCATGAACCATATGTATGATTACCCAGTAGCCTTTGTGCTGACCAAACACCTCAGCACTCCTTCTTATTTGGAACATTTTTTCAGTCATTTGCTGGTTCGTGATAAGATTGATTTTATTGAGCTACAGCCCCTCAATTTTCAAGATAGTGTAGCTTATCTACAAGCTCAAAAGGGCATAGAAGCTCTTTCTGAGGAAAAAGTCAAAGACATTTATCGAGTTAGCCAGGGGATTCCATTCTTCCTGTCAGAATATGCTGAGCAACTCTTGAGAGGAGAAAAGTTTCAGCCATTGACGCCGGCTATTAAGGCTAAGCTGTCTTTGAAACTGGATCATCTAAGTAGTGGGGAAGAGGAGCTACTGGACTATTTAGCTTGCTTCAGAGAACCTGCGTCACTTTCCTTTTTGACCAAGTTACTTGCTTTACCTGTGGAAGACCTGGTTGAAATTATTGAGGCTTTGAGACAAAAGCGACTCTTAATTGAGGTGGAAGAGGAGGACAAACTGGTAGTGAATTTTAGCCAGGAACTCCTGCAAATCTATGCTTATGAGCGTCTGTCAATAGCCAAGCGCCGGATGTTGCATCATCAGATTGCCCAGAGTATGGAAGAATGCTTGGGAGACCCCCTTTATCATTCCCAGTTGCTCGATGAAATTGCCTATCATTATAAGATGTCTAAGCAACCGATCAAGTCTTTAGAGTACGAGTTGCATTATTTGGAAGCTACTTTACAGTTTCACCATGAGCTCTTTCCAATTTACTCACGGGAGTTTGGTTTTATTGAAAAGACTGAGGATAACAACCAGGCTGCTGTTCTGGAGCAATTTGATCGAATTCGTCAGGAAATAAAGGACTTAGAAAGCAAACATCAAAACCATAAGGATTTTCAATTGCTGGTGCTCCGCTTCCTCTATCTGGAAGGGCGCTATGCTATTCGGACAGGAAATTACCAGCAGGGGATGGACAATATCCAGCAGGTGATTGCTTCGGCCAAGGAACTACAACAAATGGAGTTCCTTCTGGAAGGTTATCGGCAGATGATCTATTACTGTATTCAGACGGAGAATATTCCTGAGATGCGCTATTATACGGAGCGTGCTCTGGATGCTTCAGTCCAGGCCAATAATCACGAGGCCATTGCTGTCAATCTTCGTCTGAAGGGGCTATATCATCTCATGATCGGAGATGAAGAACAGTCGCTTCACCATCTCTATCAGTCTATTGATTGTTTTAGCCTAACAGACTCGCTTCGCTCCAAATATTCGATTCAGATTGCAGCGGCTTTAGATTATCTGGCAGAGATTGAGCAGATTCGTGGGAATTTTACAACAGCCTTGGCCCACCAGAAAGAAGCAATTGATCTAACAGAAAACAAAATAGCAGAGCCATCAATATTTGCCTTCTATATTGGATTAGGCATGACCTATTATCAGCTGAAAGATTATGAGCAGGCAGAGGCGATCCTTTTGAAAGTTAAAAAAGCTATGGAATCTCTTAGTTTTCCTTGGAAGGAGACTCAGTTGGAAGTCTATCTAGGATTGATTAGTTGTGAAAAAGGAGACTATCAGCCAGTCTTGGATCTGCTGAGAAAGAAAGAAGAATTGATTAGCCGATATGGCAACCCGCGAGACAAGGGCTTAATTTACTACCTGATGGCAGTGATTAAGTATCAACTTCAGGTAGGAGATTTGAAAGAAAGTAGTTTTGAAGAGCTACTGACTCGGGATTTTGATTATTACTATGATACGGCTAAAAGCCATCTTAATTTCTATCGGGACCGCCATCAGTTAAAAGAACTGGAAAACTTGCACTTGAGACTGTCTCAATAATCAAATGCAAAATAAAAGGGGATGAAAATGAATTTCATCCTCTCTTTTTATTCTGATAAAAAGATTAATCATGTATTTGAGCCCAGACCTGGGTCAGATAAAAGATAAAGCTGGCAGCTAGGTTGGCTGTATGGTTGTCAATATCGTGGGGTGGAGAAACTTCTACCACGTCAAAACCAATTAGTTTTCCTGAAGCAGCGATATGCTGGAAGACCAGAACGGCTAAATTTGGATCTACGCCCAGCGACTGAATAGCACTGACACCAGGAGCGGCACCAGCAGCAAAGCAGTCAATATCAATGGTCAAATAGACTTGTTCCTTGTCTGCAAGAAAGGCATCGACAACCTTGCAGACTTCCTTGTGGCCCATTTGGTAGATATCTAGTCCAGTCAGGAACTGGATGGCTTTAGACTTGGCTACAAAATCAAAGAGAAAGAGGTTATTATTGTGTTCTTGGATACCTAAAATGAGATAATTAAAGATTTGTTTCTGAGCTAAAGTTTCGTCAAACATCTGGCGAAATCCAGTACCGGAATTGGGACCAGTCTGGTCATAAGGACGAAGATCAAAATGGGCATCCATATTGATGACGGCTAATTCTTGCTCGGGTTTTAGTGAAGACTTGAGTCCGAGATAGTTTCCGTAGGCTGTTTCGTGTCCACCTCCCAGTACGATGGGGCGAAGATTGAGCTCCCGCAGGCGCTTGACAGCTTTTGCTAGACTGCTTTGGAGTTGTTCAAGAGACCGATTGGGACCATCGATATCACCGACGTCAAAGACACGGACGTTTCGACCTAGATGCCAAGGCAGTTTGGCCAACTGAGTACGGATAGATTGTGGTCCTTCAACTGCCCCAACCCGACCGTGGTTGATATAGACTCCTTTGTCGCTCTTGAAACCAATTAGGGCAAAGTTGACTCCCTCAAAAGGTTTTAAGTTTGGGTCATTTAAATTTAAGAATTCGATAACCATACCCCATTTTGCAGCGTATAAATTATCTTCGACCCCCCGTTGATAATAGCTGTTATCTAATTGATAATAATCTTCTAACATAATCTTTTCCTTTTCCATAACGATACTTGCGATTTTATTATAAGAGTTTCCACTAGGCCTGTCAATGACTTTCTGCGGGGAAAGGAGCTTAGTGGAGAGGGAATTGTTTACAAGAAAGCCACTATAATGGCGAGAATCAATGCAGTCCATATAGCATAGCGTATCTTAGCGTTGGACCGGTAGCCCTCTCTAACCTTTGGCCTTTTCGAAAAGAGATAAGCAATATAGGCTGCAATTGAAAGAAAATAAGCATATGGTGTCCATCCAGAGCTAAGAATTCGGCCATTTTCAACCGTTGGTACAAGCAGAATTAAAGCTGTAAGCATGCACCAAACAGGTAAAAGAGTGCTCTCTTTGCTATTGCAAATATGGAGCATCAGTTGTGCTAAAAAGCCGACGGAATAAAGGATAAAAACAGCGATGCACAGATAAAAAAGCGCAATGAGAAAACTATCGTCCTGTTTAACAATAGGCTTGCCTATTAGGAGATTTAAAAAAGTAAATAAAATGGTTTTTAACATATGCCAAATGAGGTAGGCCATTGCTGGTAAAATGATTAAGACAAGTGGATGTAGAATTGCAAAATAGTCTACTTTAGAGGCTTTTTTCATTGTTACTTTTCTCCTTAATCAAACTCTTTCTGGCTTCTAAGATTGCCCTTGAAATTTTCATTTTATTTGGCCTTGCTTAATGGCACTAGCGACTTTATTATAAGAGTTTCTACTAAGGCTGTCAATGACTTTTAGCTGAAAAAGAAAGCCCTGCTGAACAAGCGCGGGCTTCTTTTATTCGCTTTTCTGACTCAAAGAAGATCCAAATTTGACAAGGTAAGTCACTGCTGATAGGACCGAAGTTCATCAAAAGAGCTTTAGACCTTCAAAAATCAATTTCAAAGAGTATCAGATTTAGAATTGAATGCTTAAGTCCACAGCGTTTTCAACTGCTGCTAGGAATTCATCACTTTCAATCAGCTCAGAGGCCTTGTTGAGCTCTTCATAGATTTCGATGTCCTTATCAAATTCGATAAAGCGGACATGCTGACGGAAGAGGTCGTAGGCTGGTTTGGTTCCCTTACCAAGTTCATGGTTTTCTGGTTTCAGATCCAGAGCTTGGCAGGCTGCCATGATTTCTGTTGCCACGATGCGGCGGGAATTCTTGAGAATCTCAGCTGCCTTGCGTGCTGCAGTAGTTCCCATGCTGACAAAGTCTTCTTGGTTTTCACAAGATGGGATAGAGTCTACGCTGGCTGGATGAGCCAGAACCTTGTTTTCAGATGCAAGCGAAGCACAAGCATATTGGGTAATCATAAAGCCAGAGTTGAGTCCTGGGTGTTTGACCAAGAAGGATGGTAGCTTGCTCAGTTGGCTGTTAACTAGACGTTCTACACGGCGCTCGGATACATTTCCGATTTCAGAAATAGCGATACCGAGGAAGTCGAATGGCTGAGCCATTGGTTCACCGTGGAAGTTACCGCCTGAGATAACATGGCCTTCTTTGGTGATGATAGGGTTGTCTGTAACGGAGTTGATTTCAATCTCAACTTTGGTTTTGACATAAGCGATAGAGTCCTTGCTAGCGCCATGAATCTGCGGGATACAACGCAGTGTGTATGGGTCTTGGACCCGTTGTTGAGTAGCTACGGTCGTATTGCCACTGCCTTCTAGAAGGTTGCGGATATTGCGGGCTGTAGCTAGCTGACCGCTCTGAGGTCGAATGGTATGTAAGTCTTCTTCGAAAGGACTGGTAATACCATTGTGGACTTCCATAGAAAGAGCGCCAGCGACATCTGATAATTTAAGCAATTGAATGGCATCATAGGTAGCCAGAGCTCCGATACCTGTTAGGACAGTCGTACCGTTAATCAGTGCCAGCCCTTCCTTGGCTGCTAGAGCAATTTTTTCGATGCCGGCCTTGTCCAAAGCTTCTTGTCCAGAGAGCAATTGGCCTCGATAGTATGCGTGGCCCAGTCCTAGCATAGGAAGAACCATGTGAGCCAATGGAGCTAAATCACCAGAAGCGCCCAAAGAGCCTTTTTCTGGAATAAATGGCACGACGCCTTTATTGAGCAGTTCCAGAAGCTTTTCGACAGTAGACAGACGAATACCAGAGTAGCCTTTTACCAGAGAATTAATCCGGATTAACATGATAGCACGGACTGCGTCTTCTGGTAGGGGATCACCAAAGCCTGAAGCGTGGGTACGGATCAGATTTTCCTGTAGTTGAGTCGTATCTTCTGGTGAGATACTAACGTTACAAAGAGATCCAAATCCAGTTGTAACACCGTAGACTACCCGTTTTTCGCGGACAATGTCGTCTACGATTTTGCGGGAAGCTTCTACAGCTTTCTTAGCTTCTTGGTCGATTTCACAGGTGGCTCCATGACGAGCTACCGCGATCACATCTTCTAAAGTAAGGTGTTCGCCATCCAAATTGATTACATGTGTCATAAGATTCATTCTCCTTCTTGTTCAAGAACTTTATTTTTACAAATCAGTACTATATAGATAAAGTAAACTGCACTGGCGATAAGGACACCGATGAGGCCGTAGACATAGTTCATTGGGTTTTCACCCCAAATCATGACAAGGCTGACTAGAACCGCCAAAATTGGAATTACTGGACCAAATGGAACTCGGAAAACTACTTTCTTGTCTGGATATTTCTTTCTTAATACTAGTACAGCTAGAGCAGTTGGAATGTATTGGAAGAAGCGGAAGACCACACTGAGAGCTGCTAATTCTTCAAATTTACCAGAGAAGAGCAGGGCGATGGCCAGGATTCCTGAAATAACAATGGCAACTATAGGGGCATTTTTAGAGTTGGTTTCTGCTATTTTTTTAGGAAGCAGGCCTTCATTTGCGATAGCTGCACCATAACGCGGAACCATGACGGACTCCCCGATATTAAGACCAGTGATAGAGATGAGTGCTCCAATGGAAATAATCCAAGCACCAGCAGGGCCAATCATCTCCACAAAGGCGTCTTGTACAGAAGCATCTGTTTGCAAGATACGGCTGCCTAACATGGCGATAGTTCCTGCGATAATGAGCATGTAGAGAACAGATACAATACTGATAGAGCCCAAGATAGCCCGAGGTACATTCTTTTCTGGGTTGCGCATTTCACCAGCAACGATAGACATGGTTTCAAAGCCGATAAATCCGTAGAAGATATAAATGGCTGTACTTGAGATAGCTTTCATGACATCTACTTTAGGATCTAGTTGTAGAAACGGAGTGAAGTTTCCTTTATCAATTCCCGATTTAATAAAGAAAATTGCGCATAAACTAAAGGCAACGATTGGAATGAGTTTAGCTACAGTAGCAGTCAAGGTGAATATTTTTGAAGTCTTAAGACCAGATATATTCATCAAGCTGAGCAAAATAATCAGGCTCACACTGAGCAAAAGTTCATAAGGTTCAAAGGCCTTAAAAGTAATGACAAAAAGTCTTGCAAATGCTGCAGCCATAGCGGACCAAGCGATGATGGTAACCGCCCAACCCAGAAAGCCTACGTTAAATCCGACAAAGTTACCAAATGCTTCCTTGGCATATTGGAAGGCTCCACCATTTTTATTGAAATAACCTGCAGTTTCTGCCAAGCAGACTGCTAGCAGAATAACAAGGAGAGCAGTCCCTAACATGACAGCTAGAGAAGCAGGTCCAAGTCCTTTATAAATTTTTTGCGGTAGAAGGAAGATACCAGAGCCGATAACGGCATTAATACCATAAAGAGTTGCACCGGCAAAGCTGAATTTCGCTTTTTCCTGCTCTTGTGTGTTGAGTTTGTTTGCATCCATAATAATGTTTCTCCTTTAGAGATATGAGGATCCCTTCCAAGTAAAGATAGGGTGGTGGCAGACCAATCTTGGAGCATCACTGTATCTTTACTTAGCGGGGATGTGGTTTAAACCAGCCCAAATGGCAAGAGGAGAGCATTTAGATTGGTTACATGAAAACATTATATGCAGCTCAGTTTCCTGAGTCTCTTTTTCCACTATCAGAAGATTTCCTTCCTCTATATCAAGTGATGGAAAGTTATCTCCAATCACTGTTAGATTTGTCAAAGCATAGATAAATTGAATTTCGTCATCTCGGCTAAGCTCTTGCCCATTTGAGATGGCAATCATCTGTCCCTGATAGTGGTCGCTGTAGATTAAGTTAAAGTCGGTACAAGTCCCGCGACTTGTGATAGAATCACTCCCTTCGAAGAAATAGGGGGTAAAGGGAGCTAGAACCGTTTCCTCTTGTCGACTAGCATTGAGCAGGTGCAGAGGATGGTCTAGGCTCATAAGAATACGGTGAAAGCCACTCAAGTCAGAAAACACACTTTCAGCTGCTTCCACTGTTGCTGTTGAGAGCCGATAGTCAAATTCCCGCCGGCCGTAGTGGCCGGTGGGCGGGGAAAGATAAAGCTGTTTTGTCTTTCCTCCCGACCAATTGGAAACTTGAAAATCGTTTGATTTTAGAAGAGTTATATTTGTCATTTTTGGTATTTACTAGAACAAACCGCTGATATTGCCATCTTTGTCAACATCAATCTTTTCGCTGGCCGGCACTTTAGGCAGTCCTGGCATAGTCATGATTGCACCAGTCAAAGCAACGATAAAGCCTGCACCAGCAGAAACTTTGAGCTGGCTGATAGTCACAACAAAGTCTTTAGGAGCCCCTAGCTTTTTAGCATCGTCTGAGAAGGAGTACTGAGTCTTGGCCATACAGATAGGATAGTTGGAGAAGCCCAGCTCTTCTAGTTGTTTGAGCTCGCGTTTAGCGGCAGGAGTCAGGCGAACGCCCTTGCCTCCATAGACCTTGGTAACGATCTTGTTCAGTTTGGTTTCAATGGAGTCCTCTTCATTATATACAAATTGGAAGTGATTGTCTCCTTCGGCCAGTTCAACGACTTTTTCAGCCAACTCTTTACCGCCGGCCCCGCCATTTGCCCAGACGTCAGAAATAACGACGTCAACGCCACGTTTTTGACAGGCGTCATAAACTGCTTGCAATTCTGCTTCGGTGTCCAGCGGGAATTTATTGATGGCAACGACTGCTGGCAATCCATAAACATCTTGAATGTTTTCCAGATGTTTTTCTAAGTTTGGCAGGCCGTCTACAACAGCTTGGACATTTTCTTCGGCCAGGTCGCTCTTAGCTACACCGCCGTGCATCTTGAGAGCGCGGATAGTAGCTACCAGAACTACAGCCGATGGACGAAGGCCAGATGTACGACACTTAATATCGATGAATTTTTCAGCACCCAGGTCAGCACCGAAACCAGCTTCTGTAACTGCATAGTCGGCATATTTGAGAGCCAGCTTGGTAGCTAGGACACTGTTACAGCCGTGAGCAATGTTGGCAAAAGGTCCACCGTGAATCAAGGCTGGCGTGTGTTCCAGAGTTTGAACCAAGTTTGGATGGATAGCGTCTTTGAGCACAGCAGCCATAGCGCCACCAGCTTTCAAATCCTTGGCAGTTACTGGCTTACCTTCAAAGCTGTAGCCAATGATGATTTTTTCCAAACGGTTCTTGAGGTCAGTGATATTTTCTGACAGACAGAGAATAGCCATAACCTCAGAAGCAACTGTAATGTCAAAACCGTCTTCACGCGGAACACCGTTGACTTTACCTTGCAAGCCGTCTACGATGTGGCGCAGTTGCCGGTCATTCATATCCACTGCCCGCTTCCAAGTGATGCGGCGAGAGTCAATGCCTAAGGCATTGCCATGATGGATGTGGTTATCAATGAGGGCTGCCAGCAGGTTGTTGGCAACACCGATGGCATGAAAGTCACCAGTGAAGTGGAGGTTGATATCCTCCATGGGTACAACCTGAGCGTGCCCACCGCCAGCAGCTCCGCCCTTGATACCAAAGACAGGTCCGAGTGAAGGCTCCCGCAGAGCGATAACGGCTTTTTTACCGATAGCAGCTAGAGCATCAACCAATCCGACAGAAGTTGTGGTCTTACCTTCTCCGGCTGGTGTCGGAGAAATAGCTGTCACGAGAATCAGTTTACCGTCTGGCTTGTCTTTTAAGGCTTCTAGTTGGCCGGCACTGATTTTTGCCTTGTAATTTCCATAAAGAGATAGGGCGTCTTCAGCAATTCCTAGCTTTTCTGCCACCTCTTTGATGGGTTTCATTTGAACCGAATTAGCAATTTCAATATCTGATAAAACCATATTGTTACCTCTTGAGAAGAGGAAGCCCATTCATGGGAAAGAGCGAACTCCTCTTCCGTTTATCTATTAGACAACTTTCAAAATTTCTTGATAAATTTCATCGGCTAGAGCGCAGCCTTTTTGCAGGATATCTTCACCCTTGCTGTGGTAGTCTGCGACGAATGCTTCATCCTTAACACCTGACAGGTTGATGAGGACATTGAGCCAAGCTCCTTGCAAACCAGCCTTAAGGTTGAGAGCTGCGACTCCCAGGTCGCTGGCAGCATTGGTATTGGACTTGCCAACAGCCTTTTGAGTTGTTTGCAGGGCAGCCAAGATGTCTTCCATCATGCCATAAGGTGACTTGGTCGCTTCCTTGAGGGCTTGTTGCATCGCTTCTCGACGGGCAGCCTTATCTTCCTCTGTTTCCTTAGGCATATCAAAGACGGCGGAGACTAGATTGAAGGCTTCAGTGTCCTTGTCAATAGCTGCGAGCAGCCTTTCTTGGAGTCGAGCACTTTCTGCGTGCACTTGAGCAATTTCTGCTTCAAATTCTGCGTATTTTTTCTTACCAAGGGTTAATTCGCAGACCATCTTAGTCAGGGAAATACCGTTCGCTGCTGAAAGAGCAGCGGCAGAGCCACCTCCTGGTGCAGGAGCATCTGAGCCTAGGACTTGGGCAAATTCTGTCAAACTTAAATCTACTAATTTCATAGGTTTCTGTCCTCCTAGCCCAGCAAATGGTTTTCCAGAACTTGCTTACCGTAGTCAAAGTCTTCGATTTGCAGATAGTATTCTGCTGCGTCAATCAAAGCCTTGGCTGGAGCCAAACCGATGACTTCTGAGCCGAGGATTCCAACTCCGTAGCGCTTAGCTTCAAAGCGAACAGTTTCAAAAACACGATAGAGTGGGAATTTTTCCAGATTGACCATGTTGATAGAAACCTGAGCAATGTTGCGGTCTTCCAGCATAACACCGATTGCTTTACAGTACTTGTAACCACCGCTTGATCCACGGATGATTTTGGCAATATTGTTGGCAATTTCTAGATTGTCTGTATCTAAGTTGATGTTGTAGGCGATGAGCGGCATTCTAGCACCAACAGCAGTGACACCAGCAGTTGGGTGAATCTTTCTTTCACCATAGTCAGGAGCCCAGTCAGGTTCCAAGAGTTTTTCTGGCATGCCTTCAAATTGTCCTTTACGAACCTTAGCCAAGTTCTTACGCTCTGGACGAGTCGCTGCATCTTCATAGAGGAAGATAGGAATACCGAGCTCACGGTTGATCCGCTCAGATACGGTCTTCGCAATTTCTACGCATTCCTCACTTGTGATGTCCTTGATCGGTACAAAAGGCAGGACATCAGTTGCGCCCATACGAGGGTGTTCACCCTGGTGCTTGGTCAAGTCAATATTCTCAGAAGCGTATTTAACCAAACGGAAAGCAACTTCCTGAATGTTTTGATCATCACCGACCAAGGTAAAGACGCTGCGGTTGTGGCTGGCATCAGAAGAGTGGTCCAAAAGTGTTACGCCTGGCACGCTCTTAGCAACTTCCACTAGACCGTCAATGACCGCTTGGTTGCGGCCTTCAGAAAA
The DNA here is from genome assembly GCF_030439925.1 of Streptococcus sp. SG2. Lineage (NCBI taxonomy): Bacteria > Bacillati > Bacillota > Bacilli > Lactobacillales > Streptococcaceae > Streptococcus > Streptococcus sp. SG2. The sequence goes on along the minus strand of NZ_JAQFJD010000003.1, from coordinate 117,360 downwards.
GTTAGGAATGCATTCAACAATTTTTGCCATAAGATATTACCTCGTGTTATATGTTATTAAAATTACAAAGTGAATAAAGTAGAGCTTCCAGCTTAGCTAGGAGAGAGGCCTAGCTAAGCTTAGAAGTTGGGGGACAAGTTTTTCCTATTCGAACAATTTCTTAACAGATTCTTTGACCAAATCTTCGTCAGTTAAGTATGGAATAGTGATGTGGTCAGTTCCTTGGTGGAGACGGTTGTATTCGATAGCTGTCTCAATAGCATGCTCATTACGTGCCCAGTTACGACGAGCAACTCCTCCGATTGTATCCCAAGCGATAGCAGATTTGATGATTTCATCAATGCGTTCGCTGCCGTCTAGAACCAAGCCAAAACCTCCGTTGATCGCTTTACCGATACCAGTTCCGCCACCGTTGTGGAGAGCTACTAGACTCATACCGCGAGCTGCGTTACCAGCGTAACATTGCACGGCCATGTCGCAGGTAACGTTAGATCCATCTTTAATATTGGAAGTTTCACGGAATGGAGAGTCAGTACCAGATACGTCGTGGTGATCACGGCCGATCATGACAGGACCAATCTTACCTTCGCGTACTAATTCATTGAACTTGAGGGCGATATTGACGCGTCCCATACAGTCTTGGTAGAGGATCCGAGCCTGAGTTCCAACAACCAACTGGTTCTTTTCTGCATCGCGGATCCAGTTGTAGTTGTCGCGATCTTGGTAGCGACGGTTAGGGTCGATCACTTCCATAGCTGCATGGTCAGTAGCGACCAGGTCTTCGTGTTTACCGCTCAGACATACCCAACGGAAAGGACCATAACCATAGTCAAAGAGCATTGGCCCCATGATATCTTCTACATAAGATGGCCAGATAAAGCCGTCTTTATCGTCAAAGCCATTCTTAGAAATTTCCTTGATGCCAGAGTCATAGACTGCTTTCATAAAGGCATTACCGTAGTCAAAGAAGTAGGTACCGTTGCTAGTCAGGGTCTTGATCGCTTTGAAGTGACGTTCCAAGGTTTGGTCAACCAGCTTAGCAAAGCTTTCCTTGTCTTCAGCTAGGAGGCGAGTCCGTTCTTCAAAGCTGATACCAGCTGGACAGTAGCCACCGTCGTAGACATTGTGGCAAGAAGTTTGGTCAGATAGTAGGTCTACATGGATATTGTTCTCGTTGACGTATTCCAAGAGGTCTACAATGTTACCATGATAGGCGATAGAAGTTGATTCACCAGCTTCCAGAGCTTTCTGAGCTAGCTCGATTGCTTCTTTTGGACTTTCGGCTAATTGACTAATCCAGCCTTGGGAGTGACGAGTTTCAATCCGAGATTGGTCTACTTCAGCTACGATTGCCACAGCTTTAGCAATTTCGGCCGCTTTCCCTTGAGCTCCACTCATACCGCCCAGACCAGAAGAGATAAAGAGTTTGCCAGTTAGGTCACCGTCATCAGCTACACCCAGTTTCAAACGTCCAGCATTGAGGAGGGTGTTGAAAGTACCGTGGACGATACCTTGAGGACCGATGTACATCCAGCCGCCGGCTGTCATTTGACCATAGTTGGTGACACCCATTTCTTCTGCAATTTCCCAGTCTTTCATATTGTCGTATTCACCGACTAAGAGACCATTGGTGATGATGACACGAGGAGCTTCTGGTTTAGATTTGAAGAGACCAACAGGGTGACCAGATTCTACAACCAAAGTTTGATGGTCGGTCATCACTTCCAGATATTTTTTAATCAAATTATACTGCATCCAGTTAGCGCAGACAGATCCAGTTTCCCCGTAAGTAACCAATTCATAAGGATAGAGGGCGATTTCAAAGCTCAAGTTGTTGTCAATCATGACCTGCATAGCCTTAGCTGCGGTACAGTTTCCTTTATACTCGTCAATTGGTTTGCCATAGATACGTTCTTTTGGACGCCAGCGGTAGCCATAAATCCGTCCGCGAGTTTTTAACTCTTCTAAAAATTCTGGAATCACTTCTTCGTGGAATTTTTTTGGAATATAGCGAAGAGCATTTTTTAGAGCGATTTCTGTTTGCGCCTGAGTGAGACGGAAGCCCCGGTCAGGTGCACGTCGGATGCCTTCTTGGAAAACCGTTTTTTCAGGCAAGACATCATCTAATTTGACGGTCATTGCTGCTGCAATTTCATTTTCACTAAAGTATGACATGAAGATTCCTCCTTATTAAGTCAAGTATAAAATATGTTTCGACCTTATTTTATAAGACCCCCGTCCATAAAAAGTCAAGAAAAGAACATAAAATAGAAAAAAAGAATTTTTCCTATTTTTTAAAAGCTTTTGACTATAATTTGACGATAGTGTATTATGATGAAAAGCAAGTAAAAATGTTAGAAATAAAATGGAGGAAGAAACATGACTGCTGATTTACTATTAACTCACTTTAATCAAGTCTTTTGTCCTAACGATCTTGGGCATCCCCTTTTCGGAGCGGAGATGAAGGAAGCTCGAGTCTTAGAAGACGGCTACATTGCAGTCAAAGACGGCAAAATCTTAGCTGTAGGCAGCGGAGAACCAGATGCTAGTCTGATTGGACCGGATACTAAGATCCAGTCTTATGAGGGTAAGATTGCTACGCCCGGCTTAATCGACTGTCACACTCACTTGGTCTACGGTGGCAGCCGGGAGCATGAATTTGCTAAGAAATTAGCCGGTGTTCCTTATCTGGAAATTCTTGCTCAAGGTGGCGGAATTCTCAGTACAGTTCGAGCAACGCGAGAAGCTTCTTTTGAAAATCTGTACGATAAATCTAAGAAGTTATTGGACTATATGTTGCTTCATGGGGTGACAACGGTTGAGGCCAAGAGTGGCTATGGTTTGGACTGGGAAACAGAGAAGCGTCAGCTAGATGTTGTTGGAGCTTTGGACCGTGACCATGATATTGACCTAGTTTCAACCTTTATGGCTGCCCACGCCGTTCCACCAGAATATAAAGGACGTTCTCAGGAATATCTGGAACTCATCGTTGAGGAAATGCTGCCTCGGGTAAAAGCAGAAAATCTAGCTGAGTTCTGTGATATTTTCTGTGAAAAAGGCGTCTTTACAGCTGACGAGTCACGCTACCTGCTTTCTAAAGCTAAGGAAATGGGCTTCAAACTTCGTATCCATGCTGATGAAATCGAGTCTATCGGCGGGGTGGATGTAGCGGCTGAGCTAGGAGCAACCAGTGCGGAACACTTGATGATGGCGACTGATGATGGCATTCGCAAGATGGCAGAAGCCAAGGTTATCGGCAATCTCCTGCCAGCGACTACCTTCAGTCTGATGGAAGATACCTATGCACCAGCCCGCAAGATGCTGGAAGCTGGTATGGCCATCACTCTGACTACCGACAGCAATCCAGGCTCCTGCCCAACAGCTAACCTGCAGTTCGTCATGCAACTGGGTTGCTTTATGATGCGTCTGACGCCAGTGGAAGTTCTCAACGCTGTAACCATCAATGCGGCCTACTCAGTTAACCGTCAAGATAAGATTGGTAGCTTTGATACTGGCAAGCAAGCTGACATTACCATCCTAGATGCTAAGAATATTGACTATCCACTTTATTTCTTTGCGACTAACCTGACCCACCAGGTCTACAAGGCAGGAAAACTAGTTGTCGATCAAGGAAGAATCGTCTAGCCTCTCTACAAACGAATCGTATTTTTCAGACTCTCTCTGGTGACAGGGAGAGTTTTTTTGTAGTGTGTCAGATCTTAAGAAGCTTTGTTTCGTAAGTGAGAAAAGAAATAATCTTAGGATCAGTTCTAACAAAAGTTTCAGACTCTCTTTTTTTCAAAATTAGACATAAAAAGACCACTCAGTTTGAGTGGTCGTGAGGATTATAAGTTTTTCACTGCTGCAATCGCTGCATCATAGTCAGGTTCAGTGTTGATATTATCGACATATTCAGCGTAGGTCACAGTGTTGTTCTCATCCAAGACAAGAACTGCGCGGGCCAAAAGGTGCCATTCATTGATGAGGACAGCGTAGTCGCGACCGAAAGAATGGTCGAAGTAGTCAGATAGCATAACAGCATTCTCAATGCCTTCAGCAGCGCACCACTTGCCTTGTGCAAATGGCAAATCAACTGAAATTGTGATAACAACAGTATTGTCTAAGTCAGAGAGTTCTTGGTTGAAGCGGCGAGTCTGAGTTGAGCAGACACCAGTATCGATAGATGGGATGATGCTCAGGACTTTCTTTTTGCCAGCAAAGTCAGCCAGAGTTTTCTTTGATAGATCCGTTGCAGTCAGGCTAAAATCATGGGCTGTGTCGCCGACTTGCAATTGTTTTCCAGTAAAGGTTACAGGATTTCCGAGAAAAGTTGTCATAAAAGTCTCCATTCATGTTTGATAGCTTCATTGTACTCCGAAAAAGTATTTTTTTCGAATAATTTGACTGGAAATTTGAGAGCGCCTACATTTCAGCCCAATTTTTTCTTTGCATAAAAAGGTTAGGAAGCAATCCTAACCTTTTGTTATTATTTGGCCAATCCTTCAGAAATTTTATCCAGATTGTATTTCATCATGCTGTAGTAGCTGTCTCCATCTTCGCCTTTTTCAGCGATTGAGTCAGTGAAGATTTTGGCGTAGATTGGGATATTTGTGTCTTTAGAAACAGTCTTCATCGGACGGTCGTCTACACTTGATTCGACAAAGAGAGATGGGACTTTGGTCTTGCGCAGTTTTTCAACTAAGCTTTTAATTTGGTCTGGAGTCCCTTCTTCTTCGGTGTTGATTTCCCAGATGTAGGCTGATGGCACATTGTAGGCCTTAGAGAAGTATTTGAAGCAGCCTTCACTTGTCACAATCATTTTCTTTTCTTCTGGAATGTTGTTGAATTTCTCTTTGGCTTCCTTGTCCAAAGCAGTTAGCTTCTCTACATAAGCTTTGAGATTTTTCTCGTAAGTAGCCTTATTGTCAGGGTCTTTTTCAATCAAGCGTTTGGCAATATTTTGCGCATAGATGATACCATTTTCCAAGTTTAGCCAAGCATGAGGATCTTCTTTTCCTTTTTCATTTTGGCCTTCTAGGTAAATGACATCAACGCCTTCACTGACAGCATAGTAGTCCTTGTTTTCTTTCTTCTGGGCATTTTCTACCAATTTAGTGAACCAAGCATTACCACCTGTTTCAAGGTTGATACCGTTGTAGAAAATAAGATCAGCCTTAGAAGTCTTTTTGACATCTTCAGGCAGAGGTTCGTATTCGTGCGGATCTTGACCGACAGGGACAATACTGTGCAGATTGATTTTATCGCCAGCGATATTTTTTGTTATATCTGCGATAATTGAATTGGTTGCAACGACATTTAGCTTGGAAGAGCTAGAGTCAGAACTGCTTTTTTGACTAGAGCAGGCCACTAGCCCTACAATAGCCACTAAAAGCAAAACTAAATAACGACATTTTTTCATTGGAAATCCTCCATAAATATATTATTTTACTTTTCTTTTTAAATACCGCTGTTTTGGTGCGATAAAAAATGAAACCAAAAAGATCAGGGCAGAGGTTAGAACGATACTAGAACCTGCTGCAACATTAAAACTATAACCGATGAAGAGGCCTAAAACAGATGCACCAGCCCCCAAGGCAGATGACAATAAAATCATGGTCTTGAGACTCTTGGCATAGAGATAGGCTGTCGCAGCTGGTGTAATCAGCATGGCCACAATCAGAATCGTTCCGACACTTTGCATAGCTGTGACAGAAACCAAAGTCAAGAGAATCATCAGCAAATAGTGGTAAAAATTAACCTTCATTCCCATAGCTTGGGCCAAAAGCGGGTCAAAGGACGTCAGCAAAAGTTGCTTGAAGAAAATACTAATGACCAGCAGCACCAAAATACCCACGCCAATACTAATCCACATATCAAGGTCTTGTACCGCCAAGATATTCCCAAAGAGGATATGGAAGAGGTCGGTCGAACTCTTGGCAACGCTAATCAAAATGATCCCCAGAGCCAGGAAGGAAGAAAAAGTAATTCCGATAGCCGTGTCACTTTTGATAATAGAATTGCCCTTGATATAAGTGATAATAATGGAAGCTAGTAAGCCAAAGGTAATGGCACCGATGAAGAAATTAATCCCCAAAATAAAAGACAGGGCCACACCGGGCAGCACCGCGTGAGAGATGGCATCCCCCATGAGTGACATGCCCCGCAGAATGATAAAGCAGCCAACGGCACCGGCCACCACTCCAATCACAATGGCTGTAATCAAAGCATTTTGCAGGAAATGAAAGTCATGTAAGCCTTGAATAAATTCCTGAATCATCCTAGGCACCTCCATTCATAAAGAGCTGAGAGCCGTAGGTCTGCTGCATATTTTCTTTGGTGAAGGTACTCTCGGTTGATCCGAAAGCGACGACTCTTTTGTTAAGTAGCAAGACCTGATCAAAATAAGCGACCACCTTGCTCAAGTCATGGTGGACAATCAAAATCGTCTTCCCGTCTTTTCTTAGCTGACGGAGTGTTTTCATAATAATCTCTTCACTGACAGAATCAATACCGACAAAGGGCTCATCAAGGAAAATATAATCCGCTTCTTGGACTAGGCAGCGCGCAATCAAGACCCGTTGGAATTGACCGCCAGACAGTTGACTGATTTGACGTTCAGCAAAATCCTCTAAACCAACGATTTTTAGAGCCTGGTTGACCTTGTCCCAGTCAGAAGTTTTTAATCTTTGGAAAAGCTTTATCTTAGGATAAAGCCCAAGAGAAACACACTCTTTTACCTTGATAGGAAAGTTATAGTCAATATTGATTTTTTGTTCTACATAGGCTATTCGCTTTAGTTCTTTGTCTAGGGGCTGACCATCCAGTAAAGCTTGGCCTTGGTGGTCGACAATTCCAAGTAATCCTTTAATAAGGGTGGATTTTCCAGCCCCGTTTGGGCCGATAATTCCTGTAATAGTAGGGCCTTTTATAGTTACGTTTGCCTTATCTAATGCCAGCTGGCCCTGATAGCTGACACTTAGGTTTTGTATCTCAATCATGTATATCACCTCTACGTTATTAATATACCTTAACACAAAAATTAAGTCAAGTTAATTTTGTTGAATTTAGGAAATATTTAACAAAGATTTGAAAATCAAAGCTATTTTTGATAAGGTTATATCAAAAGTATGAAAGTGAGAAAAAAATGACACGACTGCAAGATGATTTTTATGATGCAATAAATGGCGAATGGGCTAAGACAGCTGTTATTCCTGACGATAAACCAGTTACAGGTGGCTTTATGGACTTAGCTGAGGAAATTGAAGACCTCATGCTCTCTACGACCGACAAATGGTTGGCTGGCGATGGAGTACCAGATGATGCTATTCTGCAGAACTTCGTTGCTTACCATCGCCTAGCAGCGGATTATGACAAGCGGGAAGCAGCAGGGACTGAGCCTGCGCGTGCTTATATTGATGAGATTCGCAACCTAGCGTCTTTTGAAGAATATGCTTCTAAGATTGCAGACTTCGAGCTGGCTGGCAAGCCGACTTATTTTCCTTTTGGTGTGGCGCCTGACTTTATGGACGCTCGGATCAATGTTCTCTGGGCGGATGGACCAGGCACTATTTTGCCAGATACGACCTACTACGCGGAAGACCATCCTCAGAAGGCAGAGCTGCTTGCAAAATGGCGCAAGGCCCAGGAAGACTTGCTAGCAAAATTTGATTTTACTGAAGAGGAAATCAAGGATCTTTTAGACAAGGTTTTGGACTTGGATGCTGTTTTTGCCCAGTATGTTCTCTCTAATGAGGAGAGCTCTGAGTATGCTAAGCTCTACCATCCTTATAAGTGGGACGATTTCAAGGCCTTGGTGCCGGAATTGCCTTTGACAGATATCTTCACCAAGTTAATCGGTCAAGAACCCGACCAAGTCATTGTGCCTGAGGAACGCTTCTGGAAAGCAGCCAAGGATATCTATACAGCTACTAACTGGGATAAACTTCACGCTTTGCTAATCCTCTCTGCGGTTCGCAATACAACCCCATATCTAACGGATGACATCCGTGTTTTAGCAGGTGCTTATCAACGTGCTCTATCGGGAACTCCTCAAGCCCAGGACAAGAAAAAAGCTGCTTATTACCTAGCTCAGGGACCTTTTAATCAAGCGATCGGTCTTTGGTATGCAGGTCAAAAGTTCTCACCAGAAGCCAAGGCTGATGTAGAGCAGAAAGTAGCGACCATGATTGAAGTTTACAAAAACCGCCTAGCTCAGAATGACTGGTTAACACCAGAAACTCGTGACAAGGCCATTGTCAAACTTAATGTCATCAAGCCTTATATTGGTTATCCAGACGAGTTACCTGAGCGTTATTCTCGCAAGATCGTGGATGAAAAGCTGACGCTCTTTGAAAATGCTCAGAAGCTGAGCCAGATTGATATTGCTTATAGCTGGAGCAAATGGAATCAACCGGTAGATTACAAGGAATGGGGCATGCCAGCCCACATGGTCAATGCCTACTATAATCCGCAGAAAAACCTGATTGTCTTTCCAGCGGCTATCCTGCAGGCGCCTTTCTACGACCTGCACCAATCCTCATCAGCCAATTACGGTGGTATTGGAGCGGTCATTGCCCATGAGATTTCTCATGCTTTTGATACCAACGGTGCTTCCTTTGATGAAAATGGTAGCCTAAACAACTGGTGGACGGAGCACGACTACCAAGCCTTCACCGAGCGGACTCAAAAGGTCATTGATCAGTTTGAAGGACAGGATTCCTATGGTGCTAAGGTCAATGGCAAGTTGACCGTTTCAGAAAACGTGGCAGATTTGGGCGGTATTGCAGCAGCCCTAGAAGCAGCAAAGAAAGAAGCTGATTTCTCTGCTGAGGAATTCTTCACCAACTTTGCCCGCATTTGGCGGATGAAGGGACGCGAAGAGTATATGAAGCTCTTGGCAAGCGTCGATGTCCATGCTCCAGCCAAGCTTCGGACCAATGTGCAGCTGCCAAACTTTGAAGACTTCTTTACGACCTTTGATGTGAAAGAAGGAGATGGCATGTGGCGGAGCCCAGAAGAGCGTGTGATTATTTGGTAACAAACAAGTCATAAGACGACATAATGACCTGACTAAAGGAGCTTAAGATAAAGTTCTTTGGTCAGGTTTTTATTTGTAGCTACAGAGATAAATTTTGATGATCAAATTATGCTATAATAGGAAATATCTGGAAGAAGGAGATCCTGATGTGGAATTCAAGGAAGAGCTAGGACAGAAAATTCAATCTCTAAGAGAAGAAAAAGGCTTGAGTCGTCAGGCCATTTGTGGGGAAGAAGACATTTTGACAACACGGCAATTACAGCGAATTGAAAAAGGCCAGTCTCTGCCTACCATAGCAACAGCTCTCTATATTGCTGAGCAACTGGAGGTATCACTGGATAGACTAGCAAATAGAGAGCGATTCGAATTGCCATCAGGCTATCTTGAATTGAAGTATCGCTTGGAAAAGCTTTATCACTATGGCGATGGAGAACGTCTTCAACAGAGAGAAGAGCTGATCGAGGAAATCTATCGGAAGTATTTCGATCAGCTCCCTGAGGAAGAACAACTTTATCTTCAGATTAAGCAGGCCAAGAACGATATGATTTTAACGGAAAATATTGCCTATGATCAAGGCTTAATAGATGAATATCTGGATCAGGCTTTGGCCAAAGAAAAATTGACGGAAATGGATCTAGAAATCATTGATTTACGCCTGTTGGCTCTTGGTTTGAAAGATTTTGATAAGAAGGAGTTTACTTGTTTGCTAAACAAGTTACTTGTGGCAGTAGCTGATTATCCGACCAATGGATTGGAAAAAATTCAGGCCAGAATCATTTTTGCGGCGGGGGTCTTGTCTCACTATCAAGAATATGACCGACTACCCGAAATATTAAGAGTCCTAGAAGAGCTGATGTTGAGGCGAAACGACTTTCAAGATCGTGTCTTTAGCTATGCGCTTCAGTGGAAAATCGCCCTCTTCTTAGAAAACAATCTCGAAAAAGCTGAGGACAACTATCAAAAGGTAAAGTTAATGCTAGAGCTATTGCCAGAAGATGTCCTTAAGGAGAATATGAGACTGGACTGGGAGCAGGATATAAGACGTTTTAGTAAAATTGATGAGTAAGAAACCAAACTCTGTGAGTCTAGGAACTCATAGAGTTTTTTAAATAGGACATGAATGTCCTCACACTTCGGTTAAATGATCTCTTATAATAGTGGGAGTAGAAAAAAGAAGTTACTTCTTCTTGAGGAAGGAATTTGGGAAAAATGGAAATTAGATTAAAAAATATTAAGAAAAACTATGGCTCCTTTGAAGCCTTAAAGGGAATTGATTTAGTTTTGGAAGAAGGGAAGTTCTATGGACTTCTTGGGCCCAATGGTGCTGGTAAAACGACTCTCTTTAATCTCCTTATTCAAAATTTCAAACAAAGCTCAGGAGATATTAGCTGGGAAGTTGACGGACATCCTCTATCCACAAAAGATTTTTATCGCCATATCGGAATCGTTTTTCAAAGCAATCGTTTGGATGAAAATTTAACAGTAGAGGAAAATTTGGTATCTAGAGGTGCCTTGTATGGCTTATCTAAGACCAAGGTCTTGAAGAGGATGAAGGATTTACAAAACTATCTAGATGTTGCATCTATTAAAAATAAAAAATACGGGAGCTTGTCAGGAGGGCAGAAACGTAAAGTAGATATTGCCCGTGCTCTGCTACCTCGACCATCACTTTTATTGCTGGATGAGCCAACCACTGGTCTAGATCCGCAATCTCGACATGATTTATGGGATGCCATTCATCAGTTGAATAAGAAAGATAATATGACGGTAGTTCTCATTACTCACTATTTAGAAGAGATGGCTGGATGTGACATTCTTCATGTTTTAATTTCTGGTAATCTTTATTACTCAGGAGATATTGCCACTTTTATTGAAAAGCATTCGACAACTAACTTGAATTTGCTTTTAAAAGAAGGTCAGTCTGTAACGTCACTGTCGGTATCGCAATTTATGAACAAATGTCAAGTTTTGTCAGAAAGAGAGATTATTTTTAAAGATGTTTCTGTTGAAGAAATGATGGAAATTATTTCTGAAAACCAAGATAAGTCTATCATTGAAGCATTTAATGTGGAATATTCAAACTTGGAAGCAGCTTATTTGAATTTATTAAAAGAAACAGGAGGAGAAATGAATGTTTGAGCTAATTTCTAGAAATAGGAAAGTATACACGCGAGATCGTTTGGCGTTTTTCATGTCATTCTTGTCAGTTATTATTTTAATTTTAGTCTATCAAGTCTTTCTAGGCCAAATCCAGATTGATGCCATTAAGGAAGCATTAGGTAGTGACACTGCCTCAAGCGATACGATTAAGATGGTAAACTATTGGTTGATATCAGGTTTGACGACGATTATTTCTATGACCAGTACTTTAGGAGCGTTTGGAGTAATGGTCTCAGATAAAGAAAAGAAACTGAGTGAAGATTTCAAGGTTAGTCCCATTTCTAATTTCAAGGTTGAATTATCCTATGCTATTTTTGCAATCCTATTTGGGATGATCCTCACCATGTTCTCTTGTGTCTTTGCGATTGGGATTTTCAACGGTTTTAGTTCCCTTCTAGATTATTCAGCCATGGACTATCTAAAGATTTTTGGAATTGTTAGCTTATCAACAGTCTTGTCAGCTGCTATTATTCTTCCTATATTAGCCTTTATTCGAACAAGTTCAGCTTTTACCACTTTAAGTACAATCGTCGGTACCTTTATCGGATTTATTTCAGGAGTTTATCTTTCTATCGGTTCAGTTGGGGAAACTTTGCAGCAGGTTATGACTTGGTTTCCTATGACACAAGTGAATGCACTTTTAAAACAAGTTTTGATGAAAGACTCAATTGCTAAAGTATTTGATAGTGCCCCAAGCTCGGTGGTAAATGAATACAAGGAATCTTATGGAGTAGTATTGCAGAATGCTAGTGGGGATCATCTTTCTAATCAATTCATGCTAGTTTATATTTCACTTATTATTGTTGCTCTATTAATACTCCACTTTTTTATTAAAAAGGTTAAGAAATGAAAGAAACCTCAGCTAAAGTTATAGAAAAGTGAATGCATATATAAAAAACCTGTTTAGGTATTCCTAAACAGGTTTTATAGTTCTTTGATTTCTTTCATATAGCCAGCTGTAATGATACCAGCGGGGAGTGCAACAATTGCAATTCCTAAAAATGAAGAGATCATTGTAATGATTTTTCCGGTAGTTGATATCGCGTAAATGTCCCCATAGCCAACCGTAGTCAGGGAAATCGTTGCCCAATAAAGGGCATCAAAAAAGGTAGGGAAAGTACTAGGCTCTACGTTGAAAATGACAAGGGCGGAAACAAAGATATATCCAAGTGCTAAAACCCCTACAATAATCAGACTGTCTTTCTGTTTTTTTAAGACATTTGTCAAGATCTGAATATTCTTGGAATAGCGGAAAAATTTAAAGATACGCAAGGTACGAAGCATCCGTAAAATTTTAAACAGACGCAGACTGTCATTTAATAAAAAGAGTGATGGCAGTATGCAGAGCAAATCAGCCATAGCTAAGAAAGTAAAAGGATAGAGTAGGAAAGAAATCCTTCCTTTCTGTAATTTATAATCGGCAGTGACGAACCTGAGCACATAGTCAATGATAAAAATAATCGTTGTTATAAGATCGAGCCAAATGAAGATTCCTGAATGACTTTTTGAAGTTAGAGGAATTAAGCTGACAATAATGGCCAAGATCATGAAAATATCGTAGGCTTCTTCAATAAAGCTTTCCTGCTGATGGGGCTCAATAATCTGAAACAAAGTCTTTCTCATAATCATAGCTCTCCCTTATTCATATGAATTTAATTTTAATTCTATCTGTTTTTAAAGATAAGTCAAGGTAAATCAACAAAGATTTTCCCCATTCTCCATTTTTAGCGTCTTTCAAAATCCTTTGAGAAAGTTACTATAAAAATAAAATCCAAGCTGAAGAAATAGCAAAGTAGAGGTTTTCTTCAAACTTGGATTCAGCGAATAAATTTAGAAGCCTTTGATTAAGGATAAAAATCAGTTCAAGATGTGAGGTATAATCAGAGAAGGTTTATAATATAAAAAATAGTTAGGAAAAGGAATTTTTGCTTAGAAATAACAATTGATGTTATGGTTTAGAAAAACCTGCTGATAATCGTATAAATCCTCTGGATGTAGGGCTTTAGTACCCTCCATTTCATACCGCCGTCCTAGTAGTTTATACTTGTTTTCTCCAAATTGATGGAAAGGTAACAGTTGGACTTGATCGATGGATAATTCATTGAAAAGAGTTGCAAACTGTTCCGCATCTTCTAGAGAGTTATTAAAGTCAGGAATTACTGGAATTCGCAGGACAATTGTCTTTTGATGAGTAAATGCGTAATGTATATTCTTAATAATCAACTCATTTTTAACACCAGTAATCTTACGGTGATTGACTGAGTTATAGTGCTTCAAATCGGTATAAATGAAATCAACATATTGGATGAGATCAACAAATTTTTCGTGTTCTACAAAAGCCGTTGTTTCTATTGTGGTATGAATACCTTTCTCCTTAGCTGCTTTAAGGATAGCTTTTGCAAATTCAAATTGAGCAAAAATTTCCCCGCCAGATAAGGTCAATCCACCGCCGGATTCTTCATAAAAATCACGGTCTTTTAAGACTTCATCTATAATCTCAATAACACTTCTTTCTTCTCCCATAGTGATGTTTTTTTGGGTAGTAGCATCAAGCATAGGCTCAGGTTGCATCCTCTGTGATTCTGGGTTTGAACACCAAGGGCAGCGTAGTGGGCAACCCTTTAGGAAAACTGTTGTTCGGATTCCGGGGCCATCATGAATACTGAAATGTTGGATATTGAAAATAATTCCTTTTGTTGTTTCCATACGCAACCCTCCTTTTAATACAACTATTATAACTTATTTACGCAACAAATGCAATTACGAACGAAACTATTTTTTATTTTATTTTTATAAAATCTTTTGTTAAAATATAGGTGAGGTAATGAAAATGGAACGTTTAGATAAAATTGTGAAATTAGTCTCTGAATATGAAAAGATTGATGTTAATACACTTTCTGAGAAGCTACAAGTTTCTAAAGTAACGATTAGGAAAGACTTAGATAAATTGGAATTAAAAGGTTTATTGCGTCGTGAACATGGGTATGCTGTCTTGAATAGTGGGGACGACCTTAATGTCAGATTGTCTTTTAATTACGATACAAAGCGAAGAATTGCCCAGAAAACCGCTGAACTAATTAGTGATAATGAAACAATTTTGATTGAATCAGGATCTACTTGTGCCCTTTTAGCAGAAGAAATTTGCCGTAGCAAGAGGAATGTAAAAATCGTTACCAATTCCTACTTTATAGCTGACTATGTTAGGAATTATGATTCGTGCAAAATCATTCTTTTAGGTGGAGAATTCCAAAAAGACTCTCAAGTGACTGTTGGTCCGCTTCTTAAAGAAATGATCCACTACTTTCATGTTAAATATGCTTTTGTAGGAACAGATGGCTATGATGAAGAACTTGGGTTTACAGGGAAAGATTTGATGCGTAGTGAAGTCGTTCAATATATGTCTGAAGTGGCCGACCAAGTTGTAATTCTTACTGATTCAAGTAAATTTGGGAAAAAAGGGATTGTTAAGCGTTTCGGACTTAAGCAGGTGTCTCAAGTTGTAACAGATACCGGAATTTCAAATGTCGCTGTTGAGCAATTAGAAAAGGCAAGTATTAGAGTTGTTAAAGTTTAGGCTTGAAGGAGCGGATGATGAGAAATGAAAGAAAAAAGCTTCTGGCTAAATTAGCCTATCTTTATTACATAGAAGAGAAGAGCCAGGCAGAAATTGCAGCAGAAACAGGAATCTATCGCACAACTGTTAGTCGAATGCTGGCTGAAGCAAAGAAAAAAGGGATTGTCAAGATTGAAATAAATAATTTCGATACTCGCTTGTTTCAGTTAGAAAAGTATGTCAAAGAGAAATATAGATTAAAAGGTATAGATATAGTTGCGAATGTGCCTGATGAATCAACTGCTGAATTAGAAGAAAGGCTAGGTCAAAGTGCAGCAAATCTACTTCGAGCTCTATTAGATGATCATATGAATGTAGGCTTTTCGTGGGGAAAAAGTCTCAGCCTGTTGGTAGAACATTTAAATCCACGACATTTGAAAGATATTCATTTTGTTCCACTAGCTGGTGGTCCCAGTCACATCCATGCCCGATATCATGTCAATACTCTGATTTATAACATGGCAAGCAAATGTCATGGAGATTGTAACTTTATCAATGCGACCATTATTCAGGAAAAGGAAAATTTAGCAAAAGGAATTTTATCATCAAAATATTTTGAAGATCTCAAAAAGAGTTGGCAGGATTTGGATATTGCTGTCGTAGGAATCGGTGGTTTTGCAGATGAGAACAATCGTCAGTGGTTGGATATGTTAACAGAACGAGATTTTTCTGTTTTAAAAAGTGAAGAAGAGGTCGGAGAAATTTGTTGCCGTTTTTTCGATAAAAATGGAGAACCTGTATATGAAGAATTACAGGAAAGGACTATCGCTATTTCTCTATCTGAGCTTAAAAAAATACCGCATGCTTTGGGATTTGCCTATGGGTCTGCCAAGGCAACAGCTATCCTATCAGTTTTACGGGCAGGATATATTAATCATTTAGTAACAGATGAAGAAACAATATTAAAGGTGTTATCCTTAGATGGGGATAATAGTTTTACCTAGTAGGTTAAAGAAAAAAGAATAGTAAAAAAGAAAGAATTTGGTTCTTTCTTTTTTTTGCAGCAATACGCACAAATGTGCAAAAATATTTAAATAAGAGTAAATGTGCTATAAATTATTGACGAATATGTTTAAAGGTGATAGATTTAAGTTACAAACATAATAAAAGCGATTTCATATGAAACAAATAAACGTTGTTAAAAGTTGACTGGAAAAGGAGCAAATTATGGAAGTTATTGTTGCAGATCAAATTATCATGGGACTTATTTTAGATGCCGGTGATGCCAAGCAACATATTTATCAGGCTTTATCACTAGCTAAAGATGGAAAGTTTTTAGAGTGTGATGAACAAGTTGAGTTGGCAGACAAGTCGTTGCTTGAGGCTCACAATTTACAGACTCAATTTTTAGCACAGGAAGCAGGGGGGACAAAAACAGAAATCACAGCACTATTTGTCCATTCTCAAGATCATTTGATGACCAGTATTACAGAGATTAATCTCATTAAGGAAATCATTGATTTGAGAAAAGAACTACAAGAAAAAGCTTAACTTATTAGGAGGATATAATGATGGTCAAAATTGGTTTGTTTTGTGCAGCAGGTTTTTCAACAGGAATGTTAGTCAATAATATGAAAATAGCTGCAACCGAAAAAGGGATAGAGGCTGAGATTGAGGCATACTCACAGGCTAAGCTGGCTGATTATGCTGCGGACTTGGATATCGCTTTATTAGGACCTCAGGTTGCTTATACTCTAGACAAATCGAAAGCTATCTGCGACAGTTGCCATACTCCAATTGCAGTGATACCGATGGCTGATTATGGTATGTTAGATGGCAAAAAAGTATTAGATCTCGCTTTGAGTTTGTTAGATAAGTATCAAGATCAAGGAGCTTAGTTATGTCTAAGATAAATACACAAAAAATAATTGCACCCATAATGAAGTTTGTTAATATGCGTGGAATTATCGCATTAAAAGATGGTATGTTGGCAATTCTGCCTCTTACTGTTGTTGGAAGCCTATTCTTGATTGTAGGTCAATTACCGTTTGAAGGACTAAATCAAGCTATTGCTGGTGTGTTTGGGTCAGACTGGACTGAACCATTTATGCAGGTTTATTCAGGAACCTTTGCTATTATGGGGCTGATTTCTTGTTTTTCAATCGGTTATTCTTATGCCAAGAACAGTGGTGTAGAGCCCCTTCCTGCAGGTGTACTGGCTTTATCTTCCTTCTTTATCCTTTTGAAGTCCTCCTATGTTCCTGAGAAAGGCGAGGCGATTGCAGATGCGATTGGCAAGGTTTGGTTTGGAGGGCAAGGAATAATAGGAGCAATTCTAATTGGTCTAGCGGCTGGTAGCATCTATACTGTTTTCATTAAAAAACATATTGTCATTAAAATGCCAGAGCAAGTTCCACAAGCGATTGCTAAGCAGTTTGAAGCTATGATTCCAGCTTTCGTTATTTTCTTACTTTCCATGATAGTTTATATAGTTGCCAAGCTAGCGACAGGTGGTGGTACCTTTATTGAGATGATTTATGATGTTATTCAGGTTCCTCTACAAGGCCTTACGGGTTCTCTTTATGGAGCTATTGGTATTGCATTCTTCATTTCTTTTCTGTGGTGGTTTGGTGTTCATGGGCAATCCGTTGTCAATGGCGTCGTAACAGCCTTACTATTGTCTAACCTGGATGCAAATAAGGCTTTACTTGCTGCTGATAAGTTGTCCGTTAGTCAGGGCGCTCATATTGTGACCCAGCAATTTTTGGATAGCTTCCTTATCTTATCGGGATCTGGTATCACTTTTGGAGTAGTCGTAGCGATGCTTTTTGCTGCTAAGTCTAAGCAGTATAAGGCTCTGGGAAAAGTTGCTGCTTTTCCGGCTATCTTCAATGTCAATGAACCCGTTGTCTTTGGTTTTCCGATTGTAATGAATCCGGTCATGTTCTTACCCTTTGTTTTGGTTCCAGTTTTAGCTGCTTTAATTGTATACATGGCGATTGCAGTTGGATTTATGCAACCATTCGCAGGTGTGACTTTGCCTTGGAGTACACCGGCTATCATTTCAGGTTTTATGGTTGCTGGTTGGCAAGGAGCAGTCATTCAAATTGTCATTCTAGCCATGTCCGCCTTTGTTTACTTCCCATTTGTGAAGTTTCAGGATAAGATTGCCTACAATAACGAATTGAAAAATGAAGAGTAATCTGATTTTGATGAATAAAAAACACAAAAGTTTCTTAGCTCAGATGGCACAAATGTGCAAATAATCTTTAATTTAATTATAGCCTATAAATGATTGAATTCTTGGATATTGCATGTTACAATACTTACGAAAGAAATAAAAATAATTTCATAAGAAAGGATGCAGCAAAATGATCCAAGTAAAAGAAGTAGAAAGAACAACAATAAAAACAGACTATTTTGGTAGTTTGACAGAGAGAATGAATAAATATCGTGAAGATGTTTTAAATAAAAAGCCCTACATTGATGCAGAGCGCGCTGTCCTGGCTACCAAAGCTTACGATGAGCATAAGGAAAAGCCAAATGTGTTGAAACGTGCTTACATGCTCAAAGAGATTTTGGAAAATATGACGCTTTACATCGAAGATGAAACGATGATTGTCGGTAATCAGGCTTCATCTAATAAAGATGCGCCTATTTTCCCAGAGTATACTTTAGAGTTTGTACTTAATGAACTAGATCTTTTTGAGAAACGGGATGGAGACGTATTCTACATCACGGAAGAAACCAAAGAGCAGCTCCGTGGTATTGCTCCTTTCTGGGAAAATAATAACCTCCGTGCTAGAGCTGGCGCTTTACTTCCAGAGGAAGTTCAGGTTTATATGGAAACCGGCTTCTTTGGCATGGAAGGAAAGATGAACTCTGGGGATGCCCACTTGGCGGTCAACTATCAAAAACTCTTGGCTTATGGACTGAAAGGTTTTGAAGAAAAAGCTCGCGCAGCTAAGGAAGCTTTGGATTTGACCGACCCGGCTAGTATTGACAAATACCATTTTTATGATTCGATTTTCATCGTAGTCAATGCGGTGAAAGCTTATGCGGAGCGTTTTGTAGCCTTAGCCAAACAACTGGCTGAAAAAGCAGAGCCTAAGCGTCGTCAGGAGCTATTAGAAATCGCTAGAATCTGTTCTAAAGTGCCATATGAGCCAGCATCAACCTTTGCTGAAGCTGTTCAGTCTGTCTGGTTTATCCAGTGTATTCTTCAGATTGAGTCCAACGGACATTCACTCTCTTATGGACGCTTTGACCAGTACATGTATCCTTATGTCAAGGCAGACTTGGAAGCTGGACGTGAGACAGAAGCTAGCATTGTAGAACGCTTAACCAATCTCTGGATTAAGACGATCACTATTAATAAAGTGCGTAGTCAGGCTCATACATTCTCATCTGCGGGTAGTCCCCTTTATCAAAATGTGACAATCGGGGGCCAAACGAGAGATAAGAGAGATGCAGTCAACCCACTTTCCTACCTCGTGTTGAAATCTGTAGCCCAAACTCATCTTCCTCAGCCGAATCTGACCGTTCGCTATCATGCCGGCTTGGATGCTCGCTTTATGAATGAGTGTATCGAAGTCATGAAGCTTGGTTTCGGTATGCCGGCTTTCAATAATGATGAAATCATCATTCCGTCCTTTATCGCAAAAGGCGTTTTAGAAGAAGATGCTTACGACTACAGCGCTATCGGCTGTGTGGAAACCGCTGTGCCTGGTAAATGGGGATACCGTTGTACAGGTATGAGCTACATGAACTTCCCTAAGGTACTCCTGATTACTATGAACGATGGGATTGATCCAGCATCTGGCAAGCGCTTTGCACCAAGCTTCGGTCACTTTAAAGATATGAAGAGCTTTGCTGAGCTGCAAACTGCTTGGGACAAGACCTTGCGCCATTTGACCCGCATGAGTGTCATCGTGGAAAATTCTATCGACCTGTCTCTTGAGAGAGAAGTACCGGATATTCTCTGCTCAGCTTTGACAGATGATTGTATCGGACGCGGTAAGCATTTGAAAGAGGGTGGAGCTGTCTATGACTATATTTCTGGTCTTCAAGTCGGTATTGCCAATCTATCAGACTCACTGGCGGCTATCAAGAAGCTGGTCTTTGAGGAAGGCAGGCTGACTCCAGCTGAACTATGGCATGCACTTGAAACGGACTATGCAGGTGAGCGTGGTAAAGAAATCCAAGAGATGCTGATTCATGATGCACCGAAATATGGTAATGATGATGATTACGCAGATAAGCTAGTGACAGATGCTTATGATATTTATGTGGATGAAATCGCTAAGTATCCAAATACTCGTTATGGCCGTGGTCCAATTGGCGGTATCCGCTACTCAGGAACATCTTCTATTTCAGCCAATGTCGGTCAAGGTCGTGGTACTTTGGCGACGCCAGATGGCCGCAATGCCGGAACACCGCTTGCTGAAGGATGCTCACCATCTCACAATATGGATAAGAACGGTCCAACCTCTGTATTGAAATCCGTTTCTAAATTGCCGACGGATGAAATCGTTGGTGGCGTTCTGCTTAATCAAAAAGTAAATCCTCAGACTTTGTCTAAAGAGGAAGATAAACTGAAACTAATTGCCTTGCTTCGTACATTCTTTAACCGTCTGCATGGCTATCATATCCAATACAATGTCGTTTCTAGGGAAACCTTGATTGATGCGCAGAAGCATCCTGAAAAGCACCGCGATTTGATTGTTCGCGTTGCAGGCTACTCTGCTTTCTTCAATGTGCTTTCCAAGGCGACACAAGATGATATTATCGGACGTACGGAGCACACATTGTAAAAGAGGTCCAATTTATGGAATTCATGCTTGATACCTTAAATTTAGAGGAGATAAAAAAATGGTCGGAAGTCCTCCCCTTGGCGGGAGTGACTTCTAATCCGACCATCGCAAAAAAAGAAGGAAAAATAGATTTCTTTGAACGGATTCGCTCTGTTCGAGAAATTATAGGAGAAGGCCCGTCTATTCATGTGCAGGTTGTTGCCAAGGATTATGAGGGCATCTTGAAAGATGCTGCTGAAATTCGAAAAAGATGTGGTGATGCTGTCTACATTAAAGTTCCGGTCACACCAGATGGGTTAGCGGCTATCAAAACTCTCAAGGCAGAAGGTTATAAGATTACAGCGACAGCTATTTATACAACCTTTCAAGGTCTCTTAGCCATTGAAGCGGGGGCTGACTATCTTGCTCCTTACTATAACCGCATGGAAAATCTCAATATTGATTCAGATGCTGTCATTAGCCAGCTGGCTAAGGCTATTGAGCGAGATCATTCCGCCAGTAAAATATTGGCGGCCTCCTTTAAAAATGTTGCCCAAGTCAATCGAGCTTTTGCTGATGGTGCCCAAGCTGTTACAGCAGGTCCGGATGTTTTTGCAGCAGCCTTTGCTATGCCGTCCATTGCTAAGGCGGTAGACGACTTTGCAACAGATTGGTCTGACATTCATAGTCAGGAGTATGTTTAACAAAGAATAAATTGTTTACCCATAACAAATTGAAAGAGGTGCCTTATGAGAATATTTGCAAGTCCGTCTCGTTATATTCAAGGAGAAAATGCTCTGTTTGAGAATGCCAAGCAGATATTGAAGTTGGGGAATCGCC
This sequence comes from Streptococcus sp. SG2, assembly GCF_030439925.1. Lineage (NCBI taxonomy): Bacteria > Bacillati > Bacillota > Bacilli > Lactobacillales > Streptococcaceae > Streptococcus > Streptococcus sp. SG2. The sequence continues at coordinate 95,978 of NZ_JAQFJD010000003.1, read as the reverse complement.
CAGTTCTTCTCTGTGATGATGTGGTATATGGTATTGTTGGTGAAGCTTTCTCGAAATATTTAACACGTTATGGATTCCATGTTTTTAGAGTTGCATTTAATGGAGAAGCCTCCGATAATGAGATTAATCGAGTAGTTTCTCTAGCAGAAAAAGATGGGGCTGATTTGGTGATTGGTCTCGGCGGTGGTAAGACCATTGATAGTGCGAAAGCTATTGCAGACCTGTTAGAAGTGCCAGTAGTTATTGCGCCGACCATTGCTTCTACAGATGCACCAACCTCTGCTTTATCAGTTATTTACACTGATGAGGGAGCATTTGAGAAATATATTTTTTACAGTAAGAATCCAGATTTAGTTTTAGTTGACTCAGCTGTCATTGCTAAAGCTCCTAAACGTTTATTAGCCTCTGGAATTGCAGATGGCTTAGCAACTTGGGTTGAAGCTAGAGCGGTTATGCAGGCTAATGGTGTTACCATGTTGGGGGACAGGCAGACTTTAGCAGGAAATGCAATTGCGAAGAAATGTGAAGAGATTTTGTTTGCAGATGGCTTGCAGGCTATCGCAGCCTGTGAAGCACAAGTTGTCACGCCTGCTTTAGAGAATATCATTGAAGCAAATACATTACTTAGTGGATTAGGCTTCGAGAGTGCTGGTTTGGCAGCAGCCCATGCTATTCACAATGGTTTTACAGCTCTTTCAGGCGATATTCACCACTTGACCCACGGCGAAAAGGTTGCCTATGGAACCTTGACCCAGCTCTTCCTTGAAAATCGGCCGAAAGAGGAATTGGAGAAATATATCCGTTTCTATCAAAGAATTGGTATGCCGACAAGTTTAGAAGAAATGCATTTAGAAAATGTTAGCTATGAGGATCTACTGAAAGTTGGAAAACAGGCGACGATTGAGGGTGAAACAATTCATCAGATGCCGTTTGCTATTTCTGCTTCTGATGTGGCACAAGCTATCCTAGCAGTCGACCGATATGTCAAGGATTTGGATAAATAAAAGCAAAATAGAAAACAAGCCACCTTTCAACCATAAGGCTGACGAGGCGGCTTGTTTTTTAATGAGATTACCAGATATAAGGGAAAACTCGGTATCTAACCTTTTGGCAATATGTTTCGTAATTTTTTCCAAAGTGGTTACCTAAGGCTTTTTCTTCTACTTTAAGTCGAATGCCATATCCTACTACTAGTAAAATAAGACAGATAATGATTGTAAAAGGATTTAGTGAAGTGATTGATAGGCCAAGGATAGACAAGATACTGCCAGTATAGGCAGGATTTCTCACAATAGCATAAGGGCCATGGTCTACTAATTGTTGATTATCAGTTGTTTGAACGGCCAGTGTGAAGTTTTTTCCGAGATAATTGACTGCATAGATTCGCAATACGAACCCTGCTAGGGAGATGAGGATTCCAACATAGGTCAAAAAAGGTGGCAATTGAGCTATAGAAGGTAGAAGTTGTTCATTCATTAATAGAAGACAACAAACAACACTACCAATAATGATGTAGCGACTTCCTTTGTCTGCAGAATCATTTACATTGTTTGACTTAGTTTTATTTTTAATCCACATTTCTGTGCTAATAAAAATAACAAAGAAAACATAAGTGAAAATAGTTTGTAAATTCATGATTATTCCTCCGGTCAGAATTATACACCTTTTAATTTTGGAGGTCAATCAAAGATTAACGCTTTAGAAATGGCTTATAGTTTTTATCGGTGAAAACTGGATTCCATCTTTCAAAATCCTTTGAAAATGGTATAATAGTAACATCACAAAAGTTGGAGATAAATATGAGTACTTACAATCATAGAGAAATCGAGCCTAAGTGGCAAAAATACTGGGCAGAGCACCATACATTTAAGACAGGTACGGACAAGGACAAGCCTAACTTTTATGCGCTGGACATGTTTCCTTACCCATCAGGAGCGGGGCTCCATGTAGGGCATCCAGAGGGCTACACAGCGACAGATATCCTTAGCCGCTACAAGCGAGCTCAGGGCTATAACGTCCTTCATCCTATGGGCTGGGATGCCTTTGGTTTGCCAGCTGAGCAATATGCCATGGATACAGGCAATGACCCGGCTGACTTTACAGCGGAAAACATTGCCAACTTCAAGCGTCAAATCAATGCTCTGGGCTTCTCTTATGACTGGGATCGGGAGGTCAATACTACTGACCCTAACTATTACAAGTGGACTCAGTGGATTTTCACCAAACTTTACGAAAAAGGTCTGGCTTATGAAGCAGAAGTACCAGTAAACTGGGTGGAAGAGCTGGGAACGGCTATCGCTAATGAGGAAGTTCTGCCAGATGGCACTTCTGAGCGCGGTGGTTATCCAGTTGTCCGCAAGCCCATGCGTCAGTGGATGCTGAAAATCACGGTCTACGCAGAGCGTTTGCTCAATGACTTGGAGGAACTGGACTGGCCTGAGTCTATCAAGGATATGCAGCGCAACTGGATTGGTAAGTCAACCGGTGCCAATGTAACCTTCAAAATTAAGGATACAGATAAGGACTTTACTGTCTTTACGACTCGTCCGGACACCCTTTTTGGTGCAACCTATGCTGTTTTGGCTCCAGAGCATGCTCTCGTTGATGCCATTACAAGTGCCGAACAAGCCCAAGCAGTAGCAGACTACAAACATGCAGCCAGCCTCAAATCTGACCTGGCTCGGACTGATCTAGCTAAGGAGAAGACCGGTGTCTGGACAGGAGCTTATGCTATCAATCCTGTCAATGGCAAGGAAATCCCAATCTGGATTGCCGACTATGTGCTTGCAAGCTATGGAACAGGGGCTATCATGGCCGTTCCTGCCCACGATGAGCGCGACTGGGAGTTTGCTAAGCAGTTTGATTTAGAGATTATTCCGGTTCTAGAGGGGGGCAATGTTGCTGACGCTGCTTACACAGAAGACGGTCCGCATATTAACTCTGGCTTCTTAGATGGCTTGGACAAGGCTACCGCTATTGAAAAGATGGTTGCTTGGCTGGAAGCAGAAGGTGTCGGAAACGAAAAAGTCACCTATCGCCTGCGCGATTGGCTCTTTAGCCGTCAGCGCTACTGGGGTGAGCCGATTCCAATTATTCATTGGGAAGACGGGACTTCAACGGCTGTTCCAGAAAGTGAATTGCCGCTTGTCTTGCCTGTAACCAAGGATATCCGCCCATCTGGTACCGGTGAAAGCCCTCTGGCTAATCTGACTGACTGGCTAGAAGTGACTCGGGAAGATGGTGTTAAAGGACGCCGTGAAACCAACACTATGCCTCAATGGGCTGGTTCTAGCTGGTATTACCTGCGTTATATTGACCCGCACAACAATGAGAAATTAGCAGACGAAGACCTGCTCAAGGCTTGGCTTCCAGTTGACATTTACATCGGTGGTGCAGAGCACGCCGTGCTTCACCTCCTCTACGCTCGCTTCTGGCACAAGTTCCTCTATGATCTTGGAGTGGTACCGACCAAAGAGCCTTTCCAAAAACTCTTTAACCAAGGAATGATTTTGGGGACTAGCTACCGTGATCACCGTGGAGCACTTGTGGCGACTGACAAGGTGGAAAAACGTGATGGTTCATTCTTCAACATCGAAACGGGAGAAGAATTAGAGCAAGCACCTGCTAAGATGTCTAAATCTCTGAAGAATGTAGTCAACCCAGACGATGTAGTAGAGCAATATGGTGCTGATACCCTTCGTGTCTATGAAATGTTCATGGGGCCACTGGATGCGTCCATTGCTTGGAGCGAGGAAGGTCTGGAAGGCAGCCGCAAGTTCCTTGATCGTGTTTACCGTTTGATGACAAGCAAAGAAATCGTTGCGGAAAATAGCGGAGCTCTTGACAAGGTATACAACGAAACAGTCAAGTCTGTCACAGAGCAGCTTGAGGAGCTCAAGTTTAACACGGCCATTGCCCAGCTCATGATCTTTGTCAATGCAGCCAACAAGGAAGAAAAACTCTATGTCGAATACGCCAAAGGCTTTATCCAATTGCTGGCGCCTTTCGCACCACACTTGGCTGAAGAACTCTGGCAGTCACTAGCTCAAACTGGCGAGAGTATCTCCTACGTAGCTTGGCCAACTTATGATGAAAGCAAGCTTGTCGAAGCAGAGGTCGAAATCGTAGTTCAAATCAAGGGTAAAGTTCGTGCTAAGCTAGTCGTAGCTAAGGACTTGAGCCGTGAGGAATTGCAGGAAATCGCTTTAGCAGATGAGAAAATCAAGTCTGAAATCGCCGACAAAGAAGTCGTGAAAGTGATTAGTGTACCGAATAAACTTGTTAATATCGTTGTGAAATAAACTTCTTAACCTCAGAATGTCGTTTCTGAGGTTATTTTTTTATCGTTCACTTTTATTAAGGTTAACAGCTGTAGAAATTTGTCGAACTGGTACCTGACCACGCTTCTTCTTTCACTTTGGATGTGGTATAATAGCTGAAAAAATTGAGTAAAGGAAAGAAGCTAATGGGAAAAATACAGTCAAGTACAATTTCGGCATCAGATGCAATCAGTGAGTTAGTTGATCTTGATACAAGTAATGCGCAAAATCAACAAGTTGAATTTTCCTATACGACTGGAATTGCTGGGATGGAGGCTGGTCGTCAGGCCTGCAATCAAATGTTGCAGGCTGTCAGTGATTTCAGCTCAGCTGTTCTAATCCAGGCCAATAAAATTCCAGAGATTGCTGCTAAAATAGAAAAACGCGACATAGAAGAAGCCAAGCGCTGGGAAAGTTAAGATGAAAACTGATAAAAGTGAAAAAGAACGTCAGGAACTCCATGAGAAAATTTTACAAGTAGAGCAAAAAGAAGATGAATTTATGCTTCTCAAACGTCAATATGAGAATTCTCTGGGGAATTTTGCAACAGATTTTCAGTATTTAACAACTCAAATGGAAAATCTGCTTTATGAACACCCGCAAAATGCTACTGCTCTCAGTCGTGATTTAGCGGATACTCAGTCTCTTAACCAACAGGTCAAGAATTATGTGGATGTTCAGATGGATGAACTGGAAAAGGTCAGTCGTCAAACAAGAAATGCTATGGAAGAAGAGCGAGAAAAACTGATTAAAGAAAGGAATAGTCTGCCGTGGGAGTAAAATATAGTGCAACGGATTCTGCCCAGCTGATCCAAGCAATGGGCAATAATTTGCAAATCGCTAATCAAGTCACAGATCGGCTGTCAAGTGGTTGTGATCACTTGGTTGCTTCTCTAGAATCAGGTGAACTTCAAGGTGCAGCTTATACAGCTGGTAAAGGCCTATTTACTGAGATTATCATCCCTGCTATAAAGAAGCTACAAGAGGCTATTGATGATATTCAGGGAGAGCTTGCTTCCTATAAAAGTGCTGATTCCGAGGTGGCTGGATATGGTGAATTGGACTTGGATCTACTGAAGGAACAGCTGAAAATAAAAAAAGAGCAGCTAGAAAAGGTAGAAAAGCAGATTGCAGATAATCAAGATTTTTTTCGTAATGCAGGAGCTTTGCTGACAGGTAAGCTGGGAGACCTTTTATCTCAGACATCTGCTTTAATGGAAGTTGAAACTCAACTAAATATCGGTATTCGAGAAATTCAAGAAAAAATAGATAAACTAGAATGGTTTGTGGCTCAGGTGTCTCAGTATTTCTCAGATAGCCTGCAGGTCTTGGGCTTAGCTATTCAGGGGGCAAGTCAGCTCAGCCAGATATTGCTGGATAGCGATGGTAATTATTCAACTGAAGGCTTGAATATGAGTTGGGTAGAAGAAATCAAAAAGGCAAAGATTCAGACTATTTCAAAGAGTGATTATCGAACACCGCAAGAACAGGCCATAGACAAGGCTGTCAAAGATATGAAGTTATCCGGTGCTGCTGAAATCTATTACCGAAGTAAGCTCGCAGAGAAGCTGCAGGACAAACCACGTTCGGAATGGAAGAAGATTATTTCAAACTTTAATAAAGATCTTAAGACAGAAAAAGGGGACAATCTACTGGATATTTTTAATATGACCCGAGCTGAGCTTGAGGAAAAGTATGGTGACAAGATTCAGGCCTATGAACATTTTTTAAACACGGGATATACTGATGTATCTATTGCAACTATGAGTCAGGATGCTCTTAAATTGATTATGGCGAGATATGACCAAGTAAAAAGTGATCATCTAGGCTTGAGTCCCACAGAATTAGCTAAGGTTGATCCAGCTTTTAAGAAAAAAATAGATGGTATGAGCCAAGAGGAGATAGAAAAAGAATTTCCTGAGCTCAAAAACGCCATTTCCCAAGCTCATGTGAAACCATTTGGAAGTTTAGGCATGTCAGAGACTGAATGGGCCAATCATCGCTATGTGACAGACCGTTATTTTTTAATGGACAGTCAGAAATTACTTAGCTGGCGCGACCCTAATTATATGGCGAAGTTTAATCATTACATCCTTGAAGAAGGGATCAATCCAATTACACTTGAGCCAGCAACAGCCGAAGAAATCCAAACAGCTGAATGGTATAATCACATCCATCCTATCACTGAAACACTTAGCTGGGGAACTGCCTTGTATTCTGCTTATGTGGGGTATAACCAGTATTACAATAAACCTTATACAACAATCCCCGAAGCTTTTGGCAAAGGGAAAGACTGGATTAAAGGGAAAATTCCAAGTGTGGGGAGTCAGCCGGTGGTTGAGATTAAAACCTACAGTATGGATGATTTAGCGAATCTTAAGCACACAGAGAACTTTACTGAGAAATCTAAGATTCACATTTTTGAAGGTGATTTAAATAGGAGAGGACAAGCAGGTGGCTATCATTATGATATGGTAGAAGGGACTTCTGGAAATATTATCGAAGGTACGAAAGGACCCGCCTTAAATGATGCTGGGGTTTATGAAGCGAAAGTTGAAGTAAATGGAATTCTTAAGAAAGCTAATGGAGGGAACTCAACTTTCTTCCCTGACCATATGAGCCCTCAGGAGGTTGTAGATGCCATTAATGAGGCATATGAAGCAAGGGTATTTGACACTAACTCAAGAAACATTTATGAAGGTATAAGTAAGAATGGAATGAAAATTACGATGTATTTAGACTCTGAGAAAAAGATTATTTCAGCTTTTCCTAGCAGTAAATAAATAGAAAGATATAGGACGTAACAAATGTTAAAAAGACAATATGGAATATTTAAATATCCTGACGGTGATATTAGATTATCGATAAAATTCTTGGATGAAAACTATCAAACTTTAGGCGAGTTTTTTATCATTGAGGTTAATACTTTTTACCCTCACATTTATAAAGAATTAGAGGCAGTTGTTACTGGTCAAAAAGAAGAGTCAGACTTTGGCGGTAATATGCTGAATATCGATATAGGCAAAGAAGAAACAGAAGTATACTATCAAATGGATGATGAAAGTCTTGGGGAACCTTGCTTTATTTCAACTGATGAACTATATAAATTAGTTATTGAGTGGAAAGAAATGGAAGAAAAAATGTACAGAGGGGAAGATATTTTTCCTGTGATTTTAGAAGATTGAACTAGTATAAAGAATCCAATATAGATTCATAAAACTATTACACGGCTTGGGTTTACTCAGGTCGTGTAATTATTCAAAAGAAATCTCTGTCTCAAAAAATATCTAAGGTTAATCCAGCTTTTAAGAAAAAATAGATGGAATGAGCCAAGAGGAGATAGAAAAAGAATTTCCTGAGCTCAAAAATGCCATTTCCCAAGCTCATGTGAAACCATTTGGCAGTTTAGGCATGTCAGAGACTGAGAGGACTAATCATAGCTATGCAATTGACCGTTACTTCCTGACGGACAGCCATAACAGAAATGCCGGATGCTCGTAATATAAATATCAAAGGAGAAAAGTAATGAGTCGACTTCAAGAAGTAAAAAAAGTGACTAAAGAGTGGCTATCAGAAAACATTAATATTCTAAAACAAGAAAATATTAGTCTAGAAGTTTTAATTGATAATGAAAATTGCTTGAGAATATTATTAGAAACAAAAGATAAAATGGGAGAAATACTAGTTGAAGAGCCAAGCTTTGCTCCTTATAAAAATTTCAAATTTGAAATTGCTCAAATAATTGATAATCAAGCTCAGATAGTAAATGCATGGTACGACAATGAAAATACAAATATTGAAGACTATAAAGTTATATTAGATAATGGAATGGTTCTTATGTAAGAACTGTTTTCACAGAATATGTTGATATTTAAATTATATAGATTACGATATATTTAGACTCTGATGAAAAGATTATTTCAGCTTTTCCTAGCAAATAATAGATAAAAGATTGACTGATAAGATGAGAAAGAGGAGAAAAATGATAAAAAGAGCATACGATATATCCAAATATCAAAATAATAGCATTAGCTTAATGATAAGTTTTTTTGATCCCTATTATCAAACTTTATGTGAATTTTTTGATACAGAAGTCCATAATTTTTACACCCATATTCAAAAAGAATTAGAGGCGGTTGTTACTGGTCAAAAAGAAAAGTCAGACTTTGGCGGTAATATGCTGAATATTGATATAGGCAAAGAAGAAACAGAAGTGTATTATCAAATGGATGATGAAAGTCTTGGTGAACCCTGTTTTATTTCAACTGATGAACTGTATAAACTAGTCATTGAGTGGAAAGAAATGGAAGATAAAATGTACAGAGGGGAAGATGTTTTTCCGCTAATGATAGAGGATTGAAGATGGATAAACAGATTAATGTTAAGAATGCAATTGACAACTTATTACTAATAATTAAAAAATATCAATTGGAAGGTATTAGACCTCAGGTGGAAACTTTGAAGTATTTAAGAGAAATTTTAAATAATGACGAAATACAAAGTACAAGAGAAAAGTTGAACCTACATATATCTTTGTTTCCACCACATGGGGGCTTGTCAGATCTTTACTATTGGCATAATGATTTTCAGATAAGAAAGAAAGTGAATGATGATATATCTATTTTGGAGAAAATAATTGCTGATTATTTATTGGAACGATAAATAATTAAGATAAGAGATAGAATAAAAATAAATTTAGCTGTTTTCACTCTCACAACAGGGACATACTTACCAATTGTGTAGACAGAAAGCTAACGGAGGGAAATCAACCTTCTTCCCTGACCATATGAGCCCTCAGGAGTTTGTAGATACTATTAATGAGGCATATAGTAATAAGATTTATCAAGAAGGTTCAAGAGGTGTTTATGTCGGCAATAGTAAGGAAGGAATTAAAATTAGAATGGTTCTTACTGATGATGGAAAAATTATTACAGCTTATCCAACTGTTTCAGAGTAGAAAGGTTTGTAGATGTTAAGAAGAGAATATAAATTATATAAAAGTGTTGAGAACAGAAATGCACTTACGGTTCTCTATAATAGAGAAGATTATGAAATTATAACAACCTTTATGATTACAGAAGTCACGGATTTTTATCTGGATGTTCGAGAAGCTTTGGAGAGTGTAATTTCTGGGAATATGGAAGAATATGCTTTTGATGGTAATTTGTTAGGGATTGAAATTGGAAAAGAAATAACAGAAGTTTACTTCCAATTTGAGGAAGAAATATTAGGTGGTCCATGCTTTATTCCTACAAATGAGCTTTATAAACTGGTTTTAGAGTGGAAAGAAATGGAAGAAAAAATGCACAGAGGGGAAGATATTTTTCCTGTTATTTTAGAAGACTGATATAGTATAAAGAATTTAGGGTAGGATGCTTTCCTTGACCTTTTCGTTTCGTAGATTTGTTGAGAAACACGGTCCTAACTTTGAGCAAAAACGTTTTGAATATGACTCTTAATAGAACAGGAAATTCTTTATATGAATCTTTACTTGATGGGCAATTAAAGCGTAATAAACTAACTTCTGAAGGTATATCAGAAGTTAGACCTAGCACACGAAAAGGAAATTAAAATGAATATCACAAAAAAATATATCTTACCAATGTTTTCTTCAAATTTAGTAAACGATCCAATTATTGAAATCAAAGGTATGCAAGTTTCTATTACAATATCAGGTTATGATGATGATGAGAATTTCAGCGAAGTTAAATTTAAATTCTATTCGGTAATTGAGTTTACTAAAACTTCCCCTGTTTTTGGAATTATTAATGGTTCTTATGATACTCTTGTAGAGGTGCAAAGTTCTGAAAGATTGATTGAGTTAGAAACAATTAACAACCGTGAATACTCATTTTGGTCCCCTAAGCACTATGCTCTTTATTTGGATGGATATGGATTTTTCCAAATATTTGCTAAAAAATTTGAGGTAGAGAGACTTGTTTGATTATCAAAAACTGAGCAGAGAAATTTCATATATTTTAAGACATAATCCTCAAAAATACAATTTAACGTTGGATAAAGAGGGGTGGGCAGTTATTAATGATTTATTACAAAAATTAAATGCTAGATCTGAATGGAATGGTCTTTCTAAGAAAGACTTAGAGAAAATGATTGCTTCTTCTAATAAAAAAAGACATGAAATTCAGTCTGACAAGATTCGAGCCTTTTACGGTCATTCACTAAAAGAAAAGGTACAAAAAAATCCTTTCCAGCCACCTAAGGTACCGAACAAACAGTTGTTATTGATGTAAGAGGTCAAGAGTATAATTTAGAAATACTCCTAGATATTAAAAATAAGATCATAGAAAAATCAGGCTATAATGCTGAAATTCTATTCAAGAGAGGGTGAGAGACCTATGACAATTGGTTTAAAAGTAGATTTATATTGGTATTCTATTGGAACAGGAGATTTTCTCCACTCGTTTTTTTCAACAATTTGTGTTCGTTTAGAAAATAATGTTTGGGGGAGCAGATTCCCTATTTTGATGAATGAGTTATATAGTGGAAAGCTAGAGCCACACAAGTTGGAGGAGGCTTTGCGTGAATTGGAGACCATCCAAAAGGAATTAGAAAGAATTAATCCTAAACAAGTTGTTTGGGATAATGAAGACAGAAGTAAAATGCCTCCATGGGGTGACAATATCAGTCCAGATATCAAAGATCTATCAGATTATTTTGTGACAAGTAGTGGAAAGAATCTAATTTCTGTGATAAAAAGAGCTTTGTTGGATGCTATAGATGAACGAGTTGAACTTGAAATAAAGAGTTTATGAAATGTCATGACTGATTAGAATTAAATATTTTATGAAGAATCCAATATCGATTCATAAAACTATTACACGGCTTGGGATTACTCAGGTCGTGTAATTCTTCAAAATAGACCTCTATCTCAAAAACTAGCTAAGGTTGATCCTGCTTTCAAGAAAAGAATAGACCATTATAAAACATTTAAAAAAATAGAATAGAGGTTTGAAATCGTGAAAAACAAAATTCATTACATTACAAAGTTTAAATTGCAAGACCTGTTACCTTTCAGCGGCTTTGTAGCAATTTTTGATGGGAAGCAGATCCAAAACAAAGAAGAGTTATTCCGTTTTCTTGAAAAAACTGTCGGCCTTCCTGATGCGAATAATTGGTCATCTATTACGGATTGGCTGACAGACTTATCATGGTTAGAATCTGAAGAATACACTTTTGTTTTTGAAAATTATGATGGTTTCTTAAAAGATGACTTAATGTCCAAAGATTTATTTTTAGAAATTTTGGAAGAAGATGTTCTTCCTTGGTGGGAAAGTGATGTTGAAAAACATGTTGTTGGCGGTAAGGCCAAGAGTTTTCAAGTTTACATAGTGGAGAATTCAAAAATGGGAAAAATTTTTTAGGGAGTTGCCTTAAGGTAACAAATTTGATGATCCATATAGCGGTCTATTCATGTCAGAAACTGAGAGGGCTAATCGCAGCTATGCAATTGACCATTACTTCCTAATGGACAGTCAGAAATTACTTAGTTGGCGTGATCCTAATTACACGGCGAAGTTTAATTATTACATCCTTGAAGAAGGGATCAATCCGATTACACTTGAGCCTGCGACAGCAGAAGAAATCCAAATAGCTGAATGGTATAATCGCATCCATCCTATCACTGAAACACTTAGCTGGGGAACAGCCTTGTATTCTGCTTATGTGGGGTATAACCAGTATTACAATAAACCTTATACAACAATCCCCGAAGCTTTTGGAAAGGGAAAAGATTGGATTAAAGGGAAGATTCCAAGCGTAGGGAGTCAGTCGGTGATGCCGAATGCTGAAATGAACACTAGAGTTTTTACTGAAAAAACTGTTCCAGATTTTGTAACTCGAAACGATAACAATTTCTATGATACTCGAAATTATAAAGGAAACCCTAAAGCTTATATTGAACTGCCCCCCAAAGTCAGATTTTGCTGTCTAACTTTTGGGGGTAGTTCAATTTCGTTTCTGAGGTTATTTTTTATCGTTCACTTTTATTAAGGCTAACCGCTGTGGAAGTTTATAGAACCGGTATCAGAATTCCCTGCTCATGCTTCTTCTTTCGCCTTGGATGTGGTATAATGACTGAAAAAATGGTGTAAAAGGAAAGAATATGTACTTGTATATAAAGGAGTTATCTCAGATTTATGAGACTATATATCAAAAGTGATTTTAAGAAAAAAATAACATTTATTACTAGAGAGCTAGTTTGGAAGATGTGGTTTAAGGAACGGAATGGCAAGAAAATAAGTTTCTCCAATGTTGGAGATGATGAGATGTTGCAGGATGATTTTTACTTTGGTGTTCGGTTACACAAATGGTCTTCAGTTGACGAAAGATGGGATAAGGCTCCTTTTATAATTCCTAGTAACCCTTGGTTGTCTTTGGAATATGAGAGTATAACACTTGAATTTGAAAAAACTTTCATTACAGAGTGGAGAGAACGTGGAGATTATCTACGTATCGCAACATCTCATATAGATGTTTTAACAGTAGATAAACGTGCCTTATACATTATGGCAGTCGAGGTTGCGGGTGCAATTGATGGGCAGATTAGCGAGGATGACAAAGAGACATGGTTGGATGTAGAGACTTTTAAGGAGCTACATAAGGATGTTCTTTCACTGACTTATGATGAAGCGGTTGAAATTAGTTTGGAAGAATTAAAGACAATGATACCAGTAAGAGATCCTCTATGGGAAGAGGAAGAACAGCTTCGCGAAGAATATATCAAAATCCATGGTGAACGAGTTTATGACGATGAGGAAGACGAGTGAGACTATATCTTAAAGGCAACTACGAAACTAGTATATACCAAAACTGTATGGAATATCCTTGGAAAATGTGGTTCAAAGAACGCAAGGGAGTGAAAGTTGGTTTTTCTTATGCATTTAATGAAAATTTTTATTTGAGTTTAACTCTAGATAAATTTTCTTCAAATGATGAGCGTTGGGGAATGGCTGATTTTAGAATAGGAAAAGACTCTTGGGCGACTTTTAAGCGTGAAAATTTAAATTTAAATTTTGAAAATTCTTATGAAAGTGATGGGCGAGAAAAAGGAGACTGTCTTCGAATAATCACGACTCATAAGGATATTCTAACGGTTGACAAGCGAGCGCTCTATATCATGGCGATTGAGGTAGCATCTGTCATTGACGGTCAAATCAGCGAAGACGACAAAGAAACATGGCTGAGTATTGAAGAATTTAAAACGAAACATGCAGACCTGCTGAATTTGACCTACGACGAAGCAGTCGATATTAGTTTAGAAGAGATAAAGGTTATGAAAGCCATTGACGAGCCACTCTGGGAAGAATTGGATAGGAAGCGCGAGGAGTATATCCGAATTCATGGAGAAGTGGAGTTGGACGACGAGTGAGACTATATATCAAAGGCGATTACACCAAAGAAATTCCGTTTGATTATTTAGAACTAGCGAAGAGAATGTGGTTTGAAAGTTATCAAGGAGAAGGTATCCCTCTCTCCTATTCTGGTTTCCGTCAAATCAGAGATGGGAATGATTTGGCCATTCATCTAAAACTAGATAAACAGGATTATGACGAACGTTGGTTGCATATTCCGATACAAGAAGGGATAAAATACCGTTTTTATTCACAAATTGATGAAGACCTAAATTTGGAATTTGAGAATGCTTATGTAACAGATTTTCGAGAAAATGGAGACTGTCTGCGTCTCGCTTCTACCCATCTTGAACTGCTCACTCTTGATAAACGTGCATTCTATATTATGGCGCTAGAGATTGCTACAATCTTTAATGGACAAATTAGCGAAGATGATAAGAAAACATGGCTAACAATCGAGGAATTCGAGGAAAAACACCAAGATATCTTATCTCTGACCTTTGATGAAGCAAATGAGATGAGTTTGGAAGAAATTCAAACGATTGACGCTATTGACGATCCTATTTGGGAAGAATTGGATAGTAAGCGCGAGGAGTATATCAAAATCCATGGAGAAGTGGAGTTAGACGAAGAGGAAGACGATTGAGAATTTATATTAAAGGCGATTACACCAAAGAAATTCCATTTGATTATTTAGAACTAGCGAAGAGAATGTGGTTTGATACTAAGGATGGTAAGCGAGTAGATTTTTCTTATTTTGGAAATACTCGCCCATTTAAAACAGACCCAACTATTCACTTAAAATTAAATAAGTGGATGCATGATAATAGATGGAATAATATTCAGTTGAAAGAAGGGATTACCAACAAATTTGGGAGTCATGTATATGAAAATCTTGAATTAGATTACGAAGATAATCCAGCAACAGACTATCGAGAAAAAGGAGACTGTCTACGTTTAGCTTCTACCCACCTTGATCTTCTAACTGTTGATAAACGTGCCTTCTACATTATGGCGATTGAAATTGCGACTGCGATTGATGGTCTGATTAGCGAAGATGATAAAGAGAGCTGGTTAAGTGTGGAGGAATTTAAAAAACGGCATGAAGATATCCTTTCGATGAGTTATGAACAGGCTAATGAGATGAGCCTTGAAGAAATTCCGTTTATGGATGATGTTCGAGATCCAGTTTGGGAAGAAGACGACCGCAGGAATGAAGAATACATCAAAATCCATGGAGAAGTGGAGTTAGACGAAGAGGACGACGAGTGAGACTATATATCAAAGGCGATTACACCAAAGAAATTCCATTTGATTACTTAGAACTAGCTAAGAAAATGTGGTTTGAAAATTATCAAGGAGAAGGTATCCCTCTCTCCTATTCTGGTTTTCTTCAAATCAGAGATAGGAATGATATAGCCATTCATCTAAAACTAGATAAACAGGATTATGATGAACGTTGGTTGCATGTTCCGATACAAGAAGGGCTAAAATATCGTTTTTATTCACAAATTGATGAATATTTGAATTTAGATTATGAAGATGCTTATGTAACAGATTTTCGCGAAAATGGAGACTGTTTGCGTTTGGCTTCTACACAGCCAATAATGTCATGTTGGAGTATCTGGAGCCTCAGCTCAAAAAGCGCTTGGCAGAAGCCGTGACTAGTGAAAGTTTTACCGGTATCGTTTAGCAAAAACTCTACCAGGCCATCCCAAGTGGTGCCTTTGGTATAGAGGATATTGCAGTGACTCTCGGTATCAGTAGCCGAACCTTGCAACGAAATCTGACGGCAGAAGGCACTAAGTTTAACCAAGAATTGCAAAATGTGCAGAAGATTCTAGCCTTTGGTTACTTCAAGAATACTGACATGACAACGGATGATGTAGCCTATTTGCTGGGCTATTCGGAAGTATCTTCCTTCTCACGAGCCTTTAAAAAGTGGACAGGAAAGACCATTTCAGAGTATCGAGAAGAGATTCAGAAACACTCCTAAAATCAGAGATATCGATTATAAGCATCAGATAATATCATCTGGTGTTTTTATTTTTTAAAGAATTTCAACTTTTTTCTTGACAAGTGAGTAAACACTCACTATAATAGCTCTTGTGATTTAAAAAGTGAGTATACACTCACCTAGGAGGAAGTAAATGAAAACATTACTACATTTACAAGATTTAGTAAAATCTTTTGACCATCAAATAGTTCTGAATCATGTCAGCTTTGAATTGCAGACAGGAGAAATTATAGGATTAATTGGTCCGTCTGGTGCTGGTAAATCAACTATGATTAAGACTACATTAGGAATGGAAAAGGCTGATGGAGGCGTAGCTTTAGTGTTAAATCACACTATGCCCAATCGCCATATTTTAGGAGATATTGGTTATATGGCCCAGTCAGATGCCTTATATGAGGCTTTGTCAGGTCAAGAAAATCTAGAATTTTTTGGTCAGCTAAAAGGGCTATCCAAAAGAGATCTGACAGCTGAAATTTCCCATGTGGCTCAAGTTGTGGATTTGACAGAGCATTTGAATAAAACGGTATCCGGTTATTCTGGAGGAATGAAACGGCGTTTATCTCTGGCCATCGCACTTCTGGGGAATCCTCAGCTCTTGATTTTGGACGAACCGACAGTTGGAATCGACCCTTCTCTTCGAAAGAAAATCTGGAAAGAATTATTCGCGCTTAGAGATAATGGGGTTGGGATATTAGTTACTACCCATGTTATGGATGAAGCAGAGTTGACGGATAAGGTCGGTTTATTATTAGGCGGAAAAATCATTGCTTTTGATACACCGCAACACTTAAAAGAAAGTTATCAAGTTTCAAGTATTGAAGAAGTATTTTTAAAAGCAGAAGGTGAGTAAAATGAGAACAATAGCGATTGCAAAAAAAGTCATCAAAGAATTGCTTCGTGACAAACGAACCTTGGCTATGATGTTTGTAGCACCAGTATTTATTATGTGGTTGATGAACCTCATGTTTTCAGCTAGTACAACCGTGAATGTCAAGTTGGCAACACAAGATCTACCAACTGGTTTGGTAACGAAAATGGATGAGCTCGATCATGTGGACGTCGAGATTTATCAAGGCTTAGATCAAGCCAAAGAAGCGCTAGTAAATGAAAAAGTCGATGCTGTGATTTCTTATAAAGACGGTGAGTATCAGGTCGACTACGCAAACACAGATGCCTCCAAGACATCTATGATACGACAAGTGTTACGAACAAGTATCGTCAATGAAGGCACCGATCAGTTATTATCTCGTGTCAAACAAGCTCTTCCACAATTGAAATTAGATGCAAAGGCGCCTGAAATCAAAGAATCTTACCAATATGGAGATAAAAATACTGGATTCTTTGCACGTATGATTCCAATTTTAATTGGCTTTGTGGTCTTCTTCTTTGTCTTTTTGATTTCTGGTATGGCGCTTTTGAAAGAACGCACCAGTGGAACACTAGAACGTTTGTTAGCAACACCAGTGAAACGATCTGAAATCGTCTATGGCTATATGTTGTCTTACGGTATTATTGCGATTTTTCAAACGGCAGTTGTCGTCTTAGCAGCAATTTGGCTACTAGATGTAGAAGTTGTAGGAAGTATTTTAAATGTTATAATAGTTAATGTGGTACTGGCTCTTGTAGCACTGGCATTTGGAATTCTCTTGTCTACTCTAGCAAAATCAGAATTCCAAATGATGCAATTTATTCCTCTCGTGATTATGCCCCAACTTTTTTTCTCAGGAATTATTCCATTGTCATCCATGGGAGAATGGGCTCCAACTGTGGGGAAATTTTTGCCATTAACCTATTCTGGTGATGCAATAAGCCAGATTATTCTTTACGGGCACAATCTTGGTGATATTTTGTCAAATCTTAGTGTTTTAATGGTTTTCTTGATCATTTTAACAATTCTTAATATTGTTGGATTGCGTCGTTATCGTAAAGTTTAGAAATCAACATAAATAATGCTAAAAAGGTGTGAAGATTAGATGGATAAGACTGTTTTTGAATCGTTTGAAGATTACTTAGAAGAAGCGAATTACCCTCAAGGAAAGAAAAAAATCATGCAGGCAGCAGTGGATCTCATATCAACCAGGAGTTACCATGGGACCTCAACTCTTCACATAGCTGAGCGTGCTGGACTAAGCCAGGCAACTTTGTTTAAGTATTTTAAGACGAAGGATGATCTACTGACGGCTATTTTACATCCTGTAGTCCCAGGCATTTTCGGTAGTTTTTTTGAGGAACTCTTAGCTTTTGAAACGACAGAAGAGAGGGTTCGTTATCTCGTCCATGATCGTATGAGCTATCTCAAAAAAAATCGTGCTTTGATGAAAATCATTCTGCAGGAGAGTTTTTCAAATAAAAAACTAAAAAATGAACAGATTTTTATCTGGAATGCTATTCAAGATAAACTTCGAGTACTTCATAAGGAATTGCTAGCAGATTCACGTGTAAATCCAGAGTTAACGATTCCTCAAATGGTTCGTATTTGTGTTGGTCCATTGTTGGCTTACTTCGCTCAGCTTTATATCGTTAGTGACAACGGAGAAATAAAGGAAGAAGACATAGACTTATTAGAAAAACAGATTTTAGGTGGTTTGTGGAGATGATGCTTGCATTGTATTAATGAAGTTTAAGATTTATCTTTGAGGAATATTTTTATTAATCTATTCTTTCTCTTAAATAGTAGAACTTTTCTCATTTTCCTATTTTTCCTTGTATTAGTTTGAAGCTTTATTTATAATGATTATAAATAAGAAATAAGGGAGAATAATATAAATGGAAGAGCATAAAATTGATAAGAACTTTAGTGGTCGGCTGAATATCTTGCGAGCTGGGGTTTTAGGAGCAAATGACGGTATTATTTCTATCGCAGGAGTAGTAATCGGGGTGGCCAGTGCGACGGACAATGTTTGGATTATCTTTCTGTCTGGTTTGGCAGCTGTCTTTGCCGGGGCCTTTTCTATGGCAGGCGGGGAGTATGTGTCTGTTTCTACTCAAAAAGATACAGAGGAGGCTGCTGTTGCCAGAGAGCGGGAGCTTTTAGAGAAGAATCCAGATATTGCAAGGCAGTCTCTCTATGCTGCCTATGTCCAAAATGGTGAGTGTGAGACTTCTGCTCAGCTTATGACCAACCGGGCCTTTCTACAAGATCCGCTGGAGGCCCTAGTGGCGGAAAAGTATGGCATCGAGATCGAGGAGTTCACTAATCCTTGGCATGCGGCCATCTCTAGTTTTTTAGCTTTTGCAGTTGGTGCGCTTTTTCCTATGATTACCATTATCCTGCTTCCTGCCCATATCCGTATCTGGTCAACGGTTGTGATTGTGGCCTTGGCGCTTTTGGGAACGGGCTATACCAGTGCTAGGTTAGGCAAAGCACCGATCAAAAATGCTATGCTTCGAAACCTCGTGATTGGTCTTCTAACCATGGCGGTCACTTATCTGGTCGGACAGATTTTTGCGATTTAATTTGAGATAAAAATTAAAACGAGCTTCCCTCTTCAACAAATTATAGAATAAAGAGTGGCTTTTTAGGAAGTTATATGGAAGGTGTTGTTAGCGCCTTCTTTTTTTGTTATAGTGGTGCTAGCAAAGAGATTTACTAGAAAAGAAAGAGGCGGATAGATATATTTATGAAAAAAATGGACGAAATCGCAGATCTTGCTCCCTTACCTTCAGCAGCCCAGCTGGCTTATCATCGAGATGAGTTGGCGGCTTTTATTCATTTTGGTATCAATACTTTTTATGAGCAGGAATGGGGCAATGGTCAGGAAGATCCTCGTCTTTTTAATCCAACGAAACTGGATACAGATCAGTGGATTAGGATTTTGAAAGAGTCTGGATTTAAAAGAGTAGTTGTCCTAGTCAAGCACCATGATGGTTTTGTCCTTTATCCGAGTCGCTACACAGACTATACGGTGGCAGCTAGTCCCTGGAGGGATGGGAAGGGTGATCTATTAGCAGAAATTTCTCGCTCAGCTAGCAGGTATGATATGGATCTGGGCCTTTACTTGTCTCCTTGGGATGCTCACAGTCCGCTCTATCATATCGAGACTCAAGAAGCCTATAATGAATACTATCAGAAACAACTGGAAGAAATTTTGAGTAATCCGCTTTATGGCAATAAAGGGAAATTTGTAGAAATCTGGATGGATGGGGCGCGTGGTGAAGGTGCCCAAAAGCTTACCTATGATTTCGAATCTTGGTTTGAGACCATTCGTCAATACCAAAAAGACGCTCTGATCTTTTCGACAGAAGCGACTGAACTGCGATGGATAGGAAATGAAAGAGGTCGGGCTGGAGATCCCTTGTGGCAGAAAATTCGACCTGAAAAACTAAGTGAGAATACTCCGTCAGCCTACCTCTGCCAGGGTGATCCGCAAGGGACACAGTATTCCTTAGGAGAAGCTGATGTATCCTTGCGCTCGGGCTGGTTTTATCATGCTAGTCAGCAACCCAAATCTTTGGCTGATTTGCTGGATATCTATATGGATTCCATTGGACGAGGGACACCTCTCTTACTCAACGTCCCGCCAACTAAGGAAGGGCTATTAGCGGAAGAAGATGTCCAGCGCTTGCAGGAATTTCACCGGGTCATTTCAGATTTATATACGGATAATCTAGCCTACCAGGCCAAGGTGAGCTGTAGTAATGAAAAAGAAGGCTTTCCATCTAGTCATCTGACAGATGGACTGGAAGATACTTTCTGGGCGCCAGCTTTAGACGAGTCAGCCTATGTCTTAGAAATTGACTTGGGTCAGACGCGTAGCTTTAATCTCGTTGAAATTCGAGAACCCATTGCTAAAGGTCAACGAATCGCAGGCTTTACCTTAGAAGTGAAGCAAGAGAATGGCTGGACTGTCTTTGCTTGTGGTCAGACCATTGGTTACAAGCGCCTACTCTTAGGACAAATGGTTGAGGCTCGCTATTTAAGATTGACCCTGACGGATTTTCAAGCTCTTCCTCTTTTGAACAAGTTTGCAGTCTATAAGACACCGACTGTGCTGGAAAAGAAAAATACAATTGCTGGTTTAGAATTTTCAAAAATAAGCTCTCCTCTTGTCGGAGGGCAAAATCCTTCAATCAGTCTCAGACGTTTGGACAAAGTGGAGGATAGAGAGAAAATTCAGATAGTCACAGAGCCCGGTACTGGAACGCATGGGACGGCTTATCTAGATCAGGTTTGGGAAATCACATTTGACTCTGGCGAGCAGACGAAAGAAATCACCCTATCGACTTTAGCTTTTACAGGTCAGGAAGACTTAGATTTTTATCTTTGTGCTAACCGAGAGGACGGTCGTCAAAATCGGGTCAAAATCATGGTCAAGCCAAGCTCATAATAAAAACGCGGAACTTTTGTTCTGCGTTTTTTTGTTTATTATTCTTTTGAAGAATTTGGTAGCCAAGATAAGTGGAAGTTTAGGCGCTTAGCGGCTAGTAGTTCTTCATGGGAAATGTGTTGCAGTGCCTGTCCATCTAACTCGGCCTTAGTCACAAACTGGAAGTGAGGATAGTTGTCATGAGCATAAATGTCTAGCCATGTTTGACTTTGTGGTAGATACAGGCGTAGATGATTGAAGAGGGGAATACCTAGGTCGTAAAATGGTTTTCCAGGACAGGTCGGATAGAGCCCGATGGCGCTCCAGATGTACCAAGCAGAGAGGCTACCATTGTCTTCGTCACCAGGGAAAGCTTGCCAGCCAGGTCGAAAACCATGCTCTCTCAGGCTTTTAATAAGTAGACTTGTATAGTCCGGTTTGTCGCTGTAGCGGAAGAGATAGGGGATGTGAAAGCTGGGCTGATTTGAAATGGCTAGTTGAGCAAAATGCGCTGTCGCCATTTCACTCATTTCGTGGATTTCATAGCCGTAGCCTGTTACGTCATAGGAAGGCTGGTCCTGACAGAGCTTGGTTAGATAGTCGGTGAAGGCTGTTTGCCCTCCCATTAGTTCTTTCAAGCCTTCAATGTCATGGAAGACACTGAGTGTATTTTGAATAGCTGAGCATTCTGCATAATCTCGACCCCAAGTGTATGGAGAAAAGTCTGGCCGGAATTGTCCGTTTCGGTCTTTGGCTCTCATATAGCCCGTTTCTGGATCGAATAGATGCTGGTAATTAAGAGACTGCTGTAAGTATCGCTGAGCAACTGGTTCTTGTTGGAGTTTATTGGCAAGGCTAGCAATGCAAAAATCACTATAGCTATAATCTAGGGTATGGCTGACGCTTTCATGGTAGTCAAATGGCAGGTATCCTAGAGTTTGATAGTCCGAAGCCCCTTGCCTGCCGTATCGTTTAGAAGGGTCTTCCTTCTCTGCCGTCTCTAACATGGCTTGGAAAAGATCTTTTTCTAAATCAGGTATGAGATTTTTAGCGGCAGCATCTGCAATGACACCGTCTATCAAGGTACCTGGCATCATGCCCCGTTCATCAGGAGCAAGCCACTTTGGTAAAAATCCTGTTTCTTTGTAGAAATTCAGAAAGCCTTCTAGAAAGTCATGATAGGTATCTGGAGCCATAAGGGCTAATAGAGGAAAGCTAGTACGAAATCCATCCCAAAAACCGATATTGGTAAAGAGTTTCCCTGGCTGAACAGTCTGGTGGGTAAAATCCCAATGGATTTCTTGACCTTCTGCATCAAGCTCATAAAAGGTTTGAGGAAAGAGAAAGAGCCGGTAGAGAGCTTGGTCAAACATCCGACGGTCTATTTTGCCTTGGTCTACAATATCAAAACGATGGAGAAAGGCTTCCCAGTCCTTCTTTGTTTCTTCTTTGATTTTGTCAAAGGAAGACTGGGGTAGATTGATCAGGGCTTGTTCTTCTGATATAAAAGATGTGGCTAAGGAAAATTGCAGTTGGCCTTGCTCGAAGTCTAGGACAAGGTCTTGGTCTAAGAAACTCTGTTTTTTGATAGGCTGGTCAAAGCGCAAGCAGACATGCATGACTAAGGGCTGCTTGGCTGGCTTGGTTTCTTCCTTGAGACTGCCTAAGAGAGTGTAGGCATCTACTTGCTGGAAAACCATCTTTGCTTCACTATGGAGAATGAGACTGATAGGCTGCTCTCTCTGGTTGGTCAGCCGGAAACGAGCTCCGTAGCGACTAGGAGTCAGCTCAGTGCTGATCTGGTAGCGGTTGGAGTTGATTTTTAAATAATAAGGTTGGAAGATACTCTCGTCTGGTCGATAAGAAGACTGGCGGTGGTAAATATCTGAATACTGTATCTTTTCTGAGACAGGAGTTATGAGAAGCCACGAGTAGTCACCAATCCAAGGACTGGGTTGGTGGGTTAGACGGATGCCTTGGAAAATAGGTGAGTCTGGATTAAAAAACCAAGATCCGTCTGTATGGCTACTTTGAGGTACAAAGTAGTTCATACCAAATGGTGCCCCTGTATAGGGTAGGGTATTGCCATGTGAAATGCTATGGGAATTGTCCGTTCCATAACGGGTGTCAATTGTTTCTAGTATTGGTTTCATATAAAATCTCCTTGCAATGAGGCCTGTTTTTTCTAGATTATAACATGAAAAACATTCCAATGGATAAGGCAAAAATATAATATCGAAAGGCCTTTAGTTTGTGTATATATTTTGAAAACGGTTTAGCCTATACTAGAGGATGTAAAGGACTATGAAAAAGGAGAAAATAATGGTTTATTCAAAAGAAATCGTCGGGAAATGGCTGGAGTCTGTTGCCCAGTTAGCCCACGAACATCCAGCTTGGGTATCCGTTTTTGAGCGTTGTTATACAGACACTTTAGATAATACAGTAGAAATATTAGAAGATGGTTCAACCTTTGTTTTGACGGGAGATATTCCAGCTATGTGGCTACGAGATTCGACAGCTCAGCTCAAACCCTATCTCTTTGTAGCTAAGGAAGATCCGAAAACACGCAAAACAATTGCTGGTCTGGTCAAACGTCAGATGACACTGATTTTAAAAGATCCCTATGCCAACGCTTTTAATATCGCGGATAACTGGAAGGGGCATCATGAGACAGACCATACAGACTTGTCTGGTTGGATTTGGGAGCGCAAGTATGAAGTGGATTCACTCTGCTATCCTCTGCAACTGGCTTATCTCTTATGGAAAGAGACTGGTGAGACGAGTCATCTAGATGCTACTTTTGTGGCGGGTGTCAGAGAAATTCTTCGGGTTTGGACGGTAGAACAAGATCACAGTCGCTCTTCCTATCGTTTTGTACGTGATACGGACCGCAAGGAAGATACACTAGTTAATAAAGGGCAAGGGCCTGACTTTGCCGTGACAGGGATGACTTGGTCAGCCTTTCGTCCGAGTGATGATGCTTGTATCTACAGCTATTTAGTGCCGTCGAATATGTTTGCAACGGTTGTCTTAGGCTATGTGACAGAAATCTTTGAAACATTGAATCTGGATGGCGCTGAGGAGATTGTTCCGCATGCACAGCGTCTGCAAAGAGAAATCAAAGACGGAATTGAAAACTACGCCTATACCAAAAATGCCAAAGGTGAAAAGATTTACGCTTTTGAGGTAGATGGTTTGGGGAATGCCAGCATTATGGATGATCCCAATGTACCGAGTCTATTGGCGGCGCCATACCTGGGCTTTTGCTCGATAGATGACGAAGTCTACCAAGCGACACGCCGCACGATTCTTAGCCCTGAAAATCCTTACTATTATGAAGGAGAGCGAGCTGCAGGAATCGGAAGTTCACACACCTTTTATCGTTATATCTGGCCGATTGCCTTGGCAATTCAAGGTTTGACCACGCATGATAAAGATGAAAAACGCCGGATATTAGACCTCTTGGTAGATTGTGACGGAGGGACAGGTGTCATGCACGAAAGCTTCCATGTAGATGATCCGACTAAGTATTCTCGTGAATGGTTCAGCTGGGCTAATATGATGTTCTGCGAATTAGTATTAGACTATTACGATTTAAAAATAGAGGTATAAAATGGAAAATATTACTGTACATATTATTTCTCACAGCCACTGGGATCGAGAATGGTATCTCCCTTTTGAGTCCCACCGGATGCAGCTGGTAGAGTTATTTGACAACCTTTTTGATCTTTTTGAAAACGATCCTGACTTTAAAAGTTTCCATCTAGACGGACAGACCATTGTCCTGGATGATTATCTAGAAATCCGTCCTGAAAACCGGGACAAGCTGCAGCGCTACATTGATGAAGGTAAATTAAAGATCGGTCCTTTCTATATCTTGCAGGATGACTATCTGATTTCCAGCGAAGCAAATGTCCGCAATACCTTGATTGGTCAGCAGGAGTGCAAGAAGTGGGGCAAGTCTACTCAGATTGGTTATTTCCCAGATACTTTTGGGAATATGGGGCAAGCGCCTCAGCTTTTGCAGCAATCTGGTATTCAAGTAGCTGCTTTCGGTCGAGGAGTGAAGCCAATCGGATTTGACAACCAAGTCTTAGAGGATGAGCAATTCACTTCTCAGTACTCTGAAATGTACTGGCAAGGTGCCGATGGCAGTAAGGTTTTAGGTATCCTTTTT
The DNA here is from genome assembly GCF_030439925.1 of Streptococcus sp. SG2. Classification (NCBI taxonomy): domain Bacteria; kingdom Bacillati; phylum Bacillota; class Bacilli; order Lactobacillales; family Streptococcaceae; genus Streptococcus; species Streptococcus sp. SG2. The sequence goes on along the minus strand of NZ_JAQFJD010000003.1, from coordinate 70,788 downwards.
GCCAACTGGTATAGCAATGGAAATGAAATTCCAGCAGATCCAAAAGAAGCTAAGATTTTTTGGGAGCAAAAGTTAGCAGACGTGAAGAGCTACGCCTCTACAAACCAATGGCTGATGATGAACGGCTGTGACCACCAGCCAGTTCAGCGCAATCTCAGCCAAGCTATCCGAGTAGCCAATGAGCTTTATCCAGATATTAACTTTGTGCATAGTTCTTTTGATGACTATATGCAGGCTGTGGAAGCAGCTCTTCCTGAGGAATTGTCTACAGTTCAGGGCGAATTGACCAGTCAAGAAACAGACGGTTGGTACACTCTGGCTAATACTTCCTCAGCTCGTATCTATCTAAAACAAGCTTTCCAAGAAAACAGCAACTTGCTAGAGCAGGTGGTTGAGCCACTAACTGTTATTACAGGCGGTCACAATCACAAAGATCAGCTGACTTATGCTTGGAAGACTCTCTTGCAAAATGCTCCGCACGATAGTATTTGTGGCTGTAGTGTAGACGAAGTTCACCGTGAAATGGAGACCCGCTTTGCCAAAGTTAATCAAGTGGGAGAATTCGTCAAAGGCAACCTGCTAGAAGAATGGAAACGCAAATTAGATAGCCATCAAGCTGAGAGTGACCTGCTCTTCACTGTTGTCAATACTGGGCTCCATGATAAGGTCGATACTGTTTCTGTAGATGTGACCTTTGCGACTTGTGATTTCAAGGAAGCGCATCCGACAGAAGCCTACCGGAGAATGGCGGAGCTGACGATTCCAGACTTGATTGTTAAAGATTTGGATGGTCGTCCTGTCGAAGCCAAAATCGAAGATTTGGGAGCTCATTTCCAATATGATCTTCCGAAAGATCGTTTCCGTCAGGCTTATATTGCTCGTCAGTTGCGCGTAACTTTGCCGGTTCACCTGGCTGCTTTGTCTTGGAAAACCTTCCAATTGCTTCCTGGTGCAAAAGAAGAGCATGAAGGCCTCTACCGCAATGGCGTGATTGATACTCCGTTTGTGACTGTTAGCTTTGATGAAGACTTGACCGTTTACGATAAGTCAACTCATGAAGCCTATGAAGATTTCCTCCGATTTGAAGATCGTGGCGATATTGGAAATGAGTATATCTACTTCCAGCCAAAAAATACAGAACCGATCTATGCAAAACTGGCTGGCGTTAAGGTTTTGGAAAATAATGCCCGCTATACTAAAGTAGAGTTGAGCCATGAATTGACCTTGCCAGTAAGCGCTGATGATGTGCTTGAGCAAGAGCAAAAAGGCATCGTAGAATTTATGACTCGCTCAGCAGGTCGTTCGTCAGAAGTGACAACCATGATCTTAACAACTGAGTTGACAGTCTTTGTGGACAGTCCGCAGCTGCGCTTTAAGACTCGCTTTTCAAATACTGCTAAGGATCACCGCATCCGTGTTCTTTTCAGAACCCACAACAGCAGTAAAACCAACGATTCAGACAGCATTTATGAAGTAGTTCGTCGTAATAATCAACCAGCTGCTTCATGGGAAAATCCAGAAAATCCACAGCACCAGCAAGCTTTTGTCAGTCTTTATGATGACCAAAAAGCAGTAACAGTAGCTAATAAAGGTCTAAATGAATATGAGATTTTAGGCGATGATACGATTGCCGTAACTATTCTACGGGCGACAGGTGAGCTGGGCGACTGGGGCTACTTCCCAACACCAGAAGCCCAGTGCTTGCGTGACTTCCAAGTTGAGTACACTGTGGAATGTCATCAACCGCAAGAGCGCTTTAGCGCTTATGGTCGGGCGAAAGCCTTCCAAACTCCGTTGACAGCTCTGCAAATTTCCAAACAAGAAGGCAGTGTCGCAGCAACTGGACAAGCCCTAGATCATCCAGCTCTCAGTATGCCTGAAATCTGTCCAACGGCCTTGAAAGTGGCTGAAGACGAGTCAGGAATCATCCTTCGTTACTATAATATGACCCAAGAAGAGCAGGAAGTGACTACTTCTTCCCAAACGCTAGTTAACCTTTTAGAAGAAGTAGTGCCTGAAAAGTCCGGAGTCCTAGGACCACAGGAAATCCGAACAGAGCTTTTGAAGCGTGGTTAAACTGAGAGTCAGATATTTTATCTCAGTCTTAAAATTTACAAAACAATAAAAGGAGAAAAGCATGGTCATTGCAACAGTCGATATAGGTGGAACAGGTATCAAGTTTGCGGCTATGTCTAAAGAAGGGGAAATACTGGAAAAGCAAGAGCTTGCAACGCCTGACAATTTAGGTGACTTGCTGGCTTGGTTGGATTCTTGCCTTTCTAAGAGAGCTTACCAGGGCATTGCCATGAGTGTGCCTGGGGCAGTTGATCGAGCAACAGGTATTATTGGTGGGATTAGCGCAGTGCCTTATATTCACGGCTTTTCATGGTATGATAAGCTAGCCTCTTATGATCTACCGATTCATTTAGAAAATGATGCCAACTGCGTTGGTTTAAGCGAGCTGCTAGCTCACCCAGAGCTAGAAAATGCAGCCTGCGTGGTCGTTGGCACTGGTATTGGTGGCGCCATGATTCTCAATGGCAGATTGCACCGTGGCAAACACCATCTGGGTGGAGAATTTGGTTATATGCTCTTGTCTGAACCAGCTGAGACGCTAGGGAATTGGTCACTTCTTGCTTCGACAGGTAGTCTTGTTCGCTCTGTTCAAGCTAGTACCGGCTCGCAAGACTGGAATGGTAAGAAGATCTATGACACTGCAGCTGCAGGAGATGAAACTTGTCAAGCTGCAATTGAGCAGATGAACCGAAATCTTGCCAAGGGGCTGCTCAATATCCAATATTTATTTGATCCGGATGTGATAAGTCTGGGTGGCTCTATCAGCCAAAATCCTGACTTTATTCAAGGTGTCCGCTCAGCGATTGCTTATTATGTTGATCGCTATGAAGAATATTCGGTTGTACCAGAGATTCTGGCCTGTACCTACCAAGGAGAGGCTAATCTATATGGTGCTTTAGTAAACTGGTTACAGGAGGAAGGCCAATGGCCACATTCTTAGGATTATCTAGTAAACAAGAAAAAGCTCTTGCTCGCTTAGAAGACTATTTGAACTTGGGCGAGATTGAAGTCAGTCTTGTCACTGATTCAGCTACATCGATCAAGGTTGAAGGACGTCAGGGGCGTTATCAAGTTAGTTTTAAGCAACCTCATCAGCTCTATCGAGCTTTGGTGCTTTTATCTTCTGCGCTTGGATCAGGTCAAGACGAAGTGCAGATTGAGGAAGAAGCAGCCTATGAGGATTTGGCCTATATGGCTGACTGTTCCCGCAATGCCGTCTTAAACCTAAACGCAGCTAAGCAGATGATTGAGGTCTTGGCTTTGATGGGGTATTCCACCTTTGAACTTTATATGGAAGACACCTACGAGATAGAAAATCAGCCTTATTTTGGCTATTTCAGAGGACGCTACACCGTTGCAGAATTGCAAGAGATTGAAGATTATGCAGCAGATTTTGATATAGCCTTTGTTCCTTGTATTCAGACCTTGGCTCACTTGTCAGCTTTTGTCAAATGGGGTGTCAAGGAAGTGCAAGAACTGCGAGATGTTGAGGATATTTTACTGATTGGTGAAGAAAAAGTTTATGACCTAATCGAAGGTATGTTCCAGACCATGGCCCATCTGCGTACACGCAAGATTAATATCGGCATGGACGAAGCCCACTTGGTCGGTCTCGGACGTTATTTGATTCAACATGGTTTCCAAAATCGCAGTCTTCTCATGTGCCAACACCTTGAGCGAGTCTTGGATATTGCAGATAAGTATGGCTTCCACTGTCAGATGTGGAGCGATATGTTCTTCAAACTCATGTCTGCAGATGGTCAGTACGACCGTGATGTGGAAATTCCAGAAGAAACCCGAGTTTATCTGGATCGCCTTAAAGAGCGAGTGACCTTGGTTTATTGGGATTATTATCAGGATAGCGAGGAGAAATACAATCGTAACTTCCAAAATCATCATAAAATCAGCCAAGATATTGCCTTTGCAGGCGGTGCTTGGAAGTGGATTGGCTTTACACCTCATAATCATTTCAGTCGCTTGGTAGCTATCGAAGCCAATAAGGCTTGTCGGAAAAATCAAGTCAAGGAAGTGATTGTGACAGGCTGGGGAGATAATGGTGGAGAATCTTCTCAATTCTCAATCTTACCTGCTCTGCAGATTTGGGCGGAACTAGCTTATCGAAATGACTTGAAGAAAGTTTCAGAACACTTTTTAGTGAGTACAGGGCTTGACTTTGATGATTTTATGAAAATAGATTTGGCCAATCTTTTGCCAGGTTTACCAGAAAATCTTAGTGGTATCAATCCAAATCGCTATGTCTTTTATCAAGATATCCTCTGTCCTTTGCTGGAACGCCATATTCGACCAGAAGAAGACAAACAGCATTTTGAAGCATCTGCTCAACAGTTAAAAGAAGTTAGGCAAACAGCGGGCGATTATGCCTATCTTTTTGAGACCCAGAGCCAGTTAAATGCACTCTTAGCCTTGAAGATTTCCGTAACATATGGCATTCAGAAAGCCTACCGTGAAGGGGATAAGGAAGGTTTGGCAGACTTGGCCGAAAAAGATTTGCCTCAGCTTTACCAAATGGTTGAAGACTTTTCAGAGCAATTCAGTCGTCAATGGCAGCAGGAAAATAAGATTTTTGGCTTGGACACAATTGACATCCGTTTTGGAGGTTTACTCAAACGGATCAAACGAGCACAAGAACGTCTGCAGCAATATACTTGCGGTAACATCGAGAAGGTTGAAGAATTAGAACAAGAAATCTTGCCTTTTAATGATTTCTATAAGGACCATGGTTTGACAGCGACAACGGCCAACCAATGGCACTTGATTGCAACGGCCTCAACGATTTATACGACTTAGCAAAAAGCCGACCTTTTGGGGGTCGGCTTTTTCATCTCATTTTTATCTATAAATTGGATAAATAATTTGTATAGTTTTTTCTATAATTTGGAGTTTAAAATTATTTTTAAAAAAGCATATAATAGAAATGTGAAAACGGTGTCAACTAAATAGAAAGGGAGATTTGCATGAAAAAGTTGATAAAAACATTAAAAGAAAATTTCGTTTTCTTGCTCATGGTTCTGCCAGGAGTTATTTGGTTGATTTTATTCTTCTACATTCCGGTTTTCGGAAACGTAGTTGCCTTTCAGGATTTCCATATTCACCCTGATGGTTTCATTGCCAGTATCTTAAATAGTAAATGGGTGGGATGGGATAACTTCAAATTCCTATTTAGTTCGAGGGACGCATTTATTATTACCCGTAATACCCTGCTCTACAACTTTGGATTTATCATTCTAGGTTTGATTGCTGCGGTGGCGATTGCGATTATCTTTAGTGAAATGCGATCTAAGAAGTTAGTGAAAGTTTACCAAACTTCGATGCTCTTCCCTTATTTCTTGTCTTGGGTTATTATCAGTTACTTTGTAGATGCTTTCTTAAACATTGATAAAGGACTGATTAATCACTTGCTTCAAGGTTTTGGAAAGGAAGCCATTAACTTCTATACAACTTTAGGAATTTGGCCGGCTCTTTTGCTCTTCTTGGGTATTTGGAAGGGGCTTGGATATAGTAGTGTTATCTACTATGCAACCATTATGGGGATTGACCCGACCTACTATGAAGCTGCAACAGTGGATGGTGCTACTAAGTGGCAACGCATTCGCCACATTACCTTGCCTCAGCTGACACCTCTGATTACGGTCTTGACCATTCTAGCAGTCGGAAATATCTTCCGCGCGGATTTCGGTCTCTTCTATACAGTAACCCGTAACGGAGGAGGAGGATCTCTCTATAGCGTTACCAACGTTTTGGACGTATATGTCTACAACGGACTTTCAGGAACTGGGGACATCACAATGGCCGCAGCCGCAGGATTGTACCAATCCGTTGTCGGTTTAATACTCGTTTTAGTATCTAACTTGATTGTTCGTCGCATAGATAAAGATTCTGCGCTATTCTAGAAAGGAGGAACCAATGAAAAAATCGGAAAAAATCAAAAAAGAAAAAATCGATAACGTTGGTATCCATGCCTTCAGTAAGCCAGCTAACTTATTTTTCAGTATTTTAATTGGGATTATTGCCCTATCTTGTATCTTACCATTTATCTTCGTTATTATGATCTCTATTACAAATGAGTCTGTGATAGCGACAAATGGTTTCAGCTTCTGGCCTTCTAAATTTGGCTTTGACGGTTACCTTTTCCTAGTACAGTTTAAGGACAAAATTTTAAACTCCCTTTTTATCACTCTATTTGTGACAGCAGTCGGTACCAGCGTCAATGTCTTCATGACAACGACATACGCATATGCAATTTCTAGAAGAACATTTAAATACAAACGCTTCTTTACAGTATTTGCTTTGATTACCATGCTCTTTAATGCAGGTATGATTCCAGGTTACATCGTGGTAACTCAGTTGCTACGAATCGGAGATACCATTGCGGCCTTAATTATACCAATGTTGCTTTCTCCATTTAACATTATCTTGATGCGTACCTTCTTTAAACGGACGATTCCAGAGGCAATTCTTGAATCAGCTAAGATTGATGGTGCAAGTGAAACACGGATTTTCTTCCAAATTTGTTTACCACTTGCTCTACCAGGTATTGCAACAATCAGTCTCTTCACAGCTCTAGCTTATTGGAATGACTGGTTCAATGCCTTGCTTTATATCAAAAATCCAGATTTCTATCCTTTGCAATACTTGCTGATGCAAATCCAATCAAATATGGACTACATCGCAAAATCATCAGGTCTGTCATCACAAGTTGTTGGGGCAGCCAGTGGACTGCCTAAAGAAACTGGTCGTATGGCCATGGTGGTTGTGGCAACCTTGCCAATTGCAATGCTCTACCCATTCTTCCAACGTTATTTCGTAAAAGGTTTAACGATTGGTGGGGTCAAGGAATAAAAGTCCTAAAACTGCCTGTCAAGTTTGGTCTTCCTTGAAGCAAGCTTCGTAACTGAGCTTATCAGTTCATTAAATTGTTTATCAAAAAATAAAAATAAAGGAGTTTTTCTTATGAAAAAGTGGCAAAAAGTCGCACTCTTCTCAGCCAGCGCACTCTTGATTACAGCTTTGGCTGCCTGCGGTAGCAGTAAATCATCTAGTTCAGAAAATGGTCCAACAACCATTAAGATGTACCAAATTGGTGATAAACCAGACAACTTGGACAAATTGTTGGAAAATGCTAACAAGATCTTGGAAAAGAAAGTTAATGCTAAATTAGAAATGCAATACCTTGGTTGGGGTGACTACAGCAAGAAAATGTCTGTAATTACTTCATCTGGTGAAAACTATGATATCGCTTTTGCTGATAACTATGTTGTAACTGCTCAAAAAGGTGCATATGCTGACTTGACAGACCTTTATAAGAAAGAAGGGAAAGAACTTTACAAAGCTCTCGACCCCGCTTACATCAAAGGTAACACTGTAAATGGTAAGATCTATGCTGTTCCAGTAGCGGCTAACGTTGCATCATCACAAAACTTTGCCTTCAACGGACCTCTTTTGGAAAAATATGGAATTGACATTTCAAACGTGAATTCATATGAAACACTTGAACCTGTTTTGAAAGCAATCAAAGAAAAAGATCCAAACGTTGTACCATTTGCAATTGGTAAAAACTTCATTCCATCAGAAAACTTTGACTATCCAGTAGCAAACGGTCTTCCATTTGTTATCGACATGGAAGGCGATACTACTAAGATCGTCAACCGTTATGAAGTTCCTCGCTTTGTAGAACACTTGAAGACTCTTCACAAATTCTACAATGCTGGATATATTCCTAAAGACGTAGCAACAAGTGATACCACTTACGAACACAACAGCGATACATGGCTTGTTCGTGAAGAAACAGTAGGTCCTGCTGACTATGGTAACAGCTTGCTTTCACGTGTAGCAAACCGTAAGATCGAAATCAAACCAATTACTAAATTCATCAAGAAAAACCAAACAACTCAAGTTGCTAACTTTGTCATCTCAAACAACTCTAAGAACAAAGAAAAAGCAATGCAAGTGTTGAACGAATTGAACACTAACCCAGAACTTCTTAATGGACTTGTTTATGGACCAGAAGGAGAAAACTGGGAAAAAGTTAAAGGTTCAGAAAACCGTGTAAAAGTCTTGGATGGCTATAACGGAAACACTCACATGTCTGGATGGAACACTGGTAACAACTGGATCCTTTACATCAACGAAAATGTAACTGATCAACAAATTGAAGATTCTAAGAAAGAATTGGCTGAAGCAAAAGAATCACCAGCTCTTGGATTTATCTTCAACACAGAACCAGTTAAATCTGATATCACAGCTGTTACAAACACAATGCAACAATTTGATACAGCTATTAACACTGGTACAGTAGACCCAGAAAAAGCTATTCCAGAATTGATGGAAAAACTTAAATCTGAAGGTGCTTACGACAGAGTACTGAAAGAAATGCAAAAACAATACGATGAATTTTTGGCTGCTAAAAAATAAGCCGAGGTAAACATTGAGGTTGGGACGTAGATCCCGACCTCCTTGTTTTTTTCTTGTTCGATTGTTCAATTTTGAAAAGAGCAAGGAACTAAAATATGGTATAATTTGTTCATATGAACTTTAGATTGAAGATGAAATAGAAGAGGTAGGATATGGGAAAATTTATTGAATTTGTTTTTCAAAAAATTTATATGGCAATGCTGGCATCGGGGATTTTTTTAGTCCTGACTCTTTGTGGAGGCGTCTTGTTTGGCCTAGCACCTGCTAGTACGGTTTTAATGACTCTTTTTGCCCAGTATCGTTATGATTATAAAGCTTATAAGTGGCAAGAAGCTTGGTCCTTATTTAAAGAAAATTTCCTTCGTTCTAACCAGGTTTTTTATACCCTACTTTCAATTGAGGCAGTTTTCTTGTATGGCCTCTATCTTCTTGTTCAGCTTCCTCAGTCTATTTTAACTGTGATTATCAGTATTTTAAACCTGCTTTTAGCTCTTCTATTGCCACTAGCTTACGCGGTTTATTTGAAATTGCAAGTTTATTTCGAGTTATCTTATATTAATTCGATTAAGCTTTCCTTTATTGGCATGTTTTTGAATGTAGGTGCAATGTTTAAGATTGCATTTGGAACGGCCATGATTATGGCAATCTTTTATTACATGCCTGCCTTGGTTTTCTTTGTCTTTCTGGGTGCTTGGCATTTCTTTATCAGTGATTTATTAGAACCAGTCTATCAGTTGATTGCTTCTAGATTAGTGGACCAACCATGAAAAAATTTTGGTTAAATTCCTTGCTAAGAGTCTATGCGATGACCATGTTTGTCATTGTCGGTTTTGTAGCTTTGTTAATCTCTTATGCCAGTTGGCAGTCCAAGGTTCAAGAAGTAACAGAAACTTCCCAGCGTATTTCAACAAGACTGGTTGATGAAGTTGAATCCTACTATCAGCGTGGTGTTCAAATCACTAAAAGCCTTGTAGGAAACCAGGCCAAGTTAGAAGGTGTCTATAATTATTTCACCATGTCGCCATCTGAGTACATTTATTGGCGTTTAAATAATGGCCTTCTTGGGATCGTTGAAGTTTCGCTACACGAGAATGTTGCCGATATTTATCTGCAGAATGATTTTGTGGCTGGTTTTGATATTGCATTGCAGGATTATAAGACAGTCTTTGTTTCAACTCGTCAAAAACAAGGAGGAATGCAAGTTGAAGCTAGTAAATATAAGCCAGCTAAGAATGCTTTTCCAATTCCTATTTATGACAGTGTCACCAGCAACCATATCGGGGTCGTTTATCTAACGATTGATTCCCAAGTTTTTGAACAAACGATTGACAATATTCGAAATACAACCCCTGTACTGGTAAAAATAACTTCGCCATTTCAAAAAAATATGCTGACATTTGGGGAAGGGAAAAGTAAGAATTGGCTGGTCAAGGAGACACCTCATGGCTATGGTGTTCAAGTGGCTGTCCCAGAACATTATGTTTTAGAGAGAAGTTTAGTAAATGCCATTGCCATAGTGGCTATTAGTGCAATTCTAACAGGAAGTCTTTATCTGATTCTGCAACGAGTATTCCGCAACTATCAGCGCCAAGTTATTGATTTGGTGGATACGATCCAAGCGATAGGACAAGGAGACAGTCACTTAAGGATTGAGACTGCAACCAAGGAGCAGGAATTGCTTTTGATTGCTGATAACACCAACACCATGTTGGATAATCTCGACCGCAATATTCATGACATCTACCAGCTACAGCTGAGTCAAAAAGATGCCAATATGCGGGCTTTGCAGGCCCAAATCAATCCGCATTTTATGTATAACACTCTGGAGTTTATCCGTATGTATGCGGTTATGAAGAGTCAAGAAGAACTTGCGGATATTATTTATGAATTTAGTAGCTTGCTGAGAAACAATATTTCTGATGAGACGCAGGTGACCCTGGAAAGCGAATTGGAGTTCTGTCGTAAGTATAGTTATCTCTGTATGGTGCGCCATCCAAACTCGGTTGCTTATGGCTTTACCATTGCTGAGGAGCTTAAAGGAATGATTATTCCTAAGTTTACTATCCAGCCTTTGGTGGAGAACTATTTCGTCCACGGTGTAGACTATCGCAGAAAGGATAATGTAATCAGTGTCAAAGTCTTGAAAAAATCTGATGCAGTTCAAATCATTGTTCAAGACAATGGCCGTGGAATAAAGGTTGACAAGCTTGCAGAAATCCAGCAAATTTTAGCCAAGCGTCGATTGGAAAATTCGGAAAATAAGGAGAAAAGGACCTCGATTGGGATTATCAATATCCACGAACGTTTCTTGCTTTTCTTTGGAGATCGCTATAGCATTGCTGTAGAGTCGGGAGAAAATAGGGGCGTTCGCTATATTATAGAGATCAAGGATGAATAAGAAAACACCATGCATAAAGTATTACTAGTTGATGATGAATACATGATTACCGAAGGTCTGAAAGTTCTCATCCCTTTTGAAAAATGGAATATGGAGGTTGTGGCAACAGCCAATGATGCTGAAGAAGCGCTAGACTATGTTAAAAACAATCCTGTTGATTTGGTCATCACCGATGTCAATATGCCAGGTATGAATGGTCTAGAAATGATTGCCCAGATGAAAGAAAGCCTGCCTAAACTCGCCTTTATCATCTTGTCAGGCTATCAGGAGTTTGAATATGTCAAAAAGGCCCTAAATTTGCAGGTGGCTGATTATTTGGTCAAACCTGTCAATAAGGTTGAGCTTGCAGCTATTTTAGAGAAACTTTCCCAGCAATTTGACCAATCTTCTCACCATCAAATGGAAGCAATTTTCCAAGATGGTCTATCAGAGGAGGATTTGACTAGACTGTTAGAAAAGGAAGGAACAATTTGGCTAGGAGCTAGCCGAGTACCTCAAGGTATTGCTTCTACTTCGTATTCCGTATCTGGTCAGACCTTATATCTTTTCCTATCACGTACGAAAGAAGAGAGCCTCTACCAGATAGAGCTGGTGTCTCCTTACAAAGAAAATTTGCAACAATTCAAATTCAATCTTGAGAAAGTTGTCTTTTATGGGACGGTTGGTCTGCAACAGGCAGATCCCCTTTTCCAATACTACGAACCCATGTATCGTGTGATTATTCAGGGGAATATCAATCAGATTTTGGATGAGTTAGACTTGCTAAAAGGTGTCGTCTTGAGCCACACACCAAGGATATCGATTACCAAACAGCTCTTTATTCAATTTATAATGGATGTTTATCATTTGTTCGAGCATTTGAAACCAGATGATATGACCAGCATTATCAAGGAAATTGAAGGCATGACGTCCTTTGAGGACCTGCTAGACTATATCAAGCAAAAGCTAACTCATTTATTTGCTCAGTATCGTATGAATGAAAATGTTGCCAGTGTTCTAGAAGTCATTGGTCGCGATTATCAAAAGGATCTGTCTTTAAAGGATATCAGTAAAGACCTCTTTATCAATCCGGTCTACCTAGGACAGTTGATTAAGCGTGAGACCAATTCGACCTTTGCTGAGCTTCTGAATAAGCAGAGGATTAAGGCAGCCCAACAGTTGCTTTTGTCAACCAATGACAGTATTGAAGATGTCTGTTATGCAGTGGGCTACAGCAATGTTGGATATTTTTACAAGGTGTTTAGAAAACTCTGTGGCAAGTCGCCAAAGGCCTACCGCCAGCAAGTAGACTAATGAATCAGATAAAGCTAGAGATCTATTTAGAATTTTTCTCTTTAAAAAGCAGAAAAATTGGAATAAATAGGTCCTGTTTTTATACCATCAGAAAGAGTATAATGAAGGTGACTTTTATAAAGTGAGGTAACCATATGCTTACATTTCCAAAAGACTTTGTTTGGGGTTCTTCCACATCTGGTCCGCAAACTGAAGGTCGCGTGCCTGGTGACGGCAAGGGTGACAATCTCTGGGATTACTGGTACCAAGTGGAGCCCAATCGTTACTACAATGAAATCGGTCCAGAACAAACATCTACTTTTTATCAACATTGGGAGCAAGATATTGATCTTCTAGTCGAGACAGGTCATACAGCCTTCCGAACTTCTATCCAGTGGTCACGGATTTTCCCACAAGGCCGAGGCGAAGTTAATCCTCAAGGAGTGGCTTTCTACCGTCAGGTATTTGAAGCCATTAAGGCTAAGGGAATCCGTCTTTTAGTCAATCTCTACCACTTTGACCTGCCTTTTGCCCTTCAAGAAGATGGCGATGGTTGGGAAAATAAGGCAACCATCAAGGCCTATGAGGACTATGCTCGCTTCTGTTTTGAGACTTACGGAGACTTGGTGGACCAATGGATTACCTTTAATGAACCTATCGTTCCGGTGGAGTTTGGCTATTTTTATGATGCCCATTATCCTCACAAGGTGGATGCAAAAGCAGCAGTTCAGGTTGCTTATCACACACAACTAGCGAGTACCCTTGCAGTCAAGGCTTGTCATGAAATCTTGCCTGACTCTAAGATTGGGATTGTCCTAAACTTGACGCCAGCTTATCCACGTAGCCAGCATCCTGCTGATTTCAAGGCTGCGCATATTGCGGACCTTTTCCAAGCCCAATCTTTCTTAGATCCATCTGTTTTAGGGACTTATCCAGATGAGTTAGTGGAGATTTTGTCTGAGCATGATTTGCTGCCAGATTATACAGCGGAGGAGTTGGAACTCATTCGCGAGCACACCGTGGACTTCGTTGGAGTCAATTACTACCAGCCTTTGCGGGTTATGGCACCGCGTTTTGCCAAGCATCCAGACAGTCCACTCCTGCCAGAGCATTTTTATGAGCCATATGTCATGCCTGGTCGTAAAATCAACCCCCACCGTGGCTGGGAAATATACGAGCAAGGGATTTATGATATCGCTCAAAATATCAAAGAAAATTATGGCAATATCGAATGGATGCTGACGGAAAATGGAATGGGAGTTGAAGGTGAAGAAAGATTCCGTGAAGATGGCTTTATCCAAGATGATTATCGTATTGACTTTGTCAAAGGCCATCTGCGCCAGCTCCACCGTGCCATTCAAGACGGGGCCAACTGTACTGGCTATCTCATGTGGACCTTTATCGATTGCTGGTCTTGGCTCAATAGCTATAAAAACCGTTATGGTCTGATTGAATTGAATTTGGAAACTCAAGAACGGATTATTAAGAAATCAGGTTATTGGTTCCGTAAGCTTAGTCAGCAGAATGGATTTGAAGAATAAATAAGATGGCCTATCAACAAAAAGTTGGTAGGCCTGTGCTATGATTTGAATATCAAAATATGTTATAATAGCACCAATATTTTTGAAAAATGGAGAATAAAAGGTGGATTTCAAGACAGAATTGGGACAAAGGATTCAAAATCTCCGTGAAAGCAAAGGATTAAGTAGACAGGCAATCTGTGATTTAGAAGATGTGTTAACGACACGTCAGCTCCAACGGATTGAGAAAGGACAGTCTCTGCCCACGATTGCAACAGCAAAGTATATTGCTGACAAGCTTGATGTTTCTTTAGATGTCTTGGCTAACAATAATAGTTTAGCATTACCTCCTGAATACATTGATTTGAAATATCAACTACGAACCTTGTATCATTATGGAGATCCAGAACGTCTTTGTTTGCTCGAAAAAATTATTGATGAAATTTATGAAAACTATTTTGAGAATTTACCAGAAGAGGAGCAAATATCTATTCAGGTAGCTCAGGCAACTGTTGACATGGTCAGTGCTAAAGATCCTTCCTTTGATCAAGGTTTATTAGATGAGTACCTAGAGCAGGCAATGAAGAAAAAGGAATTAAGCTTCAATGATGTGGAGATTATTCAATTGCGCTTGCTTTCCTTAGCATTAGGAGACTTTAATCAGGAAGAATTTGTAGACTTACTCGGTAAAGTGATCTTGGCTGCAGACTACTTTCCATTATCGGATCTGGAAAAGGTTCAAAATACGATTGTTTCAGCAGCAGGTGTATTGGCCCATTATGGGATATACGATATATTACCTGATATTGTAAACGTACTAAATGATATTATGACAAAAAGACGTGATTTTCAGGACAACATTTTTGTTCATGCCCTAAATTGGAAGGTTGCTTTATTTGTAGAAGATAATCTAGAGAAAGCAAAAAATGATTATCAAAAGGTATGCATGATGGCAGATTTATTATCTGAGGATTTAGTGAAAAGAAATATGCTAGAAGAATGGATTGAAGATCTTGAGAAAAAGGGTCTTAAATATACTAATATTTAAAGAATTTAGGCTATCCAGAAGAAACTTGCCAGAAGTTTTTTTCTGAGAAGAGTTGCTAATTGATTAAGTTGCCTCAAGGAAATATCAACTATTCAAATTCAGGAGATTATCATGTGTTAGTTTAGTCAACAAATAACCTATCAACTAGAAGGTTGATAGGTTTTTCTTAAGCTTATCTTAACTAGACCAATTTTTAAAGATTTACGGCTTGACAAACAGAAAGAAGCATTGTATACTGACTTCGACAATGATTTTTCTATAAAATCAGACTATACCAATTTTAAAGGAGAGTAGTGATGTCCTTAGAACATCACTCAATTAGTAAGTATGTGTGGAATTGTCGGAGTTGTCGGAAATCGCAACGCAACAGATATTTTAATGCAGGGTTTGGAAAAATTGGAATACCGTGGTTATGACTCAGCTGGAATTTTTGTAACAACAGGAAAAAATTCTAGCCTGGTCAAATCTGTCGGCCGTATTGCAGACCTGCGTTCTAAAATTGGAATCGACGTGGCAGGTTCGACTGGTATTGGTCATACCCGCTGGGCTACTCACGGGAAACCAAGCGAGAGCAACGCCCATCCTCATCGCTCTGAGACAGGACGTTTTGTCTTGGTGCACAACGGAGTCATTGAAAACTATTTGGAGATCAAAGAAGAATACCTTTCAGGTCACCATTTCAAAGGTCAGACAGATACTGAAATTGCAGTGCATTTGATTGGGAAATTTGTTGAAGAAGACGGTTTATCAGTCCTAGAGGCCTTTAAAAAAGCCCTTCATATTATCCGTGGATCTTACGCCTTTGCCTTGGTTGATTCAGAGGATTCAGAGGTCATTTACGTTGCAAAAAATAAATCTCCGCTTCTAGTCGGTCTGGGAGAAGGCTATAATATGGTCTGCTCAGATGCCATGGCCATGATTCGGGAAACCAATCAATTTATGGAAATCCATGACCAAGAGTTGGTTATTGTTCGTAAAGACAGTATAGAGGTTCAGGACTATGACGGTAACCTTCAGAAACGCGAAAGTTATACTGCTGAGTTAGACTTGTCTGATATTGGTAAAGGAACCTATCCTTACTATATGCTCAAGGAAATCGATGAGCAGCCAACTGTCATGCGTAAACTCATCCAAGCTTATACGGATGAAAACGGGCAAGTAGTTGTAGATCCAGCTATCGTCAAGGCTGTACAAGAAGCTGACCGTATTTACATTCTTGCAGCAGGGACTTCTTACCATGCTGGCTTTGCTTCTAAGAAAATGCTTGAAGAATTAACAGATACGCCAGTTGAGCTGGGAATTTCATCTGAATGGGGCTACGGTATGCCACTTCTCAGTAAAAAACCACTCTTTATCTTTATTAGTCAGTCAGGCGAAACAGCTGATAGTCGTCAGGTCTTGGTCAAGGCCAATGAAATGGGGATTCCAAGCCTAACAGTTACAAATGTGCCAGGATCAACCTTGTCTCGTGAAGCCAATCATACCATGCTTCTTCATGCAGGTCCTGAAATCGCGGTTGCTTCAACCAAGGCCTATACTGCACAAATTGCTGCCTTGGCATTCTTAGCTAAAGCAGTAGGAGACGCCAATGCTTCGGAAAAAGCTGCAGCCTTTGACCTTGTTCATGAACTATCCTTGGTAGCCCAGTCTATTGAATCGACCCTTTCTGAGAAAGAGCTAATTGAGAGCAAGGTTGACAATCTCTTGGGAACAACTCGCAATGCCTTCTATATTGGTCGTGGTCAAGATTACTATGTAGCTATGGAAGCCAGCCTCAAGCTTAAAGAAATTTCTTATATTCAGTGTGAAGGATTTGCAGCTGGTGAATTAAAACATGGTACGATTGCCTTGATTGAAGAAGGAACACCAGTTCTGGCCCTCTTATCAGATCCTGTCCTTGCCAACCACACGCGGGGAAATATCCAAGAAGTAGCAGCTCGTGGTGCCAATGTATTGACCATTGCTGAAGAAAATGTAGCCAAAGACAATGATGATATTGTACTCAGTCAAGTACATCCTTATCTGTCACCGATTTCTATGGTCGTTCCAACCCAGCTCGTTGCTTATTATGCAACCCTGCATCGTGGTCTGGATGTTGATAAGCCACGTAACTTGGCCAAGTCAGTAACCGTTGAATAAGATCATAAAACCTAGTTCTGCTAGGTTTTATTTGTTTTCTCAAAAATATTCTGTTATGCTATAGGTTATAAGGAAACATTTCTTATATACTACTTATAGATACATGGGGGATCGGATGAAGAAAAAAGGTAATGTCATTTCTCTGATTGTCGGCTTGGTTTTTGGGAGTTCATTTTTGGTGAGAACCTTCTTGATTTATCAGGCTAGAGAAGCCAAAAGACAGGAAGTTGCTAAGGTCAAAGATGTACAGAAAACAATTCAATCTATAGATGAGAAAAGAAGTGAAGAGGTGAAGAAACAATTGAGTAAAACTCTCAGTAGCGCCTTATCTTCCCACTCAGCTTATGAAAAGTACACTCAGATTGATAATCAGTATGCGCTAGGTGTTCGAGCGGGAGCTTACTATTTGGTAACCCTTAGTACGAAAGAGGAGCGCTTACTAGAGGGTGTGGATCAGGCATTTTCTACAACATATAAAGATGAAGATAGCGGAGAGAATGGTGTTGCTTTGTTAGGACATAAAGATGGTGCTTGGCATATATTGGATGAAAAAGGTGAAACGATTATAACACTAGAACAAACGGATATCTCACCAGAATCAAAAATGATCATAAAAAATAATACAGTCAGCTTCCAATGATTTATGAGTAAGAAGTGAATTGACAACTCCCCCGAGAAAACTTGGGGGATATTTTTTAGGAGCAGGATATTGGTTAAATGTCTTGAAAAAAGCATGAAAAAAATTTAGTTTGGTGAAATAGTTGCCGTGAGATATGCTATAATAAATTGAATGCAAAAAAGAAAAACTTGCAAATCAGATTAAAGGTGTCAGGGAAGTCTGATTAACTTAATTCTGATAGCATAAAAGAAGAGGAATTTTATGACAAAATTATATGGAAGTTTGGAAGCTGGCGGGACTAAGTTCGTCTGTGCGGTTGGTGATGAGAAGTTTGAAATTGTTGAAAAAACACAGTTTCCTACTACAACACCGATTGAAACTTTAGATAAAACGATTGAATTTTTCTCTCGTTTTGATAATTTAGCTGGTTTAGCTGTTGGCTCTTTCGGACCAATTGATATTGATCAAAATTCAAAAACATACGGTTTCATTACGACAACTCCAAAGCCACATTGGGCGAATGTGGATATCGTTGGTGTCCTTCGTCGTGCTCTTAATGTACCAATTTACTTCACTACTGATGTTAATAGTTCCGCTTTTGGAGAAGTGGTAGCTCGCAACAATGCTGGTGGCCGTATTGAAAACTTAGTCTATTATACAATTGGGACAGGAATTGGAGCTGGAGCGATTCAACGTGGAGAATTTATCGGTGGTGCTGGTCACCCAGAAATGGGTCACTACTATGTAGCTAAGCATCCGATGGATGTAGAAAAAGAATTTAATGGTGTCTGTCCTTTCCACAATGGCTGTTTGGAAGGTCTGGCAGCTGGTCCAAGCTTGGAAGCTCGTACCGGAATCCGTGGTGAAAATATTGAGCTTAACAGCTCTGTCTGGGATATTCAAGCTTACTACATTGCTCAAGCTGCGATTCAAGCTACTGTAACTTTCCGCCCAGATGTGATTGTCTTTGGTGGTGGAGTAATGGCGCAACAGCACATGTTGGACCGTGTTCGCGAGAAATTCACAGTGCTACTCAATGGTTATCTTCCTGTTCCAGATGTTCGTGATTATATTGTGACACCAGCTGTAGCTGGTAATGGTTCAGCAACGTTGGGTAACTTTGTACTGGCTAAAGAAATCAGTGAACGACATGCAAAATAAAGGAGTAAAGGTCTGACTTGATCAGGCCTTTATTATATGAGGTGTAACATGCAACAATCTATTGTAAAAGATATTCTCTTTTTACAGCAAAAATCAGAAGTAGCTGTAAAATCCGATCTCTACCTTGCTCAAGATTTGCAGGATACTCTGCTAGCCAATCAAGAAAACTGTGTCGGTCTTGCGGCCAATATGATTGGGGTTAAGAAGCGCGTGATCATTTTTATGTACGGGCTGGTTCCAATCATTATGTTTAACCCAGTCTTGCGCGCTAAGTCAGGCCCTTATCAGACAGAGGAAGCTTGCCTGTCTCTTGTTGGTAGCAGATCTATAACCCGTTATC
This sequence comes from Streptococcus sp. SG2, assembly GCF_030439925.1. NCBI lineage: Bacteria > Bacillati > Bacillota > Bacilli > Lactobacillales > Streptococcaceae > Streptococcus > Streptococcus sp. SG2. The sequence goes on along the minus strand of NZ_JAQFJD010000003.1, from coordinate 51,783 downwards.
AAGAAATTACTGTCGATTACCTAGATCGAAATTGGCAACCACAAACCATAACTCTGAAAGACTTTCCAGCTCAAATCTGTCAGCACGAGCTGGATCATTTGGAAGGGATTCTCATATAGGGGGATAGAATGAAAGTATATAAGCGCGATGGCTCAACTTTTTATTTCATAGGCTTTCTCTTGCTCTTGGGAATCTTTTTTACTATGGGCTTTGCCTCTTTAGATAAGCAGACTACTGCATTAGAAAGTCAGAATAATGCGAATCAAATAATTTATCGTAATCCAACCAGCAAAGAGGATGAGAGAAATGGTCGGACTACTGAAGAAAGTGATGTTATGTTAAGTATGGTCCATTGGGGGGTGGGGATCATTGCTATTTTGATGTTTGTTTTAGGCTATATTTCCAATCATAGACCTCCGATTCTAGAGATAGATCAATCGGGAATGAGATTAAGAGGGCTATCAGATAAAAGCGAGAAGTTCTTCTTATGGCAGGAGATTGAGATGATTGAATATGATCTTTACCGGTCTCATAGGACGTCTGCAGATCCGGACATTCGAATTCTATATTTTTATCCTAAGGATCAAGACGCAAGTGCCATTTCTTTAAATTTGGACCATGTGAAAGATGTTAGTTTCAACGAACTCCATCAACAGATTTCCGAATTGGCTCCTCATATTAAGTGGCTATTTCCATAGAAAAGAAGAAAGTAAAGATGAGACGAGGGAACCTCATTTTTCTATTTAATAGACGTTTTTAGAGCATTAAAAGAAGAGTTGATGAGGCGTAGAATAGCTGAATGGCGAGATTTTTTGAATAGATAGAACTGGGACTTTGGTTCCCGGTTTCTTTTTTAAAAAATATAGTTCTCACGGAAACTTTTTTCTTGACTTTCGCTTTTGAAGTGGTAGAATAGTTCTCACGGAAACTTATTTGTTCTCAAGAGAACTAAATGGAAAGGAGCATGTATTGGAAAAGCCTTTATTAGAATTCAAACGCTTTGGCAGAAAAACTCAACGGATCATTGAGAAACGCGCCAAGGTTTGTGGGATGGAATTTATGGGAGGTCCACAAGGTCAAGTTCTTCACATCGTATCTCACCGAGCGAAGAGAGGACTTTCGACCTTTATTAGGGATATCGAGCATGAGTTAGATATTTCTAAGTCGGTGGCCAGCAATCTAATCAAACGGATGGAAAAAAATGGATCTATCTTTCTTGAGGTAAGCGAGACAGATAAAAGGGCCAAGATGATTCATTTAACAGCCCAGTCTAAACAACAATTGAAAGAGTTACATGATTTTTTTAATGAAATCGATCGCTGTCTCCTCCAGGGTGTTTCAGAAGAAGAATTGGCAACCTTCACTCTGGTTATGGCGAAATTTCACCAAAATATTGAGAAATTAGAAAGCGAGGATGCCGATGTTTAAATTATTTAAACGCTTGACGTCAAAAGAAATCGGCCTGATTTTGATGACAGTTGTTTTTATCTGTCTGACCGTTTATCTAGAGTTAGAAGTTCCGACTTATATGTCAGAAATTACAACTTTACTACAGACACCGGGGACAACGACAGGAGATCTATGGGTACCAGGTTTGAAAATGCTGGGCCTATCCTTTGCCAGCTTGTTCTCCTTGGTAATAGCTGGTTTTGTGTCCTCTCGGATGGCTTCTAGCTATACTACCCGCTTGCGTGAGGATATTTTTAATCGTGTCTTGGATTATTCTGATTCAGAGATTAAAAAATTCTCTATCCCTAGCCTTCTGACCAGAACAACCAACGATATTACCCAAATTCAGGTGTTTATCGCTATGGGATTACAAGTTGTTATTCGAGGAAGCATCATGGCTATTTGGGCTATGACGAAGGTTGTTGGCAAATCAGATGCTTGGTTGATCGCTGTTTTAGTCGCGGTTGCAGCCATTATATTAATGACGATTGTCTTAGTGACTTTGGCTTTTCCAAAGCAATCTATTGTACAAACCTTGACAGATAAATTAAATAGTGTGACACGTGAGAGTTTGACAGGGATTCGGGTTGTTCGGGCCTATAATGCAGAAGATTACCAGGATGCAAAATTTGGTGCAGCAAACGACGAGGTAACTAGCCTTAATATTTTTATTAACCGCTTCATGTCTTTGTTCAATCCGATTATGAGCGGAATTTCAAGTGGTTTAACGCTGGCTATTTATTGGATTGGAGCTTATTTGATTCATAGCGCAGCATCTGCTGATAAGCTTGGTCTATTCAGTGATATGGTTGTTTTCATGTCTTATGGTATGCAGGTTGTAATTGGCTTCTTGCTGATGGGGGCTTTGTTTATTGTTTTACCACGTACCCTTGTTTCGGCTGGCCGGATTAACAAAGTGTTAGCACTGGATAGCAGTATCAAAGAAAAAGATCAAGCACAGACTGAGGGCCAAAGCAAAGGACAAGTAACTTTTGAAGATGTTTCTTTCCGTTATGCAAAAAATTCTGAAGCAGTAATTGAGCATGTTAGTTTCACTGCTAAAGCTGGTGAAACAGTTGCCTTTATTGGATCTACTGGTTCAGGTAAATCAACCCTTGTCAATTTGATACCTCGTTTCTATGATGTGACAGAAGGTAGGATTTTGATCGACGGCGTAGACGTCCGTGACTATGAGCTTAAAGCACTACGGAATAAGGTAGGATATATTCCGCAGAAAGCTGTACTTTTCTCAGGGACAATTGCTTCAAATTTGGACTTTGGAGAAAGCATGGAAACTCCACTAGATGAAGAGAAAATGTGGGAAGCCCTTGAACTAGCACAAGCCAAATTATTTGTAGAAGAAAAAGAGGCAGGGCTTGAGTCTGAAGTAGCCCAAGGAGGCACGAACTACTCTGGCGGTCAACGCCAACGCCTGGCTATTGCGCGTGCATTGGCCCGTAAGCCAGAAATTTTGATATTTGATGATTCTTTCTCTGCTTTGGACTATAAGACAGATCGTATTTTACGAAAAGAATTGGCAGAACAGACCCAACATATGACAAAACTGATTGTCGCCCAACGAATTTCTACTATTATGGATGCCGATCAAATCCTAGTTCTAGACAATGGTAAAGTCGTTGGACAAGGTACCCATAAAGAGTTGTTGGCTACGAATGAAGTGTACCAAGAAATTGCTTATTCTCAATTATCAAAGGAGGAACTAGAAAATGGAAAATAAAAAAACATCTTTATTTACCCAGATGAAGCCCTATATTAAAGGCTTCCAGCTTCCTTTTGTCATTGCAGTAGCCGGTGCTATCATTTCTAGTATTATTACAGTGTTTGGTCCCTATAAGTTGCGTGAAATCACAAACTTAATTACAGAAGGTCTAGTAGGTGAGATGGACTTGGGAGCTATCTCAAATATAGGTTTCTTCCTGGCTTTCCTTTATGTTGTGGGTTCTCTTATCAATTATGCGCAGGGTTACGCTATTTCGGATATGATTCAGCACTTTTCAAAACGTTTGAGAACTGCGATTGCAGAGAAAATCAACCGCCTGCCATTAAGCTACTTTGATAGTCATTCCCAAGGGGATACCCTATCACGTGTGACAAATGATGTAGATACAGTTGGACAATCGTTGACACAGAGCTTGGGGACTCTGATTTCTTCGGTCTTACTTTTAATTGCTGTGCTCTTTATGATGTTTTATACTAATGTTGTACTTTCATTTGTGACGATTGGTTCGGTCTTATTGGGTTTCGTTTTCTCAGCAGTTCTGATGGCGAAATCTCAGAGATATTTCCAAGAACAGCAAAGTAACCTAGCAGCTATCAATGGTTATGTGGAAGAAATGTACTCCGGGCACAATGTTATCACTAGTTACAATGGTGCAGAAAAGACACGCTTGGCCTTCAATGCCCTCAATCAAAATCTGTATACTAGTATGTGGAAGTCACAATTTATTTCAGGAATTATGTTTCCTCTGATGAACTTTGTTGGCAATTTTGGATATGTGATGGTCGTGATTGTGGGTGCTACAATGGCTATTAATGGCTCCATCAGCATGGGTACGATTGTAGCTTTCATGGTCTATGTACGAATTTTTTCTCAACCTCTTTCCCAAATCGCCCAGGGAATTACAACACTCCAATCTGCTAGTGCAGCTATGGGACGTGTCTTTGAGTTTCTAGCAGAAGCAGATATGGAAGATGATTCTCATAAACTTCAACAATTAACAAGTGTAAAAGGACATGTCCAGTTTAAAGATATCTTCTTTGGTTATAATCCTGATAAGACTATTATTCACGATTTCTCAGCAGAAGCAAAGGCTGGACAAAAAATTGCAATTGTTGGCCCTACTGGTGCGGGTAAGACAACAATTGTCAACCTACTCATGAAGTTCTATGATATTGAACGTGGGCAAATCATGATTGACGGTGTAGATATCAAGAATATGCAACGCTCAGAAGTTCACGATGCTTTCTCTATGGTTCTACAAGATACATGGCTTTTTGAAGGGACTATTAAAGAAAACTTGATCTATAATCAGAAAGATATCACGGACCAAGCAGTTGTTGAAGCTGCAAAAGCGGTTGGTGTCCACCACTTTATCATGACCTTGCCGGACGGCTATGATACAGTTCTGGATGACACAGTCAGCCTTTCTGTTGGTCAAAAGCAGCTCCTGACTATTGCAAGGGCTCTGCTCAAAGATGCGCCACTCCTTATCTTAGATGAGGCGACTTCATCTGTCGATACACGGACGGAAGAATTGATTCAAAAAGCGATGGACAAGCTGATGGAAGGCAGAACGTCCTTTGTCATTGCTCACCGCCTGTCTACTATTCGCAATGCTGATTTGATCCTAGTCATGCGTGATGGGAATATTATCGAGCAAGGAAACCATGACCAGCTCATGGAGCAGGGAGGTTTCTACGCCGATCTTTACAACAGTCAGTTTGTTGAAGAAGAGCAAGAGTAAAGAAGAAAGCACTGCAATTGCGGTGCTTTTGAATTTGTCCTAGAAATAAGAGTAATTACTAAATTTACTGTAATTTTTGATATAGAAAGGTGAAGGGAGATTATTTTAGCTTATCTATTTTTTGATATAATAGAGAAAAGTACATTTTGGGGGTAAGACATGTCAGAACCATTATTTCTACAATCAGTCATGCACGAAAAAATTTGGGGTGGAACCAAGCTGAGAGACGAGTTTGGCTATGAGATTCCTAGTGATAAAGTCGGTGAATATTGGGCGATTTCAGCCCATCCAAATGGTGTATCCACTGTGAAAAATGGCCGTTTTGCTGGTCAAAAGTTAGACACGCTTTATGCTGAACACAGGGAACTTTTCGGGGACCGTTCTGAGCCGGTCTTTCCTCTCTTGACCAAGATTTTGGATGCTAATGACTGGCTTAGTGTTCAGGTCCATCCAGATGATGCATACGGCTTGAAACACGAGGGTGAGTTAGGAAAAACTGAATGTTGGTATATTATTGCTGCAGACGAAGGTGCAGAGATTATCTATGGCCACAATGCCAAGAGTAAAGAAGAACTTCGCGAACAAATCGAATCCAAGAACTGGGATCAGCTCTTGACGAAGGTAAAGGTTAAAGCAGGTGACTTCTTCTATGTACCAAGTGGAACCATGCATGCTATTGGTTCAGGTATCTTGATTTTAGAAACTCAACAGTCTAGTGATACAACTTACCGTGTGTACGACTTTGACCGCAAGGATGATGCAGGAAATCTCCGTGAATTGCACCTAGAAAAATCTATCGATGTTTTAAATATTGGAGAACCCGCAAATAGCCGCCCAGTCAATTTACAAGTGGATAATCTGTCTTCAACTTTACTGGTTGCTAATGATTTCTTTGCTGTCTACAAGTGGGAACTGACTGGCCAGGCTGATTTCACTAAAACAGCTGACTATACGCTCAACAGCGTATTAAATGGACAAGGTCAGTTAACAGTAGATGGTCAAGTCTATCCAATTCATAAGGGAGACCATTTTATCCTACCGAGCGATGTGGCTAGCTGGAAGTTAGAAGGTCACGATCTAGAAATGATTGTTAGCCATCCATAAATCAAGCCAAGAGGGGACGTTCACTTTTTGAAAAGTCTAAGCAGTACGCGAACTAATAATTTCAAGTCAATCATTGCACTCTGGCTGGAACAAGAAGTAGCTGTGGATGTGACCCAATGATCTCGTTAATCAGTGCTACGAAATTATTTTTAAAAATTAGAACGATCTAGTCCTATTTAGCGGAGTCTATACCCTATGTAGAACTTAAACTACATGTCCTCATGTCGATAAAAAAGAGATGAAAACTGACTGAAAATATTTGACAATTTTTCAGGTTTGCGATATCATACTGTTCGGGCACCTCTTTTAGAGGTCAGAGCTTCCTGTTTTCAGGGAGCTATTTTTCTTTTCCAGACAGATTATGGGAAATCCTCCCCTAGATAAGATTCCAGTAACCTTGAGGTTGCTGGAACGAATTGTTTTATGAAAAGGAGCATGTATGTCAACTAAATACATTTTTGTCACCGGCGGTGTAGTTTCTTCTATCGGGAAAGGGATTGTGGCAGCTAGCTTGGGCCGGCTTTTGAAGAATCGGGGTCTCAAGGTTACGATTCAGAAGTTTGATCCTTATATCAATATTGATCCTGGTACCATGAGCCCTTACCAGCATGGGGAAGTGTTTGTCACAGATGATGGAGCTGAGACGGATCTGGATTTGGGACATTATGAGCGTTTTATCGACATCAATCTCAATAAATACTCCAATGTCACTACTGGTAAAATCTATAGCGAAGTCCTGCGCAAGGAGCGTAAAGGCGAGTATCTGGGAGCGACGGTCCAAGTCATTCCGCATATTACAGATGCACTCAAGGACAAGATTAAGCGGGCAGCACGGACGACGGACTCGGATGTGATTATCACAGAGGTCGGAGGCACAGTTGGAGACATCGAGTCTCTTCCTTTCTTAGAAGCTTTGCGCCAGATGAAGGCGGATGTTGGAGCAGACAATGTCATGTATATCCATACAACCCTCCTGCCCTATCTCAAGGCAGCCGGCGAAATGAAGACCAAGCCAACTCAGCATTCTGTAAAAGAATTGCGCGGTCTGGGAATTCAGCCAAATATGCTGGTTATTCGGACAGAACAACCAGTTGGACAAAACATCAAAAATAAACTAGCTCAATTCTGTGATGTAGCGCCTGAGGCGGTCATTGAGTCACTAGATGTGGAGCATCTTTACCAAATTCCTCTCAATTTGCAGGCCCAAAAAATGGACCAAATCGTTTGCGACCATCTGAAGCTGGATGTGCCGGCAGCGGATATGACGGAGTGGTCAGCTATGGTAGAAAAAGTGATGAACTTGAAAAAGCAGGTTCATATTGCTCTGGTTGGTAAGTATGTTGAGTTACCAGATGCTTATATTTCAGTTGTCGAAGCGCTCAAGCATGCAGGTTATGCCAATGATGCGGAGGTTAAGATTGACTGGATTGATGCGAATCAGGTAACAGCCGAAAACGCAGCTGAGCTTCTTGGAAATGCGGATGGGATTATCGTTCCGGGCGGCTTTGGCCAGAGGGGAACCGAGGGTAAGATTGAGGCAATCCGCTATGCGCGTGAGCAGGATGTACCTATGTTAGGGATTTGCTTGGGTATGCAGCTGACCTGTGTCGAATTCGCCCGTCACGTCCTAGGTCTGGCAGATGCCAACTCAGCGGAGCTCAATCCAGACACACCATTTCCAATTATTGACCTCATGCGTGATCAGATTGATGTCGAAGACTTGGGTGGAACGCTGAGGTTGGGGCTCTATCCTTCTAAGCTTAAGCGTGGCTCTAAGGCTGCAGCAGCTTACGACCATCAAGAAGTCGTACAGCGCCGTCACCGTCATCGCTATGAGTTTAACAATGCTTTTCGCGAGAAGTTTGAGGCAGCTGGATTTGTATTTTCTGGAGTCTCACCAGACAATCGCTTGGTAGAAATAGTGGAAATCCCAGAAAATAAATTCTTCGTGGCCTGTCAATACCACCCAGAGCTCTCCAGCCGACCGAACCGACCTGAAGGTCTTTATACGGCTTTTGTCACTGCAGCGGTAGAAAAGAGTCAGGAGAGATAGACTTGCTTTATCTGACCTAAGCGACTTTTCTAGAGAAATGTTATAATGAAAAGCAAAAGGAGGGAAGAAGATGTTTTTGAAAATTTTGGCCAGTATTCGTACTAATAATTTTCAAGATGAGCATTGTGTAGAAAAAATCCAAGCTCTCTGGCAGGAACAAGAGGGAGCTGTGAAAGAAGCTTTTGCCAAAGGGGAACCGGTATATGCCGTCTATCATGACTATGCTAGTGATTACAAAGGAGACTACAGTCTCTCTATCTGTCGTTTGACAGATGGGGACATCTATGATTTTGATACATCCGAGCAGACCTATCAAGTATTTGAGGCTGATAAGGAGGATCCGCAAGCGATTCTTCATGCTTGGCAGAGGATTTGGCAGGCAGAAGAAACAGGTGATCTTCATCGAGATTACACTATTGACTTTGAAAAATACGATCCCGACCAAACTGTGGCTGTCTTTGTTGCGACTCAGCAGCACTAAGTTTTCTGTGTTCCTGCATTAGCTTCATTTTCGCTTAGATTTCCTAGCCTTGTTGATTGAGTAGAAAGTTGATTTTTTGAAATAAAGTCAAAAATTTTCTTGACAAGCCTTAGCTGTCCTGTTATACTAGTAAGGTACTCAATCGCGGGGATGGCGGAATTGGCAGACGCGCAGGACTAAGGATCCTGTGACCGCTTTAGGTCGTGAGGGTTCAAGTCCCTCTCTCCGCATCAAGTAAGCTGGCTTCGGTCAGCTTTTTCTTTTTGCAATAGATACGCTTAAAAAGGTTAAGAGTCTCCCTGTAATTCTTTAAAATTTCAGGAAAAACTAGCAATTTTAATGAAAAAGTGATAAAATAAACAATGTAAGTGGTTTAACCACAAAAAATAAGAGGAGGCCTGATATAATGGCAATCGTTTCAGCAGAAAAATTTGTCCAAGCAGCTCGTGACAATGGTTATGCAGTTGGTGGATTTAATACAAACAACCTTGAATGGACTCAAGCTATCCTGCGCGCGGCAGAAGCTAAAAAAGCTCCAGTTTTGATCCAAACTTCTATGGGTGCTGCTAAGTACATGGGTGGATACAAGGTATGTAAATCTCTCATTGAAAACCTTGTAGAATCAATGGGTATTACTGTACCAGTTGCAATTCACTTGGACCACGGTCACTACGAAGATGCGCTTGAATGTATTGAAGTTGGCTATACTTCTATCATGTTTGACGGTTCACACCTTCCAGTAGAAGAAAACCTTAAGTTGGCTAAGGAAGTTGTTGAAAAAGCACACGCTAAAGGTATCTCAGTGGAAGCTGAAGTTGGTACTATCGGTGGTGAAGAAGACGGTATCATCGGTAAAGGTGAATTGGCTCCAATCGAAGATGCTAAAGCAATGGTTGAAACTGGAATTGACTTCTTGGCGGCTGGTATCGGTAACATCCACGGACCATACCCAGCAAACTGGGAAGGTCTTGACCTTGACCACTTGAAGAAATTGACAGAAGCTCTTCCAGGATTCCCAATCGTATTGCACGGTGGTTCAGGTATTCCTGACGACCAAATCCAAGCAGCTATCAAACTTGGTGTTGCAAAAGTTAACGTAAACACTGAGTGCCAAATCGCATTTGCAAACGCAACACGTCAATTTGTACGTGAATACGATGCGAACGAAGCAGAATACGACAAGAAAAAACTCTTCGACCCACGTAAATTCTTGAAACCAGGTTTCGAAGCAATTACTGCAGCTGTTGAAGAACGTATCGACGTATTCGGTTCAGAAGGTAAAGCTTAATCTAGCTGAACAATACAGATGAAACCTGCCTATGAGGGCAGGTTTTTTTGGTGTTTTAAGGAAACGATTAAACCAGAATTTTTGATTAAAAGTATTATTTTAAGTGAGAAATCTCTAATTTTACAATTTGTAGGCAAACGCTTGCATTCCGTTTTTTATTGGACTATAATAGGCTGGTATAAAGCCTTCAGTAATAATAACCTTGAGAAGGTGTAGAAAGTAAGGATTTAGAATATTTGTAGTCAAAAATACAACGTTGCTATTCCTTGCGATAGGGAGAAGTATATGGCAATGATAGAAGTGGAACATCTTCAGAAAAATTTTGTGAAGACAGTCAAGGAACCTGGTTTGAAGGGAGCTTTACGCTCCTTTATTCATCCTGAAAAGCAGACCTTTGAAGCGGTCAAAGATTTGACTTTTGAAGTTCCCAAAGGGCAGATTTTAGGTTTTATTGGGGCAAATGGTGCTGGGAAGTCGACAACCATCAAAATGCTGACAGGAATTTTAAAACCGACATCTGGTTTTTGTCGGATTAACGGCAAGATTCCTCAGGACAATCGTCAAGATTATGTCAAGGATATTGGAGTTGTCTTTGGGCAAAGAACCCAGCTATGGTGGGATTTGGCCCTGCAAGAGACCTACACGGTCTTAAAAGAGATTTACGATGTGCCAGACTCGCTCTTCCATAAGCGCATGGATTTTTTGAATGAAGTCTTGGATTTGAAGGAATTTATCAAGGATCCCGTGCGGACTCTTTCACTTGGACAACGGATGCGGGCGGACATTGCGGCTTCCTTACTTCATAATCCCAAGGTTCTCTTTTTAGATGAACCAACCATTGGGTTGGACGTTTCGGTCAAGGACAATATTCGTCGGGCTATCACCCAGATTAATCAGGAGGAAGAAACAACCATTCTCTTGACCACTCATGACCTGAGCGACATTGAGCAACTCTGTGATCGGATTTTTATGATTGACAAGGGGCAGGAGATTTTTGATGGAACGGTTAACCAGCTCAAGGAAACCTTTGGCAAGATGAAGACTCTCTCCTTTGAACTACTACCAGGTCAAAGTCACCTCGTTTCTCACTATGAAGATTTTTCGGATATGACCATTGATAGACAAGGAAACAGTCTCAATATTGAATTCGATAGTTCCCGCTACCAGTCGGCTGATATTATCAAGCAAACCCTGTCTGATTTTGAAATTCGTGATTTGAAGATGCTAGATACGGATATTGAGGATATTATCCGTCGCTTCTATCGAAAGGAGCTCTAAGATGGTCAAATTGTGGAGACGTTACAAACCCTTTATCAATGCAGGGGTTCAGGAGTTGATTACCTATCGAGTCAACTTTCTTCTTTATCGGATTGGCGATGTTATGGGAGCTTTTGTAGCTTTCTATCTCTGGAAGGCTGTCTTTGATTCCTCGCAAGAGTCTTTGATTCAGGGCTTCAGTATGGCGGATATCACCCTCTACATTATCATGAGTTTTGTGACTAATCTTTTGACTAGGTCGGATTCTTCCTTTATGATTGGTGATGAGGTCAAGGATGGTTCCATTATCATGCGCTTGTTGCGACCAGTGCATTTTGCGGCATCTTATCTCTTTACGGAGCTTGGATCCAAGTGGTTGATTTTTATCTCTGTTGGACTGCCATTTTTAAGTGTTATTGTATTGATGAAAATCTTATCTGGGCAAGGGGGTGTAGAAGTACTGGGATTAACCATCCTTTATCTCTTTAGCTTAACCCTAGCCTACCTGATCAACTTTTTCTTTAATATCTGCTTTGGTTTTTCAGCTTTTGTGTTTAAAAATCTATGGGGTTCCAATTTACTCAAGACTTCCATAGTGGCCTTTATGTCTGGGAGTTTGATTCCCTTGGCATTCTTTCCTAAGGTTGTTTCAGATATTTTATCCTTCTTGCCTTTCTCATCTTTGATCTACACTCCAGTCATGATCATTGTTGGGAAATACGATACCAGTCAGATTCTTCAAGCGCTTTTGCTTCAGTTCTTCTGGCTCTTAGTGATGGTGGGCTTGTCTCAGTTGATTTGGAAACGAGTCCAGTCCTTCATTACCATTCAGGGAGGTTAGTATGAAAAAATATCAACGCATGCATCTGATTTTTATCAGACAATATATCAAGCAAATCATGGAATACAAGGTCGATTTTGTGGTTGGTGTGCTAGGAGTTTTTCTGACCCAAGGCTTGAACCTCTTGTTTCTCAATGTCATCTTTCAACACATCCCCTCGCTAGAAGGCTGGACTTTTCAAGAAATTGCCTTTATCTATGGTTTTTCCTTGATTCCCAAGGGACTGGACCATCTCTTTTTTGACAATCTCTGGGCACTAGGTCAACGCTTAGTCCGAAAAGGGGAATTTGATAAGTATCTAACTCGTCCTATCAATCCTCTCTTTCATATCCTAGTCGAGACCTTTCAGATTGATGCCTTGGGCGAACTATTGGTCGGTGGAATTTTACTAGCGACAACAGTATCAAGCATTGCTTGGACTCTTCCAAAATTCCTGCTTTTTCTAGTCTGTATCCCCTTTGCGACCTTGATTTATACTTCCTTGAAAATCGCGACAGCCAGTATCGCTTTTTGGACCAAACAGTCAGGCGCCATGATTTACATTTTCTATATGTTTAATGATTTTGCTAAGTACCCAATTTCCATTTACAATTCGCTTCTTCGTTGGTTGATTAGCTTTATCATCCCTTTCGCCTTTACGGCCTACTATCCTGCCAGCTATTTCTTGCAGGACAAGGATGTGCTCTTTAATATCGGTGGTTTGATTCTAATTTCCCTTATCTTCTTTGTCATTTCTTTGAAACTATGGGACAGGGGCTTAGATGCCTACGAAAGTGCAGGTTCGTAAGTTTAAGAGACTCAAAGCCTTGTCTCAGGACAGGCTTTTTCTAATGGTGATGAAAATTTCTTGACATCTATTTTCAGAGTGCTATACTAAAGAGGTAATCGCCGATTTAGCTCAGTTGGTAGAGCAACGCACTCGTAACGCGTAGGTCACAGGTTCGATCCCTGCAATCGGCATCAAATGATACATTGAAAAGCCTGTTGTGACGGGCTTTTTTTGATGTTATATTACTTTTTTGTACAAAAAATTATAATAGTTTTCAATTCACATATGGTTAATATAATAACAGATTGTATTTGCTGTGAATTTGTAGTAGAATAGAGTAAAGAAAAGTTTAATTCTATAGGAGGTAGTGTGAATATGAAAAACACTAAATTATTGTTAATTCTTGTGATAGCTAGTTCGATGTTGGTCGCTTGCAGTTCAAATATTACGTCAGATACTTCTGATTCATCTAAAAATAATCCAAAAGTAGAAACAAAATCTACATCAGAAACTGAAGAAGGAAATTCAGACTCATCAAGTAAAAAGGATAGTGTTGTAGATATTATGAATAGAGTTGCTGAGAATTCAAAATCCACAGATGAAATTTACGTTACAGGCGATGTTACTGTAGGTGAGAAAGGGGATGTTAAAGCTGGGATTTATGATTTGGAAATCACGGGAGGCTCAGGTAATATAACTGGAGACAGGAAGAAAGTCGACTTGCTTTTCATTAATTGGGTAGCAGGAGCCCCAGGATCTTCTTTTGATTTTCCTTCAAAAATTAGATTGATTTTATTTGACGGAGATATACTACATTTTAGTAATATTTCAAAAATCAAATTTAATGCGGTACCTACTAAAGTGCAGACGAGCAATGAGTTAGGGATTGGTGAATATATAGTAGGTCGTGATATTAAACCTGGTACATATAAGTTAAGTACAAATATGAATATGGACCCTCAATTTGATAATTTAGGTTGGGAAGTCAGAATTTATAATGATTTAACTAGATCGACTAAGGAACAAAGGTTGGCTCCTGGGAATCTCGATGTTGCTGTGAAGCTTGAAGAGGGAGAAATTATTTCGACAAGCTTTGATAATACTGATCATGATATATCTAGCGATGAAGCCAGATTGATTTTTACTGAATTAAATTGAGAAGTTTACTGAATTTTAAATAATAAAAGCCTTATTTGAACTTCAAATTTATTTTATATTCTGGGTTAATTCGTCAAAATTTATTGAGTATGAAATTTCTATAGTATCCTTAATTTTTTAATAGTTGTCAATGTAAACTATCAAAAGAAAACCAGCAACTTTTTCATGGGTTGCTGGTTTTGTTTATATAATTTTTATAAAGAAGTAAGAAAAGTTAGACCGCCTAATATCACTCCCGCCGCATTGGGAATGATAAGGATCCAGTCTTTTTTAGGTTCTTTGGTCCAACCATAGATTACCCAAATTAAACAAGAAACTGCTGCGAATAGTGGTTGGAATGGTTGAGCTTTTTCTCCTTGCAAGTTAGCGATAATTTGTGGAATATATGCAATAAAGACAAGAATCCCAATAAAAGCTCCAATAGATCCGACAAAGCGATTAATTTTTTGTTTAGACATATAGTACCTCCTGAAGTACTATTATATCAGAAGGAAAAAAGTTTTCAAATTCGTTTGATCATAAAATAAGACAGATATTCAATATGTGTAAGTCGTGCTTTTATACTAAACGAATCTATTGGAGAGTCTAGGATGAGAAATCAAATTTGCTTAACATCTTTTGAGAAGGGTAAGCAACCACTTAGTTATCAAAAATAACCACTTACTGAAAATGCCTTGTTTCTTTTTTGAAAATTGTTATAATGAAGTCAGAAGCAAGGAAAGGAGTGGCTATGAAGATTAGGATTGAGCTTGATACAGATATGGCAGAAACTGAAGTCGTTATCCGAACGGCTCAATATGGTGAAGAGGTGGCTCGGATTCAAGCAGCTCTTGAACAAGCCAACCGTCAACCGATAGCTTTCTATAAGGATACAAGTGAATATTTTGTCGATTTGAAGAATATTTTATTTTTTGAAACGGATGCTACCAAAATTTATGCTCATAGCAGGGATGATGCTTATGAAGTCAAATTGAAGCTATACGAATTAGAAGAGAGACTTCCGGTATATTTCTGTCGCATTTCAAAGTCTACTATTGCCAATACCAAGGCTATTTACGCTTTGGATAAATCATTTTCGGGAACCAGTACTATTCAATTTTATGATACACATAAACAAGTGCACGTTTCCCGACACTATTATCAAATTTTAAAAGAAAAGTTAAACGAAACGAGGTAATTTTCATGAAAAAAACATTGATTGGAATTCTCTTCCTTGGACTAGCAGCATTGGTTTTATTCCAAGGGCAGTTTGGATTTCCTTATTTGAATATTAATATTTGGACTCTTGCAGTGATTGCCGGCTTTGCTTATTTTTCAATTGAGAACTTTTTGAAGCGAAATATGGCTGCTGGTTTTATATTTGGTTACATTGCTTTAGTTATCGCAAATAGTCACTACCACTTCTTGCAAATTTCGAGTGGTACCTTGTTTGCTGCTAGTGTTTTAGCTTGTATTGGTTTAAGCTTGATTCTAAAACCTAAGACGATTTGGCCATCTAGTCGTTTTTGGAAGGAAAAAGCCTTGTCTACTAAAGAAGGCGAAATAGCATTTGGAACTGGGACACGCTATATTCATTCAGAGAATTTCACATATGAAAAAATAGATTGTTCTTTTGGCAGTGCTTCTGTATATTTTGATAATGCGACTATTTTGGGAGAGTCTGCAACCTTCGAGGTAGACTTATCTTTTGGTAACGTGACTCTGTATGTTCCAAGTAAGTGGCGAGTAGAAATTGAAGTAGATAATGCCTTTGGTTCTGTTACTAATCCTCGCAATGTCAACGAGAAAGAAAAGACTTTGTATGTTAGAGGTGACGTTGCTTTTGGTTCTTTAAAGATTATATATATTTAAGAAAACGGATTAATTTCGAAAGTTTGGAGAAATGTACTTGTCAAACGTCAAGTTTTTTGGTAATATAGGAAGGTATGTGGTGCTAGCACATCCGTAATATTAGATCTAATAGGAGGAAACACGAAAATGGCTAAAGTATGTTACTTTACTGGTCGTAAGACTGTATCAGGAAACAACCGCTCTCACGCGATGAACCAAACAAAACGCGCTGTTAAACCAAATCTTCAAAAAGTTACTGTTTTGATCGACGGTAAACCTAAAAAAGTTTGGGCTTCAGCTCGTGCCCTTAAATCAGGTAAAGTTGAACGCGTTTAATTAATAAGGTAAAGGAGCCTATCAGGCTCTTTTTCTTTGGAATTGTAAAAGAGAAAAGTTTGGATGTGTTTTGCTATGCTAATTGTTGATTTTCTAAGTTATTCCCGCCCTTCTCTTTTACAGCCTGTCTAAAATATGGTAAAATAAACTATAAAAACTATCGAGGTACATGTCATGACTGTAAAAATCAATACAAAAGATGGCCAAATCGAGCTGACTGATGACGTCATTGCAACAATTGTTGGCGGAGCAGCGACTGAGATTTTTGGCGTAGTAGGTATGGCTAGCAAGAATGCAATTAAAGACAACTTCCAAGCTCTTTTAGGTAAAGAGAATTACGCAAAAGGTGTTGTTGTGAGAACCACAGAAGAAGGAAGCATTGCAGTTGATGTTTTTGCAGTACTTAGTTACGGAACAAAGATTAGTGAAGTTTCAAAAAACATTCAAGAGCGCGTGAAATTTAGCTTAGAAAATCAACTAGGCATCACAGCACAAACAGTAAATGTCTATATTCAAAATATCAAGGTCGTAGGAGAATAATCGTGACAAATATTACAACTAGTTTATTTCAAGAAATGGTGCAGGCAGCATCAACTCGTCTGAATAAACAAGCCGAATATGTGAATTCTTTAAATGTCTTTCCTGTTCCAGACGGTGACACAGGGACCAATATGGGAATGACTATTGAAAATGGTGCAAAGGAAGTTTCTAGCAAGTCAGCTTCTACAGTGGGTGAAGTAGCTAGTATTTTTGCCAAAGGCCTCTTGATGGGTGCTCGTGGTAACTCTGGGGTTATTACTTCTCAGCTCTTCCGTGGTTTTTCACAAAGTGTGAAAGAAAAAGAGGAATTAGACGGACATGATTTGGCGCATGCTTTTCAGTCAGGTGTAGAAGTTGCATATAAGGCTGTCATGAAGCCAGTTGAAGGAACTATTTTGACAGTTTCTCGTGGTGCAGCAATCGGAGCCAAGAAAAAAGCAGAAGAATCAGATGATGCTGTTGAGGTTATGAAGGCAGCGCTTGAAGGTGCTAAAACTGCTTTGGCTAAAACACCAGATATGTTACCAGTTTTAAAAGAAGTTGGTGTCGTTGATTCAGGTGGTCAAGGCTTGGTCTTCATTTATGAAGGTTTCTTATCTGCTTTGACAGGTGAGTACATTGCCTCTGAGGACTTCCAAGCAACCCCTGCTACTATGAGTGAAATGATCAATGCTGAACACCATAAGTCTGTTGCAGGTCATGTTGCGACAGAAGATATTAAGTTTGGCTATTGTACAGAAATTATGGTTGCTTTGAAGCAAGGTCCAACTTATGTAAAAGACTTTGACTATGATGAATTCCGCAACTACCTAAACGAGCTTGGGGATTCTTTGTTGGTCGTTAATGATGATGAAATTGTAAAAGTCCAT
This sequence comes from Streptococcus sp. SG2, assembly GCF_030439925.1. Taxonomy (NCBI): domain Bacteria; kingdom Bacillati; phylum Bacillota; class Bacilli; order Lactobacillales; family Streptococcaceae; genus Streptococcus; species Streptococcus sp. SG2. Next base: position 34,323 of record NZ_JAQFJD010000003.1, on the reverse strand, counting down.
GTCCATACAGAAGATCCAGGCCTTGTTATGCAAGAAGGACTTAAGTATGGTAGCCTAGTCAAGGTGAAAGTGGATAATATGCGGAACCAGCATGAAGCGCAAGTTGAAAAAGAAGAAAATGCAGCAAAACCAGCTCAAGAAAAAGAATATGCCATCATTGCCGTCGTAGCGGGTGATGGACTAGCAGAAATCTTTAAGGCGCAAGGTGTTGACTACATTATCTCTGGTGGTCAAACGATGAATCCGTCAACAGAAGATTTCATCAAGGCCGTTGAGCAGGTCAATGCTCGCAATATCATTATCTTGCCAAATAATAAGAATATTTTCATGGCTGCCCAGTCAGCTGCAGAAGTCTTGGAACAACCAGCAGCTGTCATCGAAACACGTACAATTCCACAAGGTTTGACAAGCTTACTTGCCTTTGACGAAAGTAAATCAATTGAAGAAAACCATGATCGCATGACAGCTTCTCTGTCAGATGTTGTTAGTGGTAGCGTGACGACTGCTGTCCGTGACACAACGATTGATGGACTTGAGATTCATGAAAATGACAATCTAGGAATGGTTGATGGAAAAATTGTTGTATCTAATCCAGATATGTTTGCGACCTTGACTCAAACCTTTGAAAAGATGCTAGATGAGGACAGTGAAATTGTTACAATCTACATTGGTGAAGAAGGGGATGAAGACTTGGCCAATAACCTGGCTCAAGATCTGATGGAAAAATATGAAGATGTAGAAGTTGAAATCCATCAAGGAAATCAACCGGTTTATCCATACCTCTTTAGTGTAGAATAATCTATTATTTATTTAATAAGTAGAGATCGGAAAATTTCCGGTCTTTTTTTATGTCATGACATTTGTCATATCAGCTAGTGACAAAATCAACTAGTAGGAAAAATTTCTTTGCCTTATAATATAGTTAACAACATGATAAAAGGTTGCTGTAAAAATTCAAAAAGCATTTGGTCTTTATTCTTATTCCGGCTTTGGAAAAATAAAGGAAAGATGCACAGACGCTTTATCGAATCAAAGGAGGAGCAAAATGGAACTGATTGAAGTAAAGAAGCTTTCAAAAAGCATTCACGGTAAGGAGATTTTAAAGGATATTTCGTTTGAAATCTCCCAAGGTGACTGTGTGGCCTTGATTGGTCCCAACGGAGCAGGGAAAACGACTCTCATGGATTGTTTGCTGGGCGATAAGTTTCTGACAGCGGGTGAAGCAAGGATTCAGGGACTCAAACCAACTGATAATCATCTCAAGCAGTCGGTAGCGATTTTACCACAAGAAAATACAGTGGTGGAGGATTTGAAGGTCAAGGAACTTTTGACTTTCTTCCAAGCAATTTATCCAAATAGTTTATCCAATCAAGAAATTGATGATTTGTTGCAATTTACAGACAAGCAAAAGAATCAGTTGGCCAGCAAGCTATCTGGTGGACAAAAACGTCTCTTCTCTTTTGTTCTGAGTCTGATTGGCCGTCCTAAGATTCTGTTCTTGGACGAACCGACTTCAGCTATGGACACCTCCACTCGTCAGCATTTCTGGGAAATTATTGATCAGCTCAAGAAGCAGGGAGTGACCATCGTCTACTCCTCTCACTATATCGAAGAAGTTGAGCATACAGCAGACAGGATCTTGGTGTTGCACAAGGGTGAGTTGATTCGGGATACAACGCCTTATGCTATGCGCAGTGAGGAGCAGGAAAAACACTTTACCTTGCCACTGACTTATCAGTCTGTGCTGGAAAAGCTGGATAATGTGACTGATTTAGAAATCAAGCAAAAGGCTTTATCTTTTGCTACTAGGGATGCTGGACAGGTCTGGCAGGTTCTTCAGGAAAACGGCTGTACAATCGAAGAGATTGAAGTACGTAACCGTACCCTCTTGGATAGTATTTTTGAAACGACACAAGAATAGGAGAGTAATCATGAAAAATATGGCAAGTCTTATGAAGATTGAGTTGATTTTGATGAAACGGCAGGCTGCTTATTATCTCTTGTCTATTGGTCTGCCCAGCGTCTTTTACCTGATTTTCTCAGGAATGATGTCTGGAAGTGATACGCCTGAACCTGTGCTTCGAGGTTACCTCTTCTCTATGACTCTTTTTAGTATCATGTCTAGTGCCTTCTTTAGCATTCCAAGCACTTTGCAGTCTGATAAAAATAATAACTGGCAAAAAATGATTCAGCACTCGCCAATTTCTATGGTAAAATATTATATATCAAAGCTCTGTAGTACGCTGTTGACTTTTATGCTTTCTATCATCGTAGTCTTCTCGATTGGGCATTTTGTTCGCGGGGTTAATCTGCCAATGGTGGACTGGCTTCTTATTGCCTTGATCCTTCTGGTAGGAAGTGTGGTCTTTATTGCCATGGGGGTATTGGTCAGTCTCTTGCCAAGTGCTCAGCTCATGTCTGTAGTGGGCAATATCGTCTATATGGCACTGGCTGTTCTAGGAGGTCTATGGTTCCCTCTGACTATGTTTCCAAAATGGCTCCAGCCAATTGGTAAGTTGACACCAAGTTATCAACTGATGCAGGTCGTGTCTTCTTATCTAGAACACCATCAGTTTAATGGCAAGGCAGCTTTGATTGTTCTGATTTATACGGTTTTGGTTAGCATTCTTGTGCTACAACTCAAAAAGCGAATTGAGGTAAAATAAAACCATGTGGGAAAAACTTAAACGAGTCCACTATATGTTTCATATTGCGCTGGTTTTTATCATCTTTCCAGTGGCGGGAGCGATTAGCGGGGAATACCCGCTTTTCCTCTTGATGTGGACAGCTATTTTTGTTACGGCTTATTATGCAGTCTTGTTAAGTAACCATCGCCTTATCCAGTTTCTTTCTTGGTGGTTCTTGGTGGCTTACATCTATTATGGTTCTGTCTGGTTAAATGGAGGGTTTACTTGGTACATTTTTTATCTATCCAATCTGCTCATTTATGAATTAGATGATATTTCCTTTAAATCCTGGCGTTTTTTGACCTTTGTCGCCTTGCAGCCTGCTATTGTGATAACTAATTATTTGATGGGGAATTTTGGCCCAGCAGAGCTACTCTTCTTTATTGTAACCTTTCTCTTTTCGGATGGTTTGACTTTTGGTCTCTATCGAATTCAAACTACAGAGCGAATCAAGGAAGAAAAGGTCAAGCAAAATGCCCAGCTGAATCTTTTTATGGCAGAAAATGAGCGCAATCGGATTGGTCGTGACTTACATGATAGTCTAGGACATACCTTTGCTATGCTCAGTGTTAAGGCGGAGCTAGCTCAGCAGTTTTTGCAGATGGAAGCTTACGATAAGGCAGCAAAAGAACTGCAGGAAGTGCAAGAGATTAGTAAGAAGTCTATGGCTGATGTTCGACGGATTATAAATAATCTAAAGGAGCGAACTCTGGATGAAGAACTAGTGACCATTCGAGCTATGCTTGAGATGAGCGGTATTCAGGTAGAAATAGATAATCAACTCAATGTTGCCAGTATCCCACCGAGTCAGCAGTCAACGATTAGTATGATCTTACTGGAGGCGGCGACCAATATCATTAAGCATGCCCAAGCTAAAAAGAGCTGGTTTTCTTTAGTGAAGAAAGACGACAAACTTGTTTTGGACATTCGAGATGATGGTTGTGGTTTTCAAAAACTAACTGGTCAGGAGTTGCATAGCATTCGAGAGCGATTAGTTACTATGTCAGGAAGGGTCGAGATTCTTAGCAGTAAGAACCCGACACAAGTTCGAATAGAATTACCATACGGAGGGAAGGAAGCATGAAACTTTTGTTAGCAGAAGATCAAAGTATGCTGAGAGATGCTCTAGCTCAGCTCTTGCAGTTGCAGCTAGATGTTGAAGAAGTCTATCAGGCAGAGGATGGGCAGAAAGCTATCGATTGTCTCAAGTCAGAAAATCTTGATGTAGCAGTTTTGGATGTGGAAATGCCCAACAAAACTGGACTAGATGTTCTCGAATGGGTCAAGGCTAATCGACCCAACATCAAGGTCATCATCGTCACAACCTTCAAGCGACCGGGCTACTTTGAGCGAGCTGTTAAGGCGGATGTAGATGCCTATGTGCTCAAAGAGCGCAGCATTGCGGATTTGATGAAGACCATCCATACCGTTCTAGATGGGCAAAAGGAATATTCGCCGGAATTGATGGAGGTGCTAATGACCAGTAGGAATCCTCTCTCTCAGCAGGAGAGGCTAGTCCTGCAAGCTGCGGCGACTGGCCTGTCCAATAAAGAAATTGCTGAAAAACTCTACCTGTCAAATGGAACGGTTCGTAACTATATGTCGGCTATTTTGACCAAGCTAGATGCTGAAAATCGAACAGAAGCAGTCCGAATCGGGCAAGAGAAAGGTTGGTTATAAGATCTCGGTTAAAAAAGAAGGTGTCAGATGAATAGCCTTTTGATATTGAACCTTGTCATAGGCATATATCTAAAAGTAAATAGGTTGAATCCTCTAATCCTGTAAGTTCAGAGAATAGCTGACAGGATTTTTTGTTGAAGAAAAAATGCCCATTTCCTTTAGTTATAAAAAGGAAGAGAGTTTCCAAATCACTTTGAAAATATTTTTCTTTTTTGTTGATTTTTCTTTGCTCTCATTTTTGCCTTATGCTATAATACATTCTATAAAAACATGATTTAAAAGGTAGAGTTTAAGCCGTTTCAAGACAGTTTAAAACCCTTTGAATCAAAAAAGGAGAAACACATTATGGGAATTGTTATTCTATTGGTTGTCATCTTTTTAGCTATTTTATTGCTAATAAGTTCCATTTATGTTGTTAGACAACAATCCGTTGCCATTATTGAACGGTTTGGTCGCTACCAAAAGACAAGTTCAAGTGGTATGAACTTCCGTATTCCTTTTGGAATTGATAAAATTGCAGCGCGTGTTCAATTACGTTTGTTACAAAGTGATATCGTCGTTGAAACAAAAACGCAAGATAATGTATTTGTTACGATGAATGTTGCGACACAGTATCGAGTAAATGAAAATAACGTTACAGATGCCTATTACAAGCTGATGCGTCCTGAGTCACAAATTAAGTCATATATTGAAGATGCCTTGCGTTCTTCTGTTCCTAAATTGACCCTCGATGAGCTCTTTGAAAAGAAAGATGAAATCGCACTTGAAGTTCAAAAACAAGTGGCTGAAGAAATGTCTACTTATGGATACATCATCGTTAAAACATTGATTACAAAAGTTGAACCAGATGCAGAAGTTAAGCAGTCTATGAATGAAATCAATGCTGCTCAAAGAAAGCGTGTCGCTGCTCAAGAATTGGCTGAAGCGGACAAGATCAAAATCGTTACTGCTGCTGAGGCTGAGGCTGAAAAAGATCGTCTGCACGGGGTTGGTATAGCCGAGCAACGGAAGGCTATTGTTGATGGTTTAGCAGATTCTATTAAAGAGTTGAAGGGTGCCAATGTAGAGTTAACGGAAGAACAGATTATGTCTATTTTGTTGACCAACCAATACCTTGATACACTGAATAATTTTGCAGATAAACAGGGAAATAATACAATCTTCCTGCCAGCAAATCCTGATGGAGTTGAGAGTATTCGGACTCAAATTTTATCTGCTTTAAAAGCTAAATAGAAGTTATCAGAATATTCTGAAATATTTAATTTCCGTTTACTATCTTGTTCTTATTGACAAATCAACTAAAAAGCTTTAGAATTAAATATCGATAATAATTAGATAGGAGAACGAAATGGCAAAAACAAGTTTTGAAAAAGTAGAAGCAGTCGTAGGTTGGGTTCGTGAAAAAAAATTAACAGGTTACCGTATCAGTAAAGAGACAACAGCCCGCGAAATGTCTATTATTGCTCTAGCTCAAGGTCGTGCTCAAGTTAAAAATATCTCATTTGAAACAGCTCTTAGTTTGATTGACTTTTATGATAAAAACCACGATAAGTATGAAGATAAATAAGGAGTAGGCATAGCCTACTCCTTTGTTTATTTACACAATAACAAACATTTTTCTTCAACTGTTTTTAAGGTTACGTGTTCGTTTGTAGATAAAAGTTTGGAGAAATTATCCAATAAGTCTAAAAATGAATGGCTTTGTCTTTAAACTAGACATTCAAAATGCAAGTTATTTGAAAGTTAAATAGTTTGATTTAAAAATGAATAAAAACACAGAATGAATATCTACCATTCTGTGTTTTTTAGTTGGTCGTTAAGTTAGAACTTATTAGGTATTTTTTTAGATTATTTAAGATAGCGTTGAAGGAATTCTCTGGTACGTTCTTCCTTTGGCTGAGTGAAGATAATTTCAGGTTTAGCTTCTTCAGCAATGACTCCCTTGTCCATAAAGATGACTCGATGCGAGACATCTCGAGCAAATTCCATTTCATGGGTAACGACGATCATGGTTAGGCCTTCTTGAGCCAATTCTTTCATGATCTTTAAGACTTCGCCAACCATTTCAGGGTCCAAGGCAGAGGTCGGCTCATCAAAGAGAATAGCATCTGGATTCATGGATAGGGCGCGAGCGATAGCGACACGCTGCTTTTGACCACCTGACAATTGTTTAGGCTTGGCTTTCCAGTATTGTTCGCCCATGCCTACTTTTTCGAGATTTTCTTTAGCAATCTTCTCTGCTTCAGATCGTTCGCGTTTGAGGACAGTTGTTTGGGCAACGATTGTATTTTCTAAGACATTTAGATTTTCAAATAGATTGAAAGATTGGAAAACCATTCCTAGTTTTTCACGATAGTGCGTTAAATCATAATTTGGTTCAAGGACATTTTGACCTTTGTAAATGATTTCTCCAGCGCTAGGTATTTCAAGTAAATTAATAGAGCGAAGGAAGGTTGATTTCCCACTTCCAGAGCTTCCGATAATGGAAATAACTTCTCCCTTGCGAACGGTGAGTGAAATATCTTTTAGGACTTGATTTTCACCGTAGGACTTTTTCAAGTGTTTGATTTCTAAAATTGTTTCTGTCATGGTTTCAATTCTCCCGTCTGCATTTGATTGGCTCCGGTGGTGTAGCTATCAGTATCAAAACGATGCTCAACATAACGAAGGATTCGGGTTACTGTAAATGTCAGAACAAAGTAGATAACGGCGATGATGGTGAAGGTTTGGAAATACTTGTAGGTTTGAGTCGCTATGGTATTTCCAGAGAAGTAGAGCTCTACTACAGAAATAACATTCAGTACGGAAGTATCTTTAATATTGATGACAAATTCATTCCCTGTAGCTGGTAGAATGTTGCGAATGACTTGTGGTAACACGATTTTTCTCATGGTTTGTCCGTGGGTCATGCCAAGAGCAGTAGCAGCTTCAAATTGTCCTTTATCAACAGCGAAAATTCCTCCACGTACGATCTCACTCATATACGCACCGGTGTTAATGGAAACGATAAAAATAGCAGCAATTGTTCTGTCGATTGAAATACCAAATGCTTGGGCAGAACCGTAGTAGATGACCATGGATTGAACAATCATCGGTGTACCGCGGAAGATTTCAATGTAGACATTTAGGAACCAGCCAAATAGTTTTTGTAAAATAGCAAGAGCTTTATTTTTTGATGTTGGAGCAGTACGGAAAACTCCAATGAGAAGTCCAATCAATAAACCTGTGATGGTTCCTGTGATAGAGATGAGTAAAGTTAAGCCCGCGCCTCTAAGAAATTGAGGCCAATTTTCTTGCCAAATCTTTGTGACTTCTTTTAAAAAGTTTTGTTTTTCTTTGGCAGGTGTTTTTTCTACAGGCTGTTTCTTGATCATCTCATCCATTAACTTCACTTGGTCTTGAGAGCTAATTTTAGAGATCGCTTCATTGACTTTTGCCATTCGTTGATCATCTTTTTGCATCCCAATTGCGATGGAAGCATCTTCTTTTCCAACCTCGAAGCCTTTTTTGAATTGAATCATCTTAAAGGATGAATTGGCTGCTTCTGCTGTCAAAGCTTCTGGACGTTCAGAGATGTAGCCATCTATCACTCCAGATTCGAGGGCTTGGCGCATTTGAGCAAAATCCCCCATTGCAGTTTCTTGTTTAGCTCCCTTGAGTTGCGAAATCAGATTGTAGAGGTAAACTCCTTGTTGGGAGGTGATTTTAGCTCCCTTAAAATCATCCAGTGTTTTGGCTTGGGCATACGCTCCATTTTTTTGGACAAGAACAACTGGTTCGCTGGTATAGTAACTGTTAGAGAAGGCAATTTCTTTCTTTCTCTCTTCAGTTGGGCTCATACCTGCAATAATCATATCGATCTTTCCGGAGGTCAAAGCGGGAATTAATCCATTCCAAGATGTTTTAACAATGAGGGGCTTTTTCCCAAGTTCTTTTGCGATTTTTTTTGCCACTTGAACATCGTAGCCATTGGCATATTGGTTGGTGCCATCTATTTTGACAGCGCCGTTTGAATCATCGTCTTGGGTCCAGTTAAAGGGGGCATAGGCAGCCTCCATTCCAATTCGAAGGTATTCATCCGCCTGAACAATCTGGCTGGCGCCAAAAGTCAGCAGAATCAAAGATAAGATGCTAAAAAATATCTTTTTCATGGGTTCTCCTATCTATCATGTTAAAAAGTAAGTTCTTTCTATTGTACAAGAAAATGTCCTTCTTTTCAATCTTAGAAAGTCTCTATAAGAAAAAAATGATATAATGAGATGAAAATGAAGCCGAGGAATTGATGCTAATTGAATAGTAGGATAGCTGACCTCCTAGCTTCTTTTCGATAATAATTCCTGAATGTGCATGAGGATAAGTGGAATTGGCAGTATATAAAGATGCTTCCGAGGGAAGTGCTAGTGATGATGTTGAAGGAATAGAATGGAGAATATACGTGAAAAAAAGATTACTATTCATTATATCCATCTTGTTTTTGGTGACTTTACTGATACCTTTTAGGGGTAAGGCGGCTGAAATTGACAGTCGAATTGAACAATACAATGGGAGATTGGAAGTCCATCAAGACAATACAGCAACTTTTATCGAAGAAGTGACCTATGTCTATGATGATCCCTACAACGGTCAATACATTACCCTAGGGCAGGCGGGAAAGGTGCCCTCGAATTTTGAAATAGAATCTAACCCTGTGGTAGAAATTGAGACGAATGGCAAAACTAAGGAACCGCAAAGTATTGAGGAAGTACCGATTGAAGACGGGAAAAAGCTCAAGATATATAATTCTGGAAATAGTGGGGACCGAGTTAAAATCAAAATTACTTGGCAATTAAAAAACCTTCTTTTTCTGTATCCGGATGTAGCTGAGTTAAATTGGATTCCAATTTCTGACTGGGAGGTTGGGATGGATCATGTCTCATTTGTGGTCACCTCTCAGCCGGATTCTAGTGCTCGCTTGGTTGCTCATACTGGTTTTTTCAAAAAAGATCCAGAAGTAAAGAGAATTGAAAATGGTTTTGAAGTAACTTTGGATTCTTTAGGAGCTAAACACCATTTTGAACTTCATGGTATCTGGGATCGGTCGCTTTTTAGTCAATCATTAACCAATGACGGTGGTATTACAAATAGACGGGATAGTTTTGAAAAACAGGAGCAGGACATTGTCCGAAAAACGGTCTTTTATCAGAATCTAGTTTACAAGATACTTCCGGTGGTTTTCTTAGTTATTTTTGTGATTTCTATATACTATTTGATTCGGTATTTTAAGGTGACTCGTCAAAAAACAAGCTTTTCAGATCAGGCTCGACTTTATGAAGTTCCACAAGATCTTCCACCCATGCTAGTAGCTCTAAATATCTATGATGTAGATATCGAAAAGGTAGGGCCTGTGCAAGGCAAAAAGGGGCGCCTATTATTTTCTAACTTAATTCAGGCGACCTTACTTGATCTGGTAGATAGAGGAAATCTCAAATATGTGACAGAGGGACAATCTCATCGCTTAGAGATTGTGGATTATGAAGGGATGGCAGGTTTTGAGTTGACTTTTGTGGAGATGGTATTCGGTGATAAGAGCTCCGTTGAACCAGACACGATGTTTTCTGCCTATCAGATTGACAAAAAAATTCTCAAAGGAGTTAAGGATAAGGACGACGAGGCTGAGGTTCGTAAGGAAGGGAGCGATAAAAGATATCGTTTTATCAAAGATTTACGCAAATTATCAAATGATATAAAAGAAGAAGAACAAAGACTGGGCTTGCATCCGCATTTTCGTAGTCTAAACAAGGAAGAAGAAAAAATGAGGAATCGTGGTTGCTTGCTCTATCTCTTGGTTTTTCTGCTACTAATGTTTTCTTTAATTGGATTTGGTTTCCTATTTAGGGAGTTCTTTTGGCAATATTCTTTGGGATTTTTGCTGGTCTTGATTATTGGAATTCCTTTGAATGCTTTTGTGACCAAACGTAGCGATAATCTCCTGAATGAGGATTACATTGATGAAGTGGTGGAGTGGCGGAGTTTTGCCAATATGCTTCGCGATATTGCTAAATTTGATAAAACAGAAGTTGAGGGTGTGATCCTTTGGAATCGTCTGTTGGTCTACGCTACTCTTTTTGGTTATGCAAAACGAGTCAGCAAGGTGATGAAAGTCCAAGATATTCATCTAGAAAATGAAGAGCTAGAAAGATTTGTTTTGACGGATCAAAGTCTTCATTTTGCGGGTGGTGTTGACCTGCTAAATTCCTATGTTCAAACCGCCAGTTCAGCAAGTACTTTCTCCATATCAAGTGGAAGTGATTCAGGCGGTTTTGATGGTGGTGGCTTCTCTGGTGGAGGAGGCGGAGGGGGCGGAGGCTCCTTCTAGAAATTCCCCAGTGACACAGTTTTTAATTGAATTTTTTATCGATGTTTTTTATAATTTTTAAAGTATAAAAGTAAATTTAGGAGAAAAGATGTTCTTCATTGAGATTATAAAGTCCGTTATTTTTGGAATTATCGAAGGGATTACAGAATGGTTGCCCATTTCTAGTACTGGACACCTGATTCTGGTTCAAGAGTTTATTCATTACCAAAAGCAAAATGCTGCTTTTATGGAAATGTTCAACGTGGTTATCCAGCTGGGGGCTATCTTAGCTGTTGTCTTCATTTATTTTGATAAGCTCAATCCTTTTAAACCGGATAAAACACCCCGCCAAGTTCAGAAAACATGGCAACTCTGGGCTAAAGTAGTAGTGGCTTCCTTGCCAGCAGTTATAATAGGAATTCCACTTGATAACTGGTTTGAAAAGAATTTCCATAATTTTGTTTCTGTAGCAATTATGTTGATTATTTATGGGATTGCCTTCATTCTTATAGAACGACGTAATCAGGAAGTAGAGCCGACTGTGACGAATATAGAGAAGCTTCCTTACAAAACAGCTCTCTACATAGGTTTCTTCCAAGTTTTGTCGCTCTTTCCAGGGACCAGTAGATCAGGAGCAACTATCGTAGGTGGTCTTTTAAATGGAACCAGTCGTTCTGTTGTAACAGAATTTACCTTTTTCTTAGGAATCCCAGTTATGTTTGGGGCTAGTGGTATTAAGGTTCTGAAGTTTATCCTAAAAGGAAATAGTCTTGATTTGGGTCAATTGACTCTCTTGCTGGTGGCTATGATTGTGGCCTTTGGGGTAAGTATGTATGTCATTCGATTCCTGACAGATTATGTTAAAAAACATGATTTTACCGTGTTTGGTAAATATCGGATTGGCCTAGGCACTTTATTGCTTATTTATTGGGTTTTTAAGGCTTTGTTTGCAAAATAAACCGAAAGAGTTGGGATGCCAGCTCTTTTCTTTTGAAATCAAGAAGAAGACTGACTTTAACCTTTGAAAAACATAGGGGAATTTAGTATAATGGAAGGACTAGTATGTACGAGGTAGAACAATGGAAGTGAAGCAAATTAGTGAATCAACAATTAAGATCACAATTAAATTAGAAGATCTAGAAGAGCACGGCATGGAGATGGCAGATTTTCTGGTTCCTCAGGAAAAGACGGAGGAATTTTTCTATACCATTTTAGATGAACTCGAAATGCCAGAAAGCTTTTTAGATAGTGGAATGCTGAGTTTTCGGGTGACTCCAAAACCAGACAAATTAGACGTTTTTGTCACAAAATCTAAAGTAGATAAAAATTTGAATTTTGAAGATTTGGCTGACTTGCCTGATATGGACGAACTGTCTCAAATGACTCCGGATGAATTTCTAAAGACGCTTGAAAAAAACATCTTTGAAAAAAGCCGTGATGATATAGATGCTGTTCAAATGCTGGAAAAAGCAGAAGAGGAAGATGCATCTGAGCCAGAAGAAGGGCAAGAACAAGATCGCTATATTTATTATATCTTGCGTTTTTCTGACTTGAAAAATCTGATCGCTTTCACCAAGACTATCCACTATCCAGTTGATACATCAGAGCTATACAAGATGGATCAGCATTACTATTTGACTATTCTAGTAGATATTGAAGGTCGTCCGAGTCGTTATCCTGCTTGGCTTCTGGCAACAATGCGTGAACATGCTGAGGATACAGATACGACGAGAGCCCTTCTTCAAGAGCACGGTCACTTGTTGATTGTAACAGATGCTGTGCAACATCTTCAAAAGGTAAACTGCTGATGGTTACATTTCCTTTGAAATTTATTATGGTCTTGCTGGGCACCTTTTTTATTGGTATCTTGTTAACGCCTCTGGTTCGCATTTTGGCCTTTAAAATTGATGCAGTTGACTATCCTAATGCCCGACGAATTAATAAAAAGCCTATGCCTAGTGCAGGTGGCCTAGCGGTCGTTATAGCTTTTTCGATCACAAGTTTAATCATGATGCCAACTATTGTGCAGGTGACTTTTCGTGGAGAAACTTATTTCGATTATATTTGGCCAGTTGCCCTAGGAGGTGGAGTGGTAGCCTTAACAGGTCTGATTGACGATGTAAAAGAGTTGTCTCCTTTACCTAAGCTACTTGGAATTGTTGTTGCTGCTTCTTTGATTTGGCTCTTGACGGATTTTCGCTTAAATGACTTTAAAATTCCTTTCGGTGGTCCTCATCTCTTTTTCCCTCCTTGGTTATCCTTTATTTTAACCTTGATTTGGATTGTATCTATTACAAATGCGGTGAATCTTATGGATGGGTTAGATGGTTTGGTTAGCGGTGTATCAATAATCTCCTTGCTGACAATGGGAGTTGTATCTTATTTCTTCCTGCCTGACCATAACTTATTCTTAACCCTGACAATTTTTGTCTTAGTAGCTTCGATTGCAGGTTTCTTCCCTTATAACTATCATCCAGCGATTATATACGGTGGAGATACTGGAGCCCTCTTTATTGGGTTTATGATTTCGGTTCTGTCCTTACAAGGTTTGAAAAATGCAACGGCTGTTGCTGTGGTGACGCCTATGATTATTTTGGGTGTGCCGATTGCGGATACATTTTTGGCTATTGTACGTCGGACTTTATCAGGTCAAAAATTCTATCAACCTGACCGCAACCACTTGCATCACCGTTTACTTTCTTTGGGCTTGACTCATAGAGGAACGGTTTTGGTGATTTATGGGATTTCGTTGATTTTTGCTACAATCTCTCTATTGCTCAATATTTCAAGTCGAGTTGGTGGTGTACTTCTGGTTATTGGTTTGCTTTTTGGAGTAGAGTTGCTTGCAGAATTGATTGAAATTTTAGGACCAAACCGTACACCGCTTTTAAAAATTATGCGGTATATTGGAAACTCTTCTTATAGAGAAGAAGTGCGTCGACGTTGGAAGAATAAAGAACATAAATAAGAACAATTCTAATCAAAATAAAAGCCTTTTGGGCTTTTTTTTGCTATACTAATGAGTGGAATACGATAAAGAAAGGAAAGGACACAATGTCTGTATTAGAAATCAAAGATCTTCATGTTGAAATTGAAGGAAAAGAAATTCTCAAGGGGGTTAACCTTACCTTGAAAACAGGAGAAGTGGCTGCTATTATGGGACCAAATGGTACAGGTAAATCCACTCTTTCTGCTGCTATTATGGGTAATCCCAATTACGAAGTTACCCAAGGAGAAATCCTCTTTGACGGAGTTAACATTTTAGAATTGGAAGTAGACGAGCGTGCTCGTATGGGGCTCTTCCTTGCGATGCAGTATCCTAGTGAAATTCCTGGTATTACTAATGCCGAGTTTCTCCGTGCAGCTATGAATGCTGGCAAAGAAGACGAAGAGAAAATCTCTGTTCGCGACTTTATCATGAAGCTGGATGAAAAGATGGAGTTGCTTAACATGAAAGAAGAAATGGCTGAGCGCTATCTCAATGAAGGATTCTCTGGTGGAGAAAAGAAACGCAATGAAATCCTACAGTTACTTATGTTAGAGCCAACTTTTGCGCTCTTGGATGAGATTGACTCTGGTCTGGATATTGATGCTCTTAAGGTTGTGTCTAAAGGGGTTAATGCCATGCGCGGTGAAGGTTTTGGTGCTATGATTATCACCCACTACCAGCGTTTGCTTAACTACATCACTCCAGATAAAGTTCATGTTATGATGGAGGGCAAGGTTGTTCTTTCTGGCGGTCCTGAATTGGCAGTACGCTTGGAAAAAGAAGGTTATGCTAAGTTGGCTGAAGAATTGGGCTTCAACTATACCGAAGAAGTCTAGTCAAACGTTCTTTTGACTTTGATAAAAGATAGGAGAATGACATGACTAAAGAATTAATTCAAGAATTTTCACAGTTGCACGCAGAGCCAGAATGGTTGGCTAATCTCCGTCAGATGGCTTTTGACAAGATTGATCAACTGGATTTGCCTATTATTGAACGGGTTAAATTTCACCGTTGGAATCTGGGCGACGGCCGTATTTCAGAGAGCGATCCATTGACCAATGTGCCAGATTTCACGGCTCTTGGAGACAATCTTAAATTTATCCAAATGGGAACCCAAACTGTCCTTGAGCAATTTCCGGCTGACTTGGAGACGCAAGGTGTGATCTTCACAGATTTCCACTCTGCCTTGGAAGAGATTCCAGAGTTGGTAGAAAAGCACTTTATGTCTGCGGTCAAGTATGACGAGGACAAATTGGCGGCTTACCATACGGCTTATTTCAATAGTGGCGCGGTTCTTTATGTACCTGACAATGTTGAGATTGACCAGCCAATTGAAGGAATTTTTTATCAGGATAGCGAAAGCGATGTTCCTTTTAACAAGCATATTTTAATTATTGCAGGCAAACATTCTAAGGTTAACTACTTGGAACGCTTGGAAACTTACGGTGAAGGATCTGTTCCTGCAACAGCTAATATCACAGTAGAAGTCATTGCTCAGGCTGGTGCTCAGATTAAGTTTTCGGCTATTGATCGTTTGGGCGAAAATGTAACGGCTTATATCAGTCGTCGTGGCAAGCTGGACAATGATGCTATGATTGACTGGGCCATCGGTGTTATGAACGAAGGTAATGTCGTAGCGGACTTCGATAGTGACTTATATGGCAAGGGTAGCCATGCGGATATGAAGGTAGTGGCTCTCTCAAGTGGCAAGCAAGTTCAGGGAATTGACACCCGCGTAACTAACTATGGCTGCAACTCTATCGGAAATATCCTGCAACACGGGGTTATCCTGGAAAAAGGAACCCTGACCTTCAATGGTATCGGCCATATTATCAAAGGGGCAAAGGGAGCAGACGCCCAGCAGGAAAGCCGGGTTCTCATGCTGTCTGATCAAGCTCGCTCAGATGCTAATCCAATTCTCTTGATTGACGAGAACGATGTGACGGCTGGTCACGCAGCTTCTATCGGCCAGGTGGATCCAGAAGATATGTATTACCTCATGAGTCGGGGTCTTGATAAGGCAACGGCAGAGCGCTTGGTCGTACGTGGTTTCTTAGGCTCAGTGATTGTAGAAATCCCTGTTAAAGAAGTCCGTGATGAAATGATTGAAAATATCGATATTATTCTCGCAAAAAGATAAAAAGCTGGGCCTTGGCCCGTGTAGTAGATAGGAGTCTTTATGTCTGGATTTAATGCAGAAGCAATCAAGCAAGATTTTCCCATTTTGGACCAAATTGTCAATGATGAGCCTTTGGTTTATTTGGACAATGCGGCGACAACCCAGAAACCCACGCGGGTGCTAGCGGCTATCGAGAACTACTATCTTAGAGACAATGCCAACGTCCACCGTGGTGTGCATACGCTGGCCGAGCGGGCGACGACAGCTTATGAAGTAGCCAGAGAAAGAGTTCGTTCTTTTATCAATGCAGCTTCTAGCAGAGAAGTCCTCTTTACACGAGGGACCACAACGAGTCTCAATTGGGTGGCTCGGTTTGCGGCTGAAAGGCTGCAACCTGGTGATGAAGTGCTGATTTCGATTATGGAGCACCATTCCAATGTCATTCCCTGGCAGGAAGCTTGTAGGAAGACTGGAGCCAAGCTGGTCTATGTCTATCTCAAAAATGGTGCTCTGGATATGGAAGATTTCCGTGCCAAGCTCAATGAGCGGACAAAGTTTGTCTCTCTGGCTCATGCTTCTAATGTCCTTGGGGTCATCAATCCCATCAAGGAGATTGCCCAGCTGGTTCATCAGCAAGGAGCGCTTTTGGTGGTGGACGGGGCTCAATCTACTCCACACATGAAGATTGATGTACAGGATTTGGATGTAGATTTCTTCGCCTTTTCGGGACATAAGATGGCAGGCCCAACTGGTATCGGGGTTCTCTATGGTAAGGAAGAACTGCTAGAGCAGATGTCGCCAGTCGAGTACGGCGGCGAAATGATTGATTTTGTCTATGAGCAGGAAGCGACTTGGAAGGAGCTTCCGTGGAAGTTTGAGGCTGGAACGCCGAATATGGCAGGAGCAATCGGTCTTGCAGCGGCTATTGATTATTTGGAAGACTTGGGCATGGATGCTATTACTCAGCATGAGCAGGATCTGATTGCCTATGTATTTCCTAAACTTCAGGCAGTGGAAGGCTTGACCATATATGGCTCTCAAGATTTGGCTCAGCGCTCCGGCGTGATTGCCTTTAACCTGGATGGTCTTCATCCGCATGATGTCGCGACGGCTCTAGACTACGAAGGAGTAGCTGTTCGGGCGGGGCACCATTGTGCTCAGCCCCTACTCACCTATCTGCAGGTGCCAGCGACTGTGCGGGCTAGCTTTTATATCTACAATACCTATGCAGATTGTGACAAGCTGGTAGATGCTTTAGAAAAGACAAAGGAGTTTTTCAATGGCGCTTTCTAAGTTAGACAGTCTTTACAAGGCGGTTGTGACCGACCACTCGGCTCACCCCCATCATCATGGTAAGCTGGAAGATGTAGAGCAGGTAGTTCTCAATAACCCAACCTGTGGCGATGTTATCAGCTTGTCTGTGAAGTTTAATGATAAAGATGAGATTGAGGATGTTGCTTTTGTTAATTCCGGCTGTACTATCTCAACGGCTTCGGCTAGCATGATGACGGATGCGGTTCTGGGCAAGACAAAAGAGCAGGCGCTGGAATTAGCAGAAGTCTTCTCGCAAATGGTTCAGGGCCAGGAAGACAGTCGCCAGAAAGAATTGGGAGATGGAGCCTTTTTAGCTGGCGTTGCCAAATTCCCGCAGCGAATTAAGTGTGCTACCTTGGGTTGGAATGCCCTCAAGCGAGCAATTGAAGAAGATAAAAAGTAAGAATGTGAAAGGAAATTATGTCAGAAGAAAGAGTAGAACCAAAACCGATTGATCTCGGTGAGTACAAGTTTGGTTTCCATGATGATGTCGAACCTGTCCTCTCAACAGGAAAAGGGCTGAATGAAGCGGTCATTCGTGAGCTTTCAGCTGCAAAGGATGAACCAGAATGGATGCTGGATTTCCGCCTCAAATCCTACGAGGCTTTCAAGAAGATGCCGATGCAGACTTGGGGGCCGGATTTGTCAGAGATTAACTTTGATGACTTGATTTATTACCAAAAGGCGTCTGATAAGCCGGCTAGAAGTTGGGATGAAGTGCCTGAGAAGATTAAGGAAACCTTTGAGAAGATTGGGATCCCAGAAGCGGAGAGAGCCTACCTCGCTGGTGCGGCAGCCCAGTATGAGTCTGAAGTGGTTTATCATAATATGAAGGAAGAGTTCCAAAAGCTAGGCATCGTCTTTACGGATACCGACTCAGCTCTTAAGGAATACCCTGAGCTTTTCAAGCAATATTTTGCTAAGCTGGTTCCTCCGACAGATAACAAGTTGGCAGCCCTCAACTCCGCCGTCTGGTCTGGTGGTACTTTCATCTATGTTCCAAAAGGTGTCAAAGTGGATATTCCGCTACAAACCTACTTCCGAATTAACAATGAGAATTCTGGTCAGTTTGAGCGGACTTTGATCATCGTCGATGAGGGTGCTAGTGTTCATTATGTAGAAGGGTGTACAGCTCCGACATACTCTAGTAATAGTCTTCATGCGGCTATTGTTGAAATTTTTGCCCTTGATGGTGCCTATATGCGCTACACAACTATCCAAAACTGGTCAGATAATGTCTACAACCTCGTGACCAAGCGGGCGCGGGCTATGAAAGATGCGACCGTTGAGTGGATTGATGGGAACCTCGGTGCGAAAACGACTATGAAATATCCATCTGTCTATTTGGACGGACCTGGTGCGCGTGGAACCATGCTTTCCATTGCCTTTGCCAATACCAATCAGCATCAAGATACAGGGGCTAAAATGATCCACAATGCACCTCATACCAGCTCCTCTATCGTGTCTAAGTCTATTGCTAAGGGCGGAGGTAAGGTAGACTACCGTGGTCAAGTAACCTTTGCTAAAAATTCTAAGAAATCTGTCAGTCATATCGAGTGTGATACGATTATCATGGATGATCTTTCGGCTTCGGATACCATTCCCTTTAATGAAATTCACAATTCTCAGGTTGCTCTGGAGCATGAGGCCAAGGTTTCTAAGATTTCAGAAGAACAACTCTACTATCTCATGAGCCGTGGTTTGTCCGAATCCGAAGCAACAGAAATGATTGTCATGGGTTTTGTTGAGCCATTCACCAAAGAACTGCCTATGGAATATGCTGTTGAGCTGAATCGCTTGATCAGCTATGAAATGGAAGGGTCAGTTGGATAAAACCTGTGGAGCAAGAGTAAATTATTTTTACAACAAAGATTGTTCCTCTTGTTTCTAAACTTAGGTTTAGAAGACTATTTAGGTTTTTTGTTAAAGAATCTTTTGAATATGAAAAAGCCAGGCTGAGATAAAACTATCTCAGCCTTTTTTAGTGTGGATGAAGTGTGTGCTTTTAAAAATCAGCAGGGTGGGAATGAACAATTAAGCTAATAGAAATTGTTCATGTATTTCTTCTGGCTCTGTCTTGTGGTGGATTGAGCGACTAAGAAGTTCTAGTAGTTACTTTGTCCCCTTTAAGATTTGGTGATGTTTAAGTTGCAGTTTAGAATAAAATAAGAAGTGAAAACATCGCTTCAATTGATTTTTTTATTCAAAAAAACATCAGGAAGTTTTCCTTCCTGATGTTTCTATAATTTTTTATTAACATATTCTACAAAGTTATTCCACCAGACTTTCAAGAAAAAGCCTTGCGCAACTTCCTTTTCCGTTTCCATTGTAATGCTGGGTTGTTCTTTTAAGTAGCCCTTTCCAATTAAATCAGTGTCTTTGTAGCTTAAAGTTCCTATTGGTGTATGAGCAGCGAGAGGAGCTTTGAACTCCTGTTTATTTTTTTTGAAAGTGACTTTTGGTTCTGAGTCACTCCCGATTCTCTGGATAATATTCAAATCATTTGATGCAACAACCTTGATTTGATCTTCGCTTCCGTTAATGATTGGAATGTGACTGTCTTCATAAGGGGTTCCCTTTTCGGCTAGTGTAGTTACTACGAAGTTATTAGCGATATAGTCCATGATGCTAGCAGTGGCTAGGAAAAGAGCTTTTATATCTTCTTCAGCATTTTCGACATTTAAAACGACTGTAATGAGTCGCATATCTCTTTCATTGGCAGAAGCGATGAAGGAGAGGCCGCCTTGGTCGGAGATACCTGTCTTTAATCCATCCACTCCCTTACGATAAGAGGGCATATCTTTTAACATATAATTCGAACTATTGACTTCTAATCCGTCAAAGTTGAAGCTAGTCTTTTCGGTAATATTTAAAACTTGCGGATAATCTTTAATGAGATGATAAGATATAAGAGCCATATCATAGGCGCTTAGCTGATTTTCTTCATCTTTTTTGGAATTGGGATAGATATTATCTCCGAGATGAGAGTTGTTTAAACCAGTTGAATTGACAATTTTTGCGTCAGAAATTCCCCATTCTTTTAGTTTGGCTTTCATAAGATCGACAAACTTTTTTTCGCTTCCAGCAATTTTTTCAGCTAGGGCGATAGTAGCGCTGTTAGCATTGGCGATAAGAGACGCTTCTAATAATTCTTCGACAGAGTAGCTTCCTTTGTCTAGAGGGAGGTTGCTGATGTCGTAATTAGTTGTCAGCTTTAGAGCATATTCGGAAATTTCAACCTGGCTGTCCATAGTAATTTTCTCAGCTTTTATGGCATCATAGACCAGATAGGCTGATAGCAGTTTGGTCAGACTTCCTATTGGTACAGGGGTAGTAGCCTCTTTTTCATAGAGAATTTTTCCAGTATTTACGTCAAAAGCGATAGCATTTTTGGCGGCAACATCAAAGTCATCTGCGGAAACAAGAGGACAGAAGCTGCAAAATAAACAAGTAAATAAAAGTACTATAATTTTTTTCATATCTCTTCCTTTGAGTAAGGTTAATCCTATTGTACCATAAAAATAGCTGTTGTAGAGGTTTGCCTTCTTTGAAAAAAAGTATTATGAATAAATATACTTTGTGAATATGAACGTTTTTTTAATGATCATTTTACATTATTTTTATTTTAAACAAAAAGACGAACAAAAGTGAATGTGTAGGCGTTCGTGGAACAAAAAACAATATAATGCTTAAATTTTTTTAAAAAAATACTTGTTTTTATAAAATAATAGAGTATAATAATACAAATAACATTAAAAGGAGATGCACCAATGAAACCAGTGAAAAAATTAGCTGTTTTAGGGCTTACGCTTGCTTCTGTTTTTACCTTAGCAGCATGTGGAAATTCTAACTCAGGGGCTTCAAAGACTTATTCTTATGTCTATTCAACAGACCCAGATACCTTGGATTATACAAATACTAATCGTTCAACTACGTCTGATGTTATTGCAAACTTAGTGGATGGACTATTAGAAAATGATAGATACGGAAATCTTGTGCCATCTCTGGCAGAAGATTGGACAGTGTCGAAAGATGGTTTGACTTATACATATAAGCTTCGGAAGGGTGCTAAATGGTATACTTCTGAGGGTGAAGAATATGCAGAAGTCAAAGCGCAGGACTTTGTTACTGGTTTGAAGCACGCGGCTGACAGCAATTCAGATGCGTTGCCGATTGTTCAAAGCTCTATCAAAGGTTTGGATGCTTATGTAAAAGGTGAAAGTAAGGATTTCTCAACAGTTGGAGTTAAGGCGATTGACGATTATACAGTCCAATATACACTCAATCAGCCAGAAAGTTATTGGAATTCTAAAACCACAATGGGTATTCTTTTCCCAATTAACGAAGAATTTTTAAAATCATCTGGTAAAGATTTCGGTACTGTAAAACCTTCAGGAATTCTCTATAACGGTCCATATTTCCTGAAGTCCTTCACATCTAAATCATCTATTGAATATACAAAAAATGACAACTATTGGGATAAGGGCAACGTGAAAATTTCAGACGTCAAGTTGACTTACTTTGATGGTTCTGATCAAGAGGCGCTTGTTCGTAACTTTAAAGATGGTACATACACACAAGCTCGTTTGTATCCAAATAGTTCAAGTTATGCTTCAGTACAAAAACAATACAAAGACAATATTGTATACTCTCCTCAAGATGCAACATCATTCTTTTACGCCTTTAACTACAACCGTAAAGCCTACAATTTTACAGCCAAGACAACAGATGCTCAAAAGACATCTACAACAGCTGCTCTCTTAAATAAAGATTTCCGTCAGGCTATCAACTTCGCTTTCAATCGGACAGTTTATGGAGCTCAGCAAAACGGTCAAGAGGGAGCAACTAGCTCACTTAGAAATAGCTTAGTACCGCCAACATTCGTTCAGATTGGTGAAAAGAACTTCGGAGACATAGTTGAAAAAGATTTGGTGAGCTATGGTGATGAGTGGAAGGGTGTTAAGTTGGACGATGCTCAGGATGGACTCTTTAATGTTGAGAAAGCTAAGGCAGAATTTGCCAAAGCAAAAGAAGCTCTCCAAGCACAAGGTGTTGAATTCCCAATTCACTTAGATCTTCCTGTTGAACAAACAAACAACCTCTTGGTACAGCAGGCTAATTCATTTAAACAATCAGTTGAAGAAGCCCTTGGTAAAGATAATGTTGTTATTGATGTACAGCAAATGTCTACAGAAAATAAAAATAATGTAACGTACTTTGCGGAGACTGCGGCTCAAAAAGACTACGATGTCAACATTGCTGGTTGGGGTCCTGACTTCCAAGATCCATCAACTTATTTGAATATTTTTGATCCAGATAAAGGAGATATGCTCCAAAATATCGGTTTGGAAAAAGGACAAAATGCTGATTTAGCAGACAAACTGGGCTTGAATGAATTTAAGAAATTAAATGAAGAGGCAGATTCTGAAAAACAAGATACAACTGCTCGCTATACAAAATATGCAGCAGCTCAAGCTTGGTTAACAGATAGCTCTTTGGTCATTCCGATTCAATCAAACGGTGGTAGTCCGCTTGTTATGAAGGCAGTTCCGTTCACAAAACCTTACTCTCTGGTTGGTATCAAAGGTGATGCTTACGTCTTTAAGTACAGAGAAGTTCAAAATGACATTGTAACGGCGAAAGACTACAAAGCCGCTGAGAAAAAATGGAAGAAAGAAAAAGAAAAATCAAATGCCAAAGCTCAAGAAGAATTGGCTGATCATGTTAAATAGACCTAAGGCTCTACATCTTTGTGATGTAGAGTTTTTTGCTCATATGTAATGTTTTCTGACATGAAAAATGAAAAAATAGTCAATTTTTACTTAAAACGATTTATTTTTTCAGGGAAATAGGGTATAATGGACAAAATGGTAAAAAACTAGAGTGATATTTCAGAGAAAACCTCTCATGGATGATTTGAATATCTCTTATTTTGAAAGGAGTATTTCATGAATAAGAAAAAAAGATTTGTTGGAGTTGGACTTGCAGTTTTATCTTCTGTGATTTTAGCTGCTTGTAGTTCAACAGCATCTAATACAAAGGTGTATTCTTATGTATATAGTAATGATCCAGATTCTTTGGACTATGTAGTTGCTAATCGTGCTACCACTTCAGATGTGACTGGAAATCTGATTGATGGTTTGCTTGAAAATGATAAGTATGGGAATTTGATTCCGTCTCTTGCTGAAGATTGGACCGTATCTAAGGATGGTTTGACCTATACTTACAAGCTTCGAAAAGATGCTAAGTGGTATACCTCAGATGGCGAAGAGTATGCTGAGGTAAAAGCTCAAGATTTTGTGACAGGATTGAAGCACGCAGCCGATGGCAAATCTGAAGCTCTTTACCTTGTTCAAAATTCTATCAAAGGATTGGATGCCTATATCAAAGGGGAAACTAAAGACTTTTCTACTGTAGGTGTAAAAGCACTGGATGATTATACAGTACAGTATACTTTGAATAAGCCAGAAAGTTACTGGAATTCGAAGACGACTAGTGGTATCTTATTCCCGATAAATGCTGATTTCTTAGCTTCCCAAGGAAATAGTTTTGGCTCAGCTAAACCGTCTAGTATTTTGTACAATGGTCCTTATATTTTGAAGTCTTTAACGGCAAAATCTTCTATTGAATATAAGAAAAACGAAAATTATTGGGATAAAGAAAATGTTCCCATTGAAGATGTAAAACTATCTTATTATGATGGATCCGATCAAGAATCCTTAGTTCGTAATTTTAGCGATGGTGCTTATACCCTGGCTCGTGTATTCCCAAATAGTTCAAACTATGCCTCTGTTAAAAAGAAATATGCGGATAATATTACTTATTCTCAACAAGGTGGAACTTCATTTTTCTATGTCTTTAATGTGAATCGTCAGTCTTATAATCATACTTCTAAGAAAGATGACAAGCAAAAATCAGATACCAAGGCTGCTATTTTAAACAAAGATTTCCGTCAGGCAGTCGGTTTTGCTTTTGACCGAAAAGCTTACGCAGCTCAAACGAATGGTGAAGACGGCGCATCAATGGTCTTGCGTAATCTTGCAGTACCACCGACATTCGTGCAGATTAGGGATCGGAATTTTGGAGATGTCGTGAAAGAAAAACTAGCGAGCTACGGTCAAGAGTGGTCTGATGTCAAGTTAGAGGATGCTCAAGACGGTCTATATAATGCTGAAAAAGCTAAAACAGAGTTTGCAAAAGCTAAAGAAGCACTGCAGGCTCAAGGTGTGAATTTCCCAATTCATCTAGATTTGCCAGTGAGTCAGTCTGATAAGGCTGGAATTCAACAAGCTAGTTCCTTTAAGCAGTCTGTTGAGTCAGCTCTAGGAAAAGATAATGTAGTAGTTGATCTCCAGCAAATGTCCGAAGATGACTTTAATAATACGGGTTATTTCGCCAACTCGGCTGCTCAAAAAGATTATGATCTTTCAACCAGTGGTTGGACTCCTGATTATCAAGATCCTTCTACGTATTTAGATGTTTTTGATCCTACAAATGGTGGATTGCTACAAGCGATTGGAATTGAACCGGGTCAAAATCAAGATGTTGTGTCAGCTCTAGGATTAAATGATTATAAAGCTCTGAATGACGATGCAAATAAGGAAACGTCTGATACGAGCGTGCGTTATGAAAAATATGCAAATTCTCAAGCTTGGTTGACAGATAGTGGATTGACCCTTCCAAGCATCTCAAACGGTGCCAATCCGCTGGTTCAAAAATCAGTTCCATTTACTAGAGCTTACTCTTGGATTGGAAGCAAGGGGACTGCTACAAATTATAAATACATGCAACTTCAAGAGGATGTTTTGACATCTAAGGATTATGAGAAGGCATTTAAAACCTGGATGAAAGAAAAAGAATCATCTAATGAAAAAGCTCAAAAAGAGTTAGAAAAACATGTAAAATAAAAACAACCCTAACGAGGAGGCAAAATAGCTTTCTCGTTTTTTGTAAGCTTGAGATTATCAGGTCTTAAGTGTTGGCTTTGCTTGGTTTGATCAGCTCTTTTGGCTGATTTTACAGACAACCTCCAATATGCTATAACCAGCTATAAAAAATAATTATAACAATATAGATTTTTTTTGATAAAAAGGTTTTCATTTCTATTTGAGAAGTGTTATAATCTAAGATAAATCTAACCTAAATAGGAGAATGTTATGAAAAAACGTAATGTTTTAGCCATGGCTGGTGTTACTTTACTTGCTGTTGGTGTCTTAGCTGCCTGCTCTAGTTCTAAGTCTGGATCATCAAACACAAATACTAATTTTACTTATGTTTATCAAACAGACCCAGAAACTTTGGACTATACCTTGTCTGGTAAGACCTCTACCCATGATATCACATCGAATGTCATTGACGGTTTGTTGGAAAATGACCAATATGGTAATCTTGTTCCTTCTATCGCGGAGGACTGGAGTGTATCTAAGGATGGCCTGACTTACACTTACAAATTGCGTAAGAACGCAAAATGGTACACATCTGATGGTGAAGAGTATGCAGATGTGACTGCTAAGGACTTTGTGACAGGTTTGAAACATGCTGTAGATAAGAAGTCAGAAGCTCTTTACATGGTAGAAAATTCTATCAAAGGATTGGCTGCTTATGCAAAAGGGGAAACAAAGGACTTCTCAACGGTAGGAATTAAAGCTGTCGATGATCATACTTTGCAATTTACCTTAGAACATCCAGAAAGCTTCTGGAATTCTAAATTAACAATGGGTATCTTATTCCCTGTTAATGAAGAGTTCTTGAAATCTAAAGGTGACAAGTTCGGTCAAGCTACAGATCCATCAAGTATCCTTTATAATGGACCATTCTTGTTGAAAAGCGTAACTTCGAAGTCCTCTATCGAGTTTGCGAAAAATCCAAACTATTGGGATAAGGACAATGTTCATGTAGACAATGTTAAATTAGCTTTCTATGATGGGCAAGACCAAGAATCCTTAATTCGTGGTTTTAAAGATGGCTCTTATAGTAAGGCGCGTGTTTATCCTCGTAGTTCAAACTATGCGTCTGTAGAGAAAGAGTATAAAGACAATATTATCTTTAGTCCTCAAGGATCATCCTCCTTTGTAGTTTTCACAAACATTGATCGCCAAAGTTACAATCATACCTCTAAATCGACAGATGCACAAAAAACATCTACTAAAAAAGCTATCTTAAACAAAGATTTCCGTCAGGCTTTGAACTTTGCTTATGACCGTAAGGCCTATTCTGACCAAGTGAACGGTGAGGAAGGAGCTCTTAAATCTGTTCGTAATCTCTATGTCCCACCAACATTTGTTCAAGTTGGTGATAAGAATTTTGGAGATGTCGTAAAAGAAGATGTTGTTAAATACGGTGATGAGTGGAAAGATGTTGATTTCTCAGATGCGACTAACGGTCTCTACAATCCAGAGAAAGCAAAAGCAGAATTCTCCAAAGCAAAAGAAGCCCTTCAAGCAGAAGGTGTAGAATTCCCAATTCATCTGGATATTCCAGCGATCCAAACCAACACTCTTGGCGTTAAACGTGTTCAATCAATGAAACAGTCTATTGAAAAGAGTTTGGGGACAGACAATGTTGTAGTTGATATTCAAATGCTATCTCAAGAAGATGTTCAGAACATCACTTACTACGCTCCAAATGCAGCTGCTTTGGATTGGGATATCACAGACCAACTTGGCTGGACTCCTGACTTCCAAGATCCGTCATCCTACTTAGAGATTCTACACCCAGAAACAGGTGATAACACGAAGTCTTTCCTTGGATTTGAAGCTGGTAGTGGAAATGCTGCTGCTAAACAAATCGGCATGGATGAATTTGGAAAATTGTTGGATGAAGCTGCTGCTGAAAAGACAGATACAACGAAACGCTACGAAAAATATGCAGCTGCTCAAGCTTGGTTGACAGATAGTTCAATTCTACTCCCAAGTGGTTCTAACGGTGGTGGAGCAGGCGTTACTAAAGTTGTTCCATTCACAACTCCATTTGGTTGGACTGGTAACAAATCGGATGGATCTGTTCTCTACAAATACATCAAGCTTCAAGATAAACCAGTAACGAAGAAAGAGTATCAAGAAGCTGAGAAGAAATGGATTAAAGAAAAAGAAGAATCCAACAAAAAAGCTCAAGAAGAACTTGAGAAACATATAAAATAATGTAACCCCCCCTATCTCAATGAGAGATAGGGGTGTTTTAGTAATTAAGTGAGAAGAAGGATAGTTGTTTTTTTAGAACGAAAAGAGAATAATAAGACCCGTTGTTTTTGAAATCGTCAATATTTCACAAGTTGAATATCCTATAGGAACCATTGTATTTGTGGGCTATGTAGGTCAATATCACAAAATATTCTGACAATTCTGGTTTACATTTAAATTATTATGTGATATAATCTTAGACAAAACTAAATTTGAAATTGAAATGGAGAATATACGATGAAGAAAGGTAAAATCCTTGCACTTGCGGGAGTTGCTCTCTTGGCTACTGGCGTTCTTGCAGCGTGCTCAAATTCTACATCAAACTCATCAAACTCATCAAGCTCTGGCGCAGATCAAGCTTTTAACTATATCTACGAAGTTGATCCAGAAAACTTGAATTATTTGATCTCTAGTAAAGCAGCAACAACTGACCTTACAGCTAACTTGATTGATGGTCTTTTGGAAAATGACAACTATGGAAACTTGGTTCCATCGATGGCTGAAGATTGGACAGTGTCTAAGGATGGCTTGACTTATACTTATAAACTTCGTAAGGATGCTAAATGGTATACTTCTGATGGTGAAGAATATGCTGATGTCAAGGCACAAGACTTTGTGGCAGGTCTAAAGTACGCTGCTGACAACAAGTCTGAAACTCTTTATCTTGTTCAAAGTTCTATCAAGGGCTTGGATGACTACGTTAATGGTAAAACAAAGGATTTCTCATCAGTTGGTGTTAAAGCAGTTGATGACCACACAGTTCAATATACTTTAAATGAGCCAGAAAGTTTCTGGAACTCTAAAACAACAATGGGTATCCTTTATCCAGTCAATGAAGAGTTCTTGAAGTCTAAAGGCGACAAGTTTGCTCAAGCTGCTGACCCAACTAGTCTTCTATACAACGGGCCATTCCTACTAAAATCTATCACATCTAAATCATCTATTGAATTTGCTAAAAATCCAAATTATTGGGATAAAGATAATGTCCATGTGAGCGATGTTAAATTAACATACTTTGACGGGCAAGATCAAGGTAAACCAGCTGAGCAATTTGCTAAAGGTGCTCTAAGTGCGGCTAGACTGGCTCCTACAAGTGCTACCTTCTCTAAAGTAGAAAAAGAATTCAAAGATAATATCGTTTATACTCCTCAAGATTCTTCAAGCTATTTAGTTGGGGTGAACATTGATCGTCAAGCGTACAATCACACAGCTAAGTCAAGTGATGCACAAAAATCATCAACAAAGAAAGCTTTGATGAATAAAGATTTCCGTCAAGCTTTGAGTTTTGCATTCGACAGAACGGCTTATGCTTCACAAGTTAACGGTAAAGAAGGGGCTACGAAAATGCTCCGCAATCTCTACATTCCACCTACTTTTGTTCAGGCAGATGGTAAGAGCTTCGGTGAACTTGTGAAAGAAAAAGTGGCTAGCTATGGAGATGAGTGGAAAGATGTAAACTTCGACGATGCTCAAGATGGTCTTTACAATAAAGAAAAAGCTAAAGCTGAATTTGCGAAAGCTAAAAAAGCTCTCCAAGAAGAAGGTGTAGAATTCCCTATTCATTTGGATATGCCAGTAGACCAAACTGCTAGTGCTAAAGTTCAGCGTGTTCAATCTTTGAAACAATCAATTGAGAGCTCGCTTGGGACAGACAATGTGGTTGTTGACATTCATCAAATGAAGACTGATGATGTTTTGAACATCACATATTATGCTGCTTCAGCTGCTGAAGAAGACTGGGATATTTCTGATAATGTTGGTTGGTCTCCTGACTATCAAGATCCATCAACTTATCTTGAAATTATCAAGCCTGGCGGTGAAAATACCAAGACATTCTTAGGCTTTGATGGTAAAGAAAATGCAGCTGCAGACCAAGTTGGTTTGAAGGAGTATGCTAAGCTAGTTGATGAAGCTGCCGCTGAAAAGACAGATGTAAATAAACGCTATGAAAAATATGCAGCTGCTCAAGCATGGCTAACAGATAGCGCCTTGTTGATACCAACAACAAGTAGAACTGGACGTCCAGTTTTAACTAAGATTGTACCATTTACAGCTCCTTTTGCTTGGTCTGGTGCTAAAGGTCGTGACATGGCAAGTTACAAATATCTGAAATTACAAGATAAAGCTGTCACAGCCAAAGAATATCAGAAAGCTCAAGAAAAATGGAATAAAGAACGTGCAGAATCTAATAAAAAAGCACAAGAAGAGTTAGAAAAACACGTGAAATAACCAATCATTAGAACTTTCTCTAAAAGGAGAGAAAGTTCTTTTGGGATTTTAAAGGAAACGATAAATGAAGAAATATATATTTATGCGTATCTTACGCTCCCTGGTGTCGATTTTCTTAGTAACGGCTTTGACCTATACCATTATTTATACAATGGTGCCAAGAAAATTGATTTTTAAACAGGACCCTAACTATAACAAGATAGCAACCACAAAAGATAAAAAAGCTAATTACGAAAACACAATCTATGAACGTATGGGCTATGTGGATTATTATGATACGAAAGAGTTACAGGAGAAAGCTAGCAAGGAAGATAGCTCTGTAACGGTTGAAGGAACTGATGCAAACAAAAAAATCTACGAAGCTTATATCAAAAAATTAGGTAATGGCTGGAAGCTTCACCAATTTGAAGAAAGCAAGCAGTTTTATGCTGTTCGTGAGGTGCCAGTTCTGGAACGTGTTCTTGGCTTCTATGGGAATTTAATTCAATTTGACCATACTGGTTTTGTCAAAGATGAAACGAATCCAAAACTTAAACGTTATATTCGTATTGAAAACGACCCTGCTATTGGTTGGTCTGTAGTTGGATCAGGGACTAAGCATAAATATTTACTATACTTTAATGGTCAATTTCCGTTTGTTCATCAAAATTTTGTGACCTTGAACCTAGGAAATTCTTACCCAACTTATGCAAATATTCCTGTGTTACAGGTTATTTCACAAGGACAAGGACAAACAAAGTCAGCTGAAGTTCAATTCCCTACAGGAAAGAAAATTTCATCAGTTAATATCTATTCACGAACTTACAAGTCACCAAGTAAAGCTGATTCGCGAGATATTGCTAACTATGGAAAAGATGATCCATATACAGCTACAGAGAGCAACTATCAATATCCATCCATGCTTGTTAGCTCAGCAATTATTGGTTTGATTGGTATTGCGATCTCTTATCTGATTGCTGTCCCATTAGGATCTTACATGGCTCGCTTCAAAAACACTTGGATTGATAGTTCATTAACAGGTCTCTTGACCTTCCTTTTGGCCCTACCAACAATTGCCTTGGTTTATATTATTCGCTTAGGTGGTTCTTCGGTTGGTCTTCCAGATTCTTTCCCAGTTCTTGGTGCAGGAGACTGGCGTTCATATGTTCTTCCGGCAGTAATTCTGGGACTTTTGGGTGCGCCAAGCACAGCTATCTGGATTCGTCGTTATATGATTGACTTGCAATCCCAAGACTTTGTACGTTTTGCCCGTGCTAAAGGATTATCTGAAAAAGAAATTTCAAATAAACACATTTTCAAAAATGCCATGGTTCCATTGGTATCAGGAATTCCAGGGGCTGTTATTGGAGTTATTCAAGGGGCAACCTTGACAGAGACTGTCTTCGCTTTCCCTGGTATGGGTAAAATGTTGATCGACTCAGTTAAAGCTTCAAATAATTCTATGGTAGTCGGATTGGTCTTCATTTTCACTGGTTTATCAGTCTTTGCCTTACTCTTAGGTGATATTTTGATGACAATGCTTGACCCACGTATTAAATTAACAACAAAAGGAGGTAAATAATGGCTTCTATTGATAAAAATAAATTCCAATTTGTCAAACGCGATGATTTTGCCTCTGAAGCAATTGATGCTCCAGCCTATTCATACTGGAGATCTGTTATTCGTCAATTTCTGAAAAAGAAATCTACCATTATTATGTTGGCGATTTTGTTAACCATTATTTTAATGAGTTTTATTTACCCAATGTTGTCTGACTTTGATTATAACGATGTAAGTAAAGTTAATGACTTTAGTGCTCGTTATATTGCGCCAAATGGGAAATATTGGTTTGGTACAGATAGCAATGGTAAATCTCTTTTTGATGGAGTATGGTTTGGTGCTCGTAATTCTATCTTGATTTCCGTTATTGCGACAGCCATTAACTTGATCATTGGGATTGTTGTTGGTGGTATTTGGGGGATTTCCAAATCAGTTGACCGTGTTATGATGGAAGTCTATAACGTTATCTCAAATATTCCGCAATTGTTGATCGTTATTGTTTTGACTTATTCAATCGGGGCCGGATTCTGGAATCTAATCTTTGCCATGACGATTACTTCATGGATTTCGATTGCTTACTTAATTCGTGTACAAATCATGCGGTACCGTGATTTAGAGTACAACCTTGCCAGCCGTACTTTGGGAACGTCTACTTTTAAAATTGTTGCTCGAAACATTATGCCACAATTGGTATCTGTTATCATGACGACTAGCTCTCAAATGCTGCCAAGCTTTATCTCTTATGAAGCCTTCCTTTCTTTCTTTGGTTTGGGGCTTCCAGTCACTGTGCCAAGTTTAGGGCGTTTGATTTCTGACTATTCACAAAACGTTACAACTAATGCTTACCTTTTCTGGATTCCATTGACAACCTTGATTTTGGTATCCTTGTCCCTTTTCATCGTCGGACAAAATTTAGCGGATGCTAGTGATCCACGTACACATAGATAGGAGTAAATATGATACAAAATAAAAATGTAATATTGACTGCTCGCGATATTGTCGTGGAATTTGACGTTCGTGATAAAGTCCTGACAGCTATTCGTGGTGTTTCCCTTGATTTGGTTGAAGGGGAAGTATTAGCTTTGGTAGGAGAATCCGGATCAGGTAAGTCTGTGTTGACTAAAACATTCACTGGGATGTTGGAAGATAATGGGCGCGTTGCGCAAGGTGTTATTAACTACCGTGGTCAAGATTTGACAACTTTAAAATCAAATAAAGATTGGGAAAAAATTCGTGGTGCTAAGATCGCTACGATTTTCCAAGATCCTATGACTAGTTTGGATCCAATCAATACAATAGGAAGCCAAATTACTGAAGTTATTATCAAACACCAAGGCAAAGATGCAAAAGAAGCCAAAGAAATGGCAATCGACTATATGAAAAAAGTTGGAATACCTGATGCAGAACGTCGGTTTGAAGAGTATCCTTTCCAATATTCTGGAGGAATGCGCCAACGTATTGTTATCGCGATTGCTCTTGCCTGTCGTCCAGATATTCTAATTTGTGATGAGCCAACAACAGCTTTGGATGTGACAATTCAAGCACAAATTATCGAACTTTTGAAATCATTGCAGAACGAATACCGCTTTACAACTATATTTATCACTCATGACTTGGGTGTTGTTGCTAGTATTGCCGATAAAGTAGCGGTTATGTATGCTGGTGAGATTGTTGAATACGGGACGGTTGAAGAAATTTTTTACGATCCACGCCATCCTTATACATGGAGCTTGTTATCTAGCTTGCCACAGTTGGCCAATGATCATGGTGAACTCTTCTCTATCCCAGGAACTCCTCCGTCTCTTTATACCGAGTTGAAAGGTGATGCCTTTGCTCTTCGTTCGGATTACGCTATGCAAATTGATTTCGAAGAAAAAGCACCACAATTCCAAGTCACAGAAACTCACTGGGCTAAAACTTGGTTGCTTCATGAAGATGCACCAAAGGTTCACAAGCCTGAAATTATTGAAAACTTACATGATAAAATTCGCTTGAATATGGGCTTTGCTCATTTAGAAGGCTAGGAGGAAGGAAATGTCTGAAAAATTAGTAGAAGTTAAAGATTTGGAGATTTCCTTTGGTGAAGGGAAGAAGAAATTTGTCGCTGTTAAAAATGCAAATTTCTTTATTAATAGAGGTGAAACTTTCTCGCTCGTTGGCGAATCAGGTTCAGGAAAGACTACTATCGGTCGTGCAATCATTGGTTTGAATGAGACGAGTAAAGGTGAAATCTTCTTTGATGGTAAGCAGATTAATGGGAAGAAGTCTAGAAAAGAATCTTCGGAAATTATTCGTAAGATTCAAATGATATTCCAGGATCCTGCTGCGAGCTTAAACGAGCGTGCAACAGTTGACTATATCATTTCTGAGGGCTTGTACAACTATCATTTGTTTGAAAATGAAGAAGAAAGAGTTCAAAAGGTTAAAGATATTATTCATGAAGTTGGATTGCTTTCCGAACATTTGACACGTTATCCGCATGAATTCTCGGGTGGGCAACGTCAACGTATTGGGATAGCGCGGGCTCTAGTCATGCAGCCAGATTTCGTTATTGCTGATGAACCAATTTCAGCTTTGGATGTATCTGTTCGTGCTCAAGTGCTAAACCTTCTAAAGAAATTCCAAAAAGAGCTAGGGTTGACCTACCTATTCATCGCTCACGATTTGTCAGTGGTACGCTTCATTTCGGATCGTATCGCAGTTATCTATAAAGGTGTTATTGTTGAGGTTGCTGAAACAGAAGAGCTCTTTAACAATCCAATTCATCCTTATACCAAATCGTTATTATCAGCTGTTCCAATTCCAGATCCAATCTTAGAACGTAAAAAAGTACTTAAAGTCTACGATCCGGATCAACATGACTATTCAGTTGAAAAACCTGAAATGGTTGAAATTAAACCTGGCCACTTTGTTTGGGCTAACAAAACTGAAGTAGAGAACTATAAAAAAGAACTCTAATATCTAAAAACAAATCATTCTTGAAGATGATTTGTTTTTCTTTTGCTAAAAAATACATCAAAGAGTATGTGAAAAGCATTTTTAAATTCATTATAAAAATAAATTTGTGACAAATACACCCCAATGTCCGCAACAGTTTGGATCTTTGATAGATTAATAGGTGAGGAGGAATCCTCTAAAACCAAAAGAAAGGACTAGTCAATGAAGTTTGAGGACGTATACAAACAAGTTGAAGGGATAGTCAAGCGCTGTTATAAAGATTATTATCTGCACTTATGGGAGTATGCAGATTGGAG
>NZ_JAQFJD010000002.1:0-653923 GCF_030439925.1 Streptococcus sp. SG2 | reverse complement strand
GGTCACATATCTCTATGTCACCCTGCACTTGGTTCGTCTTGTTCAGTTTTCAAAGGTCTTTGCCTCCCTCGGAGACAACTATCTTAGTATATCATCTACTCGCTAAACTGTCAACTACTTTTTTGAACTTTTTTTAACTTTTTTAAAAAATTATTTTTTTAAGCCTTTGTTTAATATTATATAATCAAAAAGCTGGACAGTGGTCCAGCTTTTCTAAAACTCATTATTTTACCTCAAGTAAACCAAGATCTCCATCTTCTCGACGGTAGATGACATTTGTTGTGTTATCATCTACATCCGTATAAATGAAGAAATCATGTCCCAGCAACTCCATTTGAAGAAGTGCTTCTTCTAAATCCATCGGTTTCAAATCAATGTGTTTTGAACGAACAACTTTTGCAGGTGCTTCATCAACTTCTTCTACTACTGCATCTGTAAAGATTTGACTTGTTGAAACTTTAGTTCTATTTTTTCTTTCAATTTTAGTTTTATTTTTGCGAATTTGGCGTTCAATTTTATCAACTACTAGGTCAATTGAGCCATACATATCTTGTGAGATATCTTCAGCGCGAAGAGTTATTGAACCAAGCGGAATTGTCACCTCAACCTTAGCCGTTTTTTCACGGTAGACTTTAAGATTTACACGTGCATCAAGTTCTTGATCAGCTTGGAAGTATTTTTCAATCTTTTCCAGTTTAGAAACTACGTAATCACGGATTGCTTCTGTTACTTCAAGGTTTTCACCACGGATACTATATTTAATCATATAAGTACCTTCTTTCTAAACATAAAATTTTTCTTTTTATATATTAATTATAACGCTTTCATTATGTTTTTGCAAATTTTTTTCTTATCTCGCTAGTGAAAATGTCATGATTTCTTTCGCTCCGTTTTCAAATAATGTCATTTTTGCATCCTGTAAGGTTGCACCTGTTGTATAGATGTCATCTACAAGTAAAATTTTTTTCGGGATTTTCGTATTTTCAATCATGTAAAAGTTACCTGTGTTTTCTAATCTCTCTTTTCTGTCTTTACTTGACTGAGTCTGGCTTTCTTTTTTCTTTAATAGTTCTTGGTAAGGTATCTGTGCAGCTTCAAGCAATCCAGACACTTGATTGAAGCCTCTCGTTTTCATCTTACTTTCACTTAAAGGAAGGCTTAAAATTGTGTAACTTTGGTATTTTTTTAATTCTCTTCTTATACTTAAGGCAAACACATTTCTTAATAGGTAATCTCCTTGAAATTTGTAACGACTAAAATAGTCTTTCATAGCCTTATTATAAGTGTACAAACTTTTATGAGCCACTTCTAACCCTCTTTCCTGCCAGTACTGACAATCTTGACACAAATTTTTGTCCCCAGCTTTATAACAGCTTTGACAATGTTCTTTTGGAATTTCTTCGAAGGTATTTAAGCATTCTTGACAAACGTCATTTTCTTTTCTTTTTAATTGTAATAAATCTATAAAATTTAACTGCTCTTCTAATAGGGATAAGCAGAGTAGACATTGTCTCATAATCCGGCCTCTCTATTCATTGCTTTAATCTCATTGATTGCTTTTTCTATCTGTATATTAGTGCCATCATGGAAAAATAGCAAGTCACCTGTCGGTCGTTCCATACTTCTTCCTACTCGCCCGCCAATTTGTACTAAAGCACTCCTTGTAAAGAGACGATGGTTAGCTTCTAAAACAATTACATCTACACAGGGAAAAGTAACCCCTCTTTCTAAAATTGTAGTTGTTACTAATATACTTATCTTTTTATCTCGAAAATCTTGCACTATTTCTAATCTATTTTCCGTTGTAGAGGCTACAAAACCTACATTTTCTTCTGGAAAATATTTTTGTAAGACTTGCTTTATCTCCTGCCCTTTTTTAATTTCTGAAGCAAAAATTAAGAGTGGGAATTTTGTTTTTCTTTGTTTTCTCAGATACTTGACTAACTTGGCTGGTAGTTTTTCTCTTTGGAGGTCTTTATTTAGACCAGAAAGCCATACTTTTTGTGGGATAATCAAGGGATTTCCATGAAAGCGTCTTGGCAAACTTAATCTTTTCAAAATTCCTTTTTGGACTTTTTTATCAAGCTCATCAGTTGACGTAGCCGTTAGGAATATTGTAGTTCCTTCATTTTTTACTGCTTGCTCGACTGCATGATAAAGCACAGGATTATCTACATAAGGGAAGGCATCCACCTCGTCAACAATGAGTAGATCAAATGCTTGGTAAAATTTTAATAATTGATGAGTTGTTGCAATCACTAGGGGACTCCGTGAATAGGGGTCGGACTCCCCATGCAAAAGGGAAATATCACAGAAGAAATCTCCTTTTAAACGTCGGTACAGTTCCAAACAGACATCTATCCGAGGACTAGCTATACAGACAGCCCCTCCTTGATCTAACACCCGAGCAACCACTTGATAGATCATTTCCGTTTTTCCTGCTCCAGTTACAGCGTGGACTAAAGTATCCTGTTTACTTTGTACTCCTTCAAGTAATCCCTTAGAAACTCTTTCCTGATATTCTGTCAATTGGCCGAGCCATTTCAAACTCGATATTATAGGAAAAGATTCTTGAGAAAAATAATAAAGATCTTCGTCACTACGTACTCTCCCTAGAAGAATGCATTCTCTACAATAATATGCACCAATTGGTAATAAATTTCTTTCCTTATCAATTTGACTGTGGCAGCGAGAACAAAAGAGTTCTCCTTTTTTTTCAAAAACTGATGGTAGTCTTTGAGCTATCTTCAAAAGTTCAGTAGGTAACTGTTCTTTAGTAAAAATTCGACCGAGACAATCTTGCAATTCTAACATATCTTTTTATTCGTATTTTCTTGGAAAAATCCTTGTTTTTTTGTACAATGAAATCATGGAATTTAAAACAATTAAAGAAAATGGTCGAGTTGAAGAGGAAATCAAAAAATCTCGTTTTATCTGTCATGTAAAGCGGGTAGAAACCGAAGAAGAAGCTAGAGATTTTATAAACTCTATAAAAAAAGAACACTACAAAGCCACCCATAACTGTTCTGCCTTTATTTTGGGAGAAAAAAGCGAAATAAAGAGAACTAGTGATGATGGTGAACCAAGTGGTACTGCCGGTATCCCCATGCTGGGAGTTTTGGAAAGCCATCAGTTAACCAATCTTTGTGTTGTCGTAACTCGGTATTTCGGTGGGATTAAACTAGGTGCGGGCGGATTGATTCGAGCTTATGCAGGAAGCGTTGCTCTAGCAGTTAAAGAAATTGGACTGGTAGAAATTAAAGAGCAAGTGGGACTAAGGCTTCAGTTGTCCTATAGTCAGTACCAAGAGTATGGTAATTTTTTAAAATCTGAAAACCTAATGGAGTTTGATACCGAGTTTACGGATTCTGTAGCTACTACTATTTTTGTGAATAAAGAAGATCAAAATAGAATCGAGGAAGACCTGATCGAATTTTTCAATGGTAAAGTTCAGTTAAACAACCAAGGAATTCGACAAGTGGAAGTTCCTATTATTTCTTGATATAAAAAAAAGCTATGATAGCCATAGCTTTTTTATATTTTACAAATTCCAATTTTCATTTTATACTTTTCTTAATTCTATTTCATGAGGTGTAGTTATGTCTAAAATTTATAATAATATTACCGAACTAATCGGAAATACTCCCATTGTCAAACTAAATCATTTGGTTCCTGATGGTGCAGCTGATGTATACGTGAAGTTAGAAGCCTTTAATCCTGGATCTTCTGTCAAAGATCGTATCGCTCTTAGCATGATTGAGGCAGCAGAGCGTGATGGTCTTCTTAAACCTGGATCAACTATCGTCGAAGCAACCAGCGGAAACACTGGAATTGGTTTATCTTGGGTTGGAGCAGCTAAAGGCTATAAGGTTGTCATTGTCATGCCAGAAACGATGAGTGTTGAGCGTCGTAAAATCATCCAAGCTTACGGAGCTGAGTTAGTCTTGACTCCAGGAAGCGAAGGAATGAAGGGAGCTATTGCAAAAGCAGAGGAAATTGCTGAGGAAAGAAATGCATGGTTGCCACTTCAATTTAATAATCCTGCAAATCCTGAAGTACATGAAAGAACTACTGGCGTAGAAATTCTAGCAGCCTTTGGCGACACTGGATTGGATGCTTTTGTTGGTGGAGTTGGAACAGGAGGAACTATTTCAGGAGTCTCCCATACTCTTAAAAAAGCAAATCCTGCAATCGAGATTTATGCGGTTGAAGCAGACGAGTCTGCTGTTCTATCTGGTGAAAAACCTGGACCACATAAAATCCAAGGCCTTTCTGCCGGCTTTATCCCTGAAACCCTTGATACTGATGGCTATGATAAAATTGTGCGAGTTACTTCTGAACAGGCTTTAGACTTTGGCCGTCATATTGGTGGCAAAGAAGGTTTCCTTGTTGGTATTTCATCTGCAGCAGCAATTTATGCAGCAATTGAAGTTGCTAAAAAACTTGGACAAGGTAAAAAAGTCCTTGCTCTTGCTCCAGATAATGGTGAACGCTATTTGTCAACTGCTTTATATGAGTTTGACAAATAATTTTACAAACGATATGACAGATAAAAGAAAATCATCCTAACATTCAGGATGATTTTCTTTTTCGTCTTTTTGCTGAGATAAAAATTGAAGGGCTTCTTCAGTCCAAGTCGGAATACTCTTAGCAAGAGGTGCAAAGCCAAACTTATGACGGTCATTCGAAAAGCGATGACGCTTAGGTAGGCGATGTTTTTCTTCTTCCAAAGTTCTCATTGATAGGCTAGCCTTCTTAGTATATTCATCGAAATCAAGGACTTGCACTTGCACAGAATCCCCTATAGCTAGAAGATCATGAATATTTTCTATGTATCCTGTTTTAATCTCAGATATATGAATCAATCCGGTAATACCAGATTCAAGTTCAACAAAGGCACCATAAGGTTGGATTCCTGTAATGGTCCCCCTTAATTTATCGCCAATCTTCATTCGTCTTCAACCTCAATTGTCTCGATAACTACATCTTCCACTGGTCTATCCATCGCTCCAGTCTCTACTTGAGCAATCTTATCCAAAACTTGATAAGACTGTTCATCTAGTAACTGACCAAACACGGTATGACGTCGATCTAAGTGTGGTGTACCACCTTTAGTTGCATAGATCTCTGCGATAGGTTCCGGCCATCCCCCACGACTCAATTCTTTTGCCGAGTATGGTAGATTAGAATTTTGTACAATGAAGAACTGACTTCCATTGGTATTAGGTCCAGCATTGGCCATAGAGAGAGCACCACGAATATTATACAATTCTGGTGAAAACTCGTCTTCAAATCTTTTCCCATAAATCGATTCGCCACCCATTCCTGTTCCTGTGGGATCTCCCCCTTGAATCATGAAATCTTGAATAATACGATGGAAAATGACACCATCGTAATAGCCGTCTTTTGACAAAGCGATAAAGTTAGCTACCGTTTTAGGAGCTTGTTCTGGGAACAAGACCAATTTCATATCACCTAGATTTGTCTTGATTGTTGCAAAAGGACCTTTGTTTTTTTCCATTTCCACTTGTGGAAAGTTTAATTCTTTTTCTACCATACCTAATTTCTCCAAAGCATCAAAGATGCCATCTTCTTCTACTGTTTTTGTAATATAATCTGCTTTTTCAATAATTTTTGGATGCGAGTGCCCCATAGCAATACTCATGCCAGCATAGTCAAATAACTCTAGGTCATTCAACTCATCACCGAAAACCAAGAGATTTTCTGGTTTTAAACCAAGTTTTTCTATAACCTTTTGGACTCCTGTCGCCTTGGAACCAGCAATCGAAACGACATCTGAGGAATTCGGGTGCCAACGAACCAAACGTAAATCTCCTGATAAATCTGCGGGTAGCTGTAAACTATCTCCTTGATCCTCAAAAGTCCACATTTGATAAATCTTTTCTGACTGGTAAAAGTCAGGATCGACAGGTAAATCCTGGTAAACAACATCAATGGCTTGATTAATCATTGGACTGCGAGCCGAAAGAGCGGCTCCATGACTGCCAACAAGCCCGTATTCAATCCCAACTTCCTTAGTCCAAGCAATGTACTTCTCTACTATATTTTGGGGAATTGCTTGCTCACTAACGACTTGTCCTTTTTTATCTTCTACATAAGCACCGTTTAGGGTCACAAAAAAGTCAGGTTTTAGTTCACGAATCTCGGGCACCACACCAAAAATCCCACGACCTGAAGCGATCCCTACCAGGATACCTTTTTCTTTCAGAGTCTTAAATACTTGTTGGATACTCGCCGGCATATAACCTGTATCTTTCACCCTCAAAGTATCATCAATGTCAAAGAAAACAATTTTAATTTTCTTAGCCTTGTATTTTAATTTTGCGTCCATATATCCCTCTTTATTTGCGATGTTCCCATTATACCATAAATACGACCAGAGGACTGCTCTCAAAATCGGAAGACTTTTTCTTCCTTATCAGAAGTCTTCCTGAGGGACTAAGTGATGCTGAAAGGCATAAACAACCGCTTGAGTCCGGTCACTCACTTCCAATTTTGACAAGATATTAGAAACATGAGTTTTTACTGTTTTCAGAGAAATAAAAAGCTCATCTGCAATGCGTTGATTTTCATATCCCTTGGCTAGAAGCCCCAAAATATCTCGTTCTCGAGCGGTTAAATCATCATGTAATTCAATGTGATTGCGATGGTACTGAACTTTTTTACTGACTTCTGTTTCAATCGCAATTTCTCCTCTAGCTACTTTTCGGACAGCATGTAAGATCTCATCTGCACTAGATGTCTTCAGCATGTAACCTTTAGCTCCAGCATCCAGAACAGGATAAATCTTTTCATTATCCAAGTAGGAAGTCAAAATCAAAATTTTTGCCTCTGGCCAAGTTTCTAGAATAGCCATAGTAGCCTCGATACCATTCATCTCTGGCATAACAATATCCATGATGATGACATCTGGTCTCAGCTCCAAAGCCTGCTCAACTCCCTCACGGCCATTAGAACTTTCTGCCACCACTTCAACATCTGCTTGTAAGTCTAGGTAGCTTTTTAAGCCCAAACGAACCATTTCGTGATCATCTACTAATAAAATTTTCATACTAATTCTCATTTCTATCTAGTAAAGGTACTCGAATATCGATTGAAACCCCTTGTTTAGGAGCAGTCAAAATCTGAATTTCTCCTGCCATATCATGAACTCTCTCTTCAATATTTTTCAGACCATAACTTATTTCGTCTAGCTTTTCTCTGTGAAAACCAATACCATTATCAGCCATTTTCAGTTGAACTTCGTGTCTGCTCTGATATAAGTAGACGTCTAAACGACTAGCCTTGGCATGTCGAAGTGTATTGCTAATAATCTCTTGCGCAATTCGAAAGATATGTTCTTCAATCTGTCTAGGGATGGAATCAACTCTATGTTCAAAGTTGACTTCGATCTCACTCTTATCAACTAACTCTTTCAAGATCACTTCCAAACCTTCGACCAAACTTCGACCTTCTAATTCTGTAGGCCGAAGATGTAGTAGCAAGATTCGCAAATCTTTTTGGGCAGTATCCAAAATGGAAGACACTCCTTTTAATTGCTGCTCTACCGCTTCTT
The DNA here is from genome assembly GCF_030439925.1 of Streptococcus sp. SG2. NCBI lineage: Bacteria > Bacillati > Bacillota > Bacilli > Lactobacillales > Streptococcaceae > Streptococcus > Streptococcus sp. SG2. The sequence continues at coordinate 646,347 of NZ_JAQFJD010000002.1, read as the reverse complement.
TTTCCAAAGTTCCCAGTTGACCTGAGACACCAGATAGAATCATATTCGCTGCAAAAAGCTCCTGACTAACCGTATCATGGAGATCTCTAGCGATACGGCGACGTTCTTTCTCAATAATCACCTCTTCATTTTGAAGAACTTGATTTTCAGATTTCTGCAGATTTTCTGTTAACAAAGCCATTTTAGCAGCAATTTTTTCAAATCCGTAATCAATATCTTCCTGATTACTTTTCTCAACTTCTTGGCTATCTAGAATATTTCGAATATTTCTTCTGATAGATGTTAGGGTTACAATCTGTACAAACTTCATAATCAGCAAGAGTAATATAGTCAAGGACAGAGCTAAAAAGAAAATGAAGAAGATAAATTTTTGTAGTGTTTCAAAATTTTCCAGAACTGTTTGCCATTGAAAAGCGAAAAGGCTGAAGACATATTGAACGATAACGGCCAAAACAAGAAAGGAATAAAAGAAGAGTATAAAATAATAAGATTTCCTCATTTGCGAACGACCTCAACATTTCCAATAAGACTGGCAATGACAATTTTAATGCTTTTATTGGCTCTGTCAAAATCTGGCGTAGTCAGAGAAATACTTTCATTTCTCAATTCTCGAACAGTCTGTCCTAAAAAGGAGAGTTCCCCATATAAGCTATTAACCTTTAAACTGACTGCCACATCAACTGGAACAATAATTTTTGTATCGCCAATCCCTTTTCGCAAGATAATGACATTATCATGATTGGTTAAAATTACCTCTTCCAGATGAATAGTATCTTTCCCTACCATTCGAAAAAGGTTAATATCGTCAAATCGGCAACTATCGTGGGAGGAAAAATGATGTATATCCCCAAGCCAACGATTTTTCTCTTTTTTTACAACTGTATCTTGCTCAAAAACTAGATGTGTCGCTTCATTTTCTCTGTATATATAGGGCGAAGCAACAATCAGACCATAAACAACAGCAAATAGAACTGCTGCAATGACAAATGGATTGAGCATAATAATAAGAAAAAAGAGAATGGAAGCTGTAACTAGGAAAAAGTTACCTCTTTGCCTGCCAAAATAATAATAGAGAAAGAGCAAAAACAAAATTGAGAGAAGGACAAGTCGAGAAAAATCGCCTGCAACAACCGTAATAAAAGCCATTGTCAGTAAAATTGCTTCAATTAACACAAAAAACTGAATCTTTCTCATCGTACTTATCCTTTCTACTTTTCTATTTCTATTGTATCAAATTTTACTATTTTTTCCTCAGACCTGAGCATGAATCCTAAATTTCCAGACCTCAGCTCAATCCTTATTTATTCCAGAAAATCTCAACTTTCAGAAGTAGGCCATAAGAAAAGCAACCAAGGAGGTTGCTTTTTTAATCACCATGTGTCGAACTTGATGCTGAAGTTTCATCCTCTGAAGAACTTGACGATGACGTATTCTTACTACTTGATGAGGAGTTAGAATTCGAACTTGAGCTAGAACTTGAACTTTGAGTAGTTGCTTCAGTTACATATAAGGTTACTTTTACCTTCTTAGGATTAACTGGTCCAGTTGCTGGAGATTGTGATGTCACCAAATCAGATTGACTCGACACAACTGAACGATCCACGACTCTTTCAATGTTACTAGATGGAATTCCTAGAGAAATCAGATAATTCCGAGCGTTTGCATAAGTATATTGAAGGCTACCAAAGTTTGGCATTTCAATCGTTGATACTGCTTTGGCTACTTTTAAAACAATCTTCGTATTTGAAGTGAGATCATAGGTAGCTCCCGCAGCTGGTGTCTGTTCAAAAATTGTTCCTTCTTCTGCATCGTTTGTTTCAACTTCTTCAACTTTAATATTGTTTTTTGGAACTTTTAGAACATCAGTGAGTCTCTCAACAGCTTGGGCAGTAGTTTGACCAGTATAGTCTTCCATGATCAGCGTTTTAGCTCCCTTAGAAACAACTAAATTAACCGTACTGCCTTCCTTTCTCTGAGTCCCTGCCACTGGATCTGTTCGAATAATCATTCCAGAAGCTACTTCATCACTATTCTCTTCTATTTCTTCGCCAACTTTTAAATTGACTTTTTCAATCGCTTCTCTAGCTTCAGCAACTGTCTTGCCAGTAACATCTGGAACCTGCTTATTAGATGGTGTTAGATAGAGCAAAGCTAGAAAAGCAGCAATGACAAGAAATACTGCAGCTAACAAAACTTTGTATCTCGCTCTCAAATGACGCTTTTTCTTAGGTTTTGTTGGCGGTGCAACTTGAGGGACTTTCTGTTCAACATCTGTAGCTGGATCATTATTTACTCTAGAAGCTACAGGAGGTGTGACTTGTGGAATCTTCGGAAGTGTTTTAGTATCCGCTTTTACCGCGTCATCAAACATCAGTTTCTTTTCATTCCGTCGTTCAGGTGACAGGCAGCTAGACAGATCTACATACATATCCGAAACACTTTGATACCGGTCTGTCAGCTTTTTAGCAGTAGCCTTAATAATAACATTTTCCAAAGACTGCGGAACATTGGCGTTTTCAGCAATAATGGACGGCAATGGTTTTTGGAAATGTTGTAGAGCGATCGTCACTGCACTATCCCCATCATAAGGAATATGACCAGTCAGCATCTCATAAAAGATGATCCCCATCGCATAAATATCGCTTTGGAAAGTTGCTTTCGAACCACGCGCCTGCTCAGGAGACAAATAATGGACACTACCAAGCATGGAATTTGTTTGGGTCAAACTTGTTTCTGCAAAGGCAACCGCAATCCCAAAGTCCGTTACCTTAGCATTTCCATCTGGAGTCAGGAGAACGTTTTGCGGTTTCAAATCTCGGTGAACAATCCCACGAGCATGTGCCAAGCGCATAGCTAAAAGAATTTGTCCCATAATTCGAACGGCTTCCTCGTTCGACAAAGGAGCGTGCTCTTTAATGTATCGTTTGAGATCCAAGCCAGCTACATATTCCATAGCCAAATATTGCTGGCCGTCTTCTTCACCAATATCGGTGACACGAACGATATGTGGATGGTCCAAATCCGCCATGGCACGCGCTTCTCGTTGGAAACGTGCAACAGCGATAGGATCCGTCTGGTAATTGGTTCTAAGAACCTTAACCGCCACTTCTTCACCATCTAAAATCAAATCCTTGGCAAGATAGACATCTGCCATCCCACCTCGGCCAATTTGTTTGATGATTTTATATCGCCCGGCAAAAATTTTGCCGATTTGAATCATGCTTCTTCCTCCTTGTCAAAGTACACAAGAGCTACTGTAATATTGTCCAGACCTCCTGCATTATTGGCAAAGCGAATTAAAGTTTGAGCTTTTTCTGGCAAAGTAAGACCACTTTTTAGAATATCATAGATTTCACTTCCGGCTACCATATTTGATAAACCATCACTGTTAATCACGATATAGTCGCCCTCTTCTAAAGTGATTATTCCAAAATCAGGCTGAATTTCATCTTTTTGTCCGATTGATTGGGTAATGATATTTCGTTGGGGATGACGTTCAGCTTCTTCAGCTGTAATCTGACCAGCTTTCAAAAGAGCATTGACTAAAGAATGGTCACTTGTTAGTTGTTTGTACTCTTCTCCACGGACCAAGCCGATACGGGAATCCCCTATGTGAGCATAAATTGCTTGATTGCCAATAATCGCAATGGCCTCAAGTGTCGTTCCCATTCCCTTGTACTCGTCTGATTGTCCAACTTCATGAATCTTTTTATTTTCTGCTTCTAAGTGCTCAGCAAACCAATCTCTCACACCATTGACAGAATCAATCTGCGTATCGACCCAAGCAGCACCCAAGTCTGTCACGGCCATTTCACTTGCAATATTTCCAGCACGGTGACCGCCCATACCGTCTGCTAGGACAATCAAAGGCATCCCAGAACGATTTACAAAATGATTTACAAAGTCTTGATTGTTTGTACGTTTTTTACCAACATCTGTTAATAATGCTATTTCCATTCTGTTAGTATCCTCCTCTTTCAAGATATTCTCCTAAACTGACTGATAAAAAAGCCATCGCTTCCATATAATTCGGGAGTAATTATAATACACCCATCTTTTAGAATATCTTTTCTTTCATGTTTTAAGTTTACCTGCTCAAAGTTAGGATGTTTCTCTAAAAATTTAGAAACTACTTGACTATTTTCTTGTGAAAAAATAGTGCAGGTACTATAAGTTATTATACCACCTTTTCTCAAACTTTTACAAACACTATCTAGTATCTCTAGCTGAATTTTTTGTAAAGAGAGAAAATCTGCATTTTCTTTGTTATATTTGATATCCGGTTTTCGCCGTAAGAGACCAATTCCAGAACATGGTGCATCTACTAAAATCTTATCGAAGGCATCCTTACCGAATTTCTGATAGACTTCTCTAGCATCAAGCTTTTTCGTTTGAACTTTGTCAGTGAGGCCCAACCGAGTAGCTGCTTCTTCGATCAATTGAAGCTTATGATCATACAAGTCTAGGGCTATGATTTCCCCAGTATTCAAATATGAAGCCATATGAAGAGTCTTTCCACCAGGCGCACTGCAAGCATCTAAGATTCTTTCATCTCCTTCAATACCTAAAGTTGGTGCCACCAACTGACTAGATTCATCCTGAATCGTAATTAGGCCAGACATAAACAATTCATGACCAGCAAAGTGGCCTTGATTTTTAACCAAAGCAGACGGAGCTAAGAGAGAATCTTCTGCCTGTAAAAGTCCTTTTAGTTCTTCTTTACGAGCCAAGTCTGTCACACGAATACTGGCTTTATTCCGCTCAAAAAGACTTGCTAAAATGGCCAGGGCACGTTCTTCGCCATACTCTTCTATCAAAGCCTTAACTAGCCATACTGGCGTCGAATATTGGATAGAATAGCGCTTGTTCTTCCGTTTAATCGTTCCAACATCAGCTACACCTTCACGCTCTATCCGACGCAAAATAGCATTAACAAACTTATCGCTTCCTAGCTTTCGTTTTTTAGCTAGTTCAACAGCTTCATGAATAAGAGCGTGATTTGGAATCTTATCCAAATACAGCATTTGATAAAGACTCAAGAGTAAGAGAATATAGAGCCAAGAGTCTAGTTTATCCCGGTCTTCAATTAGATGAGACAGATACCACTCAAGGGTCAACTTACGAGCAACCGTTCCATAGACAATTTCAGTTACCAGGCTCTTATCTGACTGGGAAAGCTGAACCTTCTTGAGAGTCTTATTAAGAGCAATATTGGAAAAAGCTCCTTTATCAAACACGTCTTCTAATATCTCTAAGGATACCTGACGCGCACTTTTTTTTCTAGTTTCCAAACTTATCTCCTACCGCTAAGTTTCGACCAGCACCATTCAAAAAATCTGAGATAGTCATTTTGGGTTTTCCAGCTGGCTGAACTGTCTTAAGGGAGAGTGCCCCTTCTCCAGTTGCAACAAGTAGCTGCCTTTTCCCAATCTCTAAAATCTCTCCTGGCTGACCATCTCCATCTGCTAATTCTGCTTCATAAATTTTAAATCTTCCGCCCTGCCATAGAGTATGAGCTACAGGCCAAGGATTCATCCCGCGTATCTGATTAAAGAGTTGACGGTTGGTCTTGGTCCAATCCAGTCTTTCTTCTTCTGGCCTGATATTTGGTGAGAACGTAACCTGACTTGGATCTTGAGCTTCAGGCTGAATGTCGCCAGCAAGATAAGCCGGTAATGTGTCCAAAAGCAAATCTCGACCAACAATGGCTAATTTCTCAAACAAAGTGCCAACATTATCCTCATCAGTGATTGGAATACTTCGGCGGGAAATCATATCTCCTGCATCCATCTCCTTAACCATCTCCATAATAGTCACACCAGCTTCCTCATCACCTTGAATCAAGGCATAATGAATTGGGGCGCCACCACGATGTTTGGGAAGGAGGGAAGCGTGAACGTTGACTGCAAAGTCCATGCTATCAAGGAGTTTACTTGGAAGGAACTGTCCAAATGCTGCAGTTACAATTCCGTCTGCCCCTAGATTCATAATAGCTTCCATTTCCGGACTTCCTGATAATTTTTCTGGCTGATAGATTGGCAACTCGTAAGATAAAGCCACTTCTTTCACTGGCGTCATTCTAATTTCTTTTTTTCGACCTACTGCTCGATCTGGCTGGGTTACCACAGCCAAAATTTCATATTGGCCACTTTCCAACAATCCCTTTAAAACTGTAGCAGAAAAGTCAGGCGTACCCATAAATATTAGTTTTGTCATACTTATTTCCTTTTACATAAAGTTTTGTGGTTCGTTATCAATGCTGAAACGCAAGTCCTTGTTGTCCCGTTCCTGCGTCCATTCCAAAATCTTATTTAAAGTTTCTTGCAAATTATCTTCAAAACGATATTTTACTAAAATCTGATAATGAAAAAGATTATGTGTACGGGCAATTGGCTTGGGTGTAGGCCCCAGTATTTTAACCTGGTCAGACAGACCCTGCTTCAAAATATCCAAAACTTGATAGGATTTTTTTACTAAAATTTCTTCATCTTTGTGAGATAAGGTCAAACCAACTGTAAAATAATAAGGCGGATAGCCAAGTTGCCTGCGAATATTCATTTCATAGTTAAAAAAGCCTTCATAATCTTGCTTTTTAGCATACTCAATAGCATAGTGGTGGGGGTTGTAGGACTGAATCAAAACTTGGCCTTCCTTTTCAGCGCGGCCTGCTCGACCAGCTACTTGAGTCAAAAGCTGGAAAGTCCGCTCAGAAGAACGAAAATCTGGTAAATTCAGGGCCGTATCAGCATTCAGCACACCGACCAAGGTTACATTTGGAAAATCCAAGCCCTTAGCAATCATCTGGGTTCCCAGTAAGATATCCGCTTCACCTCGCCCAAAAGCTTCTAAAATCTTTTCATGACTACCTTTTTTTCGAGTCGTATCCACATCCATTCTCAAAACCCGCGCATCTGGAAAGGCTTTTTTTAGCTCATCATAAGCTTTCTGCGTCCCAGTTCCATAATAGCGCATACTCCTGCTGGAACAGTTTGGACAGGCATAGGGAATATCTTTGATAAAACCGCAATAATGGCAGTTCATGGTCTTGGTATCCATATGGAGCGTTAAAGAGATATCACAGTTTGGACAAGTGTCTACTGTCCCGCATTCTCGGCACATAATAAAACTTGAATAACCCCTGCGGTTCAACATGAGAACAACTTGCTCCCTTTTATCCAAGCGCTCTTGAATAGCCTCTAAAAGTGGAGGGGTAAAGTTTTTGGCTTCATTTTGACCAATAAAATCCCTAAAATCAATGACTTCAACTTGAGGAACCTTGGCTAGAGGATTGGCTCGCTTAGTCAGCCTTAAAAACTGATACCGCCCCTTTACTGCCCTAGCTCTGCTTTCCAGACTTGGTGTTGCTGACCCCAGAACTAAAACCGCCCGATTATACTGAGCTCGGAGAATCGCAACTTCTCGAGCATGATAACGCGGATTAGAATCCTGCTTGTATGAAGCTTCATGCTCCTCATCAATAATAATTGCACCAATATTTTTGAGAGGGGCAAAGACAGCTGAGCGCGCGCCAACCACAACCTGGGCTTCCCCTCTTTCTACCTTACGCCATTCGTCATATTTTTCACCATTAGACAAACCAGAATGAAGGATTGCCACCTGCTGACCAAAGCGGGCAATAAAACGATCTGTCACCTGCGGGGTCAGAGAGATTTCAGGGACCAACATGATAGCTGTTTTCCCTTTTTGTAAAACTTGCTCAATTACTTGAAGATAGACCTCTGTCTTGCCACTTCCCGTAATCCCTTCTAACAAGATCGGTTTCGCATCTTGGCCAATCTTCTCAGTTATAGCAGCGACAGCGCGCTCTTGCTCGTTATTGAGCTGTAATTCTTGGTCCTTTCTCTCTTTCTCAAAATAGCTGGCTGTTCGACTGACTTCTTTTTCCTCAACAACAATTGCATTTTGGTTTATAAAATATTGAACCAATTCTCTAGAAAATTTTTCCCGCAAATCTGCCAGCAACTGTACTTCGTTTTGCTTCAGTAAATACTCTTTTAAATCCTGCTTTCTTTTGGCACGATTGGATATAGGCATTTCTACTAAGGAATTATGATCTACCTTATACCATTTCTCTGTTTTGATTCGTTTTTGATCTGTTGCCTGATACTCCATACGAATCCGTCCTAATTGGCTCAAGCGCATAAAGGTTGCTTGCCGTTCCTTATCTAAATCAGAAAAACGAAGACTAGTCTGTTCACCAAAAATTTCTTGTCTCTCCTCTAAAGGCATAGCTTCCGTCGGATAGAGAATCTTGTCATAAGAAGAGTTAAGAAAATTAGGTAGCATGGCTTTTAAAATGGAAATTTTGTAAGAGAAGACTGTTTTACGTAACTCATCTGCCAGCCAGAGTTGCTCTTCGTTTAAAACCGGACTAAAATCAAGAACTTCAACAAGTTCTTTTAATCTCAATCCCTCTTCCTCTTCAATAGCAAGAACAATCCCTTGAATCAAACGATTGGCCTTTCCAAAAGGAACGTGAACCCTCATCCCGACTTGCAAGGTTTGAGAAAACTCTTGAGGAACTGCGTAACTGAAAGGTTTGTCAGTCTGCATCAAGGGCACATCTACGATAACTTTAGCAACTAGCATTTCCTCACCTTCCTTTCTCACTTCTATGCATTTGCTAATTATTTGCGCAAAAATATACGTCTCTCTATTATACCGAAAAAATAGCTGGAATAGAAAAAAGAAGATTGAGTTCCCCCAATCTTAAATCTTTTCGCCTTCTTCTTTTTCTTTAGCGATTTGTTCTTTAATTTTACGCTCTTCTTCTTCCTTACGCAAGCGCTCTTCTTCTGCACGGCGACGAACAGCTTCACGTTTTCCTTCTGGATCTGGGTGAATCGTTACATTTCCAGACTCAATTTCTTCTAGAGCTCGAAGAGTTGATTTGACAGATTTAAAGTCCTGAGTCGGTGTAGCGCCAGCCTCAAGCTCGTGTGCACGCTTTGCTTCCAAAATTACTAATGAATATTTTGATGGTACCTTGTCCAACAAAGTATCAATAGACGGTTTTAACATCATAATTCTTTACCTAATTTCTAATCTTTATCTTACTGTTGCAGAATTTTTCACCATATCTTGATAGTGGCCTATCACGCGATCCACACGGAAATGCTCCGCCTCAATCACTCGCTTAACTCGTTCGGCCGCTAGACTGACCTCATCATTGACAATAGCATAGTCATACTCACGCATGAGGGCAATTTCTTCCTTGGCTTTCTCAATGCGCTTAGCAATGACGTCTGCGCTGTCTGTGCCACGACCAACCAAACGGTCTTGTAATTCTTCCAAATCTGGAGGTGTCAAAAAAATAAAGACAGCGTCTGGAACTTTTTTCTTGACCTGCAAGGCACCTTGCACCTCAATTTCAAGGAAGACATCGATTCCCTTATCCAAGGTCTCGTTGACATAAGTTAGTGGCGTCCCGTAGTAGTTACCGACATACTCAGCATACTCCAACATCTGACCCTGACGGATTAACTCTTCAAACTCTTCACGAGTTCTAAAGAAATAATCCACACCGTCCACTTCTCCTGGACGTTGCGGACGTGTCGTCATAGATACAGAATATTGAAATTGATTTTCTGAGCTTTCAAAAATTTCACGTCTAACCGTTCCTTTTCCTACACCAGATGGTCCAGAAAAAACGATTAACAAGCCACGTTCCGTCATTTGGTCTCCTTCACAGTCTTTTACCTAGTGTAACAAAAAAAAGCAGATATTTCAACTGCTTTTTATGATGATTATAAGCTACTGAAAGAAAAAAACAGCTCGAAAGCTGTTTCTCTACTTAGCATAATCAACGGCACGCAATTCACGAATAACTGTGACCTTGATATTTCCTGGATACTCCAGATTGTTTTCAATCTTCTCACGAACATCATGTGCCAAAATCGTCACCTTATCATCCTTGATTTTTTCAGGATGAACCATGATGCGGATTTCACGACCCGCCTGCAAAGCAAAGCTTGTCTTAACACCATCGAATTCATTCGCAATTTCTTCTAAGTCATGCAAGCGTTTAATATAGCTCTCTAGTGACTCGCTACGAGCACCCGGACGAGCAGCGCTGAGCGCATCCGCTGCAGCAACAATGACTGCAATCACGCTTTCAGCTTCTACATCTCCATGGTGGCTAGCAATGGTGTTGACCACAACTGGATGTTCCTTGTACTTACGAGCGAGCTCGGTACCAATTTCAACGTGACTTCCTTCCACTTCTCGGTCAATTGCTTTTCCGATATCGTGAAGGAAACCAGCCCGGCGTGCCAGAGTTGCATTTTCACCAAGTTCACCAGCAATGACTCCTGCTAACTTCGCCACTTCAATTGAATGACGAAGGACATTTTGTCCATAAGACGTGCGGAATTGCAATCGTCCCATGATCTTCATCAAATCAGGGTGAAGGTTTGGAGCTCCAATTTCATAGGCTGCTGCTTCCCCATATTCACGAATACGATTATCAATTTCCAAACGGTTCTTCTCGACTAACTCTTCAATACGAGCTGGATGAATCCGTCCATCTTTAAGGAGGGCTTCCATCGTCATGCGAGCAATTTCACGGCGAACAGGATCAAATCCAGATAGGGTTACAACGTCTGGAGTGTCATCGATAATAACATCAATTCCTGTAAGACTTTCAAAAGTGCGGATATTGCGTCCTTCACGACCGATAATCCGTCCCTTCATCGTATCATCAGGCAAGTGGACCGTTGAGTTGGTCTGCTCAGCCACATAATCACCAGCAATCCGCTGCATGGCTTGAACCAAGATATCTTTAGCCATCTTGTCAGAGCGTTCTTTAACCTCTTGTTCAGCCTCACGAATACGCATCGCAATTTCTTTGGTTAGCTTTTCCTCTGTTTGAGCAAGAATCAGATCACGTGCTTCGTTCTGCGATAGTGAAGCAACTCTTTCTAGTTCAGCTTCTTTTTGTTTTTCAAGCTCAGCTAGTTGTTCTTCCCGCTCATCAATGTATTTAGTTTTATCTGAAAGACTTTGTTCTTTCTGCTCGAGCAACTTCTCTTTGTTGGTCAAGTTATCATCTTTTCGATCAAGGCTAGCTGCACGTTCTGTCAAACGACTTTCTGTTTGTTTCAGCTCTTGACGCTCAGACTTAAACTCTGCCTCAACTTCTTCTCGATATTTTCTGGCTTCTTCTTTTGCCTCCAAAAGTGCTTCTTTTTTAAGCGAATTAGTCTCGCGTTTTGCATCTTTCAAAATGATATCTGCTTCACGCTCGGCCTGACCGCGTAAATTCGTTGCTTCTTGTTCAGCATTCAAAAGAGTAAGTTCCGCGGCTTCTTTTGAAGATTTCATTCGAGCCGAGATGCTTACATATCCAATGACTAAACCAATGATGACGGCAAAAACAAGAGCGAAAATCATTTCCATGTTTTTACCTCATTAATTTATTTTAAATTGAATTCGAAAATTCTTAATTATTTTATCATAAATTTGATAAATTAACAAACTGATTTTGGTAAAAAAGAGAGCGATTTCTTATATTATTTTATTAAGTTTTTGGCAAAGCCTTGTGACACCTTTATTCTTGTCAAAAATTATTTTTTTGCAAAAATATTTGATATAATCAAACTATAGAAATTGATTACAAAGGAGACTTTTATGTCTAAAGAAGTTATTGTTGAAAGTTTCGAGCTTGATCACACAATCGTTAAGGCCCCTTATGTACGACTCATTGGAGAAGAAAGCGGACCAAAAGGAGATGTCATTTCCAATTTTGATATCCGACTTGTCCAGCCAAATGAAGATTCCATTCCAACTGCAGGTCTCCATACCATTGAACACCTGCTGGCCATGCTTATCCGTAAACGCATTGATGGAATGATTGATTGCTCTCCTTTTGGTTGTCGAACTGGTTTCCATATGATCATGTGGGGACGTCATACCCCATCCGAAATCGCCCAAGTGATCAAATCATGCCTTGAAGAAATCGCTGAAACCACTACTTGGGAGGACGTCCCAGGAACTACGATTGAGTCTTGCGGAAACTATAAAGATCACAGCCTCTTTTCTGCCAAAGAGTGGGCTAAGTTAATCCTCAAACAAGGCATATCGGATAATGCTTTCGAACGCCATGTTATTTGATCCTTTAATAACAAAAAAATCTCAAGACTAATTTTTTAGCTTGAGATTTTTTATTTGTTTCTAATAGTCTAGAGAATCCGCATAACCCGGACCATTTCCTACAAAATAACCCGTTTTACAGTTGATACTAAAGAGATAGGTTCCATCTGGTTTAAAAAGATTATAGTAGCCATTTCCTTTTATAATATTGACACGTTCGATGATATATTGATCGCCAGTAATATAGCCACGTTCCCGTGAAATTTTTAAGATTTTTTCCAAAATACCTGGATTAAAGACCCAAGCGGGATTATTGACATCATCAATCACAGCCTGATTATAAGGAACACGGCTTAGATTTCTCTGCAGAGCCACACCAGTGCTGGACAGTCCTCCATATCCAGTAGAACCACCAGTGATTACGCCTTGATCCGCATTATTAGTGGTCGGTGCTGTTGGAGTTGTTTCAGCAGGTGCTGGAGCTGTATTTGAAGGAGTCCCTTGACCTCCAGCTGATTGAGAGACTGTTTGCTGACCCTTTCCTTGACTAATGGCAGAGCTGATTAACTTATCTAAATTATCATTACCCGTTTTAGCTTCAGTAAAAGTCGCGTCTCCCTTAACTTTTGCATTGGTATCCAAAACGCCATCTTTGATCGCAGCTGTTTCAAACTGAGAATTGACTGCTTGAATTGCTGAGATTTGTTTTACAAGACTATCATATTTAGCCTTAGCAACCGTATATTCCTTATCATTTTTTAGGGCTTCAAGTGCCGTTTTTAATTGATCCAAGTTGGCAAAGCTACTGTTTTTAAGAGCCAATTTATTCTTATCAGTAAAGAAAGAATCGTATAAATCATTAAATTTTTTCAAGGCCTTGTTTTCAGAACTTGAACTACTTGAACTAGTTTTTTTACTTGATTGACTGCTGGAGCTCGTTACTGTTTTACCAGCCTGATTTCGATTCATCGCAAAGTAAGCAGTTGCCGCAATTCCAGCCACCGCCAGAAGAGCCACTAGAGCGTAGATGACCTTTTTACTATCAGAACCGGTCTTTTCATCATCATCTTCATAAGAATCCTCAGTAACCGGTGTAGTTACTGGAGCAACAGTCTCCATGTCCACTTGAGTCTTATCTTCAGGCTCGTCAGCAAAAGCTTGGCTGACCTCAGCTTCTAATCCAGAACTTTTAGGAGAAGCTATAACTTCTTCTTTCGTCTCATCAGTTGAAACTGTTTCTTTTTTCGCTTCTTCTGCCTTTTCGTCTTGTTTCTTTTGAGCTTGAACCGTCGCTGTATACTTTCCAGCTTCAATTTCTTGACGATGCTGCTTGATATATTTGTCTAAAACACTATCATCTTCTTTGACGCCAGCTTCTAATTCTTCACTTTTTCTGGCAGCCTGACCAATAGTCATTTCCTTAGCTTCTTCAAAATCTAAAATAGATTCTTGCTCTTGGCTTTCAGGCTTTGTATTTTCCTTACTCATAGTCATCCTTTCTACTCTTCAAGTTTTCGTTTGACTCTTTGTCCAAAATATTGATATAAATCAACCTTCAAGGTTCCATTATAGAGTTTTCTCTTTTTATCTGCTGGACTTCCATATTTACTTTCAAAAGCCTCATCACTGGTCAGAATAAATTTACTCCATGTTTCTAATGGTGCAAAAGTCTGCCCCATTTCCTGGTAGAGTTTTGTAACAGCCGTATCATCCAAAAGCCTTTCCCCATAGGGAGGATTTGAGATAATTACACCATTGATTTTGTTAGTGTGCAAGTCTTGCAACCTCATTTGCTTAAAGCAAATACAGTCTGCCACTCCAGCTTTTTCAGCATTCTTCTTGGCAATATCAATCATACGCGCATCCAAATCTGATCCAGCAATATCCAATCGAATATCCTGCTTAATTTGCAAACGAGCATCAGCTTTTGCTTTCTGAATCTGTGCTCGATCTATCCAATTCCATTCTTCAAAAGCAAAAGAGCGATAGAGACCAGGAGCAATGTTTTTACCAATCAAAGCAGCCTCTATACAAAAAGTTCCAGAGCCACATGTTGGATCAACTAAAGGTTTATCAGGATACCAATTGGATAAGAGAAGAATGGCAGCTGCCATATTTTCCTTAATTGGTGCTCCACCCTTATCTGTCCTATAACCACGCTTAAACAAGCTAGTCCCCGTCGTATCAATCATGACTGTCGCCAAATCTTTTAAAATAGAAACTTCAATCTTAAATTCAGGTCCATTTTCCATAAGGGGAACCCCTTCAGGACGCGCATAGTGTTTCTGCAACTTCTTCACAACGGCTTTCTTAGAAATTGCCTGAACGCTGGGTTCATTGTGAAGTTTGGACTTGACACATTTCGCTTTCGAAATAGGGAATTTTGCGCCTAAGGGTAGGTAGTTTTCCCAATCAAGTGCAAAGACACCTTGAAAAAGCTCTTCAAAAGTCTTGGCAGGAAAAGTCCCAACAATGATTTTGATCCGGTCTGCCGACCTCAGCCAAAGATTGGTTTGAATAATCGTTTGAACGTCTCCTTCAAAACGAACACGACCATTTTCAACCTGACAATCGATTCCAAGATTTCTAATTTCACGACCAACTACTGCTTCTAGACCTGCTGCAGCTGTCGCTATTAAGTCAAATGTTTTTTTCATTATTTCCTCAAAACAAAGGGGAAGCGTCTATCCATATACTGAGATAGCCGACTTGAGATTTACTTACATCAGGAAAAGTTGCTGTCCCTAACTTTTTAAAGTATATTTCACTATAATTAGAGGCTAAGAACCAAGCCCTAGCCTCCACCTATATGCAATTTTCTATAAGCCATGTTTTGTTCCAGAAATGACTAGGCACCATTTCCTTCGATAATCATCTGTCTACTGTTTCCAGTCAGAATGCAATGTTCGTTTCCACGCATTCCATGCCCCGACCAAAGTTTGGGTTGCTAGCTTGAGGGGTTTACCGCGTTCCACTTCTTGTGTTTCCACAAAAACTACGTCACTGTGGCACTTTCAGGCCTACTCCAGCATATCAAGAGACTTAGCTGTTTCATCCGCCGTAACGGAAAAATCCGTCCCTAGGCTTATTGTTTCGCCTAGCACAAACACTACCGGCATCACAGCCAGTGCTAGCATGGACTTTCCTCATGAAAAATAACTTTTCATGCGATTATCCAAAAATTGCACGTCTTATAATTACAATTGATTTAATTCGCTCGCTTGAATTTGCTTACCGAACACTTCTTTTTCCAAACGGCTTAGTCGTTTCAAGATATCAAAATTGGTAATTGTCGTTTGAGTTGTGTCTCCAAATGACTGATGAACCTGAGAAGCAGTTGAATTTGGAGCTTCCTGCATACGCTTAGAAAGTTCTTGTTTTAAACGGCTATTTTCTTCACGTAATTCCTTCACTAAAGCTGAATAAGTTTCATAGTCTTTGATCACATCATCTAAAAACTCATCTACTTCTTGCTTACTATATCCACGTACTGCTGTTTTAAAATCTTGATCAAAAATATCTTTAGGTGTAAAAATAATACTAGCCATTTCTCTCTCCAATCTGGTTTATTATTATCATTATATACGAAAAGGAAGAGAAAAATCAAGGTATAAACTTTAAATTTCAGAAAAATTTGCCGCCATCTCATTTAAGTCATCAAATGTTAATTTTTTGATATGATATTGTTTATTTTCCTTCATCATTCGGTAAAGATACTTGAGCTTTGTCTCATTTTCTTCATCGTAGAATAGATAAGCGCCATCCGTGCTCTCTAACAAAAATTGATTATAGGTACGAAATTGACTGGGGTTTTCATAGCTAGGATAAGCATATTTGATAAAATCAACATTTTTGAAGTTGGCTAATTTTTCTTGGTTAGCCTCATTCCAATTTTCACCTTGGTTTTCAAAAATAAAGATTGTCGCCAATTGAAAATTATATTCTTCCTGTAATTCCTTGGCAACTTCCAGAACCCAGACTTCGAAGCCCAAGTTCCCAGTAAAAACCAGCCATTTCATGCCATTTTCTAAGAGATAGATCAAATCCCTGCGAATAGCTGCTTTGATAATTTTCAAGCGTTGATCCTTGTCGCCAAAGATTCCTAAATCAAAGGCTTTATAGCCTACAACAAGTACACTGACCATTTTTTATCCTTTTACAATGATTTATGGTATAATAGAGTGATGTTATTGTACCAATAAGGAGTTTTATGGTCAACTATCCGAATAAGCTTACATCTAAAAATAACATAAAAAAGGTGAAAAAAGGGACTGTCGATTTCGCTAATCGGGGAATGACTTTCGAAAAAATGATTAACGACACCAATGACTATTATCTTAGCCGTGGATTAGCTGTTATTCATAAAAAGCCTACACCCGTGCAAATTGTCAAAGTCGATTATCCTAAGCGAAGCCGTGCCAAGATTGTCGAGGCCTACTTTCGCCAAGCATCTACTACGGACTACTCGGGAGTTTACCGTGGGCATTATATTGACTTTGAAGCCAAGGAAACGCGGCAAAAACAATCCATGCCTATGAAGAACTTTCATGCACACCAGATTGAGCATATGGATCAAGTGCTCAATCAAGGCGGAATTTGCTTTGTCTTACTTCACTTTTCTAGCCTGAAGGAAACCTACCTCCTTCCTGCTCCCTACTTAATTGAGTTTTACAAGATTGATAAGGGTGGGAAATCCATGCCCCTGGATTATATTCAGAAACATGGTTATCTCATTGAACAAAACATCCTTCCCAGCGTACCTTATCTTGATATAATCTCAAAAAATTTACTAGGTGGTCACTCTAATGAATAAACAAACCTTAATCACTGCCCTAAAATGGGTTGCAAGCGGCCTTATCTCACTCTTTCTTTTGGGACTTCTGATAGGAAGTTGTCTCTTCTTCTACTATGTGAGCAAGGCCCCTGAGTTATCAGAGAGCAAGCTCGTTGCTACTACTTCCAGCAAAATTTATGATAGCCAAAATAACCTTATTGCAGATTTGGGATCTGAAAAGCGCGTAAATGTAACCACTGATCAAATTCCAACTGATTTGGTCAATGCTATTGTTGCTATTGAAGACCATCGTTTCTTCAATCACCGTGGAGTGGACTCTATTCGGATTATCGGCTCTATCTTTAATAATATTCTTAAGAGATCAAATGGACTTCAGGGTGGTTCTACCTTGACCCAACAGTTGATCAAACTGACATATTTTTCTACCTCAAAAGCAGACCAGACAGTCTCACGTAAAGCTCAGGAAGCTTGGCTGGCTTTCCAACTAGAAAGAAAAGCTACAAAGCAACAAATTCTGACCTATTATGTCAATAAGGTTTACATGTCTAATGGGAACTATGGGATGCAGACAGCAGCACAAAGTTTTTATGGCAAGGACTTAAAAGACCTAAGCTTGCCTCAATTAGCCTTGCTTGCCGGAATGCCCCAAGCTCCAAACCAGTATGATCCATACTCTCAACCAGAAGCAGCACTTCAACGCCGTAACCTGGTTTTATCTGAGATGTACCAACTGAAATACATCACTGCTGAACAGTATGAACAAGCTATCAATACTCCTGTTACTGACGGTTTGCAAAGCTTGAAGAGCTCTGCATCTTATCCAGCATATATGGATAACTATTTAAAACAAGTTATCGAGCAGGTCGAAAAAGAAACAGGCTATAACTTGCTGACTACTGGTATGGAAGTCTACACCAATGTCAATACTGACGCTCAAAAGCAACTGTGGGAGATCTATAACTCCGATACCTATGTTAACTACCCAGACGATGAACTTCAAGTTGCTTCCACGGTTATGGATGTAACAAATGGTAAAGTCATTGCTCAGCTTGGAGCTCGTAAACAGTCTACTAATGTTTCATTTGGTACGAACCAAGCCGTTGAAACCAATAGGGACTGGGGTTCAACTATGAAACCTATCACAGACTATGCACCAGCCATCGAAGATGGGGTCTATAGTGCAACATCTGCAACTATTGCAGATGCCCCTTATAATTTCCCTGGCTCTAGCACCCCTGTCTACAACTGGGATATGCGCTATTATGGTAATATAACCATGCAATATGCCATCCAAGAATCACGGAACGTTCCAGCTGTTAAAACTTTAGAAGCCGTTGGTCTCAAACAAGCACTTAAGTTCTTGAATAAGATTGGTATCAACTATCCAGAAATGCACTATTCAAATGCTATTTCAAGTAATACCAACAAATCTGGAAACGAATATGGCGCAAGCAGTGAGAAGATGGCTGCGGCCTATGCAGCTTTTGCTAATGGAGGAACCTACTACAAACCTCAATATGTCAATAGAATTGTCTTTAGCGATGGTACTGAAAAAGTCTTCTCTAACGAAGGTTCAAGAGCCATGAAAGAAACAACAGCCTACATGATGACAGATATGATGAAAACTGTTTTGACATCCGGAACAGGTACAAATGCAGCAATTTCTGGTGTCTATCAGGCTGGGAAAACTGGTACTTCTAACTATGCAGACGATGAATTAACCAAACTTACAAAACCTTATTACGGCTCTAGTATTGTAACTCCAGATGAACTCTTCGTCGGTTACACTCCTCAGTATTCAATGGCTGTATGGACTGGTTATTCAAACCGATTGACACCAGTTCTTGATGATGGGGTCAAGGTTGCAACTGATGTCTATCGGTCTATGATGACTTTCTTGAATACCAATGGAAACGAAGACTGGGAGCAACCAAATGGGGTTTATCGAGTTGGTTACTATCTATACCTAAACGGATCTAATCCATATCGATACTATATCCAACCTTCTTCAACTTCAGAAGAATCATCTTCTTCTGAGGAAGAGTCTTCTTCAAGTAGTTCGGAATCTTCTACTACTTCCGAATCAAGTTCATCCTCTACTTCCAACCCTCAAGAAAGCAAACCGCAAATTAATAACGGCCAGCGCTAATGTTTGGAAGATCAACATAAAAACTCTATCTTCTCTCATATGAGAAGATAGAGTTTTTTTATTTAGAAAAGGCCTTATATAGCTATAAGGACCTTCTTCATAAATATTCTTTTATAGGGCTAAGGCTCCCATTGGATCCCACGGAGCCAAGACAATAGGCTCTGATTCATAAGCAGCTAATTCCGCTTCAGTCAGAAATTCTTTGCGCACTACGATCTGGTAGGTATATTCATCCATCCAAGAGTCAGAGGCTACAAAGTAACCCTTGTTACCAACCTTTTCGCCCCAAGAGTTCTCGACCTTCCATTTATTGGCTTTTCCATTTTCATCCAAGTCAACCCCTGTCAAAACCATTGCATGAGTCATCAGACTTTCGCTATAGTCCAAACGTCCTGCCTTGTCTTGAGTCAACTGGATATCCATACTAGAAGTAAAGTCATACATGCCGTCAGCCATAATACCCGCTTTACGATTGCTAGACTGTCCAACATCAGAACCAAACCATACGGTTTCGCCAGCTCGCATTTGGGCGATAGCCAGCTCTTTTAGTCTGTCCATTTCAACATTCAAATAACGAACCGGCTTGCTACCAACGACATTACCCAGCATCTCAACTGTATAAGACTGACCATAAGGCTTGTCTGCAGTTGGCGCATTGATGATAGAGACATAATCGTCTAATTTGAGATCAACATATTTTTTGAAGAAAACTTGTGGTGTCAATCCGCTCTCACTATGAAAATTGTTATCTTTATCGCGATAAGAGAAGTCGAATTGGCGAGGCGGTAAACCTAAATTCATAGCTAGGAAGTTAAAGACTTCCTGGAGAAGTTCTTCTTTCTTAGCCTGAAGTTCAGCCGAGTTTGCACCTTCTGCCACTAATTCTCGCAAAATCTGTGCATCCTGACGCAGGAGTTTATTAAGAATCTGATTGAGCTCACGGCTGTTGCTAGAAGAAATTGACTCTGGATAGACTGACTTGGGTACGACGCCATATTTTTCAAAAAGAGAAACAACCATATCCCATTGACCGCCATCCTGCTGAGGCGTATCTAAGAGAAACTTAACCTTGCGACTAGTCAATTCTTGGTCAGCGGTTGCCAGCACCTGCTCTAAGAACCAGTTGGATTTTTCATATTTATCCCAAAAGAAGGTGTGGGCCTGAGATAGTTCAAAATCTTCCAATTGGAAACCAGCAATCATCTTGTGGCGGAAGGTATTAAGAG
Organism: Streptococcus sp. SG2; assembly: GCF_030439925.1. Taxonomy (NCBI): domain Bacteria; kingdom Bacillati; phylum Bacillota; class Bacilli; order Lactobacillales; family Streptococcaceae; genus Streptococcus; species Streptococcus sp. SG2. The sequence goes on along the minus strand of NZ_JAQFJD010000002.1, from coordinate 626,066 downwards.
CTGCAAACATCCAACAGCGCCCAGACGCTTTCTGGTCGCTAACCTTATCCTTAGTGAGATCCAGTGAAAAGACTGGCGTGTTTTCCACAGCACTGCTTCGCTTCTCCAAGGACGTCAAAAGACCATTATGGCTGATGGCATTTTCCATTGCTACAAACTTAGGATTAGCTTCATAAGCAGCATACAACTTATCTGTAAAATCTTGTTCTAACGACTTCATAGAATCCTCCTTGTCATTATACATCTATTATAGAACTTTAAAAAAGGAGTGCAAGTAAAAAGGCTAGACAAAAGAGTCCTAGCCTTTTTCTAAATCAGATTTTAGGATGCCATAGACGGAAAAATCTTTGACTTGTCCTTTATGAAATACAGCCTGACGGAAAGTACCTTCGTAGCTCATTCCAGCCTTAGCCATAACACGCCCCGAAGCTGGATTGGCTGTTACAAATCTTGCTGTGACACGATTGAATCCTGCGTCTTGCAAGAGATAGTTCAAAACAGCTTTCAAAGCTTCTGTCATCAGCCCCTGCCCCCAATAGTCTTTACTTAAAATGTAACCGACCTCGCAATCATTGACCGTATCATCTCTATCAACCACACTGATATCACCAAGCACTTGTTCAGGATTTTCTTTCAGGCAGATGCCCCACTTGTAAAAATCTAAGTTTTGATAATTCTCAACCCAGCGAGCAATAGACTGTTGGGTGACTTCAGGACTCTCGTGAGCATCCCAGGTCACATGTAACAAATTATCCGGACGAGAAGCCCAGTTGTCATACATAGCTTGAGCATCCGATTCCAGAAAAGGTCTTAGTAAAAGACGTTTGGTTTCAATGGACTGTGTACCAATCTTTTTCATAGCTTCCTCGTTTCTTAGCGCAAACTAAAAAGTTTTAATAGAGATTTTCACTTCCAAAATTCATCAAAAATCGTAATCGGCAAATGGCGTTTGTGCTGTCCTTTATGCCACCAAGATTCGATAGTTTCTTGGGCTTGAGCTGAAACAGACTTACCTTCGAGATAATCATCAATTTCATTATAGGTCACTCCCAGAGCGACTTCATCCGCAATCCCAGGTTTTTCCTCTTCCAAATCAGCCGTCGGTACCTTTTCATAGAGGGCAGGATCAGCTCCTAAAGTGGCCAAAAGCTGCTTGCCTTGTCGTTTATTGAGACGGTAAAGCGGTAAGATATCTGCTCCGCCATCCCCAAACTTGGTGAAAAAGGCCGTGACATTTTCTGCTGCGTGATCGGTCCCAATGACAGCCCCGCTGTACGAACCAGCCAAAGCATACTGGGCAATCATACGGCTGCGGGCCTTGATATTGCCCTTGTTAAAATCAGAGACTGTGGCACCCGTTGCCTCCACAGCCTTTGTCATGGCATCAGCAGATTCCTTGATATTGACTGTCAAACTGACATCAGGCTGGATAAAAGCCAGAGCCTTTTGAGCATCATCTTCATCTGCCTGAACACCGTAAGGCAGACGAACAGCGATAAAGCGGTAGCTATTATCACCAGTCTCAGCCCGCATTTCCTCTATAGCCAGCTGAGCTAAGCGACCAGCCAAGGTTGAATCCTGACCACCAGAAATTCCCAGAACATAACTTTTCAAAAAAGGGTGCTTTTTCAGATAGGCCTTGAGAAAGTCGACCGACTTGCGGATTTCTTCCTCCGGGTCAATGATAGGTTTGACGCCCAATTGAGCGATGATTTCTTCTTGTAGGCTCATTTTTCTGCTCCTGTCTGGTAGGCTTTCTTACGCATCTGGTCAATCAAGTCCATCTTATCCTGCCAGATATCACGAGCCAGGTCAACTGGATAATCCTGTGGATTAAGAACCCGCTTGTACTCATCCCAGAGTTTATCAAATTCCTTACGGGCATAAGCTTGAATCTCAGTCAGGCTCCGCTTTTTGTAAACGAGATTTCCCTCTTGGAAAATATCTACCAATAGCGGCACAGCATCAAAATCCTTAACTGTCTTATTAATGTAAGTGTAGGTAGGATGGAACATTTCCAGCTCTTCCAAGCCATTGACATCAATGCCTTCATAGGTAATGTAGTCTCCTTCAGACTTACCTTTTTCCCGACTGGTAATGCGCCAAACCTGCTTCTTACCTGGAGTCGAAACTTTTTCAGCATTATTGGACAGCTTGATGGTATTGCGCAATTTTCCATTCTCATCTTCAATAGCAACAATCTTATAAACTGCTCCTAAAGCCGGCTGATCATAAGCCGTAATCAACTTGGTACCCACGCCCCAAACATCAATCTTAGCTTTTTGCATTTTCAAGTTGAGAATGGTATTTTCATCCAGATCATTGGACGCATAAATCTTAGCATCAGGGAAGCCAGCTTCATCTAATTGCTGCCGAACCTTCTTAGAAATATAGGCAAGGTCACCTGAGTCAATACGAACACCTAGGAATTTAATCTTATCACCCAGCTCACGCGCAACTCGAATGGCTGCCGGAACACCCAAACGCAATGTATCATAAGTATCTACCAAAAATACACAATCATGGTGAGTTTCGGCATAAGCTTTAAAGGCATCATAATCATTACCGTAAACTTGAACAAGGGCATGAGCGTGGGTTCCTAAAACAGGAATATCAAAGAGCTTACCCGCTCGAACATTACTGGTACCGTTGGCTCCACCAATCACAGCAGCCCGAGTTCCCCAGATAGCTGCATCCATTTCTTGAGCACGGCGAGTTCCAAACTCCATCAGGGGCTCATCTTCGATAACAGAACGGATACGGGCTGCCTTAGTGGCAATCAGGGTCTGAAAATTAACGATATTGAGCAGGGCGGTCTCCACAAGCTGACACTGAGCCAGAGGACCTTCCACTTGCACAATTGGCTCATTGGCAAAAACTAAGTCCCCTTCCTGAGCCGACCGTACACTAAGGCTCATCTTTAAATTCCGTAAGTAATCTAAGAAGTCTCCATGATAACCCAAGGACTCAAGATAGTCTAAATCACTCTGGCTGAACGTCAGATTATTGAGATAGGAAATAATTCTTTCTAAGCCCGCAAAGACAGCGTAGCCGTTATTAAAAGGATTCTTACGGAAAAAAACTTCAAAGACTGCACGTTTGTTATGGATATTCTGATTGAAATAAACCTGCATCATATTGATTTGATACAAGTCTGTATGTAAGGTTAAACTATCATCTGGAAACATATTTTCTCCTTTATAAACTGCATGGATTTTACTTATTATATCATAAATTTACAATTAAGAGGTTATAGGGAAATAGTCCGGCAATTAGAAAATTAAAATCATTCTTTCTCCAATTTAGCTAATATCTATTTAATTTCTAATAAACCACTCCACAATTATGCCTCAAAAGCTTCAACAAATCAAAAAACCTTGTTAGTCATAAACTAACAAGGTTTTCGGTTTTATTCATGTTCAGTGATATATTTATAAGCTTCTTGACCCGCAATCGCTCCATCACCTACTGCTGTCGTAATCTGGCGTAAGTCTTTTTGACGAACATCTCCGATTGCGTAGATACCAGCTACTGATGTTTTCATATGGTCATCTGTCACAATCCAACCTGATTCATCTCTTATACCCAAATCAGCTACAAATTCACTAACTGGATCCAAACCGACATAAATGAAGATACCACCAAAATCTGCTTGGCTAGTTTCACCTGTCTTAATATTTTTAAAGGTTACTCCAGTCACCTTACGCTCGTTACCATGAATAGCTTCAACGACTGAATCCCAGACAAAACTAATTTTTTCATTAGCAAAGGCACGATCTTGCAAAACCTTTTGTGCGCGTAATTGATCACGACGGTGAACAATGGTCACACTTTTAGCAAACTGGGTCAAGAAAATGGCTTCCTCAACTGCCGAGTCACCTCCACCGACAACTAGTAAGTCTTCATCACGGAAAAAAGCTCCATCACAAACTGCACAGTAAGAAACACCCCGGCTATTAAATTCAGCCTCACCTGGCACATTGAGCTGACGGTGAAAGGCCCCTGTTGCAATAATAACAGTCTTACTTTCATAAACTTCATCTTCTGTGATAACTTTTTTAAAATCACCCTGATCTTCAATTCTTTGAACATGACCAAATACATGCTCTACTCCGAGATTTTCCAATGGCTCGAACATCTTTTCAGCCAATTCTGGGCCGCTAATCAGGGCATAGCCAGGATAGTTTTCAACATCCGCTGTATTGTTCATTTGTCCGCCTGGAATACCAGCTTCCAGTAAGGCAACTTTTAGGTTGCTTCTTGCAGCATAAAGCGCCGCTGTCATTCCTGCAGGACCTGCTCCAATAATAATTGTATCGTACATGACTCCACCTTCTTTTGTTGTAATAATAATTATTCTAACGCCAATAAAAAACTTTTGCAAGCATTATGCTTTCAGCACTAAGAGAATGCCCATAACCGCAAAAGATAAAATAGGTATAGTCATAATATCAATCAAAAGTACATCAAACAAATGCGCCTGTCGTGCCTTTGCTGTCTTATCCTTGCGACTAGCCATTCTGGCTAAAATTAAAATCCCTGACAAACCGCCGATTAGGGCTGTTGTCAAAAGAAGACTCTCTATATAGAGAGAAAAAATTTGCTTTAACATTTAATCTCCTATGTTTTGGTCTATTTATGTCCAATAAGTCATGCTTATTTCGCTCAAAACAAACTCAGCTGGTAAAACCAACCGAGTTATCTTTTCTCCATTATATCAAATATAGGTTCGTTTGTAACTAGCAAAAAACTCTTTCGTCCGTTCTTCTTTCGGATTATTCATAATCTCATCAGGCTTACCACCTTCAATAATATGCCCCTTATCTAAAAAGAGAACCTTGTCAGCAACCTGTGAAACAAAGGACATATCATGACTAACCAAAATCATTGTTTGACCAGATCTTGCAGCATCAGCAATGGATCTTTCTACTTCGCCGACAAGCTCAGGATCCAGAGCAGATGTAGGTTCATCAAGCAGGAGAACATCAGGTTTCATGGCTAGAGCCCTTGCCAAAGCTACCCGCTGTTTTTGACCACCTGATAAATGACGGGGATAATGATTTTCTCGATCTGATAAACCTACCTTGGCCAATTCTTCTTTAGCTATTTTAGTAGCTTCTTCATCCGATAGTTTCTTGACAACGAGCAGGCCTTCTTTTACATTTTCCAGAGCAGTCCGTCTCTCAAATAGATTAAACTGCTGGAAAACCATGGCTAATTTTCTACGAAGTGTTAAGATTTCCTCCTGAGTAATTTGGGAAAAATCAACTCTAAAATCATCAATCTCAATGATACCGCTATCTGGAGTTTCCAAGTAATTCAAACTGCGAAGAAAGGTGGATTTACCAGCCCCAGATGAACCAATCAGGGCAATAACTTCTCCTTTTTGGATATCCAAACTAAGATTATCCAATACCGCTTGACCAGAGAAAGATTTACTGAGGTTAAAAATGTGAATCATTAAAGGATATCTCCTTTCGCTTGAATTCCTGAATCAATTGCAGCTGGCGTTTGGATGGCCATTTTTCTTTCGATAAAGCGGCCAAATTGCTCAATCATAATATTGACAACCCAATAGACTAGAGCGACTGAAATGAAGCGCTCAAAATAACGGTAATCTGAACCACCTAAAATTTGGGCTTGAGCAAATACTTCGACCACTCCAGCACTAAAGGCTAATGAAGTTCCTTTGGTCAAACCAATCAAGGAGTTGATCAGGGTTGGTGTAGCTACAACTGCTGCATTAGGAATAATCACACGACGATATACTTGGGTATTGGTCATTCCCAAACTTCTAGCTGCTTCAATTTCTCCTTCACTGACAGAGAGAATTGCTGCCCGGATAGTTTCGCTAGCATATGCTGCCTCATTAAAGGCGAAAGCAACAACAGCAAAGATTGAGGCTGGGATTGCATTGATATTAAAAGCTGTTCCAAATCGTTGATTAATTACCTTTAGAGCTATAGGAATCCCATAATAGGTAAGCATCAGTTGGACTAAGATAGGTGTCCCCCTTAAAAAGCTGACAAACAAAGCCTGAATAGGGTACAGAACTTTGACACGGTTGATTTTGACAATAGCAAACAGAAGAGCCAAAACCAAACCAAAAAGGGCGCCGCCCAGTGTTAAAAATAAAGTTGTTGGTAATTTTTCAATAATTCTTGGCAGGGCATCAAAAACAGATCTTAAACTAAAATTTTGGCCATCTGGAATGGACTTCATTAATTCCTGATACCAGTTAGAGGCTAATATAACTAAACTTGCGTTCATCATTCAATCCTTTCATCATTCTCATTTAAGAAGGTCTATGCTCTTTTACTCGGTTTACTGTATCTGAATAACACAAGAAAAAAGATAGACCAGTATACTCTAGTCTATCACACCATTTTTATATCGAACAGTATAAATTATTTATCAAGGGTATAAGCAAATTTTATGACTAGAAGCTTTGGCGCTTGGCCTTGCGTTCTGCACGACCTCGAGCACGACTTTCAGCCCTCTTGGTCTTACGACGTTTTTCATTGACAGCCCACTGAATTTTTTTCTTATAACCAGGTTTGATTTTCTTCTTTTTCTTTTTAACCAAACCAATCATTTCTGTATCGAGCTTCTCATAAGACTTTTCGCGGTTGGCTCGTCGATCTCGATCATAAGTGTCCTGAAATTCACCGTTCTTTATCATCTTAGGAATGAACTTGATACCCAGTTTCTCTAATTCACGAATATCAGAGTCATCACTTGGCTGATAAAGCGTAATGGCCGTACCAGGAAGTCCATTGCGTCCTGTTCTTCCCACTCGATGGACAAAGAAAGACAGGTCCTGCGGAATAGCATCATTGATGACATGACTGACCCCCTCAATATCAATTCCCCTTGCTGCTAGGTCAGTCGCAACAATATATTCAAAATCCAGATTTTTCACTTGATTCATAATCCGCTTACGCTCACGAGGTGCAATATCACCGTGAATCTTAGCCACTTTCAAGCCTTGAGCAAGCAAATAACTGTGTAGCTCATCTGCTCTTGTCTTGGTATTGACAAAAATCATAGCCAAATAAGGCTGTAAGATTCGGCTAATTTCATAAATCTGCGCATTTTTATCGCGCCCTTTTGTTGAGACCAGCCAATTTTCGATTGTATCAGAAATAACCGTTTTAGTCTTGATTTGCTCCATGACCGGATTGGACAGATATTTCTTCAAGAAAGGCTGTAGCTTCTGCGGAATAGTCGCTGAGAATACCAAAAATTGTAAATCTTTTGGCAAGCTTGAGGCGATTTTATCCACTGTTTCTAAGAAACCCATATCTAGTGTCATATCCGCCTCGTCCACAACAAAGGTCTTGGCCTTATGAATAGCTAAATCTCCTGACTTGACCAAGTCATAGATTCGTCCAGGTGTCCCGATAACAATGTGAGGTTGGTTAAATTCTAGCTTATCAATTTGACGAGCCTTGTCAGTCCCTCCTACATAATTAGCAACACGAATTTCCTTATCAGAAAAAGAAGCAATCTGTCTAGTTGCTTGATAGATCTGGGTGGCTAACTCACGGCTTGGTGCCGTAATCACAACTTGTACGTGATCCTCATCTTCATTCAGCTTTTGAAAAATCGGTAGCAGAAAAGTATGGGTCTTCCCAGAACCTGTCTTTGATTCACCGACAAGGTCGCACCCAGACAAAACAACTGGAATCAACTTCTCCTGTACCTCTGTTGCTTCAACAAACTTTAGATCCTCTAAAGCCTCCTGAATATAATTTTTAAAAGTAAATTCTGTAAATTTCATTTTTTCCTCTTATCCTTAGTAGTCCTATCTATTATAACAGAAATTATGGATTTATAGCCATTTATATGAAAAGAAGGAGAACAATCGTTCTCCTTTTTCTTACAAATACAAAATTGCTAGAGCAATCAAACTTGCAACAAGGCCTATTCCCCAGAAGAGAAAATCCACCTTCCATTCACTCCAAGCCTTACCACGGCCAGAAAAACCACCAAGTTCAAAATGATGGTGAACTGGAGTCATTCGGAAAATCCTCTTACCACCTGTCATCTTAAAGTAAGTAACTTGGAGCATGACTGAAGCTGTTTCAAATACGTAGACAATCCCAATCAAAAGCAAGGTCCATTCTTGATGGAGGGCAATAGAGAGAGCCGCCAGCATACCTCCTAGAGCCAGACTACCTACGTCTCCCATAAAGATCTTAGCAGGTTTATGGTTAAATCCGAAGAAGCCAAGCAGGCCACCAATCATACTAAAGATCACAATCAGAAGATCAAAACGCTTTTGTTCTAACGCAATAACCGCATAAGCTCCCAAGCTGATCACGACGGAAATACTTGCAAGACCGTCAATTCCATCAGTTAGGTTGACTGCATTGGAAAAACCAACCAACCAAAAGAGAACAAAGAAAATATAAAGAAAACCTAATTCCAGTGGAAAACCGAAAACGTTCAGCATATCCCCACCGCCGTGGCGTTCAAAAAAGAGATAGAAAACCACGCCGCCCACCAGCTGCAAGAATAGTTTTTGTTTAGGATTTAGTCCCTCGTTGATTCGACGGAAAACTTTTAAGAAATCATCTAAAAAGCCAACTAAACCATACAAGAACAGAATAAACAAAATCGTTGTAACGCTGCTAGAAAGATTTCCTGAAAATAGTGCAATGACAAAACTAGCTACAATCGAAGCCAAGAGGAAAACAGTTCCTCCCATAGTCGGTGTTCCAGCTTTGGCTTGGTGCTGTTTGACATCTTCGTGCATTTGTTGCCCGGAAATGCGGGCTTTTTGATAAAAACGAATAAAGGCAGGGATTCCAATAATTGTTAAAATCAAAGTAGTAATTCCTGCAATTATAGCTGTAAGCATCTTACTCTCCTAGTGTTATTGTTATTTCTTTGAGGTTCTTGATAGAGGTATTGGCTTTTACACTCTGTCCAACAACCTTCGAACCTTCACCTTTGTAGGTAACCTTTATATCTAACCATTTGGCAAAGGTTGATGCGTTCTCTTTCGTCCAACCGTACATGTCTGGCATGTCATCCAGCTCATCTGTTAGAAGAAGGACTTGCTGGTTAGAAGCAACATTCTTACCTGCTTCAACAGATAATTTAGTGATGCTACTTCCTGTACCAAGGATAATCGGCTGAACCAAATTACGACGTAGCTCTTCAGCATAAGAACCCGGTGATTTATCTTTGCCCTTTTCTTTTGTTTTAGGCATAGTGTACTTGGTTTCAGTAATCACATTATCCAAGACATGCGTTGGAGTCGTTAAACCAAGGGTATCTTTCATGGCAACTGCTTCTTCCAAAAGAGGATTAACGACTTCTTTCCATAAATCTGGATAGAACTTCTCCTCAGGCTGCTTCACTGTCACATACATGATGAAATCAGGATCTTCAGCTGGCGTCATAGCAACTACTGAATAGATGTATTCGCCTTCCAAGTATCCGCCTCCGTCCTTAGCTTCTGCTGCAATCTGGGCCGTACCAGACTTGACCGCTACATCTTGACCTGGAACCTGAATGACCGGCACTCCATTTGTCTGTAAGGTACCAAAATTTGGATCTGTCCCAACAGTGATCATATACTTACGAGTCTCTTGAGCTGCTGTTTTAGAAACTGGATTTCCTATGATTTCATTTGTTCCCTTGCGGGCACTGTTAGTGGCCGAATCATAAATGGCACTGATAAATTTAGGTTCCAACATGACACCGTCGTTAGCAATTGCAGTAAAACCACGTAGCATTTGAACCTGCGTTACGTTAATCCCTTGACCAAAGGAACTCATTGCAGTTGTAACGACATTTTTATCCGGAAGATTACCGACATCTTCGCCCATCATGCCAAACCGCGTACGAACACCAAACTTGAATTTATCTAAATAATCACGCCACTTATCATCTCCCATCTTTTTCTCCAGACGGGCCATACCGATATTACTTGAATAGGCAAATCCTTGAGCATAAGTCAGGGTCTGACCTGTTGAGAGCCCCATATTGACTCCCCAGTCTTTGATGGTTGTATCCTCGATTTGAAACTCGTCATTAAAGTAGGTTTCATTGGCAGGGAAAGTATGATTATCGATAGCACTAGCCAAGGTAAATACTTTCATAGTTGATCCAGGCTCATAAGGGCTTTGATAAAGCAAGGTTGACCAATTGAAGTCTTTAGACAGACCTTCCTTGGTATCTGCATTAAAACTTGGGCGCTGAGTTGTTGCCAAAACTTCACCTGTCTTAGCACTAACCAGTGTTGCAGACACAAATTTCCCTTTGACCTTTTCCTGGAAGATATCCATTCTTGTCTCTAGATAGCTTTGTAGATGGCTAGAAATAGTCGTATAAACATCTTTACCATTTTCTGTTGCCACAGAGACTTGGTCTGAACCAGGCACAATATTTCCATTTTTATCGCGCTCATAGGTCACTAGGCCATCCCGTCCAGCCAAGATTTTATCCAAGGAATACTCCAAACCTGTTGAACCACGCAGACTTTTAGATCCATCTTCATTTTCTTCCAATTGGGCAATACCGACAAACTGAGAAGCAAAGGTTTCATTTGGATAGCTTCGGCTAGGGCTGGTATCAAAACTGATTCCTTTAACGCCAGCATCTTCCATAGACTTCTTAATATCTGTCATCGTTGCATAAGGAATATTATTTCCTTTAGCACCAAAATAGACCTGAGTCAATTTTTCCTGTGATAGCTGGCTCTTGGCATAATCGGTCTCAATATCTAACTTATCGTGTAGAATTTGAGCAACCGTCTCATACTGAGAGGGCTCTACATAGAGAATCTCTCCTGTAGCTGACTTATACTTTTTATCAATAATGGCATAGAGATTATAAGTCGTTGAATCTTCTGCAATGGCATTGCCGTTCCGATCATAAATCGTTCCCCGCTTAGCCTGTACTGTTTTTTGAATCTGGTAAACTTTTTTAGCCTCTGCCACCAGGTCCACTCCAAATTTTCGACCAGACCCAATCAAGATAGCAAAGTTAATCAAAAAAACAAAGAAAAGAAAAACAGTCAGGATACTCAGATTTTTCCCCACTTGTTTTCGATTCATATTAGCTGTTTTTCGATTTTTTAAAGCATACCTTAAAATCTTATTCTTCATGCTTTATTCCGCCGTTTTTACGATTGCATTTTGCAAGGTCATTTCCTGAGAGCTGGCCAGGCCAGACAGTCTTTCCTTACGAGTTAAATCATTAATCTCTTGCTTGGCGTTATTAATTTCAACCTGCTTAGTGCTGACCTGGACATTCAAGTCCGTCAAATCATGCTGAACTTGCAAGAGTTTTGTTTGCATAAAGACAACACTAACGGCAATAATAATCGCTGTCAAGATAATCGAAGCATAAAATGCTTTCTCAATACGAGTGAACTTTTTAATCCGTGATTGGAGCTGCTGTCCTCTCGTTTCTTGGCTGTTATTTGGCATTTATTCCCTCACTTGTGTACTTTTCGCGCCACACGCAATTTGGCTGAATGTGCTCGATTATTCATCTCAAGCTCTTCTGCACTCGGCAAAATTGGCTTGCGACTGATTAATTCCAGTTTAGGTTTCAAGTCATCTGGAATAAAAGGCAAGCCCTTTGGCACGTCTACTGTCGAAGCCTCTTTAAAAAGTTGCTTGGTCAAGCGATCTTCCAAAGAATGAAAGGTGATGACTGAAATCCGACCATCTACCGCCAATAAATCAATTGCTTGCTGAATAGACTCATCAGCTGCTCCTAGCTCATCATTGACCTCAATCCGAATGGCTTGAAAAATCTGCTTGGCTGGATGCCCTTTTTTCTTTAATTCCTTGGCTGGCTTGGCAGATTTGATAATCTCTGCAAGCTCTGTCGTCGTTTCAATCGGCTTGATCTGCCTAGCTTGCTCAATTTTACGAGCAATTTGCTTTGAAAATTTATCTTCACCGTATTTAAAGAAAATACGCACTAAATCATGATAATCATAGTCATTAACTACTTGATAAGCGCTAAAATCCGCATGACGATTCATACGCATATCCAATGGTGCATCTTGTTTATAAGAAAAACCACGTTCTCGCTCATCTAATTGGGGGCTTGAAACCCCTAAATCATAACAAATGCCATCAATCTCATCTACACCAAGTTTTTCTAACTGTAGTTTGAGATGACGGAAATTATCCTGCACAAAAGTAACCATGCCTTTTTCGATGTATGGTGCTAAACGTTTTTTGGCATGTTCAATAGCTGTCGCATCTTGATCAAAAGCATAGAGATGCCCCTTGGGACTTAACTTACTTAGTAAATATTCACTATGGCCTGCCCCACCTAAGGTCGCATCAACATACACCCCATCAGGTTTAACATCTAAATAATCAATAGTTTCATGAAGAAGAACGGTTACATGATGAAATTCATTTGTCATATCTTATCTATTATACCATAATCAAAAGCAAAAAAAAATTTTAAAGAAAAAGTAGGACCAGGAAAAATAATCCTAAGTTTTTGTCGCATATACTTGACACAATCTCCAAAAAGGATTATACTATTTTAAAAGTCAAATATACACGACATTTGACTGGTGATAAAGGTGATAAAAAAATAGAAAGGAAGGGTGTAATGAATCGTGTCAAAGAATTTCGAAAAGAAAAAAAGATGTCTCAGCTAGAGTTGGCCAAGTCTATCGGGGTATCGCGGCAAACTATCAATATGATTGAAAACAACAAATACAACCCCACCCTCGAGCTCTGCATCAATCTAGCAAAAACGCTAGATACTGACCTCAACGCCCTCTTTTGGGAGTCCAGCTGACAGAACGACGAGGCAGATGCCTACGAGTCTTTATCTGCAGCAAATTTCATACCTAAAGAAAGGACTAAAAAATGAAAAAAGAAACATTCTCAGACAAGATGATTAAACGATTTTACGGCATTACTGGACCTTTGGACGAGCAAAAACGCCAACAGGCTGAGCATCTAGGAAATATAGGCTTTATTTGGCTTTTCTTTATTCTGATTTTTGGCAATGCCATCGCCTTTCCACTGGCTTTTCGATGGCCTAAAATTATCGCTGTTGCTTATCCTATCCTGCTGGAAATCCTTATCCTCGGCTTCTGTGTCTATATAGTCATTCAAGCACGGCGCAAAGGAATTGATAATCTAGAGCTAGGACTTCAGGATGAAAAAGAAGAAAAAGCTATGAAACATGCTGGTCTCAAAGCAGGCTTCTCTTATTGGCTGCTCTTCTACCCTCTCTTTAGCATCATGATAGCTGTCATGGAAAAGAAAGATATCCTACAAGTTTTGCTTCAACCTAAACTTATTATAGCTGGATTAGCTGCTGGTCTTGGATTTGGACTGATTATGCATTTTATTGCCAAAGGAAAAATTCGTCAAGCACAAAAAAGGGAGGAAGAAGAATGAACCTTCAATCTTATAAAAATACTATCTTAATTCTACTATTTGCTATTTTTCTAGTCTGCCTCTTCTTTCTGAGGACCACAACAGATCCAGTTCTTTTTTGGATTCTAACCTTCACTTGCGTCGCCATTCTCTACATCAGCTATAAACTCTTAAAAAGGAAGAAAAAATAAAATAGTTGGCATTTCAGCTTATGCACTGAAATGTCAACTATTTTTTTATGAATTTGGATCATCTAGACTGCGGCCATGAAGACCTTTCTCGCGCTGAACTTGACGCAACTTCTCAGGCGTCACATCATTGCCATCTTCATCGACAATCTTGATACCTTCGATGTGATGGCGAACAGAGCGACGGTAGCCCTCGATATACTCTTCACGAAGCTTGGCTTGTTCCACTTTTTCCTCAGCAGTTAAGCCTTCCGTTTTTTTCTTTTTAGCCAGTTCATTAATACGGGCAATTTTTTTAGGATCCATGATTCTACCTCTCTTACCTTTTATTTGGTATTAATCTGATTAAACTGCGCCAGCTGTCCAGCTTTGGCCGTCAAAGACGCTAGGAGAGCTAGGCGGTTGTTACGCACAGCCTCATCTTCTGCCATAACCATGGTATGGTCAAAGAAAGCGTCAATAACTGGACTGAGGGCAAAGAGTTGATCCAGATTAGCAGTTAAGTCAGATGTCAGCTCTACTGCTTCAATGGCTTCAGCTAGGTCTTTTTCCTCTTGATTTTCAAAGAGAGCTGGGTTTACAGCTGTCTGCCCTTGGGCTTTCTCAGCTAGATTAAAGACTCGAGATAGGCTTTCCACTGCTGACTTGAAGTTATCTTCCTGAGCTTTTTCTGCTAGAAGCGCTGCTGTTTCTACCAAATCGCGTACAACGAAATGAGTACTTTGAAGAACAGATGTCACGATATCTTTTGGAATGCTGCGATCCATCATCTTCTCAACACGTGCACGGAAGAAGTCCAGCACCGCCTCTTGATTGTCATAGCTTAGGCTATCAAACTTGAGTTCGTAAAGTCGACCAAGAAGCTGAGCCAAGTCAATGTTCCAGCCAAACTTGTCCAAGATACGCACAACACCCTGAGTCGCACGCCGCAGAGCATAAGGGTCATTGGAACCGCTTGGAATCAGTCCAACTGAGAAGAAGGACAGAATGGTATCCAGCTTATCAGCCAGAGCCAAGACCGCACCGACCTTGGTGTCAGGTAATTCGCCATCGGCTGAAGTCGGCATATAGTGCTCCCGAATAGCAGCCGCCACTGCAGCATTCTCACCAGCCAGAAGAGCATACTTTTCACCCATGATACCTTGAAGCTCATCAAATTCCCCAACCATGCCAGTCAGCAGGTCAAACTTATAAATAGCCGCTGCACGAGCCAAGTCGGCTGTCTCATCAGCATCCAATCCTGCTTCTTGTGCCAAGAGAGCAGCAATCTTGCCAGTCCGCTCCATGTGCTCTGCCAGAGAGCCAATCTTTTCGTGGAAGGTCACATTGCCAAGTTTTTCAACCAAGTCAGCAATAGCCAACTTTTGGTCTTCCCGCCAGAAGAATTCTCCATCTTCCAGACGAGCCACCAAGACTTTCTCATTTCCCTTGATGACATTTTCCAAGTGCTCTGCATTTCCATTGCGGACAGAGATGAAGTGTGGTAAAAGCTTGCCTTCAGCATCGCGCACAACAAAGTAACGCTGGTGCTCTTTCATAGAAGTGACTAAGACTTCCTCTGGCACCTCTAAGTATTTGGCATCAAAATTACCCAGGAAAGCAGTTGGATATTCTACCAGATTCAAGACTTCATTGAGCAAGTCTTCGTCAATCTCGATAGAAACCCCGTGCTCCTCTTCCAGTGCTCGAATCTGCTCGACAATCATATCTCCCCGCTCAAGAGGACTGGCAATGACAAACTGAGCCCATAGGTCATCTTCATAGGAATTCGCTGAAGCAATCTCCGTTTCTTGACCCAAGAAACGGTGTCCCCGGCTAGTACGACCGCTCTTGATGTCCAAGAAATCCAAGTCAAAGACCTGCTCATCTAAGAGTACAGTCAAGGTGTGGACCGGGCGGATGTATTCAAAAGTATTGTTGGCCCAGTGCATGCTGACAGGGAAGGTCAGAGCTTGCAAAACTTCTGTCACTGCCGGGATGATCTCCTCTACAGGGCGACCGATCTCTTCCTTGGTCACATAGACGTATTCTTCGCCCTTGATTTCACGAAAAGTAATGTCCTCAACCGTCAAGCCCTTACCACGAACAAAACCTTCTGCAGCCTTGGTAAAGTTGCCATCAGCATCCAGAGCAATTTTCTTAGAAGGGCCTTTGAAATCTTCTGTCAAATCAGACTGCTTGTCCGCCAAGCCAACCACGCGCACCGCTAAACGACGCGGTGTGGAGAACATTTCAATTTTCTCAAAAGTCAGACGATGGTCTGTCAGGAAGGCTCCCATCTTGTCGCGCAGCTGCTTCATGCTCGGTGTCACGACATAGGCTGGCATTTCCTCCAAGCCTAATTCAACTAATAAATTTTTTACCATGATTATTCTCCCTCCTCTGCCAAGAGTTTCTCACGAGTCTCAGCATCCAAAAGCGGATAGCCCAGACGCTTGCGCTCAGCCACAAAGGTCTTGGCCACGACACGCGCCAGATTGCGAATACGAGCGATATAACCAGCCCGCTCTGTCACAGATACTGCGCCACGCGCATCCAAGAGGTTAAAGGTATGGGAGCATTTGAGAACATAGTCATAGGCTGGGTGCACCAGATGCTCGTCCAGACACCTCTTAGCTTCCGCTTCAAACCTCTCAAAATTCCCCAAGAGCAAGTCTTGGTCGCTGACCTCAAAGCTGTATTTGGAATGTTCATACTCAGGATGAGTGAAAATTTCGCCATACTTAACGCCATCAGCCCACTCAATGTCATAGACAGAGTCCACTTCTTGGATATAAGAAGCCAGACGCTCCAGACCATAAGTCACCTCAGCAGTCACTGGTTGAGTTGGCAGACCTCCGACCTGCTGGAAGTAAGTGAACTGAGTGATTTCCATACCATCCAGCCAGACTTCCCAGCCTAGGCCAGCTGACCCAGTTGACGGGTTTTCCCAGTTATCCTCAACAAAGCGGATGTCATGCTCCAGCGGATTGATTCCCAAGAGCTCCAAAGACTGCAAATAAAGTTCTTGGATATTGCTTGGAGAAGGTTTCATGACCACCTGAAATTGATGGTGCTGGTAAAGGCGGTTGGGATTTTCCCCATAGCGCCCATCTGCTGGCCGGCGAGACGGCTCTACATAGGCCGCGTTCCAAGGCTCAGGACCAATAGCCCGCAGGAAAGTATAAGGACTCATGGTTCCCGCCCCCTTCTCATTATCATAAGCCTGCATAAGCATACAACCCTGATCATTCCAGAATTGCTGTAAAGTCAAAATTATTTCCTGAAAGGTAAGTTTCTTGGACATTAGTTACTCCTTTTGTTTTTATTTTAGCTCAGGGACCATCTTTTGCTCCGTTTGAACAAACAAAAGAACCACATCCGACAGTCCTAGGCTATTGCGACCTAGGGGCGTCAAAAACGCGGTTCCACCCTAATTTATTACTTCATTCTGTTTACAAAATATAACCAAAAGCGCCATCTGCTCTGCTTCCCTATCTGGCTCACACTATCCCAGACTCGCTAAAAAGTAGACAAAGAGATTTCTTTCTAAAAAAGATTATAGCAGAAATCCTAACTATTGTAAAACACTTATACGCCCTTAATAAAAGAAATCCCTCAAGTATAAACCTAAGGGATTCTAATTCTAAAGTAAGCTTGAAATATTTAAGCTTGTCTTGGTTTTCTTGGCTTCACAACTCTTGGTTTTCTACCATCAAGTTTTCTCCTAGCCATCTTCAAATTCGCAATAGCTTCCTTAACTTCTGCTTGGCTAGCTCCCGGATCGTCCAGAACTGCCTTAGCTTGAGCGTACGCTTCTAAATATGCTGCTTTAACATTCTCGCTAGCATAGATAAACTTATTGCTGATTGCTTGATAGTGCATGTCGTATTCTACTAATTTTTGCAAATCAGTAAAGTTCGTTGGCTTACCATCTAATTTTTTCTCAGTTGCCGCCAGTTTAGCCAGTGCCGTATCGATTTGCTCCTGGGTTACCTTCTCTTGGAGTAAGAGAAGAGTAACTTCTTGGAAGGCTTGGTCATAGGCCCGGCGGTTTCTATCCTTAGCATTGGCATAAGCACCTGTCTTCGTTGTTGCAGCATAAGCTTCTACTGCCGCTTTAACAGCTGCTACATCGGATTCTTTACCGTCAAGATCAGTTGTTGCGGCTTGCAATTTAGCAACAACAGCATCCACTTCTGCCTGCGTCAATTTACCAGCTAAAGCATCTTTAGCAGATTGATAAGCTTGATCATAAGCCAGACGTTTTGCGGTAGAAGCATTGTAATATTGAACCGTCGATACTAGATTTGATTGCTGATTAACCGCAGCCATAAGAAGGGTTTTAACAACAACTCCTAGTTTAAGAAGATTGTTCTTACCTTCAAGGACCTCAACAGTTGGATCTGTTTCCACAAGCTCATAACCAGTTGGGAGATTTACAAAGACAGAGTAGAATCCTGCCCCTACTGATCGTCCAAAGGAATTCTTGCCAAATTTAGCAGCAGGTAAAGTATATACATCGCCATTGTTGTTCTTCAGAAGTACTTGAGTATTCTTTGGTACAGGCTGATCAAAAGCAACACTGACTGGCGCAAAGACAACTTCCTTAACAAGGAACTCAATGGTCTTGAAGCTATCTTGTGCTGTTAATTCAAATTCCTGCGTCTTGGAACCGTAGAACTTGATTTCATCTCTATCATAGGTGAAGACTTCCACTGTATAACGGCCGAACGGCAAGAAGTTGATATCTTTTCCTTTGTCCAAATCAACGTATTTTCCTTTGTCGTCCTTGATTCGATAAACAAAGGTCGTGTCGACATCTTTATGTGTAGTTGCATCCACCATGGAAACTCGAATCCGACCTGAATTTTCAGGGCTGACAAATTCAGACAAGGCAAGAACATCTTTGTTGCCTGCATAATCTTCTACCGCATAGAAAATCTGGGACTTGTCCACTCCTTCTGGCAAGGTGTACGTACCATCTTCATTGGCTGAAAGATAAACTCTATGCTCGTATTCCCGTTCTTTCCCATGGGAATCCACGTCTTTATAAGTGATGGAACCTTCTTCATCTGCCTTCAAGTAGAAGACTTGTTCGCGCAGGATACCACCGTTTCCGACATCATTTGGCTTACGGACTGTTAAAGTCTCAACACCGTCTTTATTCGTGATATAACCTGAAGTAATCTGAGGTTTTTGGGTATCAATTTGAAGATCAAAGCTTACGGTTTGTTCTTCTGCACCAGGCACGTCAGGTGTGTAGCGAACGACATAGGTATAGCGACCATCTTCTAACGGGTTGCCCTTGCTATCGCGACCATCCCAAACAGTATTTGTCAAAAGATAAGACTTCGGTTTTCTCGCATCACCGCTATAGAAATTCTTGCGGCCATCCCAAGCCTTGCTACTTTGCCAGATTGGGAAGCGGTAGTCAGTATCATCTGTTGTATACACACTAGCTGTCAGATTGTTCACATTCCGGTAGAAGACAGAGCGGTACTGGATTACATCTTTATTGCCATCGCCATTTGGTGAGAAGGCTAAACGAATATTGCCATCAGCATCCAGCTGCAAGATATGTTTCCCATCAGCATTTTCTGCTGTTCCTAAGACAACTGAACTGCGGTCTACAGTTTTTCCAGTTGAATAAAGGGTATCTTTAGACGTTGTTACAAGGCTCGTCACATTGCTTTTAGAATCAATACTTTTATCCTCTGGCACCTGATAATAGAAGCCTGATTTGCCATCGCGAACTAATTTATAAATTGGTTTTTCAGCAGCTGGCAGATTTTGGAATTGACCACGGAAGCCCATAAATGGAAGGCTCACTACATCACCATCATCTGCTGGATCAACAAAGCGAACAAAACCTTCCAAGAAGTAGCCGTTTGGCATTAACTTGGTCAGCTCTTCCGCAAATTTAGCCACATTAACCTTTACAGTTACAGTTTGACTACTATGAGCCTTGACCGTAACTTCAGGCCAGACTGTCTCAGTCAATTTACGAGGTGTCAGATCAAATTGACCATCCTTAACAGTATCCGTATTGGTATTGACAATCATTTTCAGGGTTCGGTCAGTATCAGTAATATTATGAACCGTCACGTCAAATGTAAAGCTATCTTCGACATTGCCTAAGGATACGCTTGGGTATTGGTTTTCCCCAGTAACATAAAGTCCAGTAGACACTGCGGCAGCTGTATCAACGATTCCTGCACCTTGCTGACGAGGAGAGGTATAAGCGCCTGTTTCTTTATCAATATGCAGCTTCGCAGTAGACATGATCAAAGCCTTGACCAATTCAGAATTCTGAGCTGGAGTTAGGTCTGGATAATGCTTGAGCAGGTATTCTTTCACCAAGGCCGCAACACCAGCCACATGAGGAGAGGCCATACTGGTTCCGTTCATGCTACCATAGGTATTGTCATTGAGTGAAGAATAGATAGATCCACCTGGAGCTGATACATCCGGCTTCAGCTGACCATCGGTAGTAACACCCCAGCTAGAGAAATCAGATAGTTCTTTAGCTGTTGGATTTGGACGATTATCTTTCAATCCGTTGAAGGCAATCTTATAATTACCAGCAGCCAAGGCTTCACCATACTGTTTGCTGATAAAGGCTGATGGAGCTGATTCTGAATCCTTATCCAAGGCCATCTGGATATTAGCACCTTCAACATTGTTGTAGATGAGGGCCCCAGCTGCACCATGTTGGATCGCATTTTTAATCTTCTCAGAGAATGTAATCGAACCACGCTGAATAAGGGCCAACTTCCCTGTCAAGTCTAGGCCATTAAAATCTTCCTCACGTCCTTGACCAGCATTGACATACTCGTATTCCTTGCCCTTTTCAAAGTCAGCCTTGCTATCTGCTTTGGCAAATGTAAATTTCCCATTGCTTAATTCAGCATTGTTTTCTAGACCACGAACTTCCATGACTTCTTCAGTCACTACTGTATTATCAACAGAGGCAACAGAAATAGCTCCTTCTGCAGTTGAAGGATTTCCGACTAAACCATAGTCTGGATTTTCAGCTAGAGGTTTGGAATGGCCACTTCCGAAAGTATTTTCGTTACCAGCCGCAATTACGACACTGACTCCTTTAGCTCGAGCTCGTTCAATCGCTGCAGAGAGACTAGGACTCATGTTTACGACTGATCCTGTTGCTGAACCCAAACTCATGTTGATGGAATCTGCCCCCAAGGCTACTGCATCTTCAATGGCCTTGATATAAATGGCGTCACTCGTAGTTTTTTGACGGTCTGAGAAAACCCGCATGAACATCACTTGAGCTTCAGGAGCAACCCCATAGATGTATTCCCCATTGCTATCCTTCTTGTCTGGATTTCCAGCAGTGATACCAGTAACGTGCATACCATGAGAATAGCTATCTTTTTCCTTGATGCTATCATCGCCATCAATATAGTTATAGGCATAGACAACCTTGCTGTTATACCATTTACCATAATCAATTCCGGCCTTCTTCTTTGCCTCTTCAATAGCAGCTTCCGTTTGGTATTTGGCCTTTGAAGGATCCGAAATACGCAAGACTTCATGGTGGACGTCTAAACCAGAGTCGATAACAGCAACCAAGCGACCTTCCCCTTTATAACCTTGAGACCAAGTTTGAGGAACCTTGATGATTTCATTACTACTGATGCTAGTTGGTTGCTCGTCCTTGCTGACTTTACCTTCTTCCTCAGAAGTCGCAGTAGCAACTGGCTGGCCTGTATTTTCTGACGCTACAGCTTCTGTAGTCGCTGGCTTGCTTTCAGGATTTGTAGCTCTAACCTCCTGCTTATCATCTTTCTTCGCAGATGAAGGGCTTGTCACCTCTGCTGTCGAAACAGTCTGTTTTGGCTCTGTAGCTACAGTTGTTTCGCTAGCTACTTGCTTTTCTTCCTTAGTTTCTCCTGCTGATGGAGCTTGAGCATTTGCTGGCTCTGAACTTGAGGATTTGTCTACTTCTTCAGAAGCTTGCGACTTTTCCTCTTTTACTGTCGCCTTATCCGCAGAAAGAGCCCCCTGCTCTGACGAATCAGCTGTTGCAACTAAACTCGGCTGCTGACTCGTTTCTGCTGTGCTAACGGCTGTCTGTTCGTCCGCATTGGCTTGGCCTGAACCAAAAATCAAAGCAGTTCCCAACAAAGCCGAAGCCAAACCAAATTTGAACTTCCGAAGTGAAAAACGTTGTTGTCTTTTCATACAAAACTCCTCAATATTTTTTAAATCATATTATAATAAAAATTGTCTGAAAATTCATACTTTGTTATAAAATGTAACGAAAATGTAATATTCCCGAATGTTTTTCTACTAAATACCTATTTTATAAAGTTTGATGAGTCAATTTGTTTGAAATATAGAATAAAATTAGAATAATATACGGTTTTTAGCACCTTTGTCGTAAGAAATAGTCCTCCTAGCAATCTAGCAGGGAATTACTTTTTGTTGAAAGCGCTTGCTGATCCAAAAACTTTGTGATATAATTAACATATTAATAATAATAATAACTAAACAGGAGGAACTACTTATGAAAGCAGTTGTTGTTAATCCAGAAAGTACTGGTGTTGAAATCATTCAAAACAAAGAACTCCGTCCGCTTGAAACAGGTGAAGCTCTTGTAGAAATTGAATACTGTGGTGTCTGCCACACTGACTTGCACGTTGCACATGGTGACTTCGGCAAGGTCCCAGGCCGTATCCTTGGTCACGAAGGGATCGGTATCGTCAAAGAATTGGCTCCTGATGTGAAGAGCTTGAAAGTCGGTGACCGCGTCAGTGTAGCTTGGTTCTTTGAAGGTTGTGGCACATGTGAATACTGTACTACAGGACGTGAAACTCTTTGCCGTACAGTAAAAAATGCTGGTTATTCTGTTGACGGTGGTATGGCTGAACAATGTATCGTAACAGCTGACTATGCTGTCAAAGTTCCTGAAGGTCTTGATCCTGCACAAGCTTCTTCTATCACTTGTGCCGGGGTAACTACTTACAAAGCCATCAAAGAAGCTCAGCTCCAACCAGGCCAATGGATCGTCCTTTATGGTGCAGGTGGTTTGGGTAACCTAGCTGTTCAATATGCCAAGAAAGTTTTCAATGCCCATGTTATCGCAGTCGACATCAACAATGACAAACTTGCCTTAGCAAAAGAAGTTGGTGCTGATATTGTCATCAATGGACATGAAGTTGATGACGTTCCTGGCCTTATCAAAGAAAAAACAAACGGTGGAGCTCATTCTGCTGTCGTAACAGCAGTTTCTAAAGTGGCCTTCAACCAAGCCGTTGATTCTGTACGTGCAGGTGGTCGTGTAGTAGCTGTTGGTTTGCCATCTGAAATGATGGACCTTAGCATTGTCAAGACTGTTCTAGACGGTATCCAAGTCATCGGTTCTCTTGTAGGTACTCGTAAAGACTTGGAAGAAGCCTTCCAATTTGGTGCTGAAGGCTTAGTTGTTCCAGTCGTTGAAAAACGCCCTGTTGAAGATGCCGTAGATGTCTTTGATGAAATGGAAGCTGGTACTATCCAAGGACGTATGGTACTTGACTTCACTCACTAATGCCTCTTTCTATTAATAAACAAAAAACGGACTACTCTATGTTTAGTTCGTTTTTTTTATTGATACTTTTACGGTATAGGGTTCTTAAGATTGGTTGCAAAAAAGATCTCACTATTTATGAAGAAAACAGATCTATCACCCTGTTTATGAAATAGCGTGCAACAAGCTCTTTTTCATTACTTTCTAACCGAAAATACATCATAATACTAAAGCATAAGACCTAGGGAATAATCCTTAGGTCTCATCTTTATGACTCAAAAATACGAAGAAGAAGTTTTCATCGCAAACCTTTTGAGTCGTTATTCCAGCTCTATCCCCTTCTCACGGAGATTATCTACACATTCCTCATAGTAGCGGGCATCATGCTCACTGTAGATGGGATTGCCTAGCTTCTCCTCAGGCAAGTCTTCATAAGAAGGGCAGGTTTTCCCACGGTAGTTCTTGTCCAGCCATTCTGGGCTGACCCGATAGCCACGACTAGCCATCTCCTCCATGATCAAACGATGATAGGCATAGAGATGGTAGGGGGAATGGGTAAAGACATAGTCAACTGTCGCATGCCTCCTCCCCCAGCCATTACCACGTAGGGCGCAACATTCCCGATGTTGCCCCAACAGCTGAGGTCGGGGAAGTTGAGGAACCAAGGCCTCATGCCAAAGTCTCATGGAAGTCTCCTTTCAATAAGGTAAAATATTGTAAGCAGGTGTTTGGATAAAGAGCAAGTAAACCTCCCTTGGAAGCTTGGCCCCATGCTCTGGGATTTGACAGGTATGCACAATCATATTTTCAAGCTCGATTAATTCAACCTGTCCATTCTTCAAGTATTGACGGATTTCTGGGTAAGTCTTGCTGGAATGGCTCAAAGAAAGATCCTTATTTTCCGCACAAAGTTGCTGACAAAATGCCCATTAGTTCTTACTATTCATAGCCGAAACTATCTCCCTTTAAAAAAAATGAGCGAATTATGAGCGGAATATGAACGAATAAATGAGTCTCATTACTGACCGTATTAAGTTTTTTCATCTTCCACAAATTTCCATAAACTCAAGATACAAAGTAATAATTTTCTTTTAGTTCTCGGAATCGGTCAAAACTGAGAATGCCCTCATTTTGTAATCTTCCTAAGACGACACTAGGATGAATATCAATCTCCTCAGCAAAGTGTATAATATCCGACTTATCAAAGTTTCCTTTTTCTACAAAAGTTTGATAGTCTTCAGGTCTAATCAAGAAATCTTTTGCAAACTGGTCTGCCCGCTCCTCGAAACGAAGGTATGACTCACTATTTCCAGCATCAGATGAAAAATCATTCTGCAAAATATGCCCAATCTCATGGAAAAGTGAGAACCAGAAAATATCGGATGCTTTGTTTCGATCTGTGAGTAATAGCATGGCACTGCCATTTCCAAATTTTTTAGTTGCACCATTCAGATTGGCATTTGGCAAAGCAGGTAGACCGACTAGGACAATACCACAGTCTAGCAAGATATCAGACAAGAGTTGAGGAAAGGCTTCTGGATCTTGTCTGGTCAACTTTCTCAAAGCAGGCAAATTTTTCTCTAGCTTTCTGCGATTGAGCTTGGTAGTCGTTTTATCACGCGCTTTTTTAGATGCCAACTCCAGCATGATATTGGAGTTTACTATACTTTTAGGCGTAAACTCACGTGTATTACGATAGCTAACTAGATGGTTGAAAGTCGTGAGGTTTTTTAAATTCGCCACACCTAAAATCTTGCGAAGCTCAACAATCTTTTCTTTCAAAGTATAGCGTTTGTCTGGAACGTAGCCTTCTTCCTTAAAATACTTGAAGTCAATCATCTCGCAGATTTTTTTCTCGCTACCTTCTTCTAGCTCTTTTTGTTCTACGATCTCTGCCACTTTTACATCGTAAGCATTCTGAAGATTGAGCCAGGTTTGCATGGAAACCCCGCTTAGCTTGGCTAACTTATGAGCCGTATCCTTACTAATAGACTCCTCAGCATTGATGATCTTGCTGACAGTCTTTGCCGAAACTCCTAAACGCTCCGCAAATTCTTTTTGCGTTACGTTATAATCTTCAATCAACTCTTCAACATACTGACCTGGATGAAAAGCAATCAGGTCTTTGTATTCAACAATTTTATTACTCATAGTGATTGCTGACCTCCTCTATCTTTAGGATTTCGATCTCTCGAGGCTTAAAAAAATAACATCTTTATCTACCTCACGAAACCCTACAATCAAGCGATAGGAACTCTTTCGACCATCTATATCCAAAGCAAACTGTCCTTGTCTCTTTCCCTTGAGTTGGTGAAAGTGATACTTAGGAAAAGCCGTCACACTAGCTAAAGAATCCGCCACTTCCAAAAAGTTGATCAACTGATGCAACTTTACAGCAATCTTATCCGAAAAATCCTTTTTCGCCTGCCTCAGTTCTGTGCACTGCTTTTTAACAGTTTTGTTTGTATAGATAAGCTTCATAAGTTCCTTTCTGTTAAATTAAATTACCTTTTAGGTAATTTAATTATAGCATCTTTAGACAATAAAAACCAGCCAAAAGTTAATTTGGCTGGGATTTTAAATCGGGTTGACGTTTCTAACTACTTTCCCATCACCCTTTGAACTCCTTCAAAAACTGTTTGAGCTCAGCATCTGCTTCTGGTGTGGTTCCGTGGAGTTGATTAAGCATTTCTAGTAGCGAAGCTGTTTGGCTTTCGATTGCTTTATTTGTCTCGTTAATCTTGCTGACGATTTCTGTTAGTGGCTCTACTTGTTCTTCCTCAAAGGTATCTACATAGCGAGGAATATTGAGGTTATAGTCATTTTCTACAATTTCTTCATAGCTTGCTAGATGGGCAAACTTGTCAATCTCCTCACGAGACTTATAGGCTTTCAGGATCTTCTCGATATGGGCATCCGTCATGATGTTCTGGTTCTTGCCCTTATCAAATTCCTTGGAAGCATCGATAAAGTAAACGTCCCGATTGGTCCGGTTTTTCTTAAGAATGATGACCGTCGTTGGGATGCTGGTATTGAAGAAGATATTGGCAGGAAGACCGATCACGGTATCAATAGCCCCTTCTTCAAGCAAGGCCTTACGAATAGTTCCTTCAGCATTGCCACGAAAAAGGACCCCGTGAGGTAGGACGATAGCCATGACTCCCTTGTCCTGCTTGAGGTGGTAATACCCATGTAAGAGGAAGGCAAAGTCAGCCTTAGACTGGGGCGCAAGTTTCCCAAAAGGAGAGAAACGAGGGTCATGGAGGAAGCCGGAGCTTGCGGACCACTTGGCAGAGTATGGAGGGTTCATGAGAACACCGTCAAAGTTGGTCGGCTCCTGGGTCGGCCAGTCTTCATCCAGCGTATCGGCATTGTGCAAGAACTGGTTTTCAACAGGAACCCCGTGGAGGATCATGTTCATCCGAGCTAGATTATAGGTCGAAGTATTGAGCTCCTGACCAAAGTATTGGACTGTTTGAGGTTGATGAGAATACTTCTTAGCATTGAGCAAGAGGGAGCCTGATCCCATGGTAGCATCGTAGAGTGTAAAACCCTGCTCGTCTTCACGCCCTAAAAAGGCAATCTGGGTCATGAGCTTGGCTACAGGCTGCGGAGTATAGAACTCTCCTGCCTTCTTACCCGAGTCGGTCGCAAACTGACCGATCAGATACTCATAGGCATCACCAAGCATATCTCCTGCGTGCCCCGCCACTTCCAGTACTGCTAGCTCTTTCATAACGGCAGCTACTAGCTGGTTTTGCTTTTGAGGAGTTGCTCCTAGTTTCTTGGAATAGAGATCAATGTCCTCAAAGAGGTTTTCATAGAGTTCATCACATTGCTCAATGTCTCGGAAGCCTTGAGCTAGATCTTCCAGCTGGAAGGTGCCTTCATTGACTCGATCCACCAAGGCTGTAAAGGTCAAGCCCGGCTTGATGACATAGTTGAGCTCATCCTTGATGACGGAGATGAGGTCCTCTTGAGAGTCTGGATCCTCATAGTAGGATCGGTAAAGAGCCAGGGCTTCATCCAAACTCTCTGTCTCCTCCTCCATGGTCTCAGCCACAAAGAAAAGCAACTTATCTGAGAGATACTTGTAAAAGATCATCCCTAAAAGGTAAGACTTATAGTCATTGGCATCCATCTTAGAGCGGAGCACATCCGCTGAGTTCCACAGGGCTTGGTAGAGCGACTGGGAGGTTTGTGTTGTTTCCATAATAATTCTTTCTGATTTCTTTTAGATGTTTTCTTGTTCCAGTGGGACGACAGCGAGGGTCTTGCCCAGACTGGCTAAGACTTTCAAGACCGTGTCCAATTGAGGGCTGGTCTTTCCTGTCTCCATCCGAGCGATGACCGGTTGACTGACCCCACTGAGTTCTTCTAGTTTCTTTTGGCTAATGCCCTTTTCATGCCGAGCCTCGATCAGCTCAGTCATAATTGCGACCCGCAAATCACTTTCCAGGATTTCTTCCTTGGTGAAGAGCTCGGCTCTCACATCTTTCCAATTGCTACCGATGGCACTATTCTTCATCTCTTAGCCCTCTTTCCTTCAAATCTTGCAACGCTCGCTTGGCTTTCTCGATCTCTCATCTAGGTGTCTTTTGCGTCTTTTTGACAAAATGATGCAGTAAGACAAAGCTTCCATCCAGCCAAGCCACGAATAAAATCCGATCCCGCAAAGGTCTCAACTCCCAAATCTCCGCATCCAGATGCTTGATATAGGGTTCACCAGCACGTGTTCCATGCCGGCTTAAAAGTTCAATATAGTCGTTGAGCTTGTTAAGTTTGATCCGGCTGTCCTTGCTATCGCGACGAGCTAGCTCCCTCATATAGTCCAAGACGGGCTGATTTCCATGTTTATCCTTATAAAAATAAATAGCGTGCACAAAGCAACCTCTTTTCGAATATATTATAACTCCAAAGTTATTAAAAGTAAATACTTTTAAGTTATTAAATACTAAGGAGCAACCTTTGAAAGAATCAAAGGAGCTCACTTATACTATTCGAAAAATGATGTACTTATGGATGTTGTTAAGAGTAATTGAGAAGGTTAGATAAACATATCTTGTAAGAGTTTCATTTATAACTTAGAAATTTATAAATGAAATTTAAGTCTATTTTTTCTTTCTTTTAAGCTTTCTTGTGCCTGCTTCAACCTTATCAGCATTTTTCTTAATTTCTAATTTTTCATTAAATACTGTTTTATCAATAATTGTCTTGATTAAATTATCAAGTTCTGTTCCTTCTGAATAATCTGCTGGCACAAAATAATCAATACGACTATCACGAGTCATTTTGTGAACTTTAGTTCTATCATTAGTTTTTGGATTGAATACACCGATAGAATAACCTCCTCGCGTTTTAACTAATTTCATACAGGGTATATCAGTATCACTATCACCCAAATAAATCATATTTCTGAAAGGAACACGTAAATCACTCTCTGGGAAAAATTCATTGACTGCGGAGTCATTTACATCTAAAACACCTTTGGTGATTCGAAATAAAAATTGCGTCTTATTGGTGTAATTCACTACTTGAGCTGGCCAGACTGCAACTCCATTTTCATCACAATAAAAAGAAGTCGCATAAATTTTCTTAAAAGCTCCTTTTTTAGCAATAGAAGTCCCCTCTATCATTTCTTTCAAACCCGATGAAATAATATAGTGCTCAACAGTTACACCTCGTTCTTCCCCATACTTTCTGATTCGTTCAAACCAGCCTTCAACCCCATCGAATAATGCTACTTTTGAACCAAACCTAGCTAGTTCAGTTTTTGTGAATAAAACTTTTCCTGCAGATTCTGTTTTCATAGTATACATATAAGCTAGATTTTGGTCCATATCATTATTATAGGCAAAACTATTTGACTTTTTCCAAAAATCTCCAATTTCATAACCTAGATTCTGGATAAAACCTTGGGCTTGCATATCATCAGGAGACAGAGTTTTATCAAAATCATAACAAATGGCTACAACTGGTTTATCATCTTTAGTGAGACGATTAGATTCTATTTTTGACATAACGCTATTCTCCTTTTTATATAAACATATCCTGTAAGAGTTTCTTTTTGAGTGTTTCCAGTTGAGAAAATTTTTCTTGGTGAGCGGAAATAAGGTTATCTAGGTTAGAGAAGTAGGCGCCGATGGCTTGTTGTTCTTCCATACAAGGGACTAATATCTTTTGATTTTTTACAATATCACTATTGAGATTAACTTGACTTCCTGGTTGACCGTATCGATTCCATTTTTCTTTAAACATTTCTAGCCATTGAAACATAAATTCTCTATCAAATTTTGGATTCATAAAAATTAAAAATCCATCATGTACGCCAGTTTTAACGTAGTTAACAACGGGCTTTCCAACAGTGGCAGCAATACTAAGTAATAAATGAGGTTCCGTTAGAACTCTTGTTTTTTCTTGACCTAATTTTGATATTTTTTGTTCCAAACTATGAATTCTGCCATTCTGACTTGTCACATCAGAGATACGTAACCAGCCAATTTCTGAATTTGGATCAAACCATTTTGGATCTTGTATTGGTCTCGGAGAAGCACCTCGAACAATATCAGCTAGCTCCCCAATATACTTTTCTTCCCACTCACCTTCAAATCCATCCAAACGAACCTCAGGAACCATCTGCCCATCTTTTGGAAACATCTTGGAGAGCATGGTCGCCTTGAGAGATTGGTAGTTGGCGAGATTGTCCTTGTAGCTGACCAGAAGGTCGTCGAGGGTGCGGAAAAGGGAGCCGATTGCGGATTGTTCAGGAAGAGATGGAATGCTTAAATCCATTTTCCCTAACTCTTTACCAGAGATTTCTAAAAAGGTTGATCCAGCTGAATGTTTCAGGGCATATTTTTTTATCTGATCTGAATATGAATATAAAAAGTATACATCAGTTCCTTCATTTACAACTAATGATTGAAAACCTTGATTCGTTGCAGACTCTTCAGTTAGGATTCCAACATCACCAATTCCTGCACGTGAGGTAAATAAAATTGTTTTAAATGCTGGCAACAGCTTCGCGGAACTTTTTTGTAAACCCAATTGTGAAATTGTCTTCTCACTTTTTGTTAAGTAAACTGTTTCTCCTACCTCGGTAGGAGAAAACCAATTAATGCCACCGTTCCAATAGGAAGATTGCTTAGTATCAGGAGTTCCTCCTCCAATAATTTCAGCAATCCTATTCAATTTAGTTGTTTTCCAAATATCCAAATATTTACTAAAGCGAACATTTGGAAATTTATTTTGGAGCATTATAAATCCCTCTCTATTTTTACTAGTTATATCATTAAGTACTATAAACACTAGAAATTATATTTAATCTAGTTTATTATACAATATTTTATTGATTACATAAACGTATCTAGATATTTTTATATTTGTGTGGTAAAATTTTAGTGTGCATGGCTAGATTTTTAACTTGTGATTCGCAAGTAATTAAAGTAATGTTATATGAGTCTTTTAGCATATAGTATAGCTAGACTTAGGTCAGACATACTAAGCAACGCATAATGAGTTGCCATGCACTTTTTATAATTATGAAATATACAGAAATTAAGACAATAATCGATTTTATAAAAGCAATCAAAGTTAATAACTATTCTTATATAAACTATTTGTTGTATGGAATTAAACCAAATAAACAGTATAGTTTATTTGAGATTCCAAAAAAGAATGGGGATAGTAGACAAATTGTATCACCTAATCCGAAATTAAAGAAGATACAGAAAAGAATATACTCTCTTCTTTGGCAACGGTACGAAGAGGTGATGCTATCAAAAACTGGAAAATATCAAAAAACACCATCACTAAGTCATGGCTTCCTTAAAAATAGAAGTATTATAACCAACGCACAAAAACATAGAAATAGAAAAATCATATTAAATATAGACTTAAAAGATTTTTTCGATTCATTTCATTTTGGTAGGGTGCGAGGTTTTTTTCTAAAAAATAAATATTTCAAATTACCGGAAGAAGTAGCAACTATACTGGCACAACTTACTTGCTACAATGGAAAATTACCCCAAGGTGCTCCAACTTCACCATTAATTACAAACCTAATTTGTGAGATTTTAGATTATCGAATTGTTACATTGTCAAAAAAATACAGAGTAACATATACACGTTATGCAGATGATTTAACTTTTTCAACAAATAATAATTCTTTCTTACAATCTGTTTCAGAATTTATCATAGAGTTGACAAATATAATTCAAAAATCTGGATTTGAAATCAATGATTCAAAAACCCATTTAAGTTTATATAATCAGCGACAAGAAGTTACAGGGCTAATTGTTAATAAAAAAATTAATGTGAGACGGGAATTTTATAAAAAAACTCGCGCAATGGCCCATAACTTATATAAAAATGGTGAATTTTATATTGATGAAAACAATAATAAAGGAAGCATAAATCAGCTACATGGTCGGTTCTCCTTTATCTATAATATAGAAAAATATAATAATTTTTTAAGTTATAAAAAATCTTTATCCAAGAATAGCGTGGAATATCAAAAAAATTTACTATCTAGAAATATTGGAATTAAAGGAAATAATGATTTATATACAAAATTTCTATTACAAGAGCATGATATAAATAATACAACTTATTATT
Source organism: Streptococcus sp. SG2 (assembly GCF_030439925.1). Lineage (NCBI taxonomy): Bacteria > Bacillati > Bacillota > Bacilli > Lactobacillales > Streptococcaceae > Streptococcus > Streptococcus sp. SG2. Next base: position 594,366 of record NZ_JAQFJD010000002.1, on the reverse strand, counting down.
CACCAGAACATAATAAACTTTTTTTACCTAAAGATTTCTATTCTTATTTTTTAAAATACGAGAGCGACTACATTAAATATCTTAGTGCCAAAGAAAAAGAATATCAAAAATTTTTATTTTATTTAAATTTTTATGGAAATTCATACCCCACTATAGTTTGTGAAGGAAAAACAGACCCCCTCTACATTAAAGCAGCTCTAAAAAATCTATATAAAGATTATCCTGAACTTGTAACATATGATGATCAAAAGTTTACATTCAAAATTAATTTTTTCAAACGTACCAGTGATACAAATAAACTTCTTTTTGGAGTTCCTGAAGGTGGTGGAAGTAGTTTAAAATTTTTATATAACTACTTTTCCGATATTAAACCTAAGAACAATACACAAGAAGATATCTATACGAACTACTTAGAGTATTTTGAAAATTTAACACTCCATTCAGCAATATCTCCCACAATATTTCTTTTTGATAATGAAGGAAGTGGCCAACCTTTAAGTAATTTCATTTGTCATGTTGCAAAAGACATTAGAATTCCAAATAATGATTTGGATGATAGACGTAAAGAGATGTATTGTCAGAAAGTTAAAAAGAACTTATTTGTTCTTTCTACCCCAAAGGCTGCACATGATACAAAGAGTGACATAGAAAGTCTACTAATTAACAAACCCGTAATTAATGGTCGAACTTTCAGTTCACAGGAATCTTATAAAAGAGAATTTGAATACGGAAAAAATGAACTTGCTAATTACGTTCTAAAAAATTATAAAAATATAAACTTTGAAAAGTTTAAACCTCTATTAAACACAATTCGTGAAATTAATATTTCCTATAAAAAAGAATATAACAAATTAAATTCAAAAAGAGAATGATATTTCAAAAGTTATTATTTATTTCTAACTTTCGAGATATCATTCTCTTTAAATTCTCATAATTATATTAAATATTGATTTATTTCATTAATACTATATATTGTTACCTCCCCACTCTCAGTGGTTCAATCACCTCTTCGATCAGTTGGGTATAGGCTTCTTTGATTTGTTTTTTGTAGCTGAGTGGATTGAGGGCGTCTGCTACTTCTACCTTATAGTCTTTGTAGCGTTGGCTCTTGGTCAGCTGGCTTTCACCTGTTTGCTTCTTAGCGCCTTTACGGTAGTGTTGGATATAGTAGCGAAGTTCGTCCTCTCCGACATACCATTTTTTGACAAAGTTAGAGATATGTTTATCAATCACCGTCTCAATCATATTATCTAAGACACCTGTGATGGATAAACCACGATAAAGTTTTGGGTTTGCTTGTACTTCTGTCCAAAGATTTTGGATGATTGTCGCAAGTCCTGGATTGGTCCTATTCAAGCCTTGGATATAACCATCCACAGCAGCAATATCCTTGTCACTAAGAGGTTCTGCTAAATTGTCATCCTGCTGGATCATACTCTGGATGAGAGTCAAGATATAGGCATAGTTGATCTCATCAACCTGGACAGACTCAAGCTCATAGTGGATATCCAGCGGATCATCTTGATCATCGTCATCTACACGGCTTTTCAGCTCTGCTAGAATATTTTGATAGAGACCTAGGTAGCTTTCTAGCTTGGCATTCGTCAAGCCAGTCTCTTGGTAAATCTCCTCTTCTTTGTATTCATTATAGACGCGGATAGAGGCCAGATACTTATCAAAGGCTTGGTAAGATTTCGCTATTTTACGTAGCTGAGCTGTACTAGCTTGCTCGATAGAAATTCCTTCTTCTTCATGGTCCGTAACTTGCGCTTGAAATTCTCCGCAAGCTGATAGAAAGTTGCTTTTTTCTTCTTCCCAGCTTGGAGCCAAGACCTCATTTTCTCCTCCATTGGAGTAAAGCTTGAGGGCATTGTCGACAGCTTCCTTAAAGGCCTGAGGGCGCTGGAAGGTGATGATATGGCCGAAGCGCTTCTTGTCATCAAAGATCCGATTGGTCCGGCTAAAGGCTTGGATCAAGTCCTGCGGACGCATGGGCTTACGGTCGATAAAGAGCGTGGAGAGACAGGGAGCATCAAAGCCGGTCAAGAGACGATCAACCACGATGACCAGATCCAACTGCTCATTGCGATAGAGGTACTTGTCCTGCTTTCTGGCCAGGCGATTATTGACATCGGTATTAAAGCCCCGCAGATCCGCTAGTCTAAAATGCGTACCAAACTCTTGGTTGTAATCCTCCATGACTTGCTTCATATGGTCTTGGTAGCCGATAGACTCTTCCTCATTTTCAGACACTGAGTAAGTGATGGTAAACTTTGGAAAATCCGGCAAACGGCTTTTGACCCGCTCGGAGACCTTGACCCGCTCCTTGCCAGCCATGATACTCTTGAGCAGATTATAATAAGCCTGTGCTTGTGGGATAGACTTGACCGTTAAAATAGCGTCATAGCTTTTTCCAACTCCTTTAGGGATATTGAGCTGTTGCTGGCTCTTATTAAGGATAGCATCCAGGACTTCTAGCATGTGTTCCTTGTCCTCATAAGCACTATCAGGGATCTCTTCCTCCAGCATATCAGAGATGATAGTATTTCGATAATCCACCTTAAATCCCAGAACTGCTCCATCATGGATGGCTTCCTTAACTGTGTATTCATGCAGGCGTTCGCCATACTGTTGGTGGGTGGTTTGAGCCAAGTCTCCCACTTGTTTTCGTTTATTTTCCTTAAAGATCGGAGTTCCTGTAAAGCCGTACCAGAGAGAGTTTCGGAAGTAGGCCTTGATCTCCTTTTGCATTTGTGGAGTGACAGCTCGGTGGCACTCATCCACGACAAAGGCCACGCGTAGGTCCTTGATCTTCCCAGCATCCCGCTGGTACTTACCTTCTTCAAACTTGCGCATCATGGTCGTAATTTTCTGAATGGTCGTGACTACCACGCGCTTGTCATTGCCCCCTAGACGCTTGACTAGTTCGTGAGTATTATCCGTCTCATCAATATCAATGACATCATTGGCAGCGTATGAGAGGAAGGACGAGGTCGTCTGCTGGTCTAGATCTCTACGGTCGACGACAAAGATGGTCTTTTGGATGGCAGGAATCTGCAAGAGATTGCGGGCCACTTTGTAAGAAGTCAGTGTCTTCCCTGAACCTGTCGTATGCCAGATATAGCCCGACTCTTGACGGCGAGAAGCATCCTGTACTGCCTCAATAGCATGGATCTGATAAGGACGCAGGAGGATAAGAGCTTTCTTGCTATCGTCGATGACCGAGTACTGCATGACCATCTGATGGGCCCGCGGGATGGAGAGGACCTCATGGGCAAAGCTAGTCAGATCCGTCACGGGTCGGTTGTCCTTATCCACCCACTTGGTCAGAAACTGTTTGTTCAGCTTATTTTCACGGGCTGCAGCGATATAGCGAGTGTCGACCTTATTGGTCACGACAAACATCTGCAAGCTCGAGTAGATGCCACGGAACTTGCCTTCACGGTCATATTTTTCTATCTGATAAAAAGCTTTCAAAAATCCAACTCCTGGACTCTTGAGCTCAATGTGAATCATAGGAAGTCCATTAATAAGAAGAGTCACATCCATTCGTCTGTCTTGATCTTGAGGGTATGCCTTGTCTCGCTCGACTTGGTTGACTACTTCATAGCTAGATTTTCCAGCGGCGATATTGTCCCGCCAGATGACTGCTAGACGGATGGTACCAAGACTAGCATCTTCGCGCTGAACCTCTACCTTGGCAATACCGTTTTCTCCTGCTAGCCACTTGGCCGCCTCATAATAGCTGACAAAGTTGAGCTGATTCTTGATTTGGTGTTTTTCTTGATCAGTCAAGGGATGATCCGCTAACATGGCGACATTATTTTGAGCTAGTTTCTCAAAAAAATTCTCCCACAACTGGCCCTCTGTCTTGAGATCTTTCCGATAGGTCCACTGGCTTTCTCCAGATGCCAACTGCTGAATCAACTGTTTTTCAATTTCTAATTCCTGGCTTGTTTTCATTTGATTTCCTTTTGCTTTACATGAGGATTTTCACTTTATTCTTCTATGTTTCATTATAGCATAGAAAGGCTTGATTTTATAGCGTTTCCATGGCTTGGTAAGAAAATCCCCAGCTCTTTTCAAACTGGGGATGACTTTATATTTTTAATTCATACACTTCCTGCCAGCCTGCTGGTCCTAATATGCGCTGGGGCTGTTTGCTAAAACCGTTCTCTCGGTAGAGATAGGAAGCGACTTGATTTCTCTCATTAACGCCTAGGATAATGCTTTTATACATAGGCAGATGCTCTCTTATGAAGTCCGGCAGGAGCTTTAAAGTCTCGCTTCCGTAGCCTCGCATCTGAAAGGCTTCATCCGTTGAAAAGTTACGAAGGAGCAGGCTATCTGGCTGACTGCCATAAGTGTACTTTTCTTCTCCAGCATCCAAGATCAGAAAGGTTACGATTTGATCTTCTTCAAGGCCCAAGATGGCATAGCGATTTTCTAAGTCAGCGACAGCCTGGCTAGGATGGCTGGTAAATCTCAAGTCCGTTAATTGATAAGCCTGCAAGGCCTCTCTATCTGAACTTCGGTAGAATCGGACTTTCATCTAAAAATCCATTGCATCAGGATTTGGTGCGCCACCGGCCAGGCCGCTGATATTTTTAAGCACTTCCAAGTCTGCTGTATCTAGCTTGATGTCAAAGCAGTCCAGATTGCTGGCAATCCGGCTCGGAGTGACCGACTTAGGCAGGGGCAGGAAGCCTTCCTGCAAGCTCCAAGCTAGGGCGATTTGAGCAATGGTCTTGCCATACTTGTCCGCCACAGCCTGCACAGCTGGATTTTGGAAGAGCTCACCTTGGCCAAATGGTCCCCAAGCTTCCAGTAAAATATTGCGCTCACGGCAGAAGTTCACTGCTTCTGTCTGATAGACACCTGGCGCCAGGCGGATTTGATTGACAGCTGGAGTCATGCGTGCTGTCTCAAGCAAGGCTTCTAAGTGGTGAGGCAGGAAATTGCTGACGCCGATTGCACGAATCTTACCAGCATTATAGAGATCTTCCATGGCACGCCAGACTTCAGCATTGCGCTTTTTCCAAGCATCCTTTTCTCTCAAAGCTTTGGGATTAGGCCAGTGGATGAGATAGAGATCCAGATAGTCCAATTCCAACCGCTCCATTGATTGGGCAAAGGCATCCTGAGCCTCCTCATAAGTATGAATGTCATTCCAAAGCTTAGTCGTGATGAAGAGCTCTTCCCTTGGAATGCCACAGTCTTTGATTGCCCGTCCGACACTCTCTTCGTTCTTATAGATAGCTGCCGTATCGATGTGACGATAGCCCTCCTTGAGAGCGGCTAATGTTGCCTGATAGGCTTCTTCACCATCCTTAGCCTTCCATGTCCCAAAGCCAAGCACTGGGATTTTCACGCCATTGTTTAAAAGGTACGTTTCCATAGGTATCCTCCGTCTATTATTTATGAGATCCTCAAAGAGCTAAATTGCTCTGTTGAGAAATAGTTGTCTATTATCCGACCTAGTCCTTCTTTTTCTTCTTAGGGACTATAGGCCCTGGTTTGAAGATATTTTTCTTGGTCGGTGCCATACCCTTACTGATAAAACTATAAATGATAAAGGCGGCTCCAGCGACAATCATCAGAATACGACTCATCGCTAAGCCAAAAAGAAGAAAGACCACACCCATAAGGGTAAATTTATAATCAATCTTTTTCATGTTTCACTCCTGTTTATTTCGTTGATATCATTATATCATGAATACATCATTTCTTATTGATTCAAATTTATTTTCTCAGCTTAAAAAAAATAGAAAGAACAGGCTCACCTGCTCTTTCTTTAAATAGTTAGGAGACTTTTGTATGATTAGGCTTCAAATCTTTTCTCACCATCCAAGTATGTGGCAATCAAGTCCAAGTCATCATTTAAAACGATAAAGTCCGCATCATATCCCTCTTTGATCTGACCGCAAACATCATCAATATGAACAGATTTAGCTGGAATCAGGCTAGCCATCATGACGGCTTGGTGAGGATTGGCAATGCCCCATTTAACAACATTCTTCAAGCCATCTTTTAATTTCAAGATTGAACCAGCTAAGTTGCCTGTTGATTTAAGGCGGGCAGTCCCATCTGCCACAACGACTGGAAATTCACCCAGCATATAATCACCGTCTTCCAGACCGCCAGCTGTCATACAGTCCGTAATGAGAGCGATATTTTCATGGCCCTTTTGCTTGATCAGAATATCGCAAGCCTTAGGATCCACATGGTGGCCATCACAGATTAATTCTGCGTAGGTATGAGGAAGCTCATACATGGCACCAACCATACCTAGCTCCCGGTGGGTCAAGCCACGCATACCGTTATAGGCATGTACCCATACGCTAGCACCAGCTTCCACTGCCGCCTTGGCTTGGTCAAAGGTTGCATCAGAGTGGCCGAGTGCTACTGTCACCCCTTCGTCAGTAATCGTACGAACAAACTCTTCGACACCATTTCGTTCAGGCGCAAGGGCGATCTTATTCAGCAAGCCATTTGAGGCCTTTTGCCAAGCACGAAATTCATCCATGCGAGGATCCTTCATGTAGGAAGGGTTTTGCGCTCCCTTGTATTTCTCGGTGAAGTAAGGTCCTTCAAAATAAAGGCCACGAATCTTGGCACCAGTAGCCTCTTGGTAGCGGGCGCCGATATTTTCTGTCACAGCCAGCAAAAGCTCATAAGACGAAGTCAAAGTAGTTGGTAAAAAGCTCGTAACCCCTGTTGTCAAAAGACCATCACTCATGGTATGAAGGGTCCCTTCAATGTTATTGTCCATGACATCCACTCCGCCAAAGCCATGAATGTGGGTATCTACTAGACCAGGTGCTATGGAATAACCAGTGTAATCAATCACTTCAGCATCAGCAGAAACTTCTTTGACCAACTTTCCAAATTTGCCATCTTTGATTTCTAAATAACCGCCTTGACGGATCCCTTGAGGATAGAAAAATTGATCAGCTTTAATATATTTAGGCATAATATAACCTCCAGATTTTGTCCAAATAGACTAACTTTCTCCCTATTTGGTACTCATTGATTATGTCATCTATATTATAAACCTTTCCCATTTATTTGTAAATGGTATAGACCTATTTTGTGAAAAATTATTATATTAAAAAGACAGGAAGCTTTTCCTGTCTAAATTTGTTCTGCTTGGACCTTTTCAACCAAATTCATAGCATGGTCCGCAACCCTTGTATAGTGAGAAATGATATCAATAAAGTTGACCCCAGCTTGTGGTGTACATTCTCCGCGGTTGAGACGAGAAATGTGGGTCTTCCTAAGCTTACGCTCCAGCTGATCAATTTTCGTATGCTTCTCTTCTAGGCTGTCAGCCAGTTCAATATTATTATCTTCAACTGACTGCAAGGCATCCTTGACAAAATTCAAGGTCATTTGGTAAATCGTTTCTAATTCTTCCAAGGCAGCTTCTGAAAAGATAACTTTTTTCTTGATCAGGTAGTCTGTCAGTTGGAGCAAGGCTTCACCGTGGTCCCCAATTCTCTCCAAATCTCGAGAAGAGTCTAGGATATTGGTTAAGACTTCGCTTTCCTTTTGATTCAGCTGTTCTCCAGAAAGATCAATGAGATAACGTGTCAGTTCTTCGTCAATAGCATTGATGGCCACTTCCGTCTTATGACCCTTGTCTGCAGATTTTTCAGTATGGTTGATCAAATAATCATAGGACAGTTCAAAAGATTTGACAGCGTAGCTTCCCAAATGAAGCAATTCTTTCTTAGCATTTCCTAAGGCTAGTGACGGCGCTTGCTTGATTAGGATCTTATCCAGATATAGCGGTTCGTACTTAACAACTTCATCTTCACCAGGGATTAGTTTGGTCACTATATAAGCAAGAAAACCAATCAGTGGGAATTGAATAATGGTATTGGTAATGTTGAAGGCACCATGAGAGAAAGCAATCGTCATCTCAGGCGATAAGTGTAAGGTAGATTGGAACCACTGAACCATATTGGTAAAGGCCCCAAGAAAGAGCAGACAAACCAAGGTCCCAAAAACGTTAAAGAGTACATGAGATGCTGCAACACGTTTGGCAGCAATATTAGCACCCAAGGAAGCAATAATAGCTGTTATGGTCGTCCCGATATTGTCCCCAAAAAGCACCGGTAGGGCTCCTTGAAGACTAATCAAATCACTAGCATATAGATTTTGCAAGATACCAATCGTAGCAGATGAAGCCTGAATCAGCAAAGTCAACCCTGTTCCGACAAAGACTCCCAAGACTGGATTTTTGCTGAGCTGAATCATATAATCTTTGAAAACCTGTAAATCCTTCAGAGGTTCCATTGCTCCGCTCATCAGATTCAACGCAAAGAATATCCCTCCGACCCCGAAGAGGATCCGACCGATATTGTTCATAGCACGGTTTTTAGTAAAGAATATACAGACAGCACCGACAAAGAGAATTGGAAGGGCATATTCCCCGAGCTTAAAACCAATGATGAAGGAAGTCACTGTTGTTCCGATATTGGCCCCCATGACAATCCCGATGGCCTGGCGCAAGGTCAGAAGTCCCGCACTTACCATACCGACAGTGATAACTGTCACACCTGAGCTGGATTGGATAAGAGCTGTCATCCCGATTCCAACCAGGATACCCAAGATAGGATTGCTGGTATACTTATCGATAAAATAACGTAGGCGATCCCCAGCGGCTTGTTGCAGACCATCACCCATCATCTTGATACTATAAAGAAATAGTCCCAAACCACCTAAAAAGTTAAAAATAATATCTTGCCAATTAATGGACATCCTTTGCCTCCTAAAACCTCTTTCGAAGTATTCCTTTTATATTTTATAGAATAATCGTCAAAGTCACAAGACCTTTTTCAAAAAAAATGAAAAAACTATACTATTTTGTGCAAGAAAAAAAGACCACAGAAGGTCTTTTTCCTATTATTTATCCAAATCCCGCAACATTTGGTCAATCTTGTTACCATATTCAATTGACTGATCTTTTACAAAGGTCAGGTCTGGGATTTTATACATTTTTAAATTGTGTCCCAACTCACGTTTGATGGTCCCAGTTGCTTTTTCAAGCCCCAACTGGGCTTTTTGGTTATCTGATGCCAGATCGCTCATAATAGTATAGTAGACCTTGGCCATTGATAAATCACCCAGCATTTGCACATCAGTGATGGTCACACCTTGGACACGTGGATCGCGGACTTTCTTTTGCAAAATCTCATTGACTTCGCGCTTGATTTCCATTCCAACCCGGTCCACACGGAAATGATTTGCCATTGGATTTCCTTTCTATTTCTTTCTCTGTAAGATAAGCTAGGCTGAGCCTAGCTTATTTTTATTTGGTGATAGAAGCTAGCCGTCTCATTTTGAGAAATATCTTGATGTAGGATTTCAGTAGAATCTGCCATCCTCATCAAAATTGATCTCATGAATACGGACTTAAAAGCTTCAGGGTTTATCTTTTATCTTTTATTTTTTAATTTCTTCCATGATATAGGCTTCAATGGTATCATCTACTTGAATATCATTATAGCCTTCAATCATGAGACCACCTTCACGGCCGTTCGTAACTTCTTTGACATCATCTTTGAAGTGCTTCAAACTAGCCAACTGGCCGTCATAGATCACGACGCCGTCACGAATCACACGGACCTTAGAGTCACGGGTAACTTTACCGCTGACAACCATAAATCCACCGATGGTACCAACTTTAGAAACCTTGAAGGTTTCACGGATAAGGGCTTCACCGATAATTTTTTCTTGGTATTCAGGGTCCAGCATTCCCTTCATAGCGTCTTCCACTTCTTCGATAACCTTGTAGATGATGCTGTGGAGACGAATTTCAACGCTATCAGACTCAGCTTGCTGACGAGCTTGTGGCGTAGGACGGACATTGAAACCGATAATAACGGCATTTGAAGCTTCAGCCAAGGTTACGTCTGATTCATTGATAGCACCAACTGCTGAGTGGACGATGGTTACCTTCACGCCCTCTACTTCGATCTTTTGTAGGGAAGCAGCCAAGGCCTCAACAGAACCTTGTACGTCGGCTTTGATGATAACATTAACAGACTTGACTTCACCCGCTTTAAGGGTATCAAAGAGATTTTCAAGGCTAACACGGTGAGTGGCTTGACGTTGCTTCAGCAAAGCCCGTTTAGCACGTTCTTCACCGGCTGCACGCGCAGCTTTTTCATCTTCATAAACAGCGAAATGATCACCAGCCATTGGTGTTTCGTTCAGACCTGTGATAGAAACTGGTGTAGATGGACCAGCCACTTTGACACGACGACCCAAATCATTGGTCATCGCACGGACACGACCAAAGGTATTACCAACAACGATAGGATCTTGAACGTTCAAGGTACCTTGTTGGACAAGCAAGGTCGCAACAGCACCTTTTCCTTTATCCAAACGTGCTTCGATAACGGTACCGATGGCACGGACTGTTGGGTCAGCCTTAAGTTCTTGGATCTCTGCTACAAGTAGGACTGTTTCCAATAATTCATCGATGTTTTGGTTGAACTTCGCTGAGATTTCTACAAACTCAGAGTCTCCTCCCCAAGCTGTTGACATAACACCATGCTCTGCCAATTCACCGATAACACGTTCAGGGTTGGCACCTGGCTTATCAATCTTGTTGATAGCAACAATGATTGGAACGTTCGCTGCTTTTGAGTGGTTGATCGCTTCAATAGTCTGAGGCATAACCCCATCATCAGCTGCAACGACTAGGATAGTGATATCCGTAACAGACGCACCACGAGCCCGCATAGATGTGAAGGCCGCGTGTCCTGGCGTATCTAGGAAGGTAATCTTCTTGCCACCTTCGACGATTTGGTAGGCACCGATATGCTGAGTAATTCCTCCCGCTTCACCTGTCGCAACGCGTGAATTACGAAGTGTATCCAAGAGGGTTGTTTTACCATGGTCAACGTGACCCATGATAGTTACAACCGGTGGACGTTCTTCTAAAGCATCTTCATTGATGTAGCCTTCTTCGACAAAGAAACGTTCAATATCAGCAGTGTCAACTTCAACCTTCTTCTTAGCTTCGATACCATAGTCTACCATAAGGAGTTCAATTGTATCACCGTCAAGAGATTGGTTTTGCGTTGCCATAACGCCCATCATAAAGAGCTTCTTAACGATTTCTGCTGGTTCACGTTTGATCCGTTTTGCAATTTCTGCCACGGTCATGCCATCTGTATATTCAAATTCTGTTGGCAATTCATGGAATTTACGCTCTGTAACAGGTTTTGGTGTCGCATTATTATTCCGATTGTTTTTGCCTTTTTTCGTTTTCTTATTGTTATTCCAATTACTATTCTTTTGATTTCTCACTTGATTTTGACTGCTTCGATTCTTTTGTTGTTTTCTTGGACCATCTTCTTCGTGATCAAAGTTATCACGTTCCTTATCAGGTCGTGCTTGTTTCTTCCGACGCGTATCTACAGCAGGCTCTTGAGTTGTTGGAGCTGGTGTTGCTGGTGCTTGCGCTGTAGTTTTTGGAGATTCTACTTCTACAAATAAATCTTCCAATTTAGCTTGTTCTTTACGCTTATTCTGCTCCCGCAAAGCTTCCTTGTTAGCCTTAGCCTGTTTGAAGCGCTCTTCACTAGAACGAGCATACTCAGCATTTTGCTCAGCTTTCAAGGCTGCTGCCCGCGCTTTAAAGTCAATCTTAGGCCCCTGGTTAAAGGACTGGCGTTGTTGATTATATTGGGATTGACCTTGATTGCGATGTTGATTGCCTTGTTCCTGACGATTGCGGCGATCATTGCGATTTTGACTATTACGGTCATTGCGATCGTTTTGGTTATTCCGGCGATCGTTGCGATCATTGCGGTTTCCTTGTGGTCTTTGTTGACCCTGTTGTTTACGACGCTCTGCCTGCTCTTTCGCCCGTGCCTCCCTTTCCGCTTTAAAGTTACGGCTTTGTGGACGTGTAACTTTAGGAGCAGTAGTTCCTTGTGCTTGCTCTTGCTTAGTTGCTGGAGCTTTTTCCACAGGCTTAGGAGATGGTGCTGGGCTAGGTGACGGCTTGTTTGCTGCCTGTTCAGTCTTATCCTTTGCAGGCTTTGATGGCGTCGCCTCTGTTTTTATTGGCTCAGTACTTGGTTTTGCTTTGGCATCAGAAGCACCAGTAACTGCCTTTTTTACAGAAGCAAAACTGGCCACAATCTTATCCGCAGCAGCAGCTTCAACACTAGATGAGTGACTTTTAACATCCAAGCCTAGCTCTTTTGCCCGCTGAACAATTTCCTTACTTTCTTTTCCCAGTTCTTTTGCGATTTCGTATAATCTTTTTTTAGACAAATCCTTGTCCTCCTGTTCTATTGCATAATAGACCTCATTTTCTTTGTAAAACCAGCATCTGTGATGGCAAGCACTTTTCTTGCTTTACCAATCGCAGAGCTCAATTCCAGTGTTGAAAACACGGTTGATACATCTACTTGGTAATAGTGGCTTTTATCTTTAATTTTTTTACTCAAATTTGGAGCAGCGTCATGGGCTAGAAAAACCAGTTTGGCCTTTCCTTCTTGAATGGCCTTAACGACTAATTCTTCACCAGAAATAATCCGTCCTGCTCTTTGTGCCAGACCTAGTAGATTTGCGACTTGTTGTTTATTCAAGACCTAACTCTCTTCTTTTCACTTTGTGATCAACATAAGCAATCAATTCATCATAGAAAGCTTCGTCCACTTCCATATTAAAACTGCGATTAAAGACTTGTTTCTTTTTAGCTTGAAGCGCTTCTTCGTTATCCAGTTTGATATAAGCGCCACGGCCATTTGCCTTACCGGTTGGGTCAATAAATACTTGGCCCTCCTTATTTTTTACAATTCGCAGTAAATCACGCTTGTCAATCACTTGGTTTGAAACAACTGATTTTCTTAAAGGGATTTTTCGTGTTTTTGCCATACTTGCCCCCTTAGTCTAGCTCTGTAACTTCGCTTTCTTCAAGGTCTGTTGCTAGTGCTGCTGCAGCCATTTCTTCCATTGCTTGGTCCGTGTAGGTCAGATTTGCATCCTCTTCATAGATAACTTCCTCTGCCACTTCTCCAAAGCCACCCAATTCATTAGCTGCTTCCATAGCTTCAAACTCACTGGCTGATTTGATATCAATACGATAGCCTGTCAAGTGAGCTGCCAAGCGAACGTTTTGTCCACGACGACCAATCGCCAATGACAATTTATTATCTGGAACGACCACTAGAGCACGTTTATTATCTTCTGCGTTAAAGATAACTTGGTCCACTTCAGCTGGTGCAATAGCATTGTAGATGAATTCAGCTGGGTCTGCTACCCATTCGATAACATCGATATTTTCTTCAACAGGAACCATGCGATCGCTCTTGGCATCGTATTTTGCTGGGTGGAATTTGCTAGTGATTTTCTTGATATTAGCTCCACCACGACCAACGATTGTACCGATAGCATCAACATTTGGATTATGACTGCGCACAGCAACCTTCGTACGGTCTCCTGCTTCACGAGCCACACTCATGATTTCTACAGTTCCGTCGTAAACTTCTGGGATTTCTTGTTCCATCAGACGTTTAATCATTTCAGGATGGCTACGGCTTACAAAGACATTTACTCCACGTGGGTTGTCTTCAACCTTGTAAACGAAAACTTCGATTCGATCATGTGAAGCAAAGACTTCGCCAGGAATCTGATCTTGTTTAGAAAGTTGGGCTTCGATACTACCTAGGTTCACATAGATAAAGCGGTTGTCAAAGCGTTCTACTGTACCTGACATGATTTCATTTTCATGTTCCTTATAAGTGTTATAAGTAATGGTACGAGTTTGCTTGCGCATCTTTTCCATAATAGTCTGTTTAGCAGACTGAGCGGCCACACGACCAAACTCAGCAGGAGCTTCTTCAAATTTAATCTTATCTCCTAGTTCATAAGCAGAACTAATAGCAAGCGCATCTTTCAAGCTGATTTCTAAACGACTGTCAAAGACTTCGTCAACCACTTCACGAACTGTATAAACGTGGAAGTCTCCTTTTTTCTCATCGAAATCAATCAAAGCACTATCTGCTTGACCATAACGACGACGATAAGCAGAACGAAGAGATTCTTTAACTGCGTCAATAATGTCTTCTTTTTTGATACCTTTATCTTCTTCTAAGATGCGGAAAGCATCTAGCATTTCTTTACTCATGTTTTCTTCGCTTTTGCTAGGCAAAAGCAATCCTTTCTTTTATTCTAAAACTTAACAGCGAGTCTTGCCTTGGAAACAAGACTATAGGGAATGTCAATTTCTTTCTTACGGGTTTTGTCCATATATTCTATGGTCAGAACATCCTCTTTAAACTGGAGCAAGGTCCCTTCAAAGACCTTTTGTTTGTCCAAGGATTTATACAAACCAACATGAATATATTGACCAACTGCTGCTTCGACCTGCTCCTTGGTCTTAAGCGGCCTTTCTAAGCCGGGGCTAGTCACTTCAAGGAAGTACTGCTCAGGAAAGGGATCCGGCTTAATCGTATCCAGTAAGGGACTGATAATATCCGTCAAATCAGCTGTATCATTGACGGTGATTCCTTCTGGCTTGTCCACAAAAACACTTAGGACATAGTCGCTCCCAATCTTACCATACTCTACATCTACCAATTCAAATGGCGCTGTAATAGCTGGCTCAATCACTGCCGTTACTAACTCTACAATTGTTGCGATAAGACTGCACCTCCTCATAGATAAGAGGCGAAGAATGATCTCCGCCTCACTTTCTAATATTCACTAAACTGTATTATAGCACTCCTGTCCTTAAAAAGCAAGAGATAGAGGCTTTTTCAGCATTTTTTATTAAAATACTGCTTCTACTCGGTAAATAACCTGCCCTTTGCTAGAAAACTTTTGTTCATATTCTGTCAGAACATTTCCTTCAAAGTCGCTCGCATGTAAGTCAAGCCAGACTCCCTTCAGCTTCATACCATACTGAGAAAAGCTGACTAGGCTGTACTCAAACAAACCACGGTTGTCCGTCTTAAAATGAACTTCTCCTTTTTCCGGCAAAATCTGCTTAAAGGTATCCAGAAAAGACTTATAGGTTAAGCGACGTTTCTCATGGCGTTTTTTGGGCCAGGGATCAGAGAAATTCAAATACAGTCGATCAATCTCCCCGTCAGCAAAATAGTTGGTCAAATCAGAACCGTCCACCCAGAGCAATTTGATATTAGGAACATCGGTTGCCAAGACCTTGTCAAGAGCGTAACTGAGAACTGATTTTTGGATATCAATTCCGATATAATTGATATTTGGGTTGGCCTTAGCCATACCAGTAATAAAGGCCCCTTTACCACTTCCAACTTCAATATGAATCGGATGATTATTACCAAAAAGCTCCTGCCATTTCCCTTTGGCATCAGCTGGGTTTAAGACGACATATTGGGGATTGGCTTCTAGAAGCTCAGTTGCCCCCTTGCGGTTTCTTACTCTCATGATTCCTTTCTGTATTTGGCCCGGAAATTGCGCAAAGCATAAATTTCACGGTTCACATTTTCTAAATCGTTATTCTCATAATACTTAGCGACTTGGCAAAGGTAGCTATACTGACTGTACCAGTAGAGCTTCTCTAAAACCTTTTCATTGTATTTATAGCCATAATAAATCAGCCATTCTTCCCAACGTGCTTCTGGAATATAGTGACTGAGCAAATGTGCTACGTCGAACATTCTATCTGTTAAGCGGACAGAGTCCCAATCAACGAGGTATATCAATCCACTCCTTGTTTCTACCCAGTTACTATGACGCACATCCCCGTGCACAATAGTTGCATAATCTTCTCGGAAGGCAGGCAAGTTTTTACGTAAGTCTGCAATGATGGACTGTAAATACTGGTTGCTCTTCAAGGCCATAGGCACTTTTTCTACCCAGTTATCTAAGAGATCATTAGGATGCTCTAAAGCGTAACCTAGTTTTGTCAACTGAGTCATTAGCGGCCGTGACCGGTGCAGACGGATTAAAATATCAAAAATTTGCTTTCTTTCCAAACCATCTGGTCCTAAAATTTCACCAGACAGCCATTCTTGTGCAGTCATCACATTGCCATCAGGAAGACGGCGGCTCCATAGAAGTTGCGGAGCAATTTGTTCCTTAGCAAGCCCTGCTAAAATCGGAGTCGTATTCATCTTCACAAACACACGCTCTCCATCAGGATAACTGCCCATATAAGCCTTCCCGCTCTTACCATTTATAGGCGTTAGGGTCAGTTCATTATCGTTCAAGTCCATTCTTACCCTCCATCAAAGTTTCCAATCTATTTTACTAGTTTTAAGCCCTTTCGTCAACCAATCCTTTAAGCTTGTAAGGTAGATAAACTGCGTAAAGTATCAGGTATACAAGAAGGATAAAAAGGACCATTATTTTTTCTTTAAAAAATAGCAGAGCTGTCAATAATTCTACGAGCAATACGACTGCCCCAATGCTAGTGATAACTCGTTTAGCTCCTTTTACCTTTGCACTTTCCTCTAGAGGGAAGAGTTTGATTAAATATTGATAATCATAAGCATCATACAAGGCTAGAAGCTGAAAGAGCAAGAGGTACTGAAAAAGACCGACAAAGACTGTTGCAATCATGCTTTGAGACAGAAAAATAATGATCAGCAAAGATAAAATCAACAAACGTAGACTAAGGGCAAAAAAGTCCCCATTTCTCAAATAAGAGCGCAAGAAGAGATTGTCCCAAACTTTCTCTTGGTTCTTGGACAGGCGGTTGGTCAAGAAATCTAAATAAGCTCGTCTTTTTACGCTACTTGATATTCCCTTAACATTCGTAAAGAGAGCAAAAAATTGCAAAATTCGCTGTTTGCGTCTCTCTTCGTAAGCAATTAAAGACTTCCAATCAAGCCCTTCCTGCAAATAGAATTTCTTACTTTTCCATTGAAATACTAGAGCTTTCAAAGCAAATAGGAACAAACAATATAGAGCAAATCCCCATATAGTCACACCTAAAGCTAGAAAAAGAGGTGCCAAGAGAAGCAAAGCCAAGGTTTGCAAAATTCCCCAAAGAATAAAAGAATTTCGCCTTTGTTTTCCGACATAGACACGGACTTCTTCTTCCTTAGCCAAAAGAAAGAGGCTATCTGGCTTTTCAAGATAGGTAGCAATCCTGCCCATAAAAATCAGGCCTAATGATAGGAAGACTATGGCTAGCCAGATAGGCAAATGATTTTTAGGAAAATTGCGAAGCAACTGGCTGTATTGAACCGCTGTAAAGCCCAAGAAAACCATTAAAAATAGAACAAAGTGGTCATTCAGAACATAGCGCAGATATTTGACACACTGATTCCGAAAATCCAGTTTGCGCTTAGCAAATACTTCTCTCATAGGGTCGCCTCTTCTGTCAAAGCTAGGTAGATTTCATTGAGACTTGCTTCTGGCAATGAAAATTCTTCTCGCAACTGTGCTAAATTTCCTTTAGCCCGTACCTGACCCTTGTGCAAGATAACAAAAGAATCACACATTTTCTCTGCCGAATCAAGCACATGAGTACTCATCAGTATAGACTTTCCTTTAGTCTTTTCTTCTGCTAGGAGCTCGATCAAATCAGAGATGGCCAGAGGATCCAATCCTAAAAAGGGTTCATCCACAATAAACAAACTAGGGTCAATCACAAAGGCACAGATGATCATAACCTTCTGCTTCATTCCCTTTGAGAAATTGACCGGGAACCAATCTAACTTGTCTTTAAGACGGAAGATCTGAAGCAATTTATCCACTCGATCCATAGCTGTTTGCGAGTCAATGTCATAGGCCATAGCAACCGTCTCGATATGTTCCTTCAAGGTTAATTCTTCGTAGAGACTCGGTGTTTCAGGGATAAAACCAATCTTTTTGCGATAGGCTGTCCTGTCTGACTTCAGACTCAAACCATCTATCAAAATCTCCCCTTGATAAGGCGTCAATAGGCCGATTATTTCATTGATGGTTGTTGATTTTCCAGCTCCGTTTAGACCAATCAGTCCGACAAGCTGACCGTCTCCAACTTCAAAACTGACATCTTTCAAAACAGGAATATTGACATAGCCACCTGTAAGCCCTTTTATTTCTAACATTTTTTCTCCAATTTCTGGTATAATATCTGTATTGTGGGTACTGCTCTTGAGCCAACAAGACGTCTCCTTTTTAAGACGATAAGCTCAGTATTGCAGTCTCCTCTATTATATCAAAATCTAGCCAAAGAGGTGCATTTTATGACAGATTGTATTTTTTGTAAAATTATTGCAGGAGACATCCCTGCGGCTAAAGTCTATGAAGACGAAGCCGTCCTAGCCTTTCTTGATATTTCACAAGTAACGCCTGGTCACACACTTGTTGTCCCAAAGCAACACTTTCGTAACCTTCTGGAGATGGACGGAAGCAGTTCTAGTCAACTCTTCGAACGTGTGCCTCAAATCGCCCGTAAAGTTATGAAGGCAACTGGTGCAGCAGGCATGAATATCATTAATAATAACGAAGAAATTGCTGGCCAAACTGTTTTTCATACCCATGTTCATTTAGCGCCACGCTATGATGAAAATGACGATTTAAAACTAACCTTTGTTGCTCATGAACCTGACTTTTCTGAACTAAGTCGCTTGGCAGCAGAAATTTCTCAAGCTATAGATTAGGAGGCTTAAAATGAAATTATCTAACCTCTTCCTCTTTACTGGAGCAGCCATCACTAGTTACCTACTGGTAAAAAATCGTGAAAGCATTACAGACGAAATCAGTGATACTGGCCAACTATTACACAAAGCACAAGACAGTCTATCTGAAATCCAAGCTAACTTAAGTTACCTAAGAGAGCAAAAAAGCACACTGGAAGATATAAGCAAAGACCTCCAATATAAGATCAATGTTTTTAATCAAGAAGCGCAAGCAAGATTTTCTGAAATTCAAGATATTTGGGAATCTTCTCCTATCAAACAAAAAAATAATTAGAATCAAAAAGAGTCAAGTTTTCATACTGAAAGCTTGACTCTTTGTTCTTATTGCGCTTCTGTCCCAGTTGTAGTAGATTGTTCCTGGCCAGTAGGCGTTGCCGTTGCCGTCTGATCCACTGAACTAGGTGATGTAATTGTATTCCCCTGACTGGTACTAGCCGGAGTTGAATAAGAGTAAGTATTATTTGAATAAGTCGTTTCTGTGTCCGTCGCATCCGATAAGGACGAAGAATAGCCGGCAGAAGAACTTGTTGAAATTCCACCACTTCCATCTATTTCATCATACAAGACTGCATTCGTCTCTAATTTTGACAAAGTACTTAATCCAAGTGACTTACGCAAGAGATTTTGCATTTCTAACAAGTGGTCTCGTGTCACGATTTGGTAACTTCCACCATCAGCTAGAGTCGCATCTTCGCCTCGTAATTGCTGGCTATCAATTCGTCTGAATGCATCCTTGTAGCCCAGAAGCTGAGGTATACTTCCAGATGTTAATTCAATATTGGTTTGCATATTTGAACTAACAGCCTTCAAAATAGCTTGATAGTGACTCACGCTATTTAGACTGAGAACCTTCTCAACAACTTTTTTGATAACTTCACGTTGGCGTTTTTGACGACCATAGTCTCCTTCTGGATCTTGATAGCGCATCCGAGCGTATACCAAGGCTTGGTCCCCATTAATCTTTTGAACACCCGGCTCAATCTTAGCTGTGTATTCTGGTTCATTTTCTTCGATAGAAATCGGAAAATCAAAGGTATTATTAACTGTAATGCCCCCGACAGCATCCACCAATTGAACAAGGCCCTTCATATTAATCAAAACATAGCGATCGATATGAATATTCATCATCTCCTGGATAGTGGAAATAGCCAACTTAGCACCGCCTGAAGCGTAGGCTGAGTTTAATTTTGCCTCAACTGTTTCACCATCTTTATCCTTAAATTTGGTAAGAATATCTCTTTCCAAACTCATCATAACTGTCTTCTTAGTTGTTGGATTGACGGACAGTAAAATCATACTATCACTATTTCCAGCCCATGTATCTTCACGCGAGCCACTACCTGTATCCACTCCCATCAGGAGAATCGTCATAGGTTTCGTAGCAGAGATAACATCTGTTTCTCCTCCCAGACTCTTATAGGTCTTCGAGAGTTCTCCAGTAGACTGATCATAAATAGTCCAGGCATAGGCCCCCACTCCCATGACTGTCACCAGCAATAAACTTAAAAACATTAATAAGGTCTTTTTAAACATATATTTTTAATCTATCAGTTTTCCCATGAGGTAAACATCTAGAAATTTCCCTTCGTTTAGATAGGCTCCACGTTTTTGTAAGCCTTCAATCTCAAAGCCTAAACTTTGATAGAGATGCACTGCTCGTTCATTTCTTACTTGCACACTTAGAGCCAATTTGCGAATCACACCAGACCGGCTAGCCCAATCAATGGCTTCCTCCATGAGAACCCTACCCAAACCTTGGTTCCAATATGATTTTCTTACAGCAATGAACAGATCACCAATATGGCAAACACGCGCATGACGATCAGCAGTAATATTGATTAGTCCGGCCAAGTTTTCATCTAGGAAAGCCAGAATAGAAATTCGATTTTCCAAGGAAGCCTGCAAGTCTAAAAATTCAGCCATTTGCTGCACACTCATCATGACTCCCTCATCGTCCAAAGTCGTATAATCAGACTCTTGACCAATCTGGCTGAGAAAGTCAATCAGAAGTTCCGCATCACTAGCTTCAGCTTCCCTCAATAGCAAATCATATTCTCTCGGCATTAATGGATTTCGCTTTCTATCTTTTGCAAGAGACCCTTTGAAGCTTGTCCAACAGCCTCGAACAAAATCCGCCTTCCGTCTTCTTCTTTGACAAGCTGAATCTTCAGGTAATCTTGTGGCAAACTATCTTCCAAAAGCTCTCCCCACTCGATAACAGTAACACCATCACCAAAGAGGAAGTCATCTAGGTCAATCGAATCGGGATCTTCTCCAATCCGGTAAACATCCAGATGATAAAGTGGCAACCGTCCTTCGTACTCTCGAACAATGGTATAGGTAGGACTCTTGATCATTTGCCTAATATCCAAACCTTGAGCAATCCCCTTGGTCAGGGTTGTTTTACCAGCCCCCAGATCGCCCGATAAAATCAGCACATCTCGTGCTTGAAGTAAGCGGCCTATTTTCTGACCAATAGCAATCAGCTCATTCTCATTATGACTAAACATAAGTCTTATTATACCAGAAAAAATTTTTTCATGCATAAAATCGCAACATAAAAAAAAAGCTGGATAAATCCAACTTCTCTGATTATTTTGCCAAAGCCAGACTCACGAAGTTCAAAATGAATAGAGCATCCAAAATCCAAATCATAGTATGAACTTCTTTGGCTTGTCCCTTTACTGTTTTAACCAGAGCGTACATGATAAAACCAGCTGCGATACCATGAGTAATGCTGTAGCTGAATCCCATGAATATTGAAGTGAAGAAAGCAGGGATTGCTTCAGTCAAATCATCCCATTCGATGTTTTTCAGACTACCCAGCATCATAATTCCAACAACAATTAAAATCGGAGCTGTCGCAACAGTTGGAACGATTGCTAAGAGAGGGCTAAAGAAGCTAGATATAGCAAAACAGATTGCTACGACTAGAGCTGTCAGACCAGTTCGTCCTCCCGCTCCAATACCTGCTGCTGACTCTACATAAGTAGTAACGTTTGAGGTTCCTGCAATAGCCCCAATAGAAGTACCAATCAAGTCTGAATACAAAGCCTTATCCAGCCTCTCAGATTCATGGTTTTCTCCAGAACTTGCCACAATTCCAACCTTTTCACCTGTACCGATTAGGGTTCCGATTGTATCAAAAATATCTGTCAAGGAGAAGGCCAAAATAGCCATAAATGTCTGAGGTAAACGAGCCGTATCAGTAAAGAGAGCACCTAAACCTTTTGGACCAATTGCTACACCAAAAATTTCTCCCAACTCTTTAAAGGCAGTACCAAGATTATTTTGACTCAAGTCAATTAAGGATAGGTTTACCAAACCAACAGAAATGGCAACCACAGTTGTAGCAAAGATGGATAGGATAACTCCACCCTTAATTCCTTTTACCACAAAAAAGACAGTAATCGCTAAACCTACCAAGGCAACTAAAACAGCAGGGTCATTAAAAGCAACTAGGCCTGGTGTAGCAGATGAGTTAGCGGTGATAGCTGATTGAGCTTTCTCTACACTTTCGCCAGCAACTGTATAAGTCCCTGGATCAATAGAAAATTTCAATAAGCCTGCATTTTTAATCCCTACATAAGCTAAGAAAACACCAATACCTGCTGAAATTGCAGCTCTTAAGGATCCTGGAATAGACTCAATAATGGTCTTCCGAATCTTGGTCAAGGTAATAATCAAAGAAATGATTCCACAGATGAAGACCATTCCCAGAGCTTCCTGCCAAGTATAGCCTAAACTAAAGACAACTGTAAAGGTGAAAAAGGCATTCAGACCCATCCCAGGTGCTTGTGCGTAGGGCAGATTAGCATAAAAGGCCATCATCAAGGTACCAGCCACAGCACCAATAATCGTTGCTAAAAATACTCCTTGTGCTGGCATACCAGTTTGAGATAGCATTGCTGGATTGACAAAGAGAATATAACTCATCGCAAAAAAGGTTGTTAATCCAGCGAGAATTTCTGTACGAACGGTCGTACCATTCTCCTTTAATTTAAAAAGTTTGTCCAATTCATATCTCCCATCTATAGACAAAGATTTTAGTTCGTTTTAAACGAACAACGAATCCATTATAACAAAAAAACATTCACCTTTTCAAGACAAATGTTTATATTTTTATTATTTTTTATCATCTCTTGCCATAAAAACCAAACTCATAAATTGAATAAATGTAAATCCCAGAATAAAAAACAATCGTTCCCTTTGAAAAGTCGCTAGTAATTTCTCAACTACTTGACTGGGATTATTAATTAAATCCCAAGTATTTAAGCGGTCATAACGACCAATATAAATTGCTAGACTAGAGATAAAAGAGAGGCCACCCGTTACGATTAAGTCCAGCCACCAAGTTAATCTCAAACGTTCTTTAATAATGATCCAACTTTCAATTCCACAGTATACACCAAATAAGATGCTTGGAACAAAAGCCATAAACAAGTGCAAACTGGTCTTATTCCACAAGGTATCTCCAACCCAATGCATATGAACAATATCAGTTATCATATAAAAAGTATTGGGATAAAAGACCAGCCAAAGGATGAAAAATACAGGAAATAACCAGGCCTGTTTAAAATAACGAGTCAAAATAGCAAAATCATAAGCAATCAAAGCCAGCATCATATTCCAGACTAAGTCAGGGCCTGACTTAGTTATTCCTTCCATGTATACTAACAAGGAAATCAATAGAAAAAATAAATGAATCATGAAAATTTTACGCATACAAGAAAACTCCTCACTTAGAAATAAAAAGTCCGACCAGATGCAATTGTTCATTACAAGCATCTGACTCGACCTTTGGAAGTACATTATAACACAAATCACTACCATTAAACTTAAAATCTGCTATAATAGGAACTATCATACATGAAGAGGATTTAACATGGCGCATAAAATTATTGCTGTAGACCTTGATGGTACTTTGCTCAATTCGCAAAGCCAATTGTCAGATTTTACTAAAGAAACCATAAAAAAAGTAGCTCAAAAAGGACATAAGGTAATCATTACAACTGGTCGCCCCTACCGCATGGCTCACCAGTACTATGAAGAATTGGGGCTGGATACTCCTATGATTAACTTCAATGGCTCTCTAACACATCTACCAGGTAAGAAATGGAAATTTGAAAAATCTTTGACAGTCGATAAATCATATCTGATTGATATGGTTGCTCGAGAAGAAGAAATTGAAGCAGACTTTATTGCCGGTGAGTACCGCAATAAATTTTATATTACCAACACTAACGAAGAAATTGCCAATCCTCAATTATTTGGCGTAAATGCTTTTGTTCCCGAGAATCAGTTTAACCCTCAGCTCGTCACTAAGAATCCTAGTGTCATTCTCTTGCAGACACGAGCAGAAGATAAATATGCCCTAGCCGATCAAATGAGTTCATTTTATCAACACGAGCTGACCATCAATACCTGGGGCGGACCACTCAACATTCTTGAATGTACTCCCAAAGGAGTCCATAAAGCTTTTGCCTTGAAGTATCTTTTAAATATCATGAATGCTGACCGTAAAGATTTGATTGCTTTTGGTGACGAACACAATGACACTGAAATGCTAGAGTTCGCTGGTACTGGCTATGCTATGAAAAATGCTAATACTAGTCTTCTGCCTTTTGCTGATCAACAACTGGGGCTAACAAACGATCAGGACGGTGTGGCCCATGAACTAATGAGATTATTCCTTTAAGCCTCTAACCTATAAATAAAAATCAACACCACAAGACAGAGATTTTGTGGTGTTTTTCAATGTTCAAAAAACTTAGAAGATCAAAAAAGATCTGGCCTTGTATGCAACAAAACCAAACCTTCCTTTCCTAATCGTAATCAAAGACTCAATCAGACTAAGAGGTTATACAAACTCTCATTACCATGAAGATTAATGTATCCAGGGTCGAACTCTGATAAGCGTGAAAGCAAAGCTTCATAATCATTCTTATCGCCCAGAGCAATACCGATTAAAACCGGACCTGTTCCCTTGTTGGCACGTTTTATATATTCAAAACGCGTGATATCATCATTGACACCTAAAATGTTATTCACAAATTCTCGAAGAGCTCCTGGGCGTTGCGGGAAATTAACCACAAAATAGTGCTTAATCCCGTCATAAATAAGAGCACGTTCTTCCATTTCCTGCATCCGGTTGATATCATTGTTTCCCCCTGAAATAATGCAGACAACATTTTTGCCTTTGATTTCTTCTTTCATTACTTCTAAAGCTGCAATAGAAGCTGCACCTGCTGGTTCAGCAATGATCCCTTGTTTGGAATACATATCAATCAAGGTCTCTGAAATCAGGCCTTCATCCACACCAACCAGTTTATCAACATATTTACGAGCTACTTCATAAGTTGATTGCCCAACCTTTTGGACAGCAATTCCGTCCGCGAATTTGTCAATTTCCTCTAACTTAACTGGCTCTCCATGATCAAAGGCGGCTTGCATACTCTGAGCACCCGAAGCCTCAACCCCAATCACTTCCATTCCAGGTGCAACATACTTAATATAAGTTGAAACTCCTGAAATCAGACCTCCCCCACCAACTGGAACGAAGATCTGATCAAAATCAACACCTTCCTCTTGGGCTTGTTCATGGATTTCGTAAGCCACCGTTCCTTGACCGGCCTGAACATTAAGATCATCAAAAGGATCAATAAAGGTCAGTTTTTCTGATTTGGTAAATTCTTGTGCGGCCTTAGCAGAGGCATCAAAGGTATCTCCTACCAACTTAATGGTTACATAATCGCCACCAAAAAATCGCACTTGTCCAATCTTTTGCTGAGGTGTCGTAACAGGCATAAATATAGTCGCCGGAATTTTCATCTCATGGCAAGTAAAAGCTACTCCCTGCGCGTGATTTCCCGCCGAAGCACAGACCACTCCTCTTTTTTTGTCCTCTTCAGATAGCTGGTGAATGGCGTAATACGCACCACGAATCTTAAAAGAGCGTACCTTTTGCATATTTTCGCGTTTCAGATAAACAGTCGCCCCATATTTTTCAGATAAATAACGGTCAAAGTCCAGTGGAGTCCGTTCAACTACATTTTTTAATACTTGATGGGCTTTAAAAATATCTCTAGCTGCAAGCATACAATTCCCTTCTTTATGTATTATCCTTGTAAGCGTGGAAATCAATTAACCACACCAAAGCCAATCCCAGCTGTTACCATTTTTTTAACAAGGAATCTGGCATCATTAAATACAGCAAGTTTTCATTTGATAAGAAAGGAGGCAGGAAATTCATTTCTCTGCCCCATCTGTTTCTTTCTTTACCGATTAGTTGTAGATTTTAAATGCGTCGTCGTCATTTTTACCAACAAATGGCATTGCTTTACGCAATTCAGCACCTACTTTTTCGATTTCAAGGTTGGCTGCTTGTTCACGGTAAGCAGTGAGTTTTGGACGGCCAGCCTTGTAGTCATTTACAAAGTCATTTGCAAATTTACCATTTTGAATGTCTGCCAAAACAGCCTTCATGTTTTCTTTGACTTGCTCAGTAATTACACGTGGGCCTGATACGTAATCACCGTATTCAGCAGTATTTGAAATTGATTGGCGCATTTTTTTGAATCCACCCTCGTAGATCAAGTCAACGATCAATTTCATTTCATGAAGAACTTCAAAGTAAGCCAATTCAGGAGCGTAACCTGCTTCTGTCAAGACTTCAAAACCTGCTTCGATAAGGGCAGTCAAACCACCACAAAGAACAGCTTGTTCACCAAAGAGATCTTCTTCAGTTTCTTCTTTGTAAGTTGTTTCAAGCAAACCAACACGAGCTGCACCAACACCTTTACACCAGTCCATAGCAATGTTTTTCGCATTTCCTGTTGCATCTTGGTAGACTGCATAAAGAGCTGGAACACCAAATCCTTCTTCAAAAGTACGACGAACCAAGTGACCAGGACCTTTAGGGGCACACATAAAGACATCTACATCAGCAGGAACTTTGATAAATTCAAAATGGATATTGAAACCATGGGCAAATCCAACTGCATTACCAGCTTCCAAGTTTGGAGCGATTTCTGCTTCGTAGAGTTCTTGTTGAATTTCATCTGGCGCCAAAATCATGATGACATCAGCCAACTTAGCTGCCTCTGCTACTGTGTAAGTATCAAAGCCATCTTCTTTAGCCTTATCGAATGACTTACCAGGGCGAACACCGATAATCACATCATGGCCTGTATCACGCAGATTTTGTGCATGAGCATGACCTTGTGAACCATAGCCGATTACGGCAATTTTCTTACCGTCAAGCGCTGCTACTTTTACATCTTTTTCGTATTCCATTTGAACTGCCATAGTTTTTCTCTCTTTTCTATTTTTTATTGCCTTATAGGCTGGTTTAACAAATTTAAGTAGGATTTTTAATCACGGGTAAATCCAGTTGCACCCGTACGAGCGATATTTTTGATCCCATATGGCCGAATCACTCGCAATAAAGCTTCACTCTTTTCAGCATTTCCAGTCATCTGGATAGTGATTGAGCTTGGAGCCACATCTACTACCGTTGCACGGAAAGGTTGGATAATGGCTAGGATCTCTGCACGCTTCTCAGCTGGAGCTGAAACCTTAACCAGAATCACTTCACGCTCTAAGTGAGGACGGTCTGTGATATCACGAACTCGAATCACATCAATTTGACGATTAAGCTGCTTGATAATCTGCTCTACTTCTGCCAATGAGGCCACATCAATGATGATGGTGATACGTGATACTTCAGGATTCTCCGTCGTTCCGACTGATATACTCTCAATATTAACCTGACGTCTGGAAAGAACACCAGTGAAGCGATTTAGAACACCCGAACGGTTTTGGAGTTTAGCGGTCAACATTCTACGCATGGAACTTCACCCCCAACATCTCATGATTGCTCTTACCAGCTGGTACCATTGGCAAAACGTGCTCCTTACGAGAAATGTCCACCTCGATAAACATTGGTATATCTTCCTTCAGCACTTCCAAATCCTGAGCAATAGTCTCTGGATTGTCAAATTTATAAGATTTAACACCATAGGCCTGAGCCATGAGCTGGAAATCTGGCAAAGTATCAAAGACTGACTCAGAGGTACGACCATCATAGAAAGCTTCCTGCCACTGCCGCACCATTCCTAGTGAATGATTGTTTAGCATGATGACCTTAATCGGAACCTTATAGATATTGAGAATAGCCATCTCTTGGTTTGTCATTTGATAGCCACCATCACCAACAAAAAGAATAACCTCCTTTTCTGGGTTAGCAATCTTGGCACCAATAGCAGCAGGAACTCCAAATCCCATGGTTCCTAAACCACCAGAAGTAACCAATTGACGCTCGTTTTGATAAGGATAATATTGAGCTGCCCACATTTGGTGTTGCCCTACGTCTGTGACAACAATGGCATCCCCATTCGTCAACTCACCGATGCGTTCAATTACCGCCTGAGGCTGAACTACGCGCTCCTTCTTATCATAAGACCGAACACGATTCTTGTCCTTCGTAACTTTTTCAATCCACTTTTCAGTATTGTTATGAACTGTTGGCTCTGCTAGAAGCATCTGTAAAGCTTTTTTAGCATCGCCCACTACAGGAATATCTGCACTGATAATCTTACCAATCTCAGCTGGATCAATATCGATATGAGCAACCTTGGCATTCTTAGCAAAAGTCTTAGGATTTCCTGTCAAGCGGTCATCAAAACGACAACCGATGCTAATCATAAAGTCTGTTTCTGTCATGGCAATGTTAGCCGCAAAGGAACCGTGCATACCCCCCATCCCAAGAAAAAGTGGGTGGCTCGTTGCAATAGTCCCTTGACCCAAAAGGCTGGTCACAACAGGAATTTGATAGCGTTCTGCAAATTCATTTAATTCTTTAGAAGCTTCCGCGTAGCTGATACCACCACCTGCCAACAATACTGGTTTCTTAGCTTTAGATAATTGTTTCAAGATTTTCTTGATCTGCATATCATTAGGAACAAGCGTTGGTTGGTAACTTGGTAAATTCACCTCTGGAGAATAGATGAAGTCTGTCTCCAAGGCAGATACATCCTTAGGCAAGTCAATGACGACTGGACCAGGACGACCAGTTGTTGCAATATGAACAGCTTCAGTGATAATTCGTGGAATATCAGCCGTCTCACGTACCTGGTAATTGTATTTGGTAATTGGCATCGTAATACCAACAATATCCGCCTCCTGAAAGGCATCCTTCCCAATCCCTGCTCGAGCAACTTGTCCAGTAAAGACTAAAAGAGGAACGCTATCGCTCATAGCATCTGCAATCCCTGTAATAGCATTTGTTGCTCCAGGTCCACTAGTGACAATGGCGACACCCAACTTTCCAGTTGATTTGGCATAACCTTCAGCTTCATGCAAGCAACCTTGCTCATGACGACCTAGAATATGACGAATGCCTTTAAAATTATAAATCGCATCATACAAAGGCAAGACTGCACCACCAGGATAACCAAAAACTGTGTCTATACCAAGTTCTAACAAGGTTTCTAAAACCAGTTCAGAACCATTTTTAGGTTCTTTTAATTTGATTTGCTTCACAAGTTCCTCCCTCATAGATAAATTCCGAATTGTCAAAAAATTCTAACTTCTGCTACCAATAATAACATTTTTCCCCAATAAATCAAGAAAAAAGTAGCTATTCTTTTTATTTTTTAATAAAGCACAGAAGCAAGTCTCACATCCTAAAAGTCTTTATAGATATATCTCTCAAGCTCTTAGTCCTATCTTGACATCACTTTTTTCAAAAACGTATACTTTATGTTACCATTTTTCACCATAATGTCAAGGAATTTTCAGAAAATTTAGTATTTTGGGACAGATTGTTTTTTCACAAACTTTGATTTGCCCCTAGTTAAAAAATTCTAAAACCACTAGACTCCTTCCCCTACACACAAAAAAGAGTCAGGACTAAAAACTAGTCCTAACTCTATTATTCATATAACAATGAGAAAGATTTCCCCTCATACAGTATGGAATTCTCTACGCAAGCAGAAATTCATTTTTCATTAATTAGTCGTTTCGACCAAATAAACGAAGAAGGCTGAGGAAGAGGTTAATAAAATCAAGATAAAGACTCAAAGCAAGAGATACTGCCCAGCCATTTTCAACTTGACCATTTGACCGTTCATACACGTAACGAATCTTTTGATTATCCCATGCAATCAAACCTGAGAAGATGATAACACCTGCGATACTAATCAAGAAGTCAAAACTTCCATTTCTTAAGAAGATATTCACAACACTAGCAATAATCAAACCAAACAAGGCAGCTCTCAATGCTCGTCCCATTCCAGAAAGATCTTTCTTAGTCACCTTCCCAATAAAGGCCATCGCAAAGAACATAGCTGATGCCGTTACAAATGCAGATAAGACAGATGATTGAGTATAAAGGGCAAGAACAATACTCAAGGTAAAGCCATTTAATGCAGAATAAACTAGAAAGAGTGGTAAAGCTGCAGGGCTATTTTTAACTGCCATACCAGAAGCCGCAAAGACTAAAATAAGTTCAGCAGCAATAGCCACATAGAATATCCAAGTAGAGCCCATCAATACAGACACAATAACTGACTGAAACATACTCAACATCAGTGCCGACACTATCGCTGAAATTCCAAGTCCGACTCCAACAAGAGAATAAATTTTTGCATAAAAAGTATTGATGCCACTTGCATCTTGAATGATTGTACGATTGTTCATAACATCTCGTCTCCTTTTTAATTCTTTAACATCTTACGATGAAATAACTTTCGATTACGAATCTTTTGTCTCCACGGAGAGGTTGCTTCTTTGATTGCCCAGTATTTATCAACAAGAGTTACAATATAAGCTTCCTTGTAACGGGGTGGCGCAATTGTTAAGCCCCACATATGCTTAATGATAATATCCTCTTCGACTTTATTCAATTTGGTTAGCTTCCGAGCATTTCGAACCGCCAAACGGGGATGAACCCAAGCATGGCTTTTCTTAAATTTAGTCACCCGCCAATCATAATAGAACAAATCATGAAGAAGAGCACCTCTAGCTGTACTGCGCTTATTCCAGCCCAATTTTTTCGCAATCTTATAACTAGTATAACTTACATTGATAGAATGTTCAAGCCGATTGGAATGCAAATGATGTGGAATACCCTTCAAGCGCTGGACGCTGGGCTTCTCAATCAAATGTCCCACGTAGGCCATAAATTCATCATCATTTTGATAAGGCATAGAATCACCTCCATTTGCCTTTATTATAACCTAATTCCTAAATTTTAGCTTAAATAAAAGATCAGAATTCCAGCTGCTACCGCCACATTTAAACTTTCAGCCTTCCCCTTCATAGGGATATGAACTAACTGATCAGCTGCAGCTTCTATCATAGAGCTAATCCCCTGTCCTTCATTGCCCATCACCAAGATAAAGTTTTTGCTCCCCTTTAATTTTTGGTAATCGATTGAATCATCAGAAAGGGTAGAAGCAAGAATAGGAAGATCTGATTTTTTTGCCAAGTCAATCAAGTCAGCTGTTGCTAGACGATAGATTGGAAGATGAAAATGACTCCCCTGCATGGACCGTAAGGTCTTCAGATTATACAAATCAGCCGAATGTTCAGAGATAAAAATCCCATCAAAACCTGCTGCATCTGCAGTCCGAATAATCGTCCCTAGATTCCCTGGATCCTGAACATCTTCTAGAAAAAGATATTTCCCTGACAGTTTCTCTGGCAAGACTTCTTGTTGGAGCCTAACCTCGGCAACAATTCCTTGCGGGGTCTTACTATCAGCTAAATCCCTCAGTAAGTCAGGGCTCAACCAATTTACTTGTTCACATTCAGACAGGCGATCTGCATATTCTGGCAAAGCAAAAATAGAGATAACTTCAGCTCCACTTGAAAGAGCCTCTTCAAACAAATGCCAACCTTCTATCAAATAGGAATCTGTTCTGTATTTCTTTTGATGGAGTTTTTTAGCTTTTTTTACCACATTATTAGCTTTAGAGGTTATAATATTCATAAGAATAGTATAGCATAAATTTTAAGAATAAAACTCATGCTCAAGTCGGATATATAAAGGAGGCTGACATGCAAAAAGTTAAAATGATTGCTCAAGGACGGGTCCAAGGAGTTGGTTTTCGCTGGGGGGTCTATTCCCTTGCTTTAGAAATCGGTGGCATTACAGGTCGTGTATGGAATAATGAGGATGGGACTGTCAGTATTCTTGCCCAGGCAGACAGCCCTGCTTCTATGGCTAAGTTTATTCAAGAAATCCGAAAAGGTCCTACACCATTTTCTAAGGTAAGCTATCTGGATGTAACAATGGCCAATTTTGATTCTTTCTCAGATTTCAAAATTTCAAATTAGGTCTAGGGAACTATTGTATATTTAAGAAAAAAACAGTAGAATAGAAAGGTATCATTTTAAAAAGGAATATAGAATCGTGAAAACATTTAAACGTTTATTATTTTCAGGAATGGGCTTAACCCTTCTTCTGATTCTCTCTGGTTGTGTCCAGACCAATAAACAAGGTCAACCAACAGGTCAAGGCTTTGTTTATCAATTCTTGGTTGCTCCTATGAGTCAAGTCATCAAATACTTTGCCAGTGATTTAGGCTTGGGCTTTGGTCTTGCTATCATTTTGGTAACAGTTATCGTCCGCTTGATCATTTTGCCTCTTGGACTTTATCAATCTTGGAATGCAACCTATCAGTCCGAAAAGAGAAATTATTTAAGTCCAATTTTCACTCCTATCAATGAGCGCATGAAAAATGCGGAAACTCAGGAAGAGAAATTAGCAGCCCAACAAGCTTTAATGGCCGCTCAAAAAGAAAATGGACTCAGCATGTTAGGCGGTGTTGGATGTTTACCTCTCTTAATCCAAATGCCTTTCTTCTCAGCACTCTTTTATGCAGCTCGCTACACTAAGGGAATTGCGGAAAGTTCATTCTTAGGAATCAATCTTGGTCAACAAAGTATGATTCTTATAGTTGTCGTCGGAGTTCTTTACTATGTTCAATCACTTCTATCACTCGTTGGACTAGATGAAGAACAAAAAGAACAAATGAAGAAAATGATCTATGTGAGCCCACTCATGATTGTCATCTTCTCCCTCACTGCGCCAGCTGGAGTTACTCTTTACTGGGTAGTCGGTGGTTTTGTTCAAATCTTGCAACAGTTCATCATTAACTTCTTTATCCGCCCTTATATGAAGAAACGGGTAGCAGAGGAGTACGAAAAGAACCCACCTAAAACCATGTCAGCCAATGCTTATTTGAAAGACGTTACACCAAAAGCAAACCAGGCTATTGATAACCGTCCTAACAATAACAAAAAGAAAAAGAATCGTAACGCTGGCAAACAACGTTCAAGATAAAGAAAAACCTTTCCGTTAGTAGCGGAAAGGTTTTTTCTTTACACAAGTCCCTGACTGGATGGCATTGTCTATAGATACCCCAAAATGGTAAGTAATTTCCTTTTTTTAAGCGAGAGAACTATTAAGAAAATTGTCGATTCGACTAGCGACCACTAAGAATTGACCCGATCCTAAAAAGAAGTGGGGTTAGCGTCTTTTTACCCTAATACTTGAAAATACGATACCTAGATTTCTTCCAATAGCATAAAGCCCCTTTACAACAAGTTCTTCTCTTTATTGATTGTATTTGATTAAGACAAGCACACCGGAAGCAAGTACCGTTAATAGGCTAAAGGCGTTTAACTTTAAAGGACTGATCTTATAAAAGCAGGATAACAGCAAAAGAACGCCATTACTGAGGATTAGTAAACGATAAAATTCTCCCTGTATTTGTTGCCACTTTTTTAGCGAAGAAAAAGCCGTAGGAAAACGCAGGCCTATAGCTGCATTTCGACTCGGAAAATATCTATTGAGGATCCATAAAATAAGTGAGAACAAGAAGACAAGCTTGACTAGCATCAGCATCCCTTTCGTTTAATCTTTTTTCAGGAACATTATACTCTTTTTATGTGAAAGTTCAAGACAAAAAAAAACGAGCAGAAGCTCATTTTTTAGAGTTATTTGGTTTTTTCAACCTTAAGAATTTTAACATCGTAGCTTCCAACTGGCGTTTCAACAGTTGCGATATCCCCTTTTTTCTTACCAATCAAAGCTTGGCCAATAGGACTTTCATTTGAAACCTTACCGGCAAAGGCATCTGCACCAGCTGAACCTACAATGATATAAACCTCTTTTTCAGTTTCACCGACTTCTTGAATCGTTACAGTCTTACCTATTCCTACTTCATCTTTAGCAACTGCATCGCTATCTACAATTTCTGCATAGCGAATCTTAGTTTCTAAACTTGAAATTTGACCTTCTACAAAGGCTTGTTCATCTTTAGCTGCTTCGTACTCACTGTTTTCAGACAAGTCACCGTATGAGCGAGCAATTTTTATTCTCTCTACTACCTCAGGTCGACGGACCAATTTCAATTCTTCTAGTTCTTTTTCTAGTTTTTCCTTTTCCGCAAGGGTCATTGGATATGTTTTTTCTGCCATTTTTATTTTTATCTCGTTTCTATAAAATCTTTAAAATAAAATTGAGGGTGGACACAACAAACTAATAAGCCTTAGAGTTCTGTCCCACTCCCAATTTTTAATTTGAACTGCTTGATTGTGTTAATTTGCTATTGACATGCTCTTCAACATTTTTTGCATGCTCTTCATAAGTTGTCGCGAAGTAGACTGTTCCAGTCTCAGTATTGGCAACAAAGTAAAGGTAATCTGTCTTGTTTGGATTAACAGTTGCTTCAATCGCTGAAAGACTTGGACTATCTACAGGTCCTGGCATCAAACCTGGATTTTTATAAACATTAAATGCTGAATCAATATTAGTATTGATCGCCGCATCTTCTGCTAAGGTCGTTTTTTTGCCAAGTTTGCCTTCCGCATAAAGAATCGCAATATTACTTTGAAGTGGCATACCTTGGTTCAAACGGTTATAGAAGACACTTGCAATATTCTTACGGTCTTCATCCGTTGAGCCTTCTTTTTCAACTAAGGAAGCCAAGGTCAGAACATCATTCACTGTTAGATTTTTACTTTCTAACACTTCGTAATAGGTGCTCAACTTGCTATCCATAGTTGCCAGCATTTGATCAATCAGAGTTTCTGCTGTTGTGTCACTCGTGTAATTATAGGTTGCTGGGAAGAGATAGCCTTCCAAACGGTATTTGACCCCACTATCCTTGGCCGGAAGACCGCTCAGTAATTTAGGATATTTGGCTACCATTTTGCTAATAAAGCTTTCATCCTGTACTTTGGATAGAAAATCCTTCGCACTAATGGATACTTTTTTATTACCACTTTTCTCAACCGCTTCAGCTATTTGATTCAAAGTATATCCTTCTGGGACAACTACCTTGCCAAGAGTTGGTGGCTGAGGAGTATCAGTCCCACCTTTTTGCAAAGCTTTCGCAATGGTGTCTAAGTCCATACTCTTTTGAAGATTATAGTAGCCAGATTGGAAGTTAGCATAGCTCTTAAACTTACTGTAGTAATTGAAGACTTGACCGCTCTTAATCAGTCCTTTCTTCTCCAAAATCGAACCAATTTCCTTAGCACTTGATCCGGCAGGAATCTCAAGAGTTATATATTCAGTATCATTAGCATTAACTGGCTTTAAAGCGGAATCAATATAGCTGTACACAAAGGCACCTGTCACTGCCAAAGTAACCAACAAGAGGGCAATAATCGTCCATACAATTTTTTTAGCTACATTGTTTTGACGTTTTTTCTTATTAGCTTGTCTTTCTTTTGCAGAACGAGACAAGGTTTCCTTAGATGTCAGATCATCTCTTCTATATGTCGCAGTCTTCGCCAATGGCTCTTCTTTTGACACGTTTGGTTCCTTTGATTGGTTTTTATAGGAAACCTTTACTGGAACTTTAACGGATTCAGGCTCATCCAAATAACTTTCTGATTTTTGCAAAGCCGTTGTCTCAGATTGACTTTCACTTGCTGAATCAGCTGATAAAGAATCTTTTCCTAGAACCTCAGCTAGTGAAGAATCTCCCTTCTGCAGTAGTTCAGATAGAGAAGGATCCTCTTTGGTTCTTTCTTCCGCCAATGCTTTATCTACTTGTTCAGATAGAGAAGGACCTTCTTCCTGGGAAGATACTTCATTTTTTTGAGAGTTAGCAAACTCTTTTAAAATCTGCTCTTTAAAGCTCAATTTTTTTTCGTTATCTTGTGAATTTTCAGTCAAAAATTTGACCTCCTTCTTCATAATCCTTAACATTATATCTTAAAACTTTGATAAATGCAATAAGATTAGGCTTTCTTTCATAATATATTAAACTAATTAGTCCTTAGAAGAAACTTCCCAGACCATATCATACCAAACCTCATCTGCATAAGTTGACTTAGACAGTCCATGATTCCTAAAGCCATGCCTTTCATAATAGGCCGTTAAATAATCATGACAGGTCAGATTGATGCCATCACGTCCATTTGAAATGGCGATTTCTTTCATTGCTTCCAGAAGCCTACGACCAACCCCCATACTCTGAGCTTCTTTAGAAACCGAGAGACTGGTTATTGAGATATAGCCCCCAGCTTGATGGCTGAAATCTTCAATCTCCATTGTAAAGGAGATATCCAAGAGGTAGCGTTCAGGTCTCACTGGACCTTCAAGAAAGCCTAAAATCTGATTACCTTTCTCAGCAACAAGAAATGTTTCAGGTAAGAGTTCGATGTGCCTAGCCAACAATTCCTGACTCATAGCCTCTTCAGGACTAAAATTTTCACATTCAATCTTGTAAATGGCAGGTAAATCCGTTAAGTCAGCAGTCCTTATCTTCATGATTTACTCCTTAAAATAGGGATTCTCCCAAATCATCTCAATGTGTGGTTCATCTCCATAAGTAGTCTCAAAAATTCCTGAGTCAGAAAAACCATTCATGACAAAATAGGAAAGCAAATGATCCTTACAAGCCAGATAGATTCCTTGGTTTTGAAGATCAACTACTACTTCCTTCATAGCCGCAAGCAAGAGAGTACCAACTCCCTGACCCTTGAAATCTGGATTAATCGAAAGTCTCTGAAGAAATATGAAGTTAGATTTGTCTAAATTTCTCATTCCCTTGACTAGGCAATCTGCTGACTGGTGATGTGAAGAAACCGCTGACCCAATGATGTAGCCAGCGATTTCTCCATTCAAATCAGCGATTAAAAAAGTATTTGGAATCTTTTCAATTTGTTCTTTTAGTTTCTCAGGGCTAGTAGCTTCTTCTCCCAAGAAATTGGCTTGCTCAATCCGAACTATTTCCTCCAAATCAAGCAAGTTGGCCTGTCGAATTCGCATTGGTGATTCCATGACGACTCCTTCTTATTGAACATTGCTAGTCAAATTAGACAAGAGACGTTCAAATGAATATTCATAGGTCTGGATATCTCCAGCTCCCATAAAGACATAGACAGCATTGTCATGGTCTAAAAGTGGAGATACATTATCCACACTTACAACCTGAACACGTTTAACAATTTTTTCAGCCAGGTCTTCGACTTTAACATCTCCATGATCCACCTCACGAGCTGAGCCGTAGATTTGAGCTAAATAAACGGCATCCGCTTGATTCAAAGCCTCAGCAAATTCATCTAAAAGGGCAATAGTTCGAGTGAAGGTGTGCGGTTGGAAGATCGCTACGATTTCCTTGCTTGGATATTTCTGACGAGCTGCATCTAAAGTCGCAATAATTTCAGTTGGGTGATGAGCAAAATCATCAATAATGACAGTGCCATTAACAACCTTTTCAGTGAAGCGACGTTTTACACCAGCAAATGTTTTCAGGTGTTCTCTGACCAAGTTCAAGTCAAAACCTGATACATACAAGAGTCCAATAACAGCTGTCGCGTTCATAATATTATGACGTCCGAAAGTCGGGATGTGGAATTCACCTAACTCTTGACCACGGTAAGAAACTTTAAAAGTAGAACCTGTTGTTGAACGTAGCAAATCATGGGCAACAAAATCGTTTCCCTTTTCAAAGCCATAATAATAAATCGGTGCTTCTGACGTGATACGACGTAATTGCTCGTCCTCTCCATAAATGAAAAGCCCCTTAGTAATTTGCTTTGCATAATCATTAAAAGCGTTAAAGACATCTTCTAGACTAGTAAAGTAGTCAGGATGGTCAAAGTCAATATTCGTAATAATAGAGTATTCTGGATGATAAGGCATGAAGTGGCGCTCGTACTCATCAGACTCAAAAACAAAGTACTTAGCACCTGCTGAACCGCGACCTGTTCCATCTCCGATCAAATAACTCGTGTCGGTAATGTTGGATAAGACATGAGAGAGAATTCCTGTTGTAGAAGTCTTTCCATGGGCTCCGGCCACTCCAAAACTGACAAAATCACGCATAAAGCTACCCAAAAATTCGTGGTAACGTTTATAGCTAATTCCGTGTTCATTTGCATAGGCAATCTCTACATTATTATCTGGACGAAAGGCATTGCCAGCAATGATTTCATAATCAGCCTGAATGTTCTTTGGATCAAAAGGCAGAATTTTTATCCCTGCCTGCTCAAGTCCTCTTTGAGTGAAATAGTATTTGTCCACATCACTCCCCTGAACCTTGTGGCCCATTTGGTGCAACATCAAAGCCAAGGCACTCATACCTGAGCCCTTAATTCCGATAAAATGATAGATTTTTGTCATGAGTATGATTCTTTCCTTTCCTGTTGAGGGAGTCCTCCCCCAAACTCCGAATAATTCAAATGCCTCTTAAAAGCAAAACGAAGAAACTAGAAAGCAGACGCTCTAGTTAAAAATTTAGCTAATAATCTTCTAGATAGATATTAAGGTCTATTGCTACTAAGCTTGATCAAAGCGTGTCAAATTCAATTCAGCCGCAACTTTATTTTCTTTTTTATCGCGCAACTCTTTTTTATTGTAGACTTGGCTAGTCTTCAAAAAATCATAGTTGTTTTTCTTTTCAGTCTTTGGCGTTTCGACTTGGACAACTGGCTCTACAGATAAATCAGCTACAATATAGTCTTCTTGCTTCAAGTGCTGACCATATTTTGCAAATTCACCTGGGTTTTCTTTTTGGAAAAAGGCAGTTGGCTGAGTTTTTGTCGCCGTATACTTCCGCGCGGAAAAGCCGATTCTGCTACGGTGTTTTTTTGAAACGGCATCACTGGTCAAGTAGGAAGCAGAGCGTTTCTTTTTCAAATCAGCTCTAGCCTCTTCTCTTGCCATCTCGGCATAACTTTTTTCTTGAACTTTAGGCGAGATGGATTGATTCACCTTGTCGGCAATTACTTGTTTTCGTTTTTCTGACTGTGAAGATGGAATAGGCTGAGCTACTGTTTTACTCGACGAAGAAGAATCAGCAAAAGTCTTCTCCTGATAGTCACCTTTGATATTACTAATAAAGTCAAATTCATCATAGAGATCCATATGAGGAACTTCTGAAAAAATTGCTTCGTTGTCAGAGATTAGAGGAAACTTGGTCTTTGTCATGCTTTTTTCCTTTCAACACTTCATTATAAACTATTCTGGTCGATTTGAAAACTATTCTATTGAAATTCCTAGGATTTCTCGGATATCTGCTAGCGTCAGACTTGAGCGTGATTCCGTTCCATCCAAAATAGTAGAAATTAAATTTTTCTTACTTTCCTGCAACTCTTGAATTTTTTCTTCTATAGTTCCACGAGTAATCAGGCGATAAACTTCCACATTTCTCTCCTGCCCCATTCGATGCGCTCGCCCAATCGCTTGGGCTTCAACAGCTGGATTCCACCAAAGGTCAACCAGAATAACGGTATCAGCACCTGTCAGATTGAGACCTACACCACCAGCTTTTAAGGAAATTAGAAATGCATCCTTTTGACCATCATTAAAAGCGGTTGTCATTTCTTGACGATCCTTAGCCGGAGTAGAACCGGTTATTTTATATGATTCCATTCCAAGACTTTGAAGTTCCTGCTCAATCAGATCTAACATACCTCTAAATTGAGAAAAAATCAATACCCGATGATTGCTGGAGTGAATTTGTTCTAAAAGCTCTCTCAAACTATCTAGTTTTCCGCTATCCCCCTGATACTCATCTAAAAAGAGAGCAGGAGTGTCGCAGATTTGACGCAGGCGCATGAGACCAGATAGGATCTCTATCTTATCTCGGTTCAGTTCTTCATCCGTTGCAGAACGCACGCGTTCCTGCATTTGCTGCAGTTGTGCCAGGTAAATCGCCTTTTGACTATCCTGTAAGTCGTTTCGATAAACAACTTCTGTCAGATCAGGCAACTCTTGAAGAACATCTTCTTTCTTCCGACGCATGATAAAGGGTTGAACATAACGCGCTACCAGATCTGCTGGCATTTTTAAAAATTCCTTTTTAGCAGGTAATAAACCAGGGAGAACAATTTGAAAAATAGACCACAATTCGCCCATATGGTTCTCAATTGGCGTCCCAGATAAGGCAAAAGTATTTTTCACCTCAAAATTTCGTAAATGCTGAGCAATCTTCGTTCGATCATTCTTCATGACCTGTGCTTCGTCTAAAATCAGATAATCAAAGCTCAGACGGCCATATTCTTCTACATCCTGACGAAAAGATGCATAACTGGTAATCATCACCTGATGTTTTCCATCTATTATATTATCTCGAAGAGGCTTGGGCCCATAGACAACTGCTATATCCAAATGTGGAGCAAACTTACCAAATTCATCCTGCCAGTTGTAAACCAGGCTTGACGGTGCCAAGATCAAAGCATTTTTAGACTCTCTTAATACTGCCGTCAAAAAGGCAATAGTTTGCAAGGTTTTCCCAAGCCCCATGTCATCTGCTAGTATCCCTCCAAAGCCATAATGATTAAGCATGCTGAGCCATTTTACTCCCAGCTCTTGATAATCTCTCAATTCGGCTTCAACCTGTAAGGATGGTAGTTGAAATTCTTCTGGGTGCCTCAGATCATAAGCTAACTGTCGAAATCCTTCTGAGAAAGAAACATTTTCTTGATCTTCTAGGATATCTGTCAGCTGAAGGGCAGCCAAACGGTTAGTCCTTATCTGACCCCCCTTTAACTTTTTGGCCCTTAATTTTTGCAAGGTTTGACTTACTTTTTTAGTCTCTTCATCAAAAACCAATACCTTGCCTGATTGACTGACAAAATAATCACGAGATTCAAATAGAGCAGATAAGGCATCGTCCACTTCCGCTGGGGCAATATTGGCAAAATCAAAACCAATTTCCAACAGGCTTCCTTTTGTTTCAATAGCGATCTTCGGTTTTTCTACCTGATAAAGAGCTAATAAACTAGGGCTAATCCCTACTCTTCCTAAGAAGCGGAATTTTTCCATGGTATGAGTAAAAAAAGTGTAGACATCCTGAGGCAATAAAGCAGGTCTACGACTTTCAAAAGCTGCTTCAAATCCTGCTTGTAGTAAAGTTTGAAACACCTTTTGTTCCATTCTAAAATCGCTGGCAAAAGGAAGGTTATCTAGTTCTTCTTGACTAGCTACAGTTAGAGATTCGTAGACAAAGACAAGCTTAGCTTCAATCTCACCTGAAGCCAGCAGATCAAAAGAAAAATGAGGCTGAAACTCATGAATCATGAGTTCTTTAGGTGCTGATAAACTACCCATTTTCTTGAATTCTAACAGACTAGTAGCCAGTTTACCTTGATCAGAACTATCAAATTGCAGACGTTTTTTCCTGTCTGAATCTATAGGCAAATCTCTCAGGGCGGCCAGTATACGTTGCTGCTGATGATTTAGTTGAAAGAAGGTATCTCCATAAAATAGGAATTCACCATTGTATAAAAGTTTATAGTACTGCTCAGAAATCACAAGCTCTAAGTAATCAGCAGACTCCTCTAGTTCAAAGGAGAAAATGCCCGCATCTTCATGCAAATCTTGGAAAAAGACCTGCTGGAAATCAAAGACACTATACGCCAAATGGAAACTGTTTAACTCCATCAATCGTGTCACTCCCTCTTCGAGCAAAGAAGCAGGAAAGGCTATATGTCGGCCAGCATTTTGAAAAATCAAAGAATCATCCTTAGTCGTCAAGAATCCCCGTAAGAACATTAATAGGTCTTGACTAGGTCTGTCAAATTCCTCAAAACGAAGGGGTTCAAAGTAGCTTTTACCAATCTGGTAAGGAGCTTCTTTTTGGATAGTTTGTAATAAAGCGCGAATATCCCTTACCACATAAGATTTCTCATCCGGTAAACGACTGAGACGCAAAGTCCACAAAAATTCTCCTGTATATGCATCTTCTTGGCCAACTGCTGATAATTTGTACTTAGGATTTTCTTGATCCAGCGGTAAAATCTTATCTAAAAAGAGACTCCCAAATGAAACCTTTCCTTGTGTCTCTTGCTGACTCGTTTCCTCCAACTCCAACTTAGCCAATACTTCCTTGCCTTCTGCATCATT
The DNA here is from genome assembly GCF_030439925.1 of Streptococcus sp. SG2. Classification (NCBI taxonomy): domain Bacteria; kingdom Bacillati; phylum Bacillota; class Bacilli; order Lactobacillales; family Streptococcaceae; genus Streptococcus; species Streptococcus sp. SG2. The sequence continues at coordinate 552,342 of NZ_JAQFJD010000002.1, read as the reverse complement.
TTTTAGGAAATACTCTAGTCCAGCTAAATGGGCGCAATATTGTTTTTTCTGGAAAAATTCACAGGAACAGAATACAGCATCATCAGCCAAACTGTATCTCAAATTATAGTCTGAAACTCGACTATAGATAATCCGATTTTTGACTTCACTAATGCTGATTTGACCTTTTTCATAAAAGCCTATTCCCTCAGTTCGAATTTTCCCTGGAATTAATTTCGCCATACTTACCACCTTATGTTTATCTCTTCATTATACCATAGTTTTCAGGCAAAGAAAAAAGTAAGCCTTTTTGCTTACTTCTTTTGTTCTAAACAATTTAATAATCAAACCGATTCTTGATTCTTATTTTTGCTTTTTTGATGGCCAAAGCCTTGATAAATAGTTGCGAGATCCAGTGACTCTATTCAAAACATCATTCCTCGACAACCTTCATAGCTTGGCCAGTAAAATAATTTCTTTGAAACTCAGACACCCCAAAAAATGTAAGGGTCAAAATTAATGTTCTACCAAAAAAGCCATGAACCATAAAACTAGAGGAGCTCTGCCCCCTATTTTCTCTTCCTTGCAATCAAGTGAATCGGGGTTCCTTCAAAGACAAAAGCCTTGCGGATTTGATTTTCCAAGAAACGTAGGTAAGAGAAGTGCATGAGCTCTTCTTCATTGACCAAAATGACAAAGGTCGGAGGTTTTGTCGCTACTTGGGTCGCATAGAAAATCTTGAGACGCTTGCCCTTGCTTAATCCGCTGTACTTTGGGACGAATTTTTCACTAAGAAGAAACCTATTATACCATACAGCGATACCACTAGAATAATCTTAAACAAAGACCATAACATAAACAAAAATAGAATAGATTTCTCATGAAAACTATAATAACTTTCACTAAAATAGTATCCTAGCTCTTGTACTTCAATTCCACCGAAAAAAAGTTGCCCAAGCAGAAGAAAGAAGGCCAGTAAATAAATAGTTGCAAGCGTCCAAAAAACTATATTATTCTCTAGATATCTCCTTAATACCCAAACTAAAAGCAGGATTACAGACAAAAAAATTATTGTAAAAAATTCAAAATATGACATTTTCTGTCTCCTCACAGTGAAAATAGGAATCGCTAGAATTCCAACCCCTACTTCCGCTTCCTTGCAATCAAATGAATCGGGGTTCCTTCAAAGACAAAGGCCTTGCGGATTTGATTTTCCAGGAAACGTAGGTAAGAGAAGTGCATGAGCTCCTCTTCATTGACAAAGATGACAAAGGTCGGTGGTTTGGTCGCTACTTGGGTCGCATAGAAAATCTTGAGACGTTTGCCCTTGTCAGTTGGTGTCGGATTAATCGCGATAGCATCCATGATGACATCATTGAGCACCGCTGACGGAATACGGGTATTCTGACTCTGACTGATTTGCTTAATCATGTCCGGCAGCTTATGGAGACGCTGCTTGGTCAGAGCAGAGACAAAGATAATCGGCGCATAAGACAGATACTGGAACTGGTCACGAATATTCTCTTCCCAGTCTTTCATGGTATGATTGTCTTTTTCCAGTGTGTCCCACTTATTGACAACGATGATTATTCCTTTTCCTGCTTCATGGGCGAAGCCAGCGATTCTCTTGTCGTACTCACGAATTCCTTCTTCAGCATTGAGTACCATCAGAACAACATCCGACCGGTCAATCGCCCGCATAGCCCGCATGACAGAGTATTTCTCTGTGTTTTCATAGACCTTACCTGACTTGCGCATACCAGCCGTATCGATCATGGTAAACTCCTGACCTTCACTGTCCGTAAAGACTGTATCAATAGCGTCACGCGTAGTACCGGCAACAGGACTGGCAATAACACGCTCCTCGCCCAAGATGGCATTGATCAAGCTAGACTTTCCGACATTAGGACGACCAATCAGACTAAACTTAATCATATCAGGATTTTCTGCCACTTCTTCATTTGGCAGATTTTCAACGATAGCATCGAGAACATCCCCTGTACCAATCCCGTGGACTGAAGAAACCGGGAATGGATCGCCCAAGCCCAGCGCATAGAAATCAAAAATCTCATTACGCATTTCGGGGTTGTCCACCTTGTTGACTGCTAAAACAATCGGCTTATGGGTCTTGTAGAGCATGCGAGCCACATACTCGTCCGCATCCGTAATACCTTCCTTGCCAGATACGACAAAAACGATGACATCTGCTTCGTCCATGGCGATCTCAGCCTGGTGTTTGATTTGCTCCATAAAAGGCGCGTCAACATCGTCTATTCCGCCCGTGTCAATAATACTAAACTTACGATTAAGCCAGTCTGCTGTCGCATAAATTCGGTCGCGGGTCACCCCTTCGACATCTTCCACAATGGAAATCCGTTCACCGGCAATCCGATTGAAGAGCGTTGACTTGCCGACATTGGGACGGCCGACAATGGCAATAGTTGGTAAGGCCATGTTTTTCCTCTTTCATTCTTTAGGACAGAGCCAGACTCCGTCCTATTTTTCTAATTTCTTTTCTTTGAATAGTTGATCAATAGCCTGATTTGGCTCCTGACCAAATTGAGCAGCTAGGCGCTGACTCCAAGTTTCCTTAGCTCGCTCGCCGGCATATTCAGTCTGAACGCGGTCATAGGCTTGAATAATGGAATCATCCTGTTCACGATATTCTTCCTCAAAGACCACTGCTTCATAAGGCAAACGTGGCTTAACTGCATGGTTCTGGTTGGGAGTCCCCAGAGCAATCCCAAAAACCGGGTAAGTGTAGTCTGGTAATTTAAAAAGCTCCGCTATTTGACTGGCAGCATAACGAACCAGTCCAATGATTACTCCGCCATAACCCAAACTTTCAGCTGCTAAGAGAGTATTTTGCCCCGCCAAAGCGGCATCTACTGAGCTAATCAGGAGATTCTCTGTCCCTTCAGGGTAAAATTCCTCCGTATGCAAGCAAACACCCTTTTGAGCTCGATTAAGGTCGCCAACAAAAAGCAGGAAGGCCGAAGACTGCCGAATGGCTTCTTGGGGCACCAAGTCAAAGAGGGCTTCTTTTTTCTCTTTGCTCCGCACCACAATGATAGAATAAGACTGGAAATTTTTCCAGCTGGACGCTGCCCGCCCCGCATCAATGATGGCACGTAATTCCTGATCCGAAATCTGCTCCTCCGTAAAGCGGCGGACAGACGTATGAGCTTTCATCAAGTTAATTGTTTCATTCATCGGCGGTTCTCTCCTTCTAGGCGCACCTCCTGAGCCAGAAACTTAATCCTCTCCATAACCCGCTTGGCCTGCCAAGTCTCATCGCCATTCTTAGAGCTGGCAAAGTGACGCTCCAAATCCGCAAAACTAAAGTTAGAAGTAAAGAAAGTTGGCAGATTTTCCTGCATGCGGTGCTGTAGAATGACCTGCAAGATCTCATCACGCATCCAGGGGCTAGACTGTTCTGCACCGATATCGTCCAAAATCAGAACTTGAGCTGTCTTGACCTGGTCAATCTTCTCCTTTACCAAGCCGGAACTGATTGCATTCTTAACATCCAAAACAAAACTTGGATAGTGGAGCAAAGTCGTTGAAACACCGCGTTTTTCTGACAAATCATGCGCCAGAGCAGCCATCATGTAGCTTTTCCCGACTCCAAAATCTCCGTAAAGATAAACAGCCTTCTGATAATGAGGAAACTCAGCAACAAAGTTGGTCAACAGTTCAAAAGCTTTATAGCGACCAACATCATCGAGATCTACCTGTGCCAGACTAGCTTCCTTGAGGCTACTTGGCAGATTGATCAGGTTAAGCCTACTTTTAATCGCTTCATTCTTTTGCTGCTCGACTAGCTCAGCTGTTTCCTCATAAGAAACATCCGCATAGCCTGCATTTTTTATCAAAATCGGTTTGTAGCCTTTAGCAATATAGGCTTCATCTCCCAGTAGAAATCGATTTCGTTCACTGATGTACTGATTGAACTTCGAGATGCTACGGGAAATTTCAGATTGACTAAGTTTCTCCTGTTGGATAAAATCCGCTACGTCAGGATCTTCTACGATTTGACGGACTAACTCCTCATAGTTGAATTGGCGGGCAGGATTTTTATGTGAAAGGGTCTCTCCAATCTTTTCCATTTAGTCACCTCCTTGTTCTAATTTAGCAAGCAAGCGGCGTTTTTGCTCCTCAAGCTCGGCCTGCTTCTCTGCACTCGTTTCATTTTTATAATCCGGCTGGCTCCAGTCAGGAACATTGCTTTTAGCAACTGGCTGGCTAGATTTAGCTGGTCTGCTCTGGATTTGCTGATTGCGCTCGCGAATTTTCATCACAGCTTCTTCAGCACTAGTCACCTTTTGATAGGCAAAATCATTGGCGACTTTTAGAGCGTACTTCTCATTTAGATTGGCTGAATCAACCTTATTTAAAGTCAGAAGTAAGACAATATTGATGACCTCATCTAAAAGACCTAACTTAGCCAAGTCCAATAAAAGCTGTCTTTCTGATTGGGTAATTGTTGCCTGACGCTTTTTTTTAAGCTCTGCTAAGAAAAGCATTGGCACCTTACTTTTGGCAGCGCGGATTATGATTTGTTCATCCTGAGTAAATTTCTCATCGACACGTTTTTGAGCCAATTTTTGCTTCATACGCTTGACAGAAATAACATGTGAAATCGCGGTTTCTCTAGCCAAGACATAGGTTTCATACCAGGTCCAATTTTGTTGCTCAGCAATAGCAAACAAATCTAGTAAATCTTCTTTTTCATCAGCAAAACGTAAATTTTCCTGAGCCATTCTTCGCTTAAAGTTAGTCAGATCAAAGTCTGCTTGCTTCTTCTTAATCACTCCGACTTCATCTTCCACATCAAAGACTGTCGATAATTTCCTGGCCAAAGGTTGTCCCTGAGGATGACTTCCCATTAAAGCTTCAACTGCCGTTTCCCCTATTTTCTTTTCTAAAAGTCGTTTGTAAACGTTATGCTGGAAAAATTCATCCGCCGAAAGCAAACTAAAAAGTTTGATCTGATAAGTTGACTCTCCTTGATAGAGTTCTAGCAAGTTCATGGCACTTAAGCGTTCAAAGCTCGTCTTTAAGACTTCCATTCCCATATTCAGATGATTCAAAATATGACCAAATGTATAGGCCTGATGACCGTTGTCCCAAAAAGCCAGACAGTACAGATAGAGACTGACTGCTTCTCGACCAATAATCGGCAGATAAAGACGGATCAGATTGTTTGTATCTTGACTAACCAGATTGTTTTTCAAATAAGAAAACTGATCGTTTGGCCTCATCTATTCTTCTCTCTTCTTTTTTACACCCTTAGTAATTTGCTGGAGCAGACTTTCTAATTCACCAACATCTTTAAAACTACGATAAACACTGGCGAAGCGAACATAGGTAATCTCATCCAATTCTGCTAGTTCATCCATAACAAGATTCCCGATAAAGTCACTGCTAATTTCATTATCACTGCTACTTCGTACTTTCTGTTCAATACGATTGACCAAAGCTTCTATCTCATCGCTTGAAACCGGACGCTTCTGAGCTGAGCGAATAATGCCATTAAAAATCTTGTCTCTTGAAAATTGCTCACGTGTCCCGTCCTTTTTGACGACGACCAGGGTTCTTTCTTCTACCCGTTCATAAGTTGTAAATCGATGCTGGCAATCTTCGCATTCACGACGGCGACGAATAGTATTTCCATCCTCAGCTTGACGGCTATCAATAACACTGGATTTGCTCCCGCCACATTTTGGACAACGCATACGATTTCCTCCTCAAATCTTAATACTCTATTTTACCATAATTTTGCCCATAACAAAAGTAAGGCAAATCTAAATTAGTACGCAGAAGAGTTAAAAGTATTTCCCCTACATTTCATACTTAAAAAAAGAATTCACTTATGTTATAATGCTAGAAAATTCTCTTGGTATAGGAAAAACAATGAAAAAAAGAAAAATGCTCATCCTTGCAATCGCATCAGCTCTTATCATTGGAGGAACAATTGTGGCAGTCAAAAATAAAGATTTATTCGGTGGAATCGCTCAACAAAAATATCAAAGCACCAAAGAAAAGCAATTGGCTTATCTAAAGGAGCATGAAGAAGAGATTAAAGAGTTTGTAAAATCTCAAAATCCAAAGATAGAATCGGTTCAAATTGATTGGGAACAAACACAATGGGATCAGATAGGAAATGGAACGCCCCAAGGTGGAGGTGATATTGTTCAAGTTTATGGAGGCTTTAATAATATAGCAAAGTCAAGCTGGAGTGTTATTATTAGAATTGAAGATGGAAAAATTCTAATTAATTCTATTGGAATTGGTAGTCCTTTACGTATTGGGGGTAAGCTTTTTGAGTAATAGCAATTTAAAAACATTTGATAATTTTTATGCGGATTTGGCTTATCTCCTCGTTTCATAGTGAACAAGAATACTTTGTGAAAGTATTTTTTTTATACTTTTATGCTAAAATAATAGTAAGAACCTATCGCTCGCTAGGAGGAATTACAATGAAAAAAAGAAAAACACTCATCCTTGCAATCGCATCAACTCTTATCATAGGAGGAACAATTGTGGCAGTCAAAAATAAAGATTTATTCGGTGGAATTGATCATCAGAAATATCAAAGCACCAAAGAAAAGCAATTGGCTTATTTGAAGAAGCATAAAAAAGAAATAGAAGATTTTGTAAAATCTTTAAATCCTAAAGTGGAATCTGTTCAGATCAATTGGAATGAAACCAAGTGGGAAGAAATTGGAAATGGTACACCGCAAGGAGGAGGTGAAGTTGTAATCGTTGGAGGTAGCTTCAATAACATAGAAGGATCGACATGGCAAGTCATGTTTGAAATTAAAGATGGACAAATTGTTTTTGATACCATGATGCAAGGAAGCCCATTGCGAGTAGGAGGTAGAATTTTTGACTAATAGTAATTTAAAAACCTTTGATAATTTCTCCCAAAATGATATTCTCTTATATAAAAAAGTTCCAAGTTGAACTGAAACTCGAAAGTTAGACTTTTAAGCTAACCTCGCTAGTACAGTTCATTTAACTTGGAACTATTTTTTTCTAAAATTTTGCTTCTACTTCTAAACCGAAATGGTCACTGACAACAGGGGTTTCCTTTCCGTCAAAGACCACGGAAGAGCTTTCAATTTGGATGCCTTGACTTGTAAAGATATAATCAATCTTCAGAGCGTCTTGGTTGCCATCCCAGCCAGCAATTTCGCCTTCAACTGTTGCCCTACCACTAATCTTTTGAGCAACCTTATGACTATCCTGCAATTTGAGTGGGCTCTTTAAAATATGCTGATATCCTTCGTAATCGACAGGATTATTAAAGTCACCCATGAGGACCAGAGGAGTTTTGACCTTGAGAAGCTCTTCTTCAAGCTTTGACCACTCCCCTTGGAAGCCCTTGTCCCACCAAGATAGATGGCAAGAGGTGATGGTCATCAATTTACCCTCTACCTCAGTCTCCACTAACAAGACCTTGCGAGTGTGGTAATCCCTAGGATCATTCTCTTCAGAGACCAAAATTTCTTTAGGAGCTATCGGTTTTCTGGACAAGATTGCCACACCTTCATTGTAAATGTCAAAACCGATATGATTATAAGCCCAAGACCAATGATAGTCCAGTCCTGCTTTTGCCAATTTTTTTACTAGACAAAGGGCAAAGTGATCCTGATGAATCGAAATCGCTCCTTCAACAGCCTGATAGAAAGGAGCCTGAACAACCTGTTCAGACTCCATTAATTGATTGACTTCCTGCAGGCAAATGACATCATATTTTTCTTGAAGAATACGTTCTGCAAGCTGATTTAGCTTGGTTTCTTGCTCTTCTTCCATCCAACTATGAGTATTTAATGTCAGGAATTTCGCCATGATTTCTCTTTTCTATTTTACAATTCAACCTTAGCAACAACTGTCTTAGCAGATGCTTGACCAAGTTTTTCTACAGTCACAGACTTGATAGCTGCCGCATTTGTGAAGACCACAACTGTTGAAGTTTCACGACCAGCTGCCTTGATAGCTTCCAAATCAGCTGTCACAAGTAAATCACCTGCAGCAACCTTTTGGCCTTCTGAAACATGAACTTCAAATGGTTGACCTTCTAAGCTGACAGTGTCTAAGCCGATGTGAACCAACACTTCTAAACCATTATCTGTCAAAAGACCTAAAGCATGTTTCGTAGGGAATACGCTTGTTACAGTACCAGAAACAGGTGAGTAAATCTTACCATTTTCTGGCTCAACAGCAAATCCATCTCCCATCATCTTTTGTGAGAATACTGGATCTTTAACATCATCAATTGCGATGACTTGACCATCTGCAACAGTTTCTACTTCTTCTGTTACACCTTTGTAGGCAACTTCAGTAGCTGCTGATTCTGCTTTTTGGCTAGGAAGAGTTTCAGGAATCACTTCACCAGAATCCAGCAAGTCTTGGATATCAGATTTAAGAACGTCAGCTTTTGGTCCATAGATAGCCTGAACACCTTGACCTTTCATAACCAAGCCCATAGCGCCTTCAGCTTTCCATTGCTCTTCAGTTCCAACTTTTTCAGCATCCTTGACAGTCACACGCAGACGAGTCATACATGCATCTACGTCAACGATATTAGCACGACCACCCAGCAGATTGATAACATTGACTGCTTGAGATGCTGCTGCAACCTTGCCACTGCCAGCTTCTGCTGAAGATGATTCATCTGATCCATCTGCAGTTTCATAGTTACCATTACGTCCTGGAGTTGCGTAGTTGAATTTCTTAATCATGAAGTTTGCGATGAAGTACATGATAACTCCAAAGAGGATTGTTACCCAGATAAAGTTAATGATATCCATTCCCAAACCAGCATTGATTGCCAATGGTGTACGAGTTAAGAATTCGATAGAACCGAATGAGTGTACACGAAGGTTAACGATGTCTGCCATTGCAAAAGCAGCACCTTGAACAAGTGAGTAGATCAAGTAAAGCGGAGTCGCAACAAACATGAACATGTACTCGATTGGCTCAGTAACCCCAGTCAAGAAGGTTGCCAATGCAGTCGCAATCATCATACCTTTATATTTGTGCTTCTTGTCAGCATCTACATTGCGGTAGATAGCTGCAGCTACCCCAATCAAAATACCAAATGAACCAATCATTTGTCCAACTTTAAAGCGTGCTGGATGGTATGCTTCAAGTAATTGATTATAGCTTGCCATATTTGAACCTTTAAGGTTAACAAGGTCAGTTACCCAAGCAAGCCAAAGTGGGTCTTGTCCGAATACTTGTGTACCTTTTGCAGCACCAGTTAACACTTCATATGTTCCACCAAGAGCAGTATAGTTCATTGGGATTGTCAACATATGGTGCAATCCAAATGGAAGCAAGAGACGTTCCAAAGTACCATACAAGAACGGTGCAAAAACTGGTGCAGTATCTTGTGAATTAGCGATCCAAATACCAAAGTTATTGATTCCAGTTTGAATAACTGGCCATACAAATGAAAGTGCAATCGCAACAATCGCAGAACGCAAAATTACAACAAATGGAACAAAGCGTTTACCGTTAAAGAATGAAAGTGCGTCTGGCAATTTACGGAAGTTATAGTATTTGTTGTAAGCAGTTGCTCCAACAAAACCAGCAATAATTCCGACAAATACACCCATGTTTAGGGCAGGCGATTCTAGAACGCTGATAAAGTAATCAGAAACCTTAATTGTTCCACCTAAAAGAGTGTGAACAGTTGCATCTGGTTTTTTTAGCAGGTCACTAGTAACACCAAACATCACACCAGTGATACGGTTAATCAGGATAAAAGATAAACCTGCAGCAAAGGCACCACCGGCACGCTCTTTAGCCCAGCTTCCCCCAATTGCAAGAGCAAATAGAACGTGGAGGTTCCCAATAACACCCCAACCGATTTGCTCTAAAACACCACCTGTCGTTACCAACACACCAAAATTAGGATTAATCATTGGAAGCGACTTACCAATACTAATCATTAGACCAGCTGCGGGCATAACCGCAACGACCACCATTAAAGCTTTACCGAATTTCTGCCAAAATTCAAAGCTAAAAATGTTCTTGAATGAATTTTTCATCATCCAGACCTCCTTCTTTTTTACAAACTTCTATATGAAATCGTTTGCATTGCACACTACTATTTTATCACTTTTTTTAATTTTGTAAAGGGTTTTCATAAAAAAATTTTAAATTTTATTATTTCCTCTTTTATTATCACTTTTTTTACCCTAATTTTCATCTACTCGCAAAAAAAGCTGATTTACCAGGCTGCGCGAGGTCTATAGTCAACATAATAATATAGATTATGACTTCTTTTTTGTCTTTCAACAAGTAAACCCAGTCTATAAATTTTAAGCAAACGATTGCGTGAATTAGTCTAATTTCTACTAAAAATCATATTAAAAAACTCCAATTCTCAAAGAATTAGAGTTTTTATAGATTAACCCTGCATGGAATAACCAATTCCACGAACGGTTTTAATATAACTTTCTTGTCCTGGAAGATCGATTTTACTACGGAGGTAACGAATATATACATCCACTATATTAGTCTCAGATGCACTTTCATACTTCCACACTCGATCTAACAGTTGCTCACGGCTCATCACCTTATTACTGCTCATTAGAGTCACTAGTAAATCATACTCTCGTCTCGTCAAAGCAATAATTTCTTCCCCTCGATAAACCGTATGATTTTTCAAATCAACCCGCAGATTTCGATAAGCAGTAGGAACTTTTAACTGGCTACATTTCTGATCAATAAAATCTCGTCCACGAAAAATAGCAGATATTTTATCAACCAGATCACTAATAATAAAGGGTTTTACCATATAAGAAACTGCAAACTGCTGAATCTCTTCAGCCGAATCCGCAATCTCCTCTCGGCTCACCATTACAATGATTACTGCAGCTGGTTTTAATAAACTTAATTGTTGAGCAAAGGCAAAGGCTGTTCCATCAGCAAACTGATTATTTAGTAAAAGTAAATCATAATCGTTTTCCTTTGCTAGAGCTAGTCCCTCTTGCCCTGTTTCCGCTAGGTCTACTTGATAACTTTCCTTTTGTAATTCCAGCATGATAAATCGTGCTAGATTCTTTTCATTTTCAACTAATAAAATCCGCTTCGCCATCGACCTGTCGTCCTATTTTTCGTCGTACCAAGAATAGTGGAAGGTACCTTCTTTGTCTTTACGTTGATATGTGTGTGCTCCAAAGTAGTCACGTTGTGCTTGGATCAAGTTAGCAGGTAGATCTGCTGAACGATAGCTATCAAAGTAAGTAATGGCTGCTGAGAAAGTTGGCACTGGAACACCTGCTTGAACAGCAAGAGCTACGATATCACGCACAGATTGTTGATATTTAGCCGTTACATCAAGGAAGTATTCATCCAAAAGCAAGTTAGCTAAGTCAGCATCACGGTTGTAAGCATCTGTAATCTTTTGCAAGAAACGAGAACGGATGATACAGCCATCACGCCAGATTGAAGCAATATCCGCAAATGGTAGGTTCCAATTGTTTTCACGTGAAGCTACGCGCAATTGAGCAAAACCTTGTGCATATGAGATGATTTTTGAGAAATAAAGAGCTTGACGGATCTTTTCGATCAACTCAGCTTTATCTCCTTCAAATTTGAAAGCAGCTGGTTTTGGAAGTACTTTGCTGGCGTGTACACGTTCTTCTTTGTAAGCTGAAATATAGCGGGCAAACACAGACTCAGTAATGAGTGACAATGGCACGCCTAAGTCAAGTGCTGATTGGCTAGTCCATTTACCAGTTCCCTTGTTACCTGCAGCATCAAGGATATAGTCTACGATTGGTCCTTCTTGGCCTTCATCGTCTTTACGGCTCAAGATATCAGCTGTGATTTCGATCAAGTAGCTATCAAGCTCGCCCTTGTTCCACTCAGTGAAGATTTCAGCCATGTCTTCTGCAGAAAGTCCGAGCAAATGTTGCATGAGGTCATAGCTTTCTGCGATTAATTGCATATCACCATACTCGATACCGTTGTGGACCATTTTCACATAGTGACCCGCTCCATCAGGACCGATGTAAGTCACACATGGTTTGCCATCTTCTGGTGCTTTAGCAGAGATTTCTTCGAGAACATCTGCTACCAATTCATAAGCTTCTTTTTGTCCACCAGGCATGATAGAAGGACCTTCGAGGGCACCTTTTTCACCACCAGAGACACCTGTACCGATAAAGTTGATGCCTGAGTTTGCTAACTCTTCGTTACGACGGATAGTATCTTTATAGAAAGTGTTTCCTCCGTCAATTAAGATATCGCCTTTATCCAAGTGTGGAAGAAGGGCTTGGATGGTTGCATCTGTACCAGGTCCAGCTTGAACCATCAGCATGATACGACGAGGTTTTTCGATTGAATTTACAAAGCTTTCAACGTCATAGCTTGGCACAAAGTTCTTTTCTGGATGGCAAGCAATTACATCTTCTGTTTTGTTTGCTGAACGATTGTAGATGGCTACTGTATAGCCACGAGATTCAATATTGAGAGCAAGGTTACGACCCATAACGGCCATACCAACAACACCAAAATTTGCTTTAGTCATTTTTTTCTCCTATAGTTAGTTTGTTTTATTTTATCATGTTTAAGCTATAAAATAAAGAATTTATCTTGAAATGTTCGAAGAAGAAAATCCCCTGGGTAAAAATAGGATGAAGGCGAGCCTCATCCTAATCATTTTTTATTTCTTGTCATCAGTCGTAATTTCTTTAGCTTCAATCACTGGCTGTTCATCTTGTTTAAGCTTATTGACAGTCATATTAACACCAAGAGCGCCTGCTAGGAGTTGGCGGATATCGAAGCCTGCACCTTGCGATACTTGGTCAATACTCTGCATGATATCACCAACCATCTTAGAAGCATTGCCTTCACCATACATGGTGATTTTGTCCACTTTAGTAAGCGGCTCTGCTACAGCACGGGCAATTTCTGGCAGTTTGTCTACAATCATCTCAGTAATGGCAGCTTCCTGCATCTTCTTCATAGCTTCTGCTTTTTTATCCAAACCTTGAGCCTCTGCTTCTAGCTTAAGACGAATAGCCTCAGCTTCAGCACGTCCTTTGGCTTCAATGGCTTCAGCTTCTTGCAATTGTGCAAATTTTTCAGCCTCGGCTTGAGCCTTGCGAGCTTCTGCTTCTTTTTGAGTTTCAAAAAGTTCTGCTTCAGCTTGACGTTGACGCTCAATCAATTGTGCTTCCGCTGCTTGTTGACGAGAGTATTTTTCTGCCTCAGCCTGTTTGCGGATGTTAGCATCGAGTTCTTGCTCACGAACCTTAACTTCACGTTCCTTGACTTCAGCTTCTTTCTCTTGCTTCATGATATTAGCTTCAGCAGCCACGCGCTCTTGCTCACGACGTTGAATTTCTGCCTCGATCCCTTTAGCTGCATCAGCCTTAGCTTGCGCAATGTCCGCTTCCTGCTTGAGAGCTGCTTGCTTCAGTTTCAACTCATTTTGCTTTTGAGCAATTTCCAAGTCAGCTGCTACCCGCTTGTCGTTAGCCAATTTGTCTTGCTCAGCTTCTACTTCCTTGCGCTCACGTTCCGCTTTGGCCTTTGCAATTAAGGCATCTTTTTTGATGGTTTCGACATTTTCAATACCGAGGTTATCAATCACGCCACCCTCGTCAGAGAAAGACTGAACGGTAAAGGCGATGACTTCCAAGCCCATTTTTGCCAAATCAGGAGCTACGTTGTCCTGCACCTTTGAGGCAAATTCCTGACGGTCATTGACCATCTTGCGTAATTCCATCTGGCCAATTACTTCCCGAAGATTTCCTTCCAAGACATCTTGAACAGAGTTAGAAATGTCAGTTGTATTCCAATTAAGGAAGTTTTCTGCCGCACGGGCAATCATTTCGTCAGTCGTTCCGATTTTCAGCTTCACAGCTGCATCAGCTCGCACATTAATGAAGTCTAGAGTTGGCACCGCCTCAGATGTACGAACATCTGTTGAGAATTGCTCAATATCCAGATAAGAGCGCTGTTCAACAAAAGGAATCATAAATCCAGCTTTACCTCGTAAATGGCGTTGTTTACGAAGCCCTGTGATGACGACTACTTCGTTAGGGCGAGCATTGACATATCCCTTAGCCAAAAGAACAAGTACAATAACTAAAGTAATTGCACCGAGGATTAGCCAAGTTGGAAAGAAAAATGTATCCATAATAACTCCTTTTTCGACAAGAAAGCTTGTCCAATTTATTTTATTATCTTAGTATACCAAATTATTCTTTAATTCCAATTTTTTTCTAGAAAAATTTATTCCTCATTCATCAAAAAGGCCTTGTAAACCTGCAAATGGACTATTCTCTTCTTTTTTATCCGCTTGGTACTTCTGATAATCTTCCTCTGTCATTACCTGCCAATCTCTTCCTGTTGGCAAGTCTGAACCAGCCTCTTCAGCAGCTGTCAATACTTTTAGAGGAATATTCAAAAGGATATTGTCCGCTACACTCTCTGCAACATTAATCTCACCATTTTCAATGGGAAGCACCAGATCCTGATCAATCATTTCCTGCGAAGCGACTTGTCCATCTTCCATGAAAATTTCATTAACCAGATAAGACTCTTTCCTCTCTACGGGTTCCATACTGCGACTAGAAGCCAAAGTAATAGTATAAGAAAGTTCATAATCTAAGAAATAGAGTCCATCCTCATACTGGGCTCTCCCACTAGCAACAATATCCTGAACGTCTAAAATCTCAGCATTTCGTTCTTTTAATTCTTCAGCCAAGTCTAGCTTCTTTTCAAAAGCCAAACCATCTGGATTCTTGCGAATTTCTTGTATATTTAACATAAGTTCCTCTTTGTTTTTTCTTTTATTATATCATGTTTAGGCGCTCCGATGTTATTAAAAATTATTTTGTTATAATAAATTGTAAGGAGGAAAAGCAATGGCACAACTAGGACAAGTTTTTAGGTTTTTTCGAGAGGCAAGGCACATCTCTTTATCTGAAGCTACTGGTGGAGAATTCTCAAAGTCCATGCTTTCCCGTTTTGAAAATGGGCAGAGCGAGCTATCAGGTCAGAAACTTTTCAGCGCCCTCAGCGCCATTCACACAGAAACAGAAGAATTTACAGTTGCAGCTGGCATCCAGGATCATCATTCTCACAAGGAACTCCAAAGTCAAATTCAAGACCTGCTGCAAACCAATCAGCTTGAATTATTAGAAGAACTTTATCTGGAAAAAGAAAAAATCACTCAAAAAAGCAAGGATGCTAATGATTGGGTTGAACGCCTGATTGTAAAGGCCTATCTCTGCGCCCTCAAGGAGTCCGAAAAGGCCAGCCCAGACGAGCTAGATTTCCTCCATGATTACCTCTTTTCAGTTGATATTTGGGGTCGCTATGAACTGAAGCTTTTTTCTATCTGCACTCCGGTTTTATCTCTAGACTTGTTTTCCCAATACACCAAAGAAATCCTCTCTAGAAATGATTTCACAGCCTTATTTACCAATAATCGCAACACCTTGCATACCACTTTTCTGAATGGTTATCTTCTAGCCATCAGTCAGGAAGATATCACCCATGCAGACTATTTCCAACAAGTCATTGAGCGACACTTTTATGAAGAAAATGAGACTTACTTTCGAATTGTCTATCTCTTTGCTCAGGGAGAATTAGCTTGTTTGAAAGGACAAAAGAAAGAAGGATTCGCTCAAATGAAGCAAGCAGTCGATATTTTCCAAATCTTGAACTGTCAACATAGCGCTGATTACTACCAAGAAGCTCTCGAAGCTGCTTTTCAAAAATATAGCAAATAAAACAAACCTCCACTTTTAAACTCGCCGATTTTGAGTTAGAAAGTGGAGATTTTTTGATATTAGACGATCTCTAGCTTACTAATTTCAACAACTTCCATCAAATTCGTTGAATATATGCAACATTTTCTGCTTCTTAAATCTTTTATTTTATACTGAAACTAGAAAGAGCTCTCGCAAGTCACTTTTAGAACCTGACCACTTACCTAAGAGACTTGACCACTTGCGGAAAAGCTATTGAAATCAAGACTTTTCCTGCTATAATCAAAACTATCAAGGCCTTGTAGTTATTGACTATTTTTGAAAAATCTTTCAAACCATTCATTACTAAAGGAGATTTTTATGAAACTTGCCTTACGGAATAAATTATTTTCTTTTATTAGCCTCTCCCGAATCTTCAACACTCTGGGAGCTTCTATTTTCAATATTGTTTTTGTTGTATTTGCCTCCAGCATGCCTAGCCCCAAGTTTGCTATTGCTGTTGCTAATTTTATTGTCCTGGTTCCGACCTTCTTTACTATTTTCGTCGGCATCAAAGCAGATAAGACCATCCATAAAGCTCGCTGGCTGATTCATTTTGGTTATGTACAAGCCCTGCTATTTGTTCTTGTCGCCTTTATGACTCGCTCTAGCTCATATCTAGCCTTTTCAGTGGTCTGCTTCATGAATATTCTTTCTGATATTATCAGCGACTATCGAAGTGGTCTGCAAATGCCAATTTTGAAAAAGAACATTCCCGAGCAAGATCTAATGGAGGCCTTCTCCTTTACCCAGCTTATCAGTTTTCTTTGTAGTCTAGCTGGTCAGGCTTTAGGAGTTTGGCTCTTAGCGATCAGCCAGCAAAACTTTTTCCTAGTCGCTTTAATCAATTCTTTAACCTTCCTACTCTCCTCTACTACCCTCTATCTAGTCCGACGTCGATTGACCCATGATCCGGTAACCATTTCTGAGAATAAACCTCCTCTCAAGGAAGAACTGAAAAAAATGTATTCATCTTCCAAACTCATCTTTGAGCAGGAGGGATCTAACAACTTTCTCAAGTTGCTGGCTCAAATCTTGGTCATTAACGCTATGGCGGGTTCGCTTATAGCACTTTATAATCTCTATTTGCTAGACAACCCCATCTTTCATCTATCTTTTAGCCAGTCGCTCTTGATTCTTCAGACGACGCTTGTCCTAGCTATGATCATTGCTAGTTTGACTCCCAACGATTACTTCAGCCGTCTATCACTAAATCAGCTCATCATCTGGGCTGCTGTTATGATGATTCTGCTTGCTATCAGTAACTTCTTACATCTGCCCGTTTTCGTCGGTATTATTTTTGGATTTTTTCTTGCTTATGCTTCCGGCAAGATCAATCCCAAAATCAACACCCTCTTGCTAAGTAAGCTACCTTCCGATGTTCTCGCTCAGACTTCCAGCTTTCTGAGTTTGCTCTTTTCCTTCTCCGTTCCTCTGGGAACTATGATTTTCTCAAGTCTAGCTCTTTGGAATATGAATGCTAGCTGGCTAATTTTCAGCTTTATCGGCGTGATTGCTCTGCTCTTATCTATTGAAAAAAAGAATGAGATAAAATAAGTCAGATGAATGCAATTCTATTGACTTTGAGTTAAAAGCAGTCTTATTTTAGACAGTAAAAAACGACAACTTCCAAATAAGGAGTTATCGTTTTTTTTGAGTCATGGAAAGCTAAAAGATCAAGTGTCATTTAGCTTATGCTCTTTCTTGATTAGTTTCTGCCAAAGCGTCTGCCTCTACCATTTCGGTCAAAGTACATCCAGGTTCCGTCTTCTAGACGAATCCATTTGTTTCGAACCATATCACCTGACTTCGGATCAAAGTATCGTTCAGCACCATCAACATAGACAACTTGGCCCTTGACCTGCTTACCATCTTGGCCGAAGTAGAGAACTTGATTGTTGATTGTCTTAAGACCCGTTACAGCTTTTCCGTCTTGGTCAAAGTAATACCATTCATTTTTAGCACCTTCTGCAAATTTGTTGACGGCCATCTCACCTGAATTGGCATCAAAGTAACGGATGGATTTATCATCCAAAGTCACTACTTGACCCTTGACTTGCTTGCCATCTTGGCCGAAGTAAAGAACCTGTTTGTTGATCGTTTGAAGACCTGTTACAGCTTTGCCATCTTGGTCAAAGTAATACCATTCATTTTTAGCGCCTTCTGCAAATTTGTTGACGGCCATCTCACCTGAATTGGCATCAAAGTAACGGATGGATTTATCAGCCAAAGTCACTACTTGACCCTTGACCTGCTTGCCATCTTGTCCAAAGTAGAGAACTTGCTTGTTAATTGTCTTAAGACCTGTTACAGCTTTGCCGTCTTGGCCAAAGTAATACCATTCATTCTTTGCACCTTCCGCAAATTTGTTGACGGCCATCTCGCCTGAATTGGCATCAAAGTAACGGATAGATTTATCAGCTAAAGTCACTACTTGACCCTTGACCTGCTTGCCATCTTGGTCAAAGTAAAGAGTTTGCTGACCAATCTTTTGAAGACCTGTTAGAGCGACACCATCTGCTCCGAAATAGTACCAATCACTTGGATTGTCACCCTGAGCAAAACGATTCATGACAGCATTTCCTGAATCCTTGTCAAAGTATCGAAGTTTGCCATCCTTAGCACGTACAACCTTGCCCTTAACTTGATAACCATTTTGGTCAAAGTATTGCTGGCCATCGCCTATCTTGACAAGCCCGCGAGCCATAACACCTTTGTCGTCAAAATAACGCCAGTTTTGGCCATCAGAAGTGTAGTAACGGTTGAGAACCTTGGCACCAGTCTTATCATAGTAGTACTGATTGCCATTTTCATCTTCTTGTAAAGCATCACGCAACTGAACCCCATTCTTCATGAAGTAAAGCTGCTTGCCATCAATCTCACGAGCTCCTGTTACTAGATAGCCTTGATTATCAAAGTAATACCAATTGCCATTTTCATCCTGGATAAAAGTGTCTTTAGCTTGATTACCACTAGTTGAATAGAACTTAAAGCCATTTGTGTCTTTTACAAATCCTGTGGAAGCTTCTTTATTGACCAGCTGTTTAGGTAATGCTGTCTCTCCATTCTTGTTAGACAGGTATTCTTTGCTTCCCCAGTCTTTAAGAACATAGTAAGCACCACGACCTAAGATATTGGTTCCGTTGAAGTACTTAGCCGACCACTTAGTAATCTTCTCGTCCGTTGTCATCTTTTGACCATTGGAAATCTGTACTCTTTCAAAGATTTCTGGATACTTAGCTTTAAGCTCATCTAGGAAGGCCCCACCATACTTACCTTGGTAGTCGGTCCCATTGGTCTTACTATTAGCTACATAAAGTTTTTCTTTTATTTCTGCGCCTTCACGATAGGTTCCGTAGTTATTGACACGAGTTGCCGTTACCACTTCCTTACCTGGCAGGTTGTAGATTTGGTCTGGCACCCAGTCCGCAATGGCTTGGATATTGACACTGTGAAGAGCACGGAGAGCATTGAGCAGGTCATCTAAAGAACCATATTTATTGTTCTTGCTCATTGCCATATCATAGCGATCTTCAAAGGCATAACCATTTTGGATGATAGAATCTAGGAAAGTACCATCTTGGCTAGATACATACTGAGGCGGCAGCTCAAATGAAGTCACTCCCCATTCCTTGAAGAGGTTGACATTTTTAGCAATGACTTTATTGGTATACTGGTCATCGCGAGTTGCAAAGTCTTGGAAATTAGAGAAGCCTTCGTAAATCAGCTGTGAATCAAGAGCGGGACTAGATTCATAAACCTGACCGCTAGCATTTTTCTTCTTGCTGGCTGTTACACGAGCATCCTGATTCTCTTTAGCACCAACTGGTACCCAAACAGCCAGATAACCAGAAACTTGGACATTGCTGTAGCCTGCGATATCATTCATATCAAAGGTCAAAATACCATTGGCATCCGTCTTCTTCCAGAGCGATTGTGGCACTTCTTCGTCAGTTAGATAGCGAGAAATGCCATCTTTGGTCGTCAAGAGCACAGGACGGTAGTATTGATTCTTATGGGCTGCTCCCATATTGACTTGCAGTTTATCCCACTCGTTCAGTTTAAGATTCGGGTTGTTAGAAGCAATAACTGCCATCCCTTGGGTACGGGTTTCTGCTGTACCTTCATCCGTAGCCTCATTAGCACCAGTACCGTAGCGAACAGAAGTCAAAATACCATTGTAAGACCATTTATCAGCCTCGCGAGGCACACCCATATATGTTACCTTCATGTCCTGTCCACCAGCTACATACTTAATCCGAGCACGCAACAAGGCATCAATAGCGTCATGGTATGGAGATTTTTTCTCCATGTATTGGCCGTCATCAGTATAGAGGTCGCCATAGTAGACCCGAGTGATAGAGTCTTTATTGGAGAGCATGAGAGCATGGGCAGTTGGGATATTGAACTGCGTATACTTCTTGTCTGCCTTGCGCATATCTTCGTTGTAGATCTTGAAGGCTTGCTTGAGCTCATCCATGGTAAAGGTCAAACCATCCGTATTTGGATTGATATTTTCTCGGATGATGTCGGCAATAACGGTTTGTACTTCACTATCATGAGCCCGAACAAAGATATAGTTGGCCATCC
Organism: Streptococcus sp. SG2; assembly: GCF_030439925.1. NCBI lineage: Bacteria > Bacillati > Bacillota > Bacilli > Lactobacillales > Streptococcaceae > Streptococcus > Streptococcus sp. SG2. The sequence goes on along the minus strand of NZ_JAQFJD010000002.1, from coordinate 531,985 downwards.
GCTCGCCATTTTTCTTTTCAGTAGAACGGTCATTCAGACTGTTCGTAATCGTTGGCTCTACACCACTACGGATAGAAAGCTTACGCATGAACGAATAAAGCAAGGACAAGCGTAGCTTGTTATCAATTGCTAGTTGAGCGCCCTTGGTATCCTTATTATAATCAGGATCGTTATCAGACCAAGCCTCCAAGATAGACAGATGCTTGAGGGCTTCTTCTTCACTCTCTCCAACCTTGTAGCGAGACTTGAAGTAGTCAGATGCGATTTGGAGCAAATCTGCGTTGACATTGTCCACCGCATCAACACGAACTCCGTCAAAGTTAGCAGTTGGATCATTGGCTACGATGCTTCCAAAGTTCATCATATAGTGGAGCCAGTTAAGTTGCTCAGCTTGAACAGCTGGATTAGAGTTATCAAAATCATTGGCTAATAGGAATTCATAACCACCATTTGACTTGTCGATGAAGTATTTAGGCGTACCGGTCTGGCTGGTTGGTGTGCGGTTAAGCAGACGATATCTAGAATTGGCATGAGATGTCTTATCACTATTTGTATAGAGTAGAGCCCCACCTTGCAGATGGTCCTTGTTCGTCCCAGTTGTTTCAGATTCTGTCTTGATATTCCAATTTGGCTGAGTTTTGACAAAAGCACTCATCAGAGTTCTCAACCATTTCGTGTCGCCTTCTTTACTAATTCTTTCTTCGATTTTTCGCTGTACCTGCTGAACAGCATTTGTTAAAAGAACTTGCTCGGTCTTGCTTTCAAAGGCACCGATCCCCAGATTTTCTTGATTCATATAGTTGAGGTAATTAATCTGAGTCCGCTTGTCAGGCCACCAAGCCATTAAAAGGGGACGCAAGTCTGTTTCTGTCGAGGCCGTCCATGTTTTTCCATCTTTTAAGATGAACTTTGGACGATACCAGCTATCTGCTGTCAAATAGCCATCTACAGTCTCAATATCCTTGTCAGTCGTACCATAAAAAGCATTCTTTTGGGTGAATTCATTATTAAGACTGCTGGTTCCTTGCTGGAACTGATATTCATTTGAATCAACCAAAGCCCCGGTTTCTGCATCAAAATAAAGAATTTTTCCGTTTAGCTCAACAGCAAAGTTTTTCTTAACTGAGCCATCATCCTGAACATAGTATTTCTTACCATCAATCGTCTTGATATGGGCCAACACATCGTCATCATGCTCAGTATTTACCGGCGCCGCTTGTGCTTGAGCAGCCAACATTTTTTCGGTTATTGATTCTTTTCTTTGGGCAGGTTCTGGCAAATGACCTTTCTTTGGTGTCGCTATAATCTTGTCAGAAACGGTAGCTTTTGCTACATTTTCGGTAGTTTTTTCTTGATCATTGCCTCTACTTTCTTGTTTAGCCTGTGGTGTAGCTTGAGTTTTGTCAGTTGCCTCAGCCTGATCGGCTACTTTAGGCTCTTGGGAGGAATCATTCTTTTCAGAAGAGTCATCACTTACTTTCTGAGTCAATTCCTGTCTGGAGTCAGTTCTTGTAGTTTCAGCTTCTTTATCCTGTTGCGTCGTCAGTTCCTTAGCTGTTGGATTGGTTGCCGCACTAGCTTGATAAGTTTCTTTGCTAGAAGAAGCCTGTTCTTTTGCTTCCAGCTGAGAAGGTTCAGCTCCTTTATCTGAAATAGCTTGCTCCGTGTCCTTGCTCTGAACAGCGGACTGTTCTTTTACATCGGCCACTTGATCAGCATCATCCGCATAGATCACATCTGATTCAAGCCCTAAAGCCTTTGGAGCCACAAGAAGGGCCAGGGAAGTAACAGCAATCGCTACCCAGTTCTTCTTAACCTTATGCATTTTATAATGAACTTTTTTCTCCATCATAAAACCTCCTTCTGAAAATAGTATAAAGTTTTACCCTTATTTTAATCTTTTTCAGAGGAGGTTCTATTCTATTTGCAAATCTGCAACTACTGTTAGTTGAATTCGCTCAAATTGTTCTTTGAGTTTTTGAGCAACACCAAAAGAATCTAAATATTCAAAAGTAGACAAACATTGTTCGATATCATTGCGAGCGTGAGGATTGCCAACCTTATAAGAATAAAGAGCCTTATGATATTTGATCAGCACCCGGTCATAAAGATCCGTCTCAGGGATTTTTGTATTATCAATATAATTAAGAAATTTCATAGCTACTTGTAAATGATTGTCCTCTATACAAGCACCTACAACATTAAGTAACATCTTAATAATCCGTCGACGATTCTCCGGCAGGTTATTGTAAAATTGAGTGCGGTTAATCATTTCACTGGCAAAAGTTTCCAATGTTTCTAAGGTCAATAGGTTCACACTGTTTGTAAAGAGCCAAAGCTCATAGCGGCCCCATTCTTCAACAGAAAAGAGGTAATCAGTCAAAAACTCAATATCTCCCTTACTGACTTGATAGTCTGGATTATAGGAAGTTAAGGTAGCCCTGATCACAATGGTATTTAACTTGTAGTTCTTTTTTTCTGGAAATTCTTGAGCCATGGCTTCAGAATTAGCTAAAATACTTTCTAATTTGACGATATTATTCTCACGTTGAGCCTCAGAAAGTTTTTGAGACAACACAACATCATCAGCTTCCCTATAATTATGATAAACATACTGAAATTCAGCCAAAGAGACCGACATGTTCCTGAGGCAACTATAAAAAGAATCAACTGTAAGGCTACTAATCCCTCGTTCATATCGAGACAGCTGGGCAACAGAAATATCACCTGCCGCCACTTCTTTGAGGGACATATTCTTTGATTCTCTAATGATTTTTAAAATTTTTCCCGACGACTTTACGATAAGCATACCTCACTTGCATATATGTAATAAAAATCTATTTTTAATATACTAGTCCTATTTTACAGTTATGTTAAGGGCTGGCAACAAAAGATTTCTCAGTAATTCCAACCTATTAAATTCGATACTAAAACACCTGAAAACGTGGTATTATAAAAGACTTTTTGCTAATCTCCGTCAATAAAAGATATCTAATCTTGTTTGTTTTCCTTAGTCAAAAGGAAGAACTGCACATACCAGGTAATTAACACTTACACAATTCATCAGCTAATCTCATCCTTTTTGTTTTGCGACCACTCTGGCTGTAAGGTTGATCATACTATCTACAACTACATTCCTCCTCAATTTGAAGCATTGTCATAATAAAAAAACTGAGAAAAATCCCAGTTTTTACATTTTTCTTAATCTTTCTACCCGCTCAGAGATTGGTGGGTGAGTGTAGAAAAGTTTTTGCAGACCACCTTTTTTCTTCGGATCGCTAATATACAAGGCTGCACTAGCATCATCCACATGTCGATGCATGGGCTCACTATTATCTAATTTTTGCAGGGCTCTAATCATTCCTTGAGGATTTCTAGTCAGCTCAACACTTGAAGCATCTGCTAAAAATTCACGCTGACGGGAAATGGCCAACTGAACCAAGGTAGCTGCCAAAGGTGCTAATATAATCGCAATTAATGAAAAGACTAACATTAAAAGACCAAGACCACTATCATCATCACGGTCATTCCTTCTTCGTCCTCCACCATACCACATCATCCGACCAGCAATACTAGAAATCATAGTAATAGCACTAGCTAGGGCGACTGCAATAGTTGAAATACGAATATCATAGTTGCGAATATGACTAACTTCATGCCCTATGACACCTTCTAATTCCTCGCGATTCATCAGTTTTAAAAGACCAGTCGTCGCTGCGACAGCAGCATTTTCAGGATTAGAACCCGTCGCAAAAGCGTTGGGAGAATCATCTTCCACAATATAAACCCTAGGCATTGGAATCTGAGCAACCATCGCCATATCTTGAACAATATGATAAAGTTCAGGTGCTTCTTGCTCAGACACTTGGCGAGCACCATTCATGGACATGACTACCTCAGTAGATTGAAAAATCATCGTGATCGCATAAATAAGGCCAATAATGAAGGCAATAATCACCCCACCCAGAGGAGAATTCATCCAAAGATAGCCAGCAGCCGCTCCGATAAGAGCTAAAAGAGCAAAGAAGGCGACCAAGAGAAACCAGGTCCGCCTTTTATTTGCAGCAATTTGTTCAAATAACATATTACTCACCTAAACCATTGCTACCAAAATCAACTTTAGGCACAGCTTTTTCTTCTTCAGGAGTAGACAAGAAATCAGCAGGTCTAAAGGCAAACATTCCAGCAATAACATTACTTGGGAAAGCTTGCAACTTCACATTATAGTTACCAGCAACAGAGTTATAAAGCTGGCGTGAGTAAGAAATCTTATTTTCAGTGTTTGTCAATTCTTCTTGCAACTTCAAGTAATTCTCATTTGCCTTCAAATCAGGATAACTTTCCGCAACAGCAAAAATTCCTGAAATCTGACGAGTCAAAGCATCGCTGGCCTTCATCGCATCGGCAGGCGAAGAAGCAGACGCCACTTGAGCACGTAACTGAGTCACTTTTTCCAAAGTAGCTTGTTCATATTTCCCATAGCCTTTAACAGTTTCAATCAAGTTAGGAAGCAAGTCATTCCGACGCTTAAGTTGAACATCGATCTGACTCCAAGCTTCTTGAGTCTGCATACGTGCACGAACAAGTGAATTATAAACAGAAATCACAAACAAGACTATAACGACAATAACTGCAATAGTAATAATAAATGACATAAGAAGTCTCCTTTTTAACAACATTGTAGGAATGGAATAGCCACTGTAAGTCCCCATCCCTAAGAGATATGAATAAACAGAAAATCTACTGTTTTAGTCATTATATCAAAATTTTGAAAAAGTGGCTAAATTATTGACAATCTTTTACAAAAAGAGTAATCTGTAGATAGAAAACAATCGACCGACGGTCGGTTGATAAACTTCAGGAGTTTCTCATGGCAAATAAAAAGGAATTTATCTTAGATACCGCAGAAAAAATGTTTGTAGAACAAGGATTTGACCAAACTTCTATCGCTCAGATTCTAGATGCAACCCAGATTGCAAAAGGAACCCTCTATTATTACTTTATTTCAAAAGAAGAGATTATGGATGCCATCATTGAACGTTGGATTGATCAATCTTTTGAGCAAGTGCGCATTTGGGTGGAGCGAAAACAGCTTCCAATACTTGAAAGATTAATGGGTGCTCTAGCTTCATTGAATATGCAAAAAGATGGCCAAGAACTTCTAGACCACTTACACGCGCCCCAAAACGCACTTCTTCACGAAAAAACCAATCAAATCTTATTGAGCAAGGTTCCTGAAATCCTCTATCCCCTTTTTCAAGAAGGCTTTCAAACAGGCGAGATGCAAACGACTTATCCTTACGAGAGTATCGAGATGATGCTAACTTACTCCTTGCAGATTTTTAACAGCTCCTTCCAGAAATTAGACCAAGCAGAAAAAAATCATAAAATTCAAGCTTTCATCTACCTATTAGAGAAAATTTTTCAAACAAAAGAAGGGTATTTTGCTTCTTTGGCACAATTAATCCACTAAAGGAGGCTCCTGTATGAAACATAGTGGCTTTAAAATTTATCTCCTGATATGGCTAGGAACTTTTATTTCGGAAATCGGAACAGGTATGACTTCTTTTGCACTAGGAATTTACATCTACCAGCTGACTGGTCAAGCTGCTTCTTCTGCCCTAGTCACCCTTTGTGCTTTTTTACCCGGGCTCTTAATGACTCCCCTTGCAGGGATTCTAGCCGATCGTTATGACCGTCGTCTTCTAATGGCTCTGGGTGATGGTCTATCAGGTCTGGGAGTCCTCTGGATTTACTTTAGCTTACAGACTAGCCAACCCTCCCTACTAAACATTTGTCTTGGTGCTGCAATCAGTTCTGTATTCTCCGCTTTAGTGAACCCAGCTTTTCGAGCCACTATTTCCGACCTGGTTCCTGAAGACCAGATTTCCAAGGCAACCGGTCTGTCACAGATCAACGGCATCGCTCGTTATCTCATTTCCCCTAGTCTCGCTGGACTGATCTTAGCTCGGGGGACCATCGGTCAGATCCTCTTAATTGATTTTTCAACTATTTTTGTAACTGTCATTTGTAGCCTAATCGCTCGCCGTCACATCAAAACTCCGAGAAAGTCTACACCTCATCCTTTCTGGAGTGAATTTATACGAGGCTTTCAGATTATCCATGAAAAGAGAGGAATCTGGCTCTTGGTTTTACTAGGAACGGCTTTTTCTTTCTAGGCACTGTTGAGATTTTGCTTTCTCCTATGATTCTGGGCTTTGCCTCTAGTCAGGAAGTCGGCTGGACAATGGCCGTTTCCAGTAGCGGTATGCTCCTTGGCGGACTTATCTTAGGAATCTTTTCCATTAAAAGGCATTTTCATTTGATTCTTAGTCTGTCATTAGGTTTACTAGGAATCTTTATGGCAGGTATGGGCAGTAAAGAAAACCTAGTCTGGATTTGCTTTTTTGGCTTCTTACTGTTTATGTCTCTGCCCTTTGCGAATACGGCTATTGATTATTTGATTCGCTTAAATATAGATAAGAGTGAACAAGGGAAAGCCTGGGGGACAATCGGCATCATCTCTCAGTTTGGCTACGTCATCGCCTATGCTAGTATGGGCTGGGTGGCCGATAGCTTCTTTAAACCACTACTTCTACCTAAAGGAGCATTATCCACTTGGCTCGGCTCCATCATCGGAATAGGAAGTGGCCGAGGTTATGGACTTCTTCTCATCCTTGCAGGTTTTTGTATCAGTATTAGTGCACTCTTTCTCTACCGCCAACCCGCAATAAAGGAGCTCGAATACGTTTCTAAGATTAATCCGGAATGATACAAAAGATCCCCTCTTGAACGGGGGTCTCCTTTTTATGATATAATAGGATGAATACTGACAAACAAGGATGAAACTATGACACCGCAAGAATTTTACCAGCTATTGGGCCAGCATGGAATCGAGCTGACCGACCGCCAGAAAGATCAGTTTGAGCTTTATTTTGAACTCTTGGTCGAATGGAATGAAAAAATCAATCTGACAGCTATCACCGAGAAAAATGAAGTCTATCTCAAGCATTTCTATGATTCAATTGCCCCTGTTTTACAAGGCCTGATTGACAATCAAGAGCTTAAGCTGCTGGATATCGGAGCCGGTGCTGGCTTTCCCAGTCTCCCTATGAAAATCATCTGCCCTCAGCTGGATGTGACCATCATTGACTCGCTCAATAAACGAATCAACTTCCTCAAACTGCTGGCAGAAGAGATCGGGCTGGACAAGGTTCACTTCTACCACGGTCGTGCAGAAGACTTTGCTCAGGATAAGGCCTTTCGAGCTCAATTTGACCTGGTCACTGCCCGTGCAGTCGCTCGCATGCAAGTCCTGTCTGAACTGACCATTCCCTATCTAAAAGTTGGCGGGAAATTGCTGGCGCTCAAGGCTTCCAATGCTCCGGAGGAACTGGATGAAGCAAAAAACGCCCTCAACTTACTCTTTAGCAAGGTCCAAGACAACCTCAGCTATGCCCTACCAAACGGCGACCCCCGCTTTATCACAGTGGTAGAAAAGAAGAAAGAAACCCCCAACAAATACCCCCGCAAAGCCGGCATGCCAAACAAAAGACCATTATAAGAAGAAAAGCAAGCAATTCAGAAATTGCCTGCTTTTTAAATGTCTCGTTGAGATTAGTTGAAAAAATCCGATGTACTAAAGAACTTCGTTACGCGATCGCTTTCGTATTTGATAGATGATCAAAAGCACCAAAAATGACAAGGTCTGAGCCACGGTGATTCTAAGACTCAATAGCTGATCCACTCCGCCTTTTGACAGAACATGAAGCAGATTAACCACCGTATTATTAACAAAATGAACGGCCATCCCCATATAAAGGCTGCCTGTCATCTTGGCCATAAGAGCAAACTGAAAGCCAATCAGAAAACTAGTGAGAATTAAAATCAAACTATTAATGCAGAAGCCTGTCAAGCTCATTTCCCCATCGAGAAAACTTCTGAATGGCCCCATAATATGCCAGAAGCCAAAAAGAAGATTGGAAAAAAAGGCTGCTTTCAAAAAGCTGTATTTTCTTTCAAAAACTTTTTGAAAAAGTCCACGGAAGATTCCTTCTTCCATAAGGACATTGATGAGATTGCCCGCCAGACAGATCAACAGAAAAAGAAAGTCCCTTTGTTGACCGATATTACCACTGACTGAATAAGCAGATACATAGAAATCAAGTCCTAAAAGATTGCCTTGACTCAGCAACAAAGTGATTTCTATAAGATAAGCTAAGGCAAAAAACAGACTCCCCCAGACTAGACCCAAACTAGCATAAGGGAACAAACCTTTTGTCCCAAAGCCGATCTGTTTTGAATTCAAACCATAGAAATGCAAAGCCGAAACCAGTAGCATTAGCCCCAGAAGCTTGTGGACAAATGATTCTCCCCAGAATGTCTGATCTGTCCTCAAAATCAGGTATTCTGCAATCCGCAGTATAAAGCAAACCAGATAAATAACCAAAACAAGCTGAATCTGTATCCTGTATTCTTCTTTCATTCTCTTGTTTTCCATACTTTCTTTCCCCGTTTTCTATCTCCAAGGGTTATAAAATCGTCCATGGTTAACAAAGAATAAACCTAAACTAATCAACAAAAAAGCTAGAGACAAAGTAATAACAAGGATGTCTAACTTAGTAAAGGCTTGGTAGGTATACCAGGTTCTCTTTTTATTTTTTCCAAAACGGCGGAGTTCCATGGCTGTCGCAATCGTTTCGATTCGTTCTAAAGAGCTGAAAATCAGAGGAATAATGATCTGTAAATTCCCCTTAATCCGCTGGCTCAATTTGGCCTTGCTTGACAATTCTAAACCACGCGCCTCTTGTGACATCTTAATCAGATAAAACTCTTCTTGTAAATCTGGAATATAGCGGAGGGTAAGGCTGACAGAATAGGCGATTTTATAAGGAATACCAATCTGATTGAGACTGGAAGCAAATTGACTGGGATGTGTTGTCATTAGAAAAATAACTGCCAAAGGAATGGTACAGAGGTACTTCAAACATAGATTGAAGAGATAAAACAATTCCTGCAAGGAAACATTATAAATACCGAGACCATCCAGCAGAACCGTACTGCTCCCATAAATATCCTGGCCATATTGGGGCGCAAAGAGATAAACCATCAGTATATTGAGAATGGCAAAGACTCCTGCAAAAACCAAGACAAAGCTAACATCTCGCAGACGAATTCCTGACAAGCGAAAAAGTGACAGAGATAGGATAGCGATCACTAGCAAAAGTCGCGTATCATAGCTAATCATGGCTGCTACAGACACAAGGATGAAAAATAATAATTTACTGGCACCTGACAGACTATGAACAAAGCCAGTTCCAGCATGATAACCAATGATTTTCTTATCTTGAAACATGGCTTGCTCCCTTCTCTTTCATATAAAACTCTGTCAAGGATAGAGGATCAACTCCGAACTTTTTAGCCAGAGTAAAAATGGAGGTTTCCTTCAGATTCGCTGCCGCAATCAAATCTTTATCAGTCAGTACTTGGGCAGGCGATTTGTCCGCCAAAACCTGACCATCCACTATTACAATCGCACGGTCAGAATAATCCAGCATCAGTTGCATGTCATGGGTAATCATGATAATAGTATGACCCTTCTGATTCAGCTCATCCAAGAAGTTCATAATTTCCGTATAATTGCGCTGATCTTGGCCCGCCGTTGGCTCATCTAACAGGATGACTTCTGGCCCTAAGACCAAGATAGATGCTATGGTCACCCGCTTCTTCTGACCGAAAGACAGGGCTGAAACAGGCCATTTCCTAAATTCATACAGACCACAAGTCTTCAAAACTGCCAAAACCCGCTCTTCAATTTCCTCCTCAGGGAGACCTCGCAAGCGAAGACCTAGGGCAACTTCATCAAAAATCATGGTTTCTGAAATCATCTGATTAGGATTTTGTAGCACATAGCCTATCCGTTCTGCTCGCTCCTTAATAGAATCACCCTTGATATCCTTGCCCCGCCAGCTGTAGTTGCCTTCTGTCTGGATAAATCGGCAGAAAGCCTTAGCTAGAGTGGACTTACCAGCCCCGTTCTTGCCGACAATAGAAATCCGTTCTCCCTTAGCAATCTCAAGAGAAATATCCTGCAAAACAGGTCGCTTGCCATAAGAAAAGCTGATATTCTCAACGGAAAATAGGTTAGAATCCCTTTCTTGAGTCGCCTCTACAACAGCCTCTTTTGAAAATGGCAAAGCTGGTAACTCTAGACTGGCCAGATCAGACAAATGATCCATCTCAGCTATATCAAGTCCCAGCTGGCGCAAGGTAGTCAGATAGAGGGGCTCTCGTATCCCATTTTCAGCCAGTAAAGTTGTCTTCAGCAAAAGATCGGGGTGATCATCAAAGAGAATCCGACCATCATTGACCAAGACCAAACGGTCTACTGAGCGATAAAGGACATCCTCTAAACGATGCTCGATAATAATAGTGGTCGTTCCAGCTTCCTTGTGAATCTGATCAATCAAATCAATTGCATCCTGGCCAGATTTCGGATCTAGATTGGCTAACGGTTCATCAAAAAGCAAAATGGGACTCTCATCAATTAAGACACCTGCCAGGCTGACCCGCTGCTTTTGACCGCCAGACAAATCCTGAGGCCGATGCTGAAGTAAGTTCACCAAGTCTAATTTTTCCGCCCAATGCTGAACTTTTTCTTTCATGACGGGTAATTCAACCATGTCGTTTTCCAAAGCAAAAGCCAAGTCTTCCGCCACACTGAGACCAATAAACTGACCATCTGTATCTTGTAGGACTGTACTGACTAAATTGGACTTGTCATAAATGCTAGACGCAAAGGCATCCTGTCCCTGAACCTTTAAGTGACCGCTAGCTTGGCCTTTATAGATATTAGGAATGATACCGTTTAGACACTGGCCCAGAGTTGACTTTCCTGACCCGGAAGGACCGACAATTAAGACCTTTTCGCCTTCGTAAATGGTCAGATTAATCTCTTTTAAGGTCGGCTCCAGCTGGGCCTGATATTGAAAAGTGAAATTTTCAAACTGAATTATAGGTTGTTTCATTGTATTCTCATTATAAAGCTAGGGCGATTTGCACCGCCAGATTTGCAATCTTATCTTTTTCATCCAAGTCGGCATGATTGGACAGATTTCTCATATCCCATTTTTCCTCTGACAAATGGTCAGCAGCATAGAAAAATTGGCAGACAGTTACAGAACGAAAGGCTGCCAGAGCAGCAACAGCAGAACATTCCATATCGACGCAAATAGCTCCTGCTTCTTTTCTCCTTAAGAGTTTCTCTGCTGTCTCTCGGTAAATACCATCTGTGGTCCAAACCTTGCCCCGACTATGGGAAATGCCTCGTTCATCTAAAAATTCTAGCAGAAAATCCTGCAGACCATCATTCACCACAATTTCATCAGATGCTGCTTGGTAATGATAACTAGTCCCCTCATCTCGTATGGCAGCTGTTGGCACAATGATAGACGTCTCACTAATATCCTCATCCAGCACCCCACAGGTGCCAAAGAGGACTAGCTTCTTCATACCAAAAGCAATAAGATCTTCTAGAATGGCAACACAGGCCGAGGCCCCCACCGGAGCATTAAAAAAAGCTAGTTCCTGATCAGCCACAAAAACTCTGTATATTGGAATCTCTATATTGGCCATACTCGTTGTTGTGATAAGCTCATGATTAAAATTTTCCAAGAGTCTTTTGAAAGTTTCTCTAGCAAAGCAGGAAACTGCTACTGAAGGAAAATCGGGAATAGGCTCAATCAAATCTTCAGGATTGATAATAGCCTTGGGATTTTGGTCAAATTCTTCTAGTATCACGCCTACTCCTTTCACTTTCGCATTTGTTCTTTCTATTGTATCATAAAAAGCTTGGATCCTTCAGCTTTATCAATTAAATTCATCCATTAACAGAGCAAAAGACGAATCTTTCCTTTCACAAAACTTAAAGTAAATCACTTCCTGCTAAAGGCTGATATGTTTACCTGTCTTTCGTGGTATAATAGAAAGACTAAAGCAAGCAAAGAGAGAGAATCATGACGAGTATTTATGAAGCTTACGAGCAGTACCTGCCTCTTATCCTAGAGGACTTTACTCAAAAAATCAAAACAGCCGCATTAGAGCACAAAAAAACAACTTCTTTCAAACTCTATGAACATTTTCACGCCCGTATTAAGACCTCTGACAGCATGGCAGAAAAATGCCAACGAAAAAATCTACCTCTGTCTGCTGAATCGGCTCTCAAACAGATTCGAGATGCTATCGGCATTCGTATTATTACAGGATTTGTGGATGACATTTACCAAATTATTGACTTTATCCGTCAAATGCCTGGCATTCATATCTTCAAGGAAAAAGACTACATCAATCAAGTCAAACCTAATGGCTACCGCTCCTACCACCTCATTTTAGAAGTAGAGACCCCCTACCCTGACTGCCATGGAAAGACTCCTGGCAAGTACTTTATTGAGGTCCAACTACGAACCATTGCTATGGACTCCTGGGCCAGCCTTGAGCACCAGATGAAATACAAACACGAGATCAAAAATCCAGAACGGATCGAGCGGGAACTAAAACGCTGTGCCGATGAACTCGCTTCCTGCGACTTGACCATGCAGACGATTCGTAATCTCATTCAAGAATCTAATGAAAGAGAGGACTAAGCAATGAGAATTTTGTTAGCTGAAGATGAAGCTCAACTCAACCGTGTTATCCTAGCTGCTCTTGAGCATGACGGCTATCAAGTTGATAGTGTCTTTAATGGTCAAGAGGCCTTAAACCTCGCCAATCAAAATACCTACAATGTCATCATTCTTGATATTATGATGCCTATTATGACTGGATTAGAAGCGCTCAAAGAAATCCGAGCAACTGGTAATACTACCCATGTCATCATGCTGACTGCCATGGCCGAGGTCGATGATCGAGTGACTGGACTAGATGCTGGGGCTGATGACTATCTAACCAAGCCCTTTTCTCTTAAAGAACTCTTGGCTCGCCTCCGCTCAATGGCTCGTCGAGCAGATAATTACAGTCCAGTCCAGCTCCAAATTGGCAACACCGAGCTTCGTCTGGACGAACAAGAACTTCGTGCTTCCAATAGTATCCGCTTAGCCGGAAAAGAGCTCAAACTTCTTCAATACTTTATGCAGAACTCAGATAAAGAACTGAGTCGTAGACAAATCCTTGAACGAGTCTGGTCAGATGAAGAAACAGACCAAGAGCTTGCTTTTATTTATGTATCTTACCTTCGTCAAAAATTGAAAAGTGTCCATTCTAATTTAGAAATCCTTGGTGATGAAGCGGGCCCATTCCAACTTACTGAAAAGGCAGGTGAGGATTATGTTTCGTAAGCTCCAACTCCGTTTTATCGGGCTTGCCACTCTGGTTGTCGCCTTAATCTTGGGAATGTTTTGGCTCTTGATTAACTCTGCTGTCTACGCTCAAACGGAAAGCAATATCCAAACCGTCTTGTCTGTACTAACAGATAATGACGGCCAATTACCCATGACAGAAGAAATTAAGCAAGATTTGACCGATAAAAATATCCAAGAAGGTATTATTTACAACTTCCAATATTTCTCAGCCAGCCAAACAAAGCAGGCTACCAGCATCAACCTAGGCAATATCCAATCACTCAGTGAAAATACTATTTATCAGATGGCTCAAAAGGCCTTAAAAACAGGTGGTAAATATGGCCAAATGCAAGCCAACAATCGCTACTTCTCCTACCAAATTAGTAGCAAAGGCCAAAAACGCCTAGTTGCCTTTTTAGAAACGACCAACTACAATCGTGAACGGAGTATTTTAGCTCAATTTTCTACCTGGATTGCTCTTGCAAGCCTCTTTTTCCTAACGCTCATTATCGCCTTGGTCTCTGGCATTGTAATTCGTCCTTATATAAAAAGCTACGAAAAACAACGTATTTTCATTACCAATGCTGGTCATGAACTCAAAACGCCTTTAGCCATTATCGCAGCCAACACTGAACTGCAAGAGATGATGACAGGTGAAAACGAATGGACAGAAAGTACCAAGGCTCAAACGGAAAGATTAAACAAACTAATTGCCCGCTTGATCAGGCTGTCTCGGATGGAAGAACACGAAAATCTCGAGCTAACCAGCGTCAATCTCTCAGAATTGATTGAAAAAGTTGGGAAAGATCATTCATCCCTCATCCAGCAGGAAAACAAACATCTAGAACTAGACGTTCAGCCAGATTTAAAGGCTATGATGTCAGAAGATGAAGGCTACGAATTAATCAGTATTCTCCTGGATAATGCGCGTAAATACTGTGATGATAAAGGAACGATTATGATCAAGGCCTACAATAACCGTCGATCCTTTAGACGCAAGATTCGCATTGAAATTTCAAACGACTATGCTACTGGAACAAAGATTGATTACAAACGTTTCTTTGACCGCTTTTACCGAGCCGAAACTTCCCACAATAACCAAGCCGTTTCTGGCTATGGCATTGGTCTCTCCATGGCCCAACATCTGACCAGCCTCTTCAAAGGGAGAATCTGGGCTTCTTACAAGAAAGGTCGGATAACCTTCAACATTTCTCTCTAACTTAACAAAAGGAATCTCCAATAAACTCAAAAAGCAATCTGAATAGAACAGATTGCTTTTCTTGATATGACAAGTGAACTGCTTGGAAGAAATTTTAGAGTATCTTATACAAGGCTTTGCAAAATGAATCGAGTAAAATGACCAAGTCTCTCTTACACAAACTCAGGACAGCTGTCAAAAAGATCCTTCATTTGGGCAAAAGTCATAGCAGGAACATAAATTTTCTCACCATCAAATACTTGAGCCATATCCTTAGGGAGCCTTTCCAAGAAATCTGAATAAGAAATTCTCTTATAAAAGAAGAACTTTTCAACATTATCTGGATCCGTATCATCACATCCCACAAGATTGCAACACCAGCTTAATTTTGACTCATCGATATACTCTACATCTTCCGGAGCTAGACTAAGTTCAAAGGGTAGAATCGTGTCAACACCAGCAGTTAGAGTATATACTCCTAAAATTTGTTGATTCTGCTCATTCCCATAAAATTTACTTTGCGCATCGTAAGCGTCGAGGTACTGTCTAAGTGTAAAGAAATCGCTATAACTCTGAGCAGGATTATCCTCTTTTAGGAATCCTTCCACCATCTGAGGGCTCAGAGCAATTCTCCTGCGAACTCCATCTTGATACACTAAGGGATATCCTGATTTTAGAAAATCCTCCAAGCCTAAGAGTATATCTTCTTGATATGGGAAAGCTAATACACTTGAGCTACTATATTCCCTGCCATGCTCATCATGAATACTAGTGCCCAGATAAGCTGATAGCTTAGAAACCAAAGTTAAGGCATACTCCCAATCAGCAATTGTTGAAGGTGTCAAAATCCTCACATTATAAGTTTTGTGGGTTTTGTCATATTCTACGTCCATGTAACGTCCAGACTTAGCAGGAACCCAACACTTCAACAAAGGAAGCTTATCCAAGCCAAGAGTCAAAGAATCCTTCTGAGCAGGGTGAGGTTCAAGTCCGTCGACCAATCCAAGTAATTCGCTGATTTTTAAAACTTTTTGAAATCCTAGAAGACTTCGTTTATTCAAAACGGAAAATGTTATACTCATAAAATAATGCCCCTATTATATTTTAACTATATTATAGCATAAATTGCTATGGGGAAAATTAGAATCTGAAACAAGCTTTTCCATTTTTAATTCTTCATTTTGACATAGCAGTACAAATTACACAATCACTAAAAAAACAATCCGATCTCCTCAGATTGCTCTTGATTTATCAGAAAAAGGATCTTGGTCAGCCTTGTTTTGCCACACGTATTCTGCTTTTTTAGCCAGCTCTTCTGCCAAGTCCTGACCCCAAAAATCAGCTACAAAGCCCAAGGACATATCCATACCGGCCGAGACACCTGATGAAGTGTAGAACTTTCCATCTAGGACCCAGCGAGCTTGATCTTGCCAAAGGACTTCTCTATCATGTGAAGCGACCCAAGACAAGGCAAGCTTGTTGCTAGTGGCTTTACGCCCCTTGAGTTGACCAATCTGAGCTAAAAGAGCTGCTCCTGTACAAATACTTAAGACCAACTCAGCTTGCTGGACAGCCTTTTCTAGCGAAGATAGGAAAATCTTATCTTCGACCATCTTTCTGACACCTTGACCACCAGGTAATAAGAGAAGAGAATTGGGAGGTAAGCTTTTAAAATTATCCGTCATGATTTGAAAACCTTGACGACTAGAAATCAGACCACCAGCAAGGGAGACATATTTCGTCTCTACATTGGGTAAAGTAGCTAAAAACTCTACTGGCCCCATCAAATCTAGGGTCTCAAAATCATCAAAAAGAAATGAAATAATCGTAATTGGTTGCTCTATTTTTAACATTGATCTCCTCTCATTTTCCATTGGTTCATAGCAGTCACTTACTCTACTTTCTAAAACGATTCAGCAGAAATAAAAGTACTACCAAACCAATAACAAAGACGACGATCCCTAGAATCAACTTAATTATAAAACCTACAAAATAAAATAAAAAGATCAAAGCTAAAAGAAATAGAAATATTAGAATTCCCATAAGATCACCTCTGGCTACTATTATACCTAAAATCACGAGATTGGGATAGTTTTTGCTTATTCATAGCATGTACTAGAAAGGTAAAACTCATTTTTTATACTAATAACTCGAACAATCCTCTAAACTTTTGATTAAATAGGTTTATATAGTGAGAAAGTTTAAAATTTGTACTTAAAAAGAAGATAGGCCAACTAAATCAAAGTTTAGTTAGACCCTCTTCTTTATTATTTTATTATTAATCTTCAGACGATAGGGTCAACTCCTGATTGTAGGCCAAAGCTAGCTTGATCCAGTAAGACAGTTCCTTTTGTGCTTCGCCATCTAAATCAATATAGCCATGATAAAGCCTCCCCTTCATTAACGTCACACTAGCACCATTTTTAGGCAGAACCTGCTTTTCCATGTCCTTACCAATGCGAACCATGACAAGCTCTTTACCTCTCGAACTCACAGTAACGGTCATCTTACCACGGACCATAAAAGCCAAGCCACCAAACATCTTCTTCTCTTCTACCTCTTCTTCAAAAACATGAGGAGGAAGCTCAGTAGCTAAAATGGTACGAATCTGTTGAGCTAAAGATTTACTATATGCCATCGCTCCCCCTACTTCATCATCACATCCCAGCCGATACCAAAGCGGTCAATCAAGCGGCCATAAAACTTAGCAAAAGCCTGATTCTCTAGAGAATAGAGAATCTGCCCACCTTCAGCAAGCTTGGCAAAGAGCTCATCAGCTTCTTCTCTACTGTCTGGGCTAAGAACTAACCATTGATTGGGCTGATGATTGCTAGGAATAGATAGGTCGTTAAAAATGCCTACATCTTCACCATGCAGGGTTAAGTTTTCCGTATCTAAGGCAATCCAGGCAAGCTTATCCCGTTTTTCTGCAGGAAGGTCAGCTGGATTCATCATCTCACTGGCTCGGACAAGTCCCTTTATCTCTGTCTGAAAAAGATCTGCATAGAAACGAAAAGCTTCTTCGGCCTGACCATTAAAACTTAAAAACACGTCTAATTTCATTATTGTTCCTCCAATTTTTTATATCTGAGAATAAATCTCTAGTATCAGTTTATCAATTAGGATAAAAATTTTCTTATTCTCAATTGCGCTTGTTTGGCTAGGGAACGCATGATTAAAACTGGAAGATTAACTGTAATAGGGGGATCGCTGGGCAAGGGCCTGCGCATGCTGATTTCCTCCTGATAGATGCTATCGCCTGAAAAAGTTAGAGGCTCATCGCTGCCCCAGCGAAAGTTATGCTTCAAGACATAGTTTTTAGTTAGGCGTAAATCCTCCAGCAATTCACAGGCCAAAAGATAGTAGTGGCCATCCGGTACATTTTCAAAAGTAAACTTTCTCTTCTGACTCAGTGCTACTCCGATAATCGGCTCTTCTTTGGGAATGCGGGTTTTAAAAAGCCCGACACAGCTAATACGTGGTTCATAGCCCTCAGGATAAGATAACTCTACGGTCAATCGATTGCCACTTTTACAGTCGGGATCCTGATGCAAGAAAGCTCCCTTCTCATCTAGCTGCTTGATCATAAAATCATAAGCCTTGGTTGATTCCTGATAGTATTTTTTAGGCGAAAGTCCAGTATGCCGCTTAAACGTATTGGAAAAACTACCTAGACTATCATAACCAGCTTCCATAGAGGTCTCGGTCACATTTTGTCGGCCTTCTACAATCTCCTGAATCCCTTTTTCCATCTTAAGAGCTTCCATATATTGCTTGATAGAAAAGCCCATCTTTTTCTTGAAAGTTCTGGATAGATGGGAAGGACTATAATGGAAATGCTGAGCTAAATCGGTCAGACTCAGCTCTTCATCTGCATGC
Source organism: Streptococcus sp. SG2 (assembly GCF_030439925.1). Classification (NCBI taxonomy): domain Bacteria; kingdom Bacillati; phylum Bacillota; class Bacilli; order Lactobacillales; family Streptococcaceae; genus Streptococcus; species Streptococcus sp. SG2. The sequence goes on along the minus strand of NZ_JAQFJD010000002.1, from coordinate 513,574 downwards.
TGACGTAGATAGGTTGCCACCTCTTCCATGATAGCTTTAGACACGGTCTTGCTCCTTTCCCATTTATTAAGCCCATTATATCACATCAAAAAGAAAGGACAAAAAATCAAAACCGCAGAAAGAAAATCAGAAATCAAGTGATGCTCCACGAGATGTCCCAAGAACATGATGAAATAGTCCGCTTTCCCAAATCTCTGTCCAACAAGACTTTTACCTGTAAATAAATGATGAAAAAAACTTTAGACGCTTGAATCGTCTAAAGTTTTTGGTCTTTACTATGCGATTACTGAGCTACCAGTGTTTCCAAGCTTTCTCCAATCGCAGCCAAACGCTCCACTACTTCTGCCTGGCTCAGCCCGTTTTCAGCCACATAGCGGTTGCGAGGGTGAACACGGCATTCGTGAGAACAGCCACGGAGATACTTGTCTTCATTTTCTTCTGAAGTCAGGATGCGGCGGTTACACTCTGGATTGCCACAGTTGACATAGCGCTCGCAAGGAGTACCGTCAAACCAGTCTTTCCCAATCACAACTGGATCAACATGGTTGATATCAACGGATATACGCTCATCAAAGACATACATCTTGCCGTCCCAAAGCTCACCTTGAACTTCTGGATCCTTGCCGTAAGTCGCGATACCGCCATGAAGCTGACCGACATCCTTGTATCCTTCACGCACCATCCAGCCTGAGAATTTCTCACAGCGAACACCACCTGTACAGTAAACAACCACGCGCTTGTCCATGAACTTCTCTTTGTTATCACGGACCCATTGCGGCAATTCGCGGAAGTTGCGGATGTCTGGACGAATGGCTCCTCGGAAGTGACCTAGATCGTACTCGTAGTCGTTACGAGTGTCTAGGACGACAGTGTCCTCGTCCAAGAGTGCTTCCTTAAATTCCTTAGGTGACAGGTAAGCTCCTGTCGTCTCCAGCGGGTTGATGTCATTGTCAAAATCATTGTCTTCCAAGCCCAAGTGCACGATTTCTTTCTTGTAGCGAACAAACATTTTCTTGAAAGCTTGCTCATTTTCTTCGTCAATCTTGAACCAAAGGTCTTCCATGCCCGGAAGGCTGTGCACATAATCCATGTATTTTTGAGTGGTTTCATAGTCACCAGAAACCGTTCCATTGATTCCCTCATCTGCTACCAAGATACGGCCTTTAAGACCGATAGATTTACAGAAGGCCAGATGATCAGCTGCAAATTTCTCAGCATTCTCAATCGGAACATATTTGTAGTAAAGTAGGACGCGAATATCTTTTGCCATAAGATTTCAACTCTCTTTTCTCTATAAAATTTTCTGAATTTTTAATTCATCTATTTATTATAACCTGATTGAAAAAACTGGGCAAAAAATTTGTTTGGAAAATAGCAAAGCTAAATTGCTAAATACTTCACTCCTCCTCAAGTTGGTTCAAATAGCGTTCAAAACGCTTCTTTTGATTCTTGCTTATAGCCTCTAAGAAAATATTGGCCACTAGTATCAAGGGAAGATGAATGCAAAATGTAACCAAAATGACCAAAAGAAACATGGGGTGAAAAACACTATTATGATAAATAGCATGATTCAGTTGGAAATTCTGGCAGGCAATCAAAAGGGTCAGAAAGGCTGTTGTAGCCAGCACACCCCAGATAGTCAGACTGAAACTATTGTAATAATTAGCTCCTAGATACTGAGCTCGACAGAAAAAATATAGACATGCAATCGCAATCAGGATCAAGAATGGTTGATAGTGAATGGCTCCCGCATTCATAACCACCGATCCAACATATAAGGCTAAACTACTAAATAGCAAGAAACTAAAAGTTTCCATGCCAGCCTTGTTGACAAGTTGCTCTTCACGTTCGTCTAAAATTTGACGATGAATTAGTTTTATCTTCATTTTAAGCTCCTATACTTCCATTCCAAAAATACCAATTAACAACATGATAATGGCAGGAAGTCCATTATTAATCATGTGAACTGCAATACTGACTTCCAAGCGACGAGTTCGATAGGCCAGCAATGTCAAAATCACAGAAGAAACAGCATAAATTACAAAAGACACGATATTGGTTGGCCCGTGAAAAAGCGCAAAGAGGAGTCCACCTACGATATAGCCCCATCCCTCATAGCCTTTAAAGATTTTTAGTGGGAGGATTCCACGGAAGACAATTTCTTCTACAATAGGTGCTAAAACTCCAAGCATGATGGGTAACAAAATCCCATTTCCTCTTTGAAACTCCTCTATCAAAGACGCCTGATTAGCCGTTGTAACTTCTCCGTTTAGCCACCGTAATAAAGCCGTTCCAAGGATAGATATAAGAAACATGCCTAAGATGCTAAGAGAAATTCGTTTCCCGTCTCCTTTTTGAAAGACTTTCCCAGACTGAGATAAGATTCCAATCTTCTTTGCCACCACGATAAAGACCAGTAAAGCGAGGAAAATCAGCAAAATACCAATGCCAATAGTCCACTGTTTTGAAATTTGATAAGTTTCTGCTTTCTGCTGAAATACCATAGGTAGCACATACAAGGCTAAGGCTAAGAAAGCACAACCACTCCACATCAATCTTTTCCAGCAAGTCATTCTTCATCCTCCAATTCCTGATCTAACTTTGCCTGACGTTTGCCGTTTAGGAAAAGACTAACCTTATCCATGGTCAAGCTTCCAAATATAAAAAGAACCATTGCAAAAAACATCTTAAGCAGATACAACATACTCAGCATGCTAGCTATACTTTCTCGCTGTCCAAAGAAATCAATAGCCACAAGAATTAAAGCAAAAATAATTCCACTACCAACACGTTCTGGCCATTTTTCCTCTCTCACCATATCACGAACATCAATGCCTAGGCTTAAGCGACGAAGCAAAGCATAGAGACCTACTAGGATAAGGAGAGTCCCTTCTGGCAGATAAGCTAGCAAGCTTAGACGGAGAATATAGACTTTGAAAAACACAGATATAGCTAAGAAGAAAAACATTCCTAACACTAATTCTCCTGCAACTTTTCCGTCCAATTTCTCTATTCGTTCATCTTTATAGATCTCTTGTCTATTTTTAGATTTCATATGCATTCTCCTCTTTTACTTAAATTTCATCCCCATTTAATCTTTATGCGAAAATTGCTCTTCAACTATTCTAGGATATTCCCTTGCTTTCGAGTTCTTTGGCTCGGGCTAAAAATGTCCCCCGGACATTCCCTCGCTTTCGTGTTTTTCGGCTCAGGCTAAAAATGTCCCCCGGACATTCCCTCGCTTTCGTGTTTTTCGGCTCAGGCTAAAAATGTCCCCCGGACATTTTTACTCCCAAAACAATTGATCCAGCGTTTTATTGAGACATTTGCAAATCGCTATGCATAAACTGAGGCTGGGATTGTACTTACCCGCCTCAATCAAGCCAATGGTCTGGCGAGTCACTCCGATAGCATCTGCTAAGTCGCCCTGAGTCATATCATGCTCCACTCGCGCCATCTTTAGCTTAAGATTTTTTGCCATGATCATCGTCCTTATCATTTTTCTTCTTAGTTGCTATGCTTAAAAGTGCACAACCAATTGCAATATCACAGCCAGCAAAAATAAGAAAAGTATGATTTTGATTGTTCAGTCCTATAACCAAAAAAATTACACCCAAAACAAGCCAAATAAGTGGTGAATAAATATTTTTGATGTTTTTCATATCGGTTCTCCCTTCATTTTTATAAGTCTATTATACAATATATTTTTCAAAATGCAATATATAAATTGCAAAAAGTATTTTATTTTTAACAGAAAAAGATCGAGATATCTCTCGATCTTTTTATTCTTATCGCGTGATTTAATCTTTTTTAAGGCTGCCACTCTTTGTCTGAGTACGTGCATAGGCAATTAAAAGTAAGGTTCCGGCAACTGCAACAGTCAGACCATTGGCAACAGTTGCGACAACACCTTGAGCAAAGACCTTATTACTTGGTTCATTATAGATCAAGATATCCCCAAGTGGAGCGATGACTACCCATACCAAGGCATTAGCCACAAACTGAACAACATTAAATGTAATAATATCTCTTGATTCAAATACTCCCTGAGCCACACGTAGGTAATTCTTAAGCAAACCGACTACAAGTCCAAACAAACCACTAGCCAAGATCCAAGTCCACCAAGGGTTTCCAGATTGGATGGAGTCTTTTAGGGCATGGCCAATAAATCCTGTTAAGAAACCAACGATTGGACCAAAAACAACGCCAAACAAAGCTTGGACAGCATATTGCAACTGAATGCTAGTGTTTGGAACAGGCGTTGGAATGCTGACCATCCCAATCACAACGAAGAGTGCTGCACCAATACCAGTTGCCACGACTTCTTTAATCGTAAAAGTTGTATCAAATATTTTTTTCATGTTTATCTCCTCTTTACAAATCACTAATTTTCAATACGCTTGATTTCAATATGCCACTGGGCACCAACACCAACATTATAGGCTTTTGCAAAAGAACCTTGGTTGATTGCTAGACCAACCCGATAGAGCGAATTGATATAAATAATCGGCTGACCGATGCGAACATCCGCAAAGGACTTCCCATAAGTCACTTGATTTTGGTAAACCAACATATCGTTATTATAGATCGTTACCTCAAAGCGTTCTCCAAACTGAGGTTCTAACTCTTGGAACTCTTCGCGAGTAATAGAAGTCCAAAGAGATCCAAACCGAACGTCTAAAATATCGATAGCTCCGCTGACAGAACCTTCGCCAAAAGTAGTCTCCACAACTGGAATCTCGACAATGTCATCCACGCTTAATTCTGGTCCTACTTCTTCAAAAGTGATGTGGCCACTAGCCAATTTAGCTCCTGTGTAGGCATAGACATCACGACCATGGAAGGTATAGGAATGTTCGGTATTCTTTCGACGATTTTCGACTTCAGAAATTTCCCGAATAGCCACAATACCAACGTGTTTCTTAATGAAAGACAAGGTTCCATTGTCTGGAGTGACGATGTATTGGTTTTGCGCTGTTTTTGCAACTACGCTCTTCCGCTTAGAGCCGACACCCGGATCGACCACTGAAACAAAGGTTGTCCCTTCTGGCCAGTAGTTGACCGTTTGAAAAAGACGATAGCTACCTTCAAAAATATTATAAGGCGTAATGTCGTGTGTTAAATGGTGAATCTTTAATGTAGCAGACTCCTCCAGAGCCACACCAATCATCGTAGATACCGCACCATCCACAAGACCAAAATCCGATTGCAATACAAGTAAATTGTTCATGTATTCTCCCTCTTATAGTCCTGTACTTTAACTTATTTATCTACTATCCTACCAGTCTAATCAACTCTAGAAACAGAAAAATAGCAAAGCCAGAAGCTACATTACTGTTCTTCAATCATACCAAAAATAGGAGGGGAAATCTAGATAAACAACTGTAAAAGCTATAGTTTTTTTGTATAGCGAGTAATTAATTTAAGGTAAAAAAGTAATCAGCTGTTTTCTCAAGTAATTCTTCATCATGAGAAATGAGCAGAATAATTTTTCCCTGCTCTTTTAATGCCTTCAGTAAGTCAGCCACTTGTAACATTTGCTGGTAATCTAAACCTGAACTAGGTTCGTCAAAAATAAACACTCTTTTTTTAGTAAGGACTTGACTTGCTATGACTAGCCGTTGCATCTCTCCGCCTGATAGAGTCATTGGATGCCTATCTTCTAAACCTTTTAATCCTAAGTTTTCTAAGATATTTGATGCATCGGCAGCTTTTTTCAAACCCAAGGTCAACTCCTTTTGGACGCTGTCTGAAAAGAGCTGAAGAGCAACTTCTTGCAGAACAAAAGCAGTGTCTTTCAGACGTTCATGAGCTGACAGAGCATGCCCATTTAAAGAAAAAGTTGCATCTTCATCGTCTAATAAACCAGCCAGATAAAAAGCTAGAGTCGATTTACCTTTCCCATTAGGACCCACAAGGGCTGTAATCACTCCTGACTTGAAGTTAGCTTCTTCAAGAAAACTCAATTCCTGGTCCCCTGACTGTAAGCAAAGATTTTTTATGGTCAAATCCCCCGTCAGTGGTGAAGGAGCAATTTGCTTCTTTGCCTCAAGTTTAGAAATAGAGCTAGATAGATCCTGACTTCGAAGCCCTAAATCATGTCGTTCTGTTTCCGTTAAGCTATCAAACTCCTTTTTTGAATAATCTCTTTTAAGAGCACCTTGATCAAAATAAAGATAGCGGTCAGCCAAGTCCTTTAAATAATCCAAGCGATGCTCCGCTATAAGAATCGTTTTCCCTTCTTGTTTTAAGATAGAAAGATAACTAGCTACTTGCTCAATCCCTGACCTGTCCAAATTAGCTGTCGGTTCATCTAAAACCAAGATATCTGTATCCTGCATCAGGGCCGTTAAAAGGGCAATTCTCTGCTTTTCTCCACCTGATAAAGTAGAAATGTCACGTTCAAGATAGTCTTCTAAAGCAAAGTCAGCAGTTAATTTTTCTAATTTATTCAAAATTTCTGCTGCTGATTCAACATGATTTTCACCAGGCAAAACCAATTCATGCTTAACGTATTTATGAAAAAACAGACTGGAGGGATTTTGAAAAACTGAAGCAACTCGCTTGGAACATTCTTCAACCGTCTGTTTTCCTGCTGACTGATCGGCTATTTCTAATTGACCATCTAATTTTCCCTCATAGTAATCTGGGATTAAGCCATTGATCAACCTTAAGAAGGTTGATTTGCCACTCCCACTCTTGCCACATAAGACGACCAACTGGCCTGATGAGATTTGTAAATCTTCAACCAGCAAGCTACTAGCTCTGCTATTTTCATAAGTAAAACGAAAGCCGGTCGCAGTAATCAGCCCCTTATCATCCACAAGGTCATGATAAACATCCATGCACAGGTACTCCAATCTGCTAAATTAAAGGTTGATGAAAAAGTTTCTGTCGGTCTTTTTCCTAGTGCCAATCCTTTGGTAAGGCTAGCTATGGTCAACTCTTGAACCGTTCGCATGAGTGACATGAGTAGTGGTACCAGGAGATACTCAAAGTAGGTCACTGGACGAAAGATAAAATCTCTTTTTCTAAGGAAAATCCCTCGAAGACGTAAACTTCTATGAATCGTTTTCGCATCTGCTGGTATAGCTGGCAAAAATCTCATCATTACTCCTAAGGTTAAAAGAAAAGATTCCGGTAGGTGCCATTTTCTAAGGCCATGAACCAGTTCGTAGGCTGTCGCAGTTGTCAAAAGCAAACTCCCAGCCATAAAAGAAGGAAGCAAAAAACGTCCAGCCGTGAGCAGAGTTACGAAATTTCGTATCAGTTGAAAAGAAAAGAAATCAGTTAGATAAGCATCTAGAGTCCAAAAAAGGACAAAAGCCAATAAACTATATAAGGCGATTTTACCTTTTCCAGCAAAGTATAAGAGCATCGCCAAGCCTGAAACGATTATCAGTTCAAGCCAGCCGGATACTCTAAAAAGAAAGGCCATATTGGCAAATAAAACCAAAAGGACCTTACTTCGTACATCTAATTTCATGAGACCATCCCTGACTTTATAAAGTGCTTCTTGACCATATATTGACCAAATAGTCCCCCTATAATAGCGGCAATAACAACCATAATTACAAAACCAAGAACCACTTGTGGATTCACAGGAACCATAACCCGGTCAATATACTCTTGAGTTTTACCACGCGCTAGCAAGCTTTGAACATAAGTCTCCCGAGCCAGCCACATCATAATAATCGGGCCTGAATTGGCAAAGGAGAAAAGGACAAATGACGCTAAACTTAGCCATTTATTTTGGTAATTTCCTTGTTTGGCTAACAAATCAGCTAGAAAGCCAAAAATCAAGCCTGGCAAGAAGGCCACAAAGAAATGGCCAGATAAGAAGAAAAATCCTCCCATCACGATTCCCAAGAGACTGATAGCTCCGAATTTTTTGATCTTGCTTTGTAGAAGCATGTAAACCGTCCCACCAAAGATTGCTGCTCCAGCTGGGGCATAGAACATATTCCCTGACCGGTCGAAAATCAGACCAACCAGGACGCCTAAACCGACGCATAGAAAATAGAGGGCTGCAAAAGCACCTGTCATCACAAGGTCTTTTACTTGTAGTCCTTTTCTCATCCTTTTATCCTCCTTACTTGTGAATGATTTAATTCATAAACCTCATCTGCAAAAGCAACCGTTGACAAGCGATGGGAGATGAGAAAGACCATGCCACGGCATTCTTCTTTGACAATAGATAGGAAGGCTGCTTCATTCAGTGAATCGAGATTGCTGGTGGGTTCATCAAAAATATAACAATCTGCCTCCTTAAGCAGGGCTCGCATCAGCTCCAAACGCTGGGTTTCACCAGCAGAAAAAGTTGTTTCTCCATCAATTACAGTATCTAGCCCCTCTGGCAAGCGCTCTAAACGATCCTTAAGACGACATTTAGCTGCCAAGGTCCAGATTGCCTCATCACTGATATCCGTTCGACCCAAGACTAGATTTTCCCGAAGGCTTTTATGGAAAAGCTGAGCAACTTGGGGAACATAAGCGAAAGAGCCTTGTAAATGCTGGCGTTGGAAGGTTTGATGATCCTGTCCAGACAGCAAAACTTGTCCTGCCTTAGGATCATACCAGCGCATGATGATTTTCATGAGGGTGGATTTTCCTGTTCCACTTCCACCTACAATACCAATTATTTTACCTTTCTCAAATCGTGCTGACAAACCTTGAAAAAGTCCTTGCTCTCGCCCCTCATAATCAAAGTTTAAATGATTAACATCAACTGATTCGATCTTGATATCAGTCTCTAAACCACTGCTATCTGCCTCTGGCTCATCCAAGAGCGAAAAGACCTGCCGACTGGCATTCATTGCTCTTTTAAAACCTAGAGGCAGTCGCCCTAATTCTAAAAATGGAGCAAAAGAGCTTGAGAAAGCTACCAGAGCTAGTCCTGCTTGAGTCAGATTAATATCACCTTGATTAAGTTGGAAGAGAGACAAGATGGCAAAGCCCATAACAGATAAGCCCACCACTAAAAAGGTTAGAGCTTGTTCAAAAAATTGCTTCTGAGCAACCTGTCTTTCTATGCTATTTAATTCTTTACTTTTTTGTTCTAAACAAGCAAAATGTTTTGAAGTTTGTCCGAGCTGGGACAAATCATGTATTGCCTTCAGGCTCTCCAAGAAATAAGAAATGTATCTTGTCCGATCATCCGCTTGTTTTGATAAGAGTTTTTGTAAATGTCGAGCAAAATTTTGAGGCAAGACCACCGCTAAAAGCAGGTAAGTCAGCAAAGCCAGAAAACCTAGAGCTGGGGATATCCTAGAGAGAAAGACCCACATAATGAAAGCAGAGATAAGCCCTGTACAAACTGGTGCAACTGTATGGGCAAAAAAGACTTCAATTGCTTCAATATCCTCCCCGATCATTTTTAATAAGCTCCCACTATCTTGTCGGTCTAACTTAGCAGGTGCAAGACGTCGTAGTTTAGCAAAGACAAGCTTTCGCAAGTCCGCTAGGGAATGAAAAGCCACATAATGACCAAAATAATGCTCTCCATAGCGGAAGAGTCCTCGACCAATGGACAAAGCTAAAAGAAGAAACAGAAAACCTAGAGTCGGAGCTTGCCCTCCTACAGCCAAAAATCCTTGATTTACCAATAAAACAGGAATCGCGACTGAAACTGTAAAGCCTGAAACTGCAAAAATAACAGCTAACCCTAGAGCAGGCAATAGATGCTTCATGATCTGAAACAGCCTAAAAAGAAGTTGCTTGCTTGGATAAGTTCTTTTAGCTTCCATGAATTCTCTCCTCCTGTTCTCTTTGTCTATCCACTAAAGTTCTGTACTCCTGATTTTCCCAGTAAAGCTTGGTCGGACTAGCCAAAACCATTCCCTCTTTGCTCATAAAAAGAACTTGGTCAGCCTCAGCTACTCGCTTCATTTTATGAGTAATTTCAATGACAAGGGCTTCTTTTGCAAGCGCATTTAGCTGCTCATAAAGAAGAGCTTCATTGTCCTTATCAACACTAGAAGTGATTTCATCAAAGATATAGAGCGATTTTTGAGCAAGAATGGCTCGAGCACAAATCACTTGTTGTCTCTGGCCTGGAGACAACTGGTTGCCATCTTCACCAACAAGGGTATCTAGACCCTCAGGCAAATTTTCAATAAAAGATAAAAGCTTCTTCTCGCTCAGCCATTGCTGAATTTTGTCCCGACTCCAATTCCTTGCCAACTGCAAGTTCTCTAAAATGCTGGTATTCAAAAGAAAGCTGTTTGACGACACATACATTATCTCTTTATAGAGAGCTGATTGTGTCAAATTTTCATTGGAGGTCTCTCCAAAGAATATCTGACCTTGCTCGGGTTGCAATTTTCCTAGTAGAATCTTGCCCAAAGTCGTCTTACCGCGCCCACTTTCCCCAGCAATAGCAAATACCTGGCCTACTTCTACGTCAAAAGAGACCCTATCCAAAATCTTTTTATCTCCATGGGAGAAGGACAAATCCTGCACACTCAAGTGCTGAAATGGTGCTAAATCTTGTTTTGTTTTTACTTTAGTCTCTTGGACCGAATCCAAAAAACTAAAAATCCGATCAGCCATCTTTGTATTCATCATGACCAAGTGCATACCGTAGCCTGCTTCTCGGATCGGTGTGAAAAATTCTGTCGCAATTAAGATAAAATAAATCATGCTGAACAAGGATAATTGCCCAGCAGACAGCCAGGAAAGGGCTAAAAAACCTGACAGACCGATTCCCAGATACATAACAGCATCCATATAGCCCACTGATTGTAGTTGAAAACCTAGCAGTTCCATAGTGGCATCACGAAAATCTTCGGCCTGCTCCGCAAATTCCTGCTCGTATTTCTCATCGGCCTGATAAGAATACAATGTATTTAATCCCTTTAAATCATCCAGAAAAAGGTTGCCCACATCCATATAAGAGCCCCAATATCGATTCATAATCCTACGCGATCGCTTCTGCATCAGGATGATAGACACAGGAATAAAGGGCAAGGATAATATAAAAATTAAACCACCCAAGGGAAAGAGCCAGAAGACTAAGATAAGGACTGTTAAACAGTTAAAATAGGTTCGTAGATTTAAGGGGAGATAATAAGAATAGTAGGTATCCAAGCTATCAATTCCCTGAGCAGCAACTGTTAGAATATCTGATGCAGTTCGGCTATCTTGAAACTCACCATCCTTAGCAACAAATGCCTGAAAAAATTCTCTCTTTAGCTTGTTTCGTGCAAACTGGGAAGCCAAGCCTTGAAATCGTTTGGCAAATAGAGCAATTCCAAATCCTAAACCGTTTAAGGCCAGTAAATAAAGAAAAAGGGAATATAAGTCAACTTGTTTTCCTTCGTAGAACTCTGTCAATGCTTGGGCAATCAAAGCAAAACTTGTAATTCTCGTTAAAAATTGAATCCATGATAAAAAAGCAGCCAGATAAATCAAGCCCTTCTTTGGTCGAATTTGCTCTTTCAAGCGAGCTAACAGCTGCTTTTTCTTGCTTCTTGATATCTTTTCCTCTTCTTGAGCCATAGCTTTCCCTTTTCCGTAGGTTTTTTCTCCTTATTATAACATTCACAAAGTCGAATGTAAATTAAATTTTCAGAATATTTAATTCAAAAAACAAGCTAGCCAAAATGGCTAGCAAATTAACTTCTATTTATGACTTAATTTTTTAGTTAAAAAGTCTCCTGCAAATTGAATTGTAAAGATAATGGCTACGATAACAACCGTCGCAAGAATGGTAACGTCATTATTATATCGGTTAAAACCATAAGCAATCGCTACATTACCGATACCACCTGCACCGACTGCACCCGCCATAGCAGTTTCACCAATCAAAGAAATCAAAGTGACTGTCGTTACACGGATTAAATCTGGTAGACCTTCAATAAGATAGACACCAATAATATCCCATAAAGTTGCACCACTGGCCTGGGCTGCTTCAATCACTCCACCGTCCAACTCAGATAAAACCACCTGAACTTGACGTGCAAAAAAGGCATAAACGGCAAATGAAAGTGGCACAATAGCAGCATTTGGTCCAATTCCTGTCCCAACAATCAAGTGAGAAAAAGGTGATAGGACAGCCAACAAAATGATAAAAGGAATCGCACGGAAGACAGAAGTCACTTTATCCAAAATCCAGAAAGCCACCTTATTTTCCAGAACCCCACCTGGCTTGGTTAATACAAGAAAAAGTCCAGTTATCAAGCCAAAGAAACCACCAATCAAGAAAGAGATCGCTGTCATATAAAGGGTCGTATAAATAGCTGTTCCCCAGCCTGCTTGACCAGTCCAGCCCATCCTATATACATTTGGCAAATAAGTTTCGATTAATTTCAGCATCTTATGCACCTCCCTTTAGAACAGTCAAACGAACGCCTGCTTCACTAATAGCCGTCTTAGCCGCAGTAAGATTTTCTGATTCGCCAGACAAGACAACTACCAAAGCACCTACAGGGGTATGATCCAAAATTTCGATATTCCCATATAAGATATTGGCAGTAACTTGATATTTTTTATAGATTTGATTCAATAAAGGCTCATCTGTTGCTGTACCCGCGTACTCCAACTGCACCAAGATACTATTTGGAGCCAGATTCTGCACAATTTCTTGCTTTTCGATTTTAACCATAGCTTCATTAATTCCTGTTGCTGTTGTAATGAAGTCTTTCGTCAAATCCTGATTAGGATTAGAGAAAATATCGAGAACAGAACCCTCTTCAATCAATTGTCCATCCTGCATTACTGCTACTCGATTAGCAATATCCTTAATGATTTGCATCTCGTGAGTAATAAGCACAATCGTTAAACCTAATTTTTGGTTCAAGTCTTGCAAAAGAGCCAAGATTTGCTTGGTCGTCTTAGGATCTAGAGCTGATGTTGCTTCATCTGAAATCAAGATTTTTGGATCATTAGCTAAGGCACGAGCAATCGCTACACGCTGCTTTTGTCCACCTGACAGCTGTGAAGGATAGTTCTCAGCTCGATCCGCCAAACCAACCAAGTCTAGTAGCTTCTTCACCTTCTCTTTTTTCTCTTCCTTAGACAGGCCTGAATGCTTTAAGGCAAAAGCAACATTTTCTTCAGCTGTCAACTGACTCATTAGATTGAAGTGTTGGAAGATCATCCCAATATCCTGACGCTTTTGACGTAACTGAGCTACAGAAAGTTGAACCTTTTTATCCTTGAAAATGACATCATTGTCAACGGTAATAGTTCCTCCAGTAGGTACCTGTAATAGGTTAATCACCCGAACCAGAGTAGATTTTCCAGCTCCAGAATAGCCAACAATTCCATAGATATCTCCTTGGTTAATGCGGATACTCACATCTTTTACAGCTTGGATTTGACGTTTCTTCTGTTGGAAGGTCACATCAATCCGATCTAATGTAATAATCTCTTTACTCATAGCTTGCAATCAACTCCTTTACTAATTCTATATGGGTGTAGTAATCGGCTAGGCGAACATTCTCATCTCCACCATGGTCCCGACTGTTAGCATGGCCCAAGCCAAAGGCCATCATTGGTGCCTTTAAAGCATCATAAACAGTAAACATAGGTCCAGTCCCGGCAGAAGTAGGCAGCACTGCTACTCCTTCGCTGTAATATTTCTTGGCCAACTCAATAACACTAAGAACAGACGGAGCACTCATGTCGCTTCTGTAGCTCATTTCTCCCAAAGTATAAATAAGCTCTACCTTAGGATAACCGTTCTTGATCAGTTGTTTTCGAATCTTATCAAGCACATCTTGTGGTTCTAAACCAGGTACAAGTCGCACCTCAAGCTTGGCCTTAGCTTCTGAAGGCAGGATCGTCTTGACTCCCTGACCTTGATAACCTGAGGATAATCCCTCAATATTGATAGCTGGTTCAAAAAAATAGCGTCGTAGGAACTTATGCCCTTCCTCCTCAAGCAGAGGCAATTCTAAACCATAAATTTGCTTTAGCTCTTCTGGGTTACGTCGTGCAAACTCCTCAACCAGGGCTAGTTCTCGTTCGTTTGGCTCGACAATTTGTTCATAGATGCCTTCTACCAAGATGCGACCGTCAGCTCCTCGCAAGCTAGCTAGCGCATTTAAAAGATACCAGCTACTTGAATCAATTACGCCACCAAAACTCGAATGTATATCTACATCAGCGCTTTTCACCTTGGCATCAAAGGTTACAATGCCCTTATTTCCGCCTGTGATTTCTAGCTGTCCTAGTGCATTCCGGCTCCCCTGTTCCCAGATGAGGAGATCAGCACCAGACAATTCTTCCTTGTGTTTTTCCAAATACCGATCCAAGTCAGTCGAAGCAGACTCTTCCGCTCCCTCTATGATAAAAGTAACATTTACAGGTAAATCCTTCTTACCTTCCCGATACTTCTGCAAGGCTGTCAGGCGAGCTACGATATGCCCCTTGTCATCATCAACTCCTCGACCATACATGACCCCATCTCGGACAGACAAGGTAAAAGGATCTTCTGTCCAAGGTTGATCACTATCTGCAGGTACTGTATCATAGTGATTGTAAAAAATAATACTTTTAGCTTTAGGATTTGAACTCTTAAAACGAGCAATGACAAAAGGAGCTCTGTAACTTGCATCAACAGTCACTTCTGCACCAGCCTCTTCAAAAACTTCTCTCAAATAATCTGCTACTTCTTTCAAGCCTATCTGCTGAGCAAAAATAGATTTTTTAGCAATCAATTCTCGTAAAATCTCAAAATAAGCCTGTGCGAGGTCATCCTCTTCAAATTTTTTCAACTGCTCTTTTTCACTGAAAAAAGCCATAATTCCTCCCCATAAATAAGGCGATAAAACTCAGCTGGTCATCCCAACTGAGTTTTATTAAACACGTTCAGTCTTGCATGCTTGATAAATCCATTAAGACTTGTGCCTACTGTCTTTTACTTCTTACCAAACTGGCTCAAGCAAGCCATCTGAAGTTTTTTCTGTTAACTCTTTAACATCGTCAGAATGGTAGGCTGCAATCAACTTCTTAATTGCATCAGCCTTGTCAGATTTTTCCCAATCTTTCTTAGCCGCAATGATGTTGTACCATTGTTTAGAATTTTTATCTTTTGGTTCGATAAACAAAGCTTTCTTATAGTCTAATTTTGCTTCGTTTACAAAAGTATTGTTTACAACAGCAGCATCTACTGATGTCAATGAACGAGCTGTTTGGCTAGCATCCAATTCTGTAATTTTCAATTTCTTTGGATTTTCTTTCACGTTTGCAACTGTAGCAAGTTCATTTCCAGATTTGTCCAATTTAATTAGGCCAGCTGCTTGAAGCAAGTTCAATGCGCGGCTTTCGTTAGTCGCATCATTTGGTACAGCGATTTCTGCTCCGTCCGGAAGTTCGTTAACTTTTTTATACTTATTTTTACCGTCTTTTGTACCTGAGTAGAGACGGATTGGTGCGATGTAAGTATCCGCAATCGCAACTAAATCTTGATTATTTTCCTTATTCCAGTTGTTAAGGTAGTAGTAGTGTTGGAAAGCATTGACATCAAGCTCACCATCTGCCACGGCTTTATTTACTTGTGGGTATTCTGTAAATTGAGTAAATTCAAGTTTCACATTTTCTTTTTCAAGTTTCTTTTGAATGAGATCCCAACGCTGTTGTTCGTCGTTGTCAATTGTCATTGTACCAATTTTAATGGTTACTGTTTTATCTTTGCCATTTCCTGCTTCTTTATTAGAAGCTCCACAAGCTGCCAAACCAAGGACTGCAACCGCAACTGCAGCAGCTCCAAACCATTTTGCTAATTTCATATTCTTATCTCCTTATAGTTTAAGTCTTATTAATTATTTAATATCTTTTGCCTCTGGAAGGTAACTGCCACCAAAGTATTTTTGAGAAAGTTCTTCAAGAGTACCGTCTTCGTATAGCTTCTTAATACGTTTGTCAACAAAAGTTTTTAATTCTTCTTGTCCCTGAGCAAATAAAGGATAAACATATGGCTGTTGATCGCTAGGAAGTTCAATGACTTCTAGATTTTCCAAATTTTGTTCTTTGATAATAGTATCAACAGAAATACGTTCAAAAATCTTGTAATCTGCACGACCCTCATTCAGATTCACTAGGATTTGTTGAATCGTTCCGTCCGTGTAGTTAATTTTCGTCTCCTTTTTAGGATGCTCTTTGTTGTAATCTTCCAGCTGTTTCGCTGTAGAAGTTCCTTGTACCACTTCCGTCGATTTACCACCAATATCATCTAAAGATTTAATATCTGTTCCCTTACGAACCACTAAAACCGTTGGGTTTTTAGCATATGGATTTCCATAAAGATATTTACCAGCACGTTCTTTTGAATAACTAATATTGTTGGCACCAATTTGGAAGCGATCGCTATCTAAACCAGCAAAGACAGAAGTCCACTTAGTTTTATTGAAATTGATTTCATACTTATCTGATCCCTTAAAGACCTCTTTAAGCACTTCAATTTCATAGCCCGTTAATTTCCCGTCTTCATCATCATATGAGAAAGGTCGGGTTGTTCCAACGGTTGCAATTTCAATTGTTACCTTCTTCTCATCTGATTTACCTGATTCAGACTTGCTATTTGAAGCTGAACAAGCAGCTAAGGTTCCGACAGCTGCAAAAGTAAGAGCAAGAAGGGCAGAATATTTTACTAATTTTTTCACAGATATTCTCCTATTCATTTATAAACTATGTCCTATAATAACAAATATCCCTAAGCTTGCCTAGTATATATTTTTTATCAAGGGTATAAATTTTATTTATTGCAGGCACATAATAAAGGCACAATAAAATCTCCTTGCCACTGTTCTATCTTAACAAAAGGAAGGAGATTTGCCTAGTTTCATTTTTTTATATAGGGATATAGTTGTTATTTATAGCATTTTAATAAGCAGAGGGCGCCTTCGACATAATATGGAACAGATACTTTAAAAGCTTCGTCATCAATAGTCATAGTGTCATGGTGGAGATCTGGTGCATCATCTGCTCCATTTGAACCAATAAAGGCAAAAACTCCCGGAATCTTCTCCTGATAAAAAGCAAAGTCTTCTCCAGCTGTGGAAGGTCTGGCTTCCACCACCTCAGCAAATGTTTTAGAATTTTCAAACAAGAGTTCGGTCAAATCCGGATCATTATAAGTCACAGGTGGTGTTTGATCCCAAGTAATAGAAACTCGTGCACCAAAGTTTTCTGCTGTATTTTCAACAATTTTAACAAAGTCTTCTTTTAATTTTTTTTGAGAGCTTGGGCTAAAGGATCGAATAGTTCCTTCAAAAAAACCATTTTGGGGCAGAACATTCCAAGTAGTCCCTGCCTCGATATGGGTGATAGAAAGAACATTGGCCTCAAAAGGGGAGACCGTTCTGGCCACCAAAACTTGCAAAGCTTGGACCATACTAGTCAAAGCTAAAACTGTATCAACACCCAGATCCGGCCGTGCAGCATGGCTACTAATCCCTTCCACTTCTACCTTGAATTTCTCTACTCCAGCCATCATAGCCCCTGGCTTTAGGGCTAACTGATTTGCTTTTAGCTGAGGCATATTGTGAAAACCAACAATAGCTTTCACATCAGTCAAATAGCCTGTTTCTATAACTTCCAAAGCTCCGCAAGAAGTCTCCTCAGCAGGTTGAAAAATAAGACGGATTGTTCCTTGCAAATCTTCCTCCATAGACTTGAGCAGTTCAGCTGCCCCTAAGAGACTTGTCTGATGAAAATCATGTCCACAGGCATGCATGACACCTGGATTTTGACTGGCATAAGGCAGATTAGTCTGTTCAAAAATGGGAAGTGCATCTATATCAGCTCTCAGGGCAATTATAGGCTGTCCGGAGCCGATTTCAGCAATTAGACCTGTTTTCAGATTAGAATCTAATATTCTAATCTCAAGGTCTTCCAGATATTTTTTTAAAAAATACGTTGTTTGATATTCCTGACCAGACAGTTCTGGATGACGATGAAGATAGTGGCGGGTTTGTATTAGTTTGTCATAAAATTTCTTCATAGCAGGCTCCTTTTCCTCTAACTTATCTATTCTCCAGTATAGCACAAAGCTTAAGGAAGAAACAAAAAAGAGAGACCTGATGGATGAATCAGGCTCTCTTCTTTTACTTTTTATGATATATCACCTTCAAAAGCGATAACAATGGAATCATAGGTATAGTCTGGTTCTACAACCCATTTCCCATCTGTCTTAACAAATGTTAACTGGTATTCAGATTCAGTTGTAAGAAGAGGATGAGAATCTAAACCAGCCGTCATCACGTCAGCATAATTCTTGTCAATTGCCTTATTAATTTCGGTCAAATTGGCATATTCTGAACGGTGTTTTTCATAAAATGCTTTACGATGGTTTAAAATCGTTCTGCTTAGACTGATCGTTTTTGGTCTAATCTTGATCACAACCGCATTCGGCAGGTACTGAGTTACCCTATAAGAAATCTCAGCCCTTTTGGCATTCATTTCTACATAAGAATCGATAAAAGCATTAACTTCGTCATCAGTAAATGGATAATCATGTAATTTACGCTTGAAATCCTCTGTAAACGCTGCCCTGAAGTCACTTTCATTTTGGGACAGGTCGCCTCCCAAAACAAAATCTTCCTTACCACCAGATGATTTATCTTCATCCTTACTTTTAGCTTTTCCGCCCAAGAAAACGGTATTGAGATAGTCAAAAGCAAGTTTCTTACTTTCTGCCACCTGATTAGGATACTTAGCTGGATCAATAGTCAATTTAAATCCTTTGATTTTCTGTTTTGGGTTATAAATCTTTTTCTCATACTCAAGTTCATACTTACCGTTGGTTTCAACCTCAAAGACTAAATAACCAGAAAGAGATTTTCCTGCCGAGAGATTATCGAATTGTATTGTCTCAAAACCATGCTTATAATCACTGACTCTGCTTAACTTAACTTTTTCACCATTAGGATTATAGATATCAATATCAGAAGGGGAAATTCTAACTGTTTCGTCTGATTTATTCTTAATTTCCAATTCCAAGGCTAAATATTTTGAATTTTCTTTTCCATCACTTGGCAGAATATACTGACCGCCCTTTACTTTCATTTCTATCTCTTTGTTGCTTGCTGATAGGGCACCTGATTTAGCCTCTTTCTGCTCTGCTGGAGTGCCCCCACCCTTACTTTGGCCAGGAAGTAGGTCACAGGCCATCAAGCTAAATCCAGCTACAAGTATGGCTACATATTGAAAGATTTTCTTCATCCTTATCTCCTTGAAATAATATATTCTCTTTATTTTATCATAATCGCCTTAACTGGTAAACGTCATTTGAAGTTTTTCATTATAATAAAAAAACCTGCAGCCCAACTGCAGGTCCAGTAGATTAAAAGCCTTCGACGTTTGTGTAGACCTTTTGAACGTCTTCATCGTCTTCAAGGACATCTACTAATTTTTCAAAAGTTGCAAGATCATCACCAGAGAGTTCCACTTCTGACTGAGGAATCATTTCTAACTCTGTCACTTGGAATTCTTCGATACCAGACTCACGCAGAGCTACGATAGCCTTGTGAAGATCCGTTGGTGCAGTATAAACCGTAATTGTTCCTTCTTCTGCTTCAACATCATCTACATCGACATCTGCTTCCAAAAGCAATTCAAAGATGCTATCTGCATCATCTCCCGCAAATACAACAACCCCTTTATTATCAAAAAGGTAAGAAACAGAACCACTTGCTCCCATGTTCCCGCCGTTTTTACCAAAAGCAGCACGAACATTCGCCGCAGTGCGGTTCACATTTGAAGTCAAAGTATCCACGATTAGCATTGAACCATTAGGCCCAAAACCTTCGTAACGACCTTCTGTAAAGGTTTCATCTGTATTTCCTTTTGCTTTATCGATAGCTTTATCAATAACGTGCTTCGGTACTTGTGCTTGCTTAGCTCGGTCGATAACAAATTTCAGAGCTGTATTTGTTTCCGGATCTGGATCACCTTTTTTCGCTGCTACATAGATTTCAACACCGAATTTAGCATATACTTTTGAGTTTGCGCCATCTTTGGCCGTTTTCTTTGCCACAATATTGGCCCATTTACGTCCCATTGGAGGTTCTCCTTTTAATAGTTTACATTTTAATCTTTCTTATTATAACACAGGAACAAGGAAAAATCACTAAGAAAAATAGTCTAATTGGCTCTCTTTTATATCTTTTCTTTCACAGAAAAGGAGATCATTACCTGTTAACCTTAAACTTAAAATTCCCCATTGACTTGGTCTTTCTGAACTTAGCCTTGGAAAACTGAAATAGAATAGCGAAGTTCAACTCACCAGCTTATTGTTCTTTTTTCTCATCAGAGATAGTTGGAATATCTTCCTTTTTAACCAAGTTCCAGTCTGAGTAACTCGTTTCACTCTTGATAGCAAGTGTTCCTTGATCACCAGAGGTAGATATATTCATCTTAAATTCTTTGAGGAATTTGCTTTTTTTGTCAATCTTTACGGTCAATTCTTTTTTGAAGTTGGATTTAGGAAATTGAGAAAAGTTAAACCGAAACTCTTTCCCATATACTCCTAAAATATCCGCATCTTGAGTTTTCAAAGTAAAGACATAATCGTTATCTGTCTCTTCTAGTTTTAAGTCTTGTGCTAGTTCATTTAAGCCGTTTAAGAGTTGAAAATAGTCTGGATAAACAATATACTTTCCTCCTTTTTCTTGGACCTCTTTATCCCATTCACCAGTTTTATTATAACGGGTATATAATGGAGTATTTTCACCACCCGGCATCAAGAGTTCTTTAAAATTCTCTTCTCCATTCTCCACAGTCTTAACTGTAATGCTTGCCATCTCGACTTCTTGCTTTTCGGTCTTATAGATAACTTGCGAAGTCATATTTTGTTCTTTTTGAATCTTTTTATCTGTTGTTCCCAGCAAGCCACCTATATTGGTTTTTTGACGAACACTGTTCATTTTTTTGTTGGCCGTCTGGATTTCTTCCAATAGACTATCTATGTCTTTTGTTTTACTAGAACTTTGACTAGTTTTTTTCTGAGCACTGTTTTCTTGACCATTGGCCTGCTTATTATTGCTTGAGTTTGAGCAGGCACCTAGGCCAAGGGCAATAATAGCCAAGAGAGAAAGTAAGATTGATTTTTTCATTCTCATAAAAGAAGACTCCTTTTTCTATTTTTATATTCTTTGACTTCTATCTTTCTAGTTTAGATAGAAGTTTTCTTTACAATAAAATCACCGGAACCCGTCCAAAATTCTGTTCCTTAAGTGCAGGATTTCCTAGCTGATAGACCTTATCAGCCTGCTGGGTCAAACTGTCCCACGGTACCTTGCCGATACGGCTGACCAATTCAACTTTTCCCTTAAGCTGGGACAAATGCTGGCGCCCCTGCTCGGAAAAGCCTAAAATATGAACACCTGATGGAAGCTCTTCTTGCCTAGCTCCGACCAGGATATAGGTCAGCAGACGACGGACCCGAGCCTTGGTATAGCGCTTGGTCGCCACCTGCTCAACCAACTCTTCTATAGTCTCACTGTTTTTCAAGGCCTCTCTAATCCTAACGGCCAACTCTTGGTTGGCCTGGTAAAAATCTGTCAAATCCGGACAGGTCACTATCTGGTAACGGAGATAAGGAAAAAACTCCGACCAGGTCACCTTGGGAGCCGCTTCAAGCAAGTGATGGGCTGGGGTGAATTTCTTGAGAAAGTCTGGCTGATCCAGATTCTGGCGAAGGGCCGTTGCGGAAGCAAATTCTTCATTAGCTGACAAGGAATGATAGCCAGCTCCCTGACGTTGAATCGGGCACAGCTTTATAGTTTTTCCCGCCACAGCCTTGGCATAGGCCAAGCCCAAAATATGATTGGGAGTGGAGCCTGAGAAATTGAGCCCTGCAAACTCCTGCCACATAGCTTGAGTCTTCTGGGGATAGGATAGGGAATCAGGCAAACCAGCCAGATAAGCCTCCATCTGCTCTGCCTTTTGACCATAGACCCCAGAAATACTCTCATAATCCAGTACTTCCTCAGTTCCAAACATTAGATGATCAATGCCCATTCTCTCTAAGATGTCTACTGCCCCCTTAGCGAAAAAGTCCGCCGCCTGAACACTGACCAAGAAAGGTAGCTCAAGGACCAGATCCGCTCCAGCTTCCAAAGCCATCTGAGCCCGAGTCCATTTGTCCACGATAGCCGGTTCACCCCGCTGAACAAAATTGCCGCTCATGGCAATAATTTTCAGCCCAGAAGCCCGCTCCAGCAGATATTTGTGCCCATTATGAAAAGGATTAAACTCTGCGATAATACCGGTAACTGTCATCTCATTTCTCCGCCACAAAGAACCAGCGAGCACTCTTATCTGTCGGCTCCTTGTCCTCAAAGTCCGCATAAACCTTGACATTCTTAAATCCAGCCTGCTCCAGCAAGATATCATAGGTCAGAATCTCATAGGTTCGCTCCTCATGTACCTCGTCATGGCGGGTGAAGCGTCCATCCTCGTCTTGGACAAAGAAGGTCAGCTCATGCACGATGGAATGAGGCGGTTCGTCCGCATAAGAATCCCAGACCATAGCAAAGGTTTCAGCATTTTCGTGATAGGAATAGCCAGGAAAGACCTCGTCAATCTGGTAAATCGAGTGCACATCAAAGATAAAGCGACCGCCCTCATTTAGATGCTGGTAAACTTGAGTGAAAACCTGAGCAACATCAACTTCGTCCTCCATATAGCAAATCGAGTCTGAATAGCAAGTCACCAAATCAAACTGACCAATATCACTCAAATCCAGCATATTACCCTGAATAAAAGGAATGTCCAAACCGGCCTCTCTGCTACGCTTCTCTGCCAAATCCAACATTTCCTGACTCAGATCCAGCCCTGTCACCTCGAAACCTGCCCGCTTAAAATAAATGGACTGAATACCCGTACCACAGGCCAGCTCCAGCAGCTTTTTCTTATCCTTTGGAAAATGACGCAGGCTGAAATCCGTCCACTTCTCATACAAAGAATCATCCATAATCGCATCGTAAACCGACGCGAAGGTTTCATAAGTTGCCATACTTTTCCTTTCAAAAACAGCCCAGCCAGCAGGCTGACTGAGCCGAATTCTGCTTTCTTACCTAAAGGCAAAAAATCACTTATTCTTTTCTTCCAATAAGGCTGCAACATCCACACCAGTTGCTTCGTGCCACAACTTTTCCAGATTGTAATGCGCCCGCATTTCCTCAGAAAAGACATGTACGACGATGCCTCCCAAGTCTAAGAGTACCCAACCACCAGCTGCGTCACCTTCAACATGACCAGCAGAAACCCCAGCCGCAGCAGCTTTCTCACGGATATTTTCAGCGACCGCATCCAGCTGACGACTGTTCATAGAGCTGACGATGACAAAGTAATCTGTCACAGTAGTCAGAACTTGCAAGTCCAAAGCCACAATATCTTCTGCACGCTTTTCATCGGCCGCCTTCACGACCAGTTCTAATAATTCTTGTTCTTTCATAGTTCCTCTTTAATTAAAAATGTTTTTGTAATCTCGAACATCCGCAAAACGCTCATCCCAAATGTCCTCATAAAATTCATTTATCGTTTCTGCTGGAATGCCATCACCATCAAACGTTGTGCAAGTTCCTTCTGGAACAATAAGCTTATAGCCATATTCAAAAGCAACCTTGACAGAGGTATCCACACAATATTCCGTCTGCATTCCACATAAAACTAGACGACCAATATCTTCTTTATCCAAGTAGTCTTTTAAACCAGTCTCTTTAAATATACTATTATACTTCTTCTGAAAGACCTTTTCGTCTGACTTTCGATTCAAGAGAGGAGACAACTGCCAAACTTCCAATGCGCTGTCTTCTGGATTTTCAATATGCTGAATATAGATAATTTCGACACCTTTACTCCTAGCCTGATGCTGCAGAAAGGAAATTTTATCCATCATTTTATCAGACTGAAAACCTGTCTCCACTAAGATATTTTGTACATCTATAATGATTAGAGCTGTTTTCATTCTTCTATTTCCTTCAAATATCCTACAAAGGCATTATAGGTCTCCAAGGTCTGCGGATAGATGGGCATTCCTTTGTGAGCCAAATGCTCCACAGTCCTTGCGGTTTCATAGGCCACAGCTTGGTTGAGCGACCGCTTAGCCAGCTCTCTGGCCTTGTCCACTCCCGGAAAGTCCCGATTGTGCTCAATGTAGTCAGCTACGTAGACCACCTTGTCCAGCTCAGACATGGTGCCACTACCCACTGTATGGATTTCAATGGCCCGCAGTATCTCAGCATCTTCGATGCCTAAATCTTCCTGAATCTTGTAAATACCCACCATCCCATGCCAGACATTATTGCCCCAGTTTTTTAAGTCCGGATCCAGCCGGTATTTGTCAATCAAGGATAGAAAATCCTCGTCCGAGACCTTCTTAGCATAGTCGTGCAAGAGTCCTGCCAGACCTGCTTTTTCGACATCAAGACCGAAGCGCTCCGCTAATTCACGGGCAGCCTTTTCCACACCCAGACAATGGCGCAGGCGTTTCTCAGGCATGACTGTTTCCATCTTAGCCAGCAAAGCTTCACGGCTCATGCTGATATAGCTTTCATAGGTCATAGGTAAAGCCCTTCTTTCTCGATATAGTCTAAGACTGGCTGAGGCAGTAGGAAATTAGGAGTCCGTCCCTGAGACAGGAAATCCCGCACCATGCTGGAGGAAATATCCATAAGGGGCACATCCACCCAGATAACGGGGTAAGAAGTCCCCGCCTTGTAGCGCGGCCGCTGAACACCAACAAACTGAACCAGTTCAACCAGCTCATCAATCCGGTACCACTTGGGCAGGTAGTCCACCATATCCGCACCGATGATAAAGTAATAGTCCGTATCTGGATGCTGCTCTGTCAGTTGCTTCATGGTGTCGTAGCTGTAAGAAATTCCCTTGCGCTCCAGCTCAATAGTTTCAATCCCTAAGCCTTCAATGCCCTCAATAGCCAGCTCCAGCATTTTCAGCCGATGCTTTTCATCAATGGTCTCTTTCTTGTCCACATGGGGTGGCTCGTACTCAGGCATGAGTAGGACCTGATCCAAGCCTAACTGTTGCCGGACCTGATCCGCCACGACCAAATGAGCATTGTGGACAGGGTTGAAATTCCCACCTAAAATGCCAATCTGCTTGCGTTTTTTATCTTTAACTTCTGGTTCTAATTCCACCTTGGTAAAGGGGGTCAGTAATTCAATAGCCATAGGCTGACATCTCCACAGAAATTTTTCCTTAAATTTGTTTCACTTTAACAGAGAGTTTGCGATTTTCCTTCTTGCTGGACTGCTTGTAGAGAATCAAGATCCGGCCAATCTTCTGTACCGTATCCACTCCGATTTCTTCTTCCAGAATCTCAGCGACCTCGTGGATATTCTCATCTGTATTCTGCAAAAGTGTGACCTTAATCAGTTCTCGAGCATCCAGTGCCTGACGGACGCTGGTTTTGATTTGGTCGTTGAGTCCATTTTTCCCAATCTGAATGATAGGTTTGAGACTATGTGCCTGACTGTTGAGAAAGGCCCGTTGTTTTGATGTTAGTGTCATGTTCTTCTATAAGGCTTGAAACAGCTAGGATTCGCTTTACTCCCCACTATTCATGGCCTTTTCCTTCCTTATTTTAAGGAGATTTATTCCCCTTTGTTTCTTGAGTATTATATAATCGCTTTCCGAGTGACAACCGCCACACCTTCTGGTGCCCATCCAGCTACTCGAGCAGGACCACTGACGCGAATCCAACCCAAACCTGAGAAGACGATATCTGTCTTATCCTTAATGATAAATTCATGCTTGACTAAGGCTGGAAATTCTTCCTTTTCCTTGCCAACTGGCGGCACCAAGAGACTGCCGACATGCTTGTCATAAAATTCGCTAGCACCTTGCAACTTGGTACGGTGGAGCTTAAGCTCATTGTCAAAATAAGCCGTGAAGCCTTGCTTGTCTCCTGCCACAAAATCAAAACGGCCTAAACCACCCAAAAAGAGGGTTTGTTCTGGATTGAGCTGGTAGGTTTTGGGTTTGATTTCCTTTTTGGGACTGACGTATTTGAGATTCTTAGCAGATAGATAGTGAGCCATCTGGTGACGATGGATGATACCCGGCGTATCATAGATATGACTGCCATCCGCCAAAGGGATCTCGATTTTATCCAGAGTCGTACCTGGGAAGCGCGAAGTCGTAATAATATCCTTGTCGCCTGTGATTTCCTGAATAATCGCATTAATCAAAGTGGATTTGCCCACATTGGTCACGCCGACCACATAAACATCACGCCCCTTACGGCAGTGCTCAATTTTGTCAATCAAGTCCTTGATTGCCTGCTTGTTCTGAGCAGAGGTCAGGACCACATCGACTGGACGCAGACCTTCTTCGTGAGCCCGCTCCGTCAGCCATTGGGTCACCTTGCCATCCTTGACCGACTTAGGCAGAATGTCCTTTTTATTCCCAACCAAAAGAACATCGTTTCCAGCAACAAAACGAGGCAGGCCAGGAATAACCGAGCCATTAAAGTCAAAAACATCGATAACATTGACGACCAAAGCATCACTATCTCCAACCTCATGCAGAAGCCGTAGAAAGTCATCATCCGTCAGCTGGACGTCGCTGATTTCATTATAATGGCGCAGGCGGAAACAGCGTTGACAATAGAGTTTGCCTGTCTCCAAGCCTTTTTCTAGAGCTGACTGAGGCGTGTAGCCTAGCTTGCCCTTATCTTCTGTCTGAATAGTGGCTCCGCAGCCGATACAGAGAAGTTCTTCCATGCTTAAATTCCTTTTTTGTATTGAATTGGACCGTATTTTTCATTGATTTTCTTGAGCACACGGCGTTCACGCGCCCGATTGATCTGAGTCTTGATAGAGTCGTGCTCAACCAGTGGTTTGACCAAAATCGAACGAATCCCAGCCCGATGAGCCGCCCGAATATCCGTCATGAGCTGGTCGCCCACCATGACCACTTCCTTTTTTTCAAAATGAAAAAGCTTGAGCGCTCGGTCAATTCCCCAAGTGAAGGGTTTCATGGCCCAGTAGACATAGTCAATTTCAAACTTTTCAACAGCCCGCTTGACCCGTTTTTGGTTATTATTAGACACTACGATAATTCGAATACCCGCGTCCCGTAAATCATTGAGCCACTTCTTCATTTCTGGGGTTCCGTCAGGATTATTCCAAGCAATCAGGGTGTTATCCAAATCCACCAAAACCGCTTTGATCCCCTGTTTTTTCAAACTCTCTACTGTCAAATCGTAAACTGCCTCAACCGCAAAGTCCGGCATATAATCTTCAATCGCCACATCTCTCTCCAAAAATTCGTATTCTCATTATTATAGCATAAAATAGGCTTTTTGGCACTCATGGTCCTCTTTCTTCTAGAGTAGCTAGGTGATGTTCACTTTTCTATTTTCCAAGCAAATAAAAATAGCTCCCCAAATGGAAAGCTTTATTTTAAAATGGGACAAAGATTATGCTCACAGTTTAGGCCCGTGACCATCTTTTTCTTTCCGTAATTTTAATTCATAAAATTTTTGAAGATCGAGAATAATGCCGGTAGCACCCTCTGCTTCATCTTTTTTAATGTGAAGCACCTTAGAAAATTTCTGAAAATCCTTCTCCTCAACACCCGGTGCAATACGAATGTCAACAGATTGCCATTCACCGTTTTTCTCTTCGTAGCCCACTAAAGCAACTAGAAATGCTTTCCCTATCGTCTGCTCACCAGCTAAAGAGTTTGCGATATCTGCAAACAGAGCGTCATAATAGGTAGGATTAGATAGAGCAAATACTAAAATATCATCTCTCTTTAGCTTCCCATCGACACTATCTAAGGGGATTTCATCTACATGCTCCAATATCGGTAGAACAGTTTCATGCCTTAGTGAAGCGACCATCAAAGAATCGTTGTATGGTGAATCTGGATTCATAATTTTATCATAACTGTAGGCATACTCGGCAGCTATACAAAGAATGAACATTAAAAATGGAATACAGATAAGAACTAAAATGAGTTTTTTTCTTCTGACTAAGGAGTTAAAAAAAATATAAATAGGAAGAATTGATAGAACTAACAAAATGACGAAAAAAACGCCAAATACTTTCTCAACATGACCGAAAGCAATCTCCCATAATTTTTGATGATATAAGTTTAAATATTCTTCCACTATAACTCTCCTAACTCATAGAATTCTTATCTTGGACACAAACTTACTCACAGTCCAGACAGTAGCCGTCTTTTTCTTTCCGTAATTTTGATTCATAAAAATCTTGAAGTTTATAAATAATACTGGTAGCACCCTCTGCTTCATTTTTTTTTATGTGAAGAACCTTAGAGAATTTCTGAAAATCCTTCTCCTCAACACCTGGTGCAATGCGAATGTCAACAGATTGCCATTTACCATTTTTCTCTTCGTAGCCTACTAAAGCAACTAGAAAATTTGTCCCTACCCTCCACTTGTCTACTAAAAACGGTGCTATACCACCAAACAAACTATCATAATATGTAGGATTAGGTGCCGCAAATACTAAAATATCTTCTCTCTTAAGCTCCCCATCAATACTAGCTAAGGGGATTTCATCTACATGCTCAAATATCGGTAGAGCTCTTTCACTTTTTAATGAAGCGACCATTAAAGAATCGTTGTATATTGAAGCTGGATTCATAATTTTATCATAACTATGGGCATACTCCGCAACCATACAAAGAATGAAGATGAGACACAACGGAATACATGTAAGCGATAAAACGAGCTTTTTTCTTTTTACCAAAAAGTCAAATGAAATATAGATAGGAAAAATGGATAGAACTAACAAAATGACGAAAAAAACGCCAAATACTTTCTCAACATGACCGAAAGCAATCTCCCACAGTTTTTGATGATATAAGTTTAAATATTCTTCCACTAGAGCCCCTCCTGACACTCTGAAATTTTAATCTAGATATATGTAATCTTTCCAATTTTTGCACAATTATAGATTATTGTCAATTGCTTATATAATTTTATCATCTTTTAGAATTTTGGGCGCTCACAGCCCAAAGCTTACAAAAAACGTAAAACATGCTATAGTAGAATTAGTTTATTTCATTGGAGGAGAGTATGTCAGAGAGAAATCGACAATTACAGGCTGTGTCCCCTTTTTTACAAAAAGTTATTAATTGGTCTTCTATTATTGGAGCTGTTGGGACTATCGCCTTTTGTATCTGGGCTTATCAAGCCGGAGTTTTACAATCAAAAGAAACACTCTCTGCTTTCATCCAACAAGCAGGCATATGGGGACCCCCACTCTTTATTTTTTTACAAATTTTGCAAACTGTGGTCCCAATTATTCCTGGTGCTTTAACCTCAGTTGCTGGTGTCTTTATCTATGGGCATATTGTAGGAACCATCTATAACTACATCGGTATCGTCATTGGTTGCGCCATCATCTTCTACCTGGTTCGAATCTATGGCCCAGCCTTTGTTCAATCCGTTGTCAGCAAGCGAACTTACGACAAATACATTGGCTGGCTTGATGAAGGCAATCGTTTTGATCGTTTTTTCATCTTTATGATGATTTGGCCAATCAGCCCCGCAGATTTTCTTTGTATGCTGGCTGCTCTGACCAAGATGACTTTCAAGCGCTATATGATTATTATCATTCTGTGCAAACCCTTCACACTAGTTGTTTACACCTATGGTTTGACTTATATTATCGATCTCTTCTGGCAAATGGTCCCCAAATAAACAGACCAAAATCAGAAAACTAAAAGACCGAGGCAAATGTCTCCGTCTTTTTTGTATCTTTATAAAATTCCTTTTTTCCTTTGAATAAATAAATCTTTCAGGGAAATTAACATAACAGCAGCTAGAATTATAGCCATTCCCAGAAAATCCAAGGCATAAAAATGTTCTTGCATAATTAGAAAGGCAAAGAAAACAGCAGAAATCGGCTCAATTGAAGCCAGTAAGCTTGATTTTACCGGGCCTACCAAACTCGTCCCTTTCAAGAAGACGGTGTAGGCAAAAATCGTTCCAATCACGATAATACCGAGCAAGGCAAAGAGAATATCCAGGCGAAACTGCCATTGATGCTGAATGAGCCCACTGAAAGGAAATAACAAAAGACCTGCCATGGTCATGCCAATTCCAATGACCAACATACTGCCCCATTTCTTAATCAAATCAATGGGCAAAAGGATATAGAGCGAATAAGTAAAGGCCGAAAAGAGACCAATAAGCAAACCTTTAGGAGTCATAGAAAGCTGATTGAGCTGACCATGAGTGGCAATCAAGAAAGTCCCCCCAATCGCTAAAAACATGGAGCATACTTCGGAAACTGTTGGGGCGACCTTGTCTTTGATACAGGTGTAGGCTAAAATTCCCACAGGACATAAATATTGTAGCACTGTTGCTGTTCCTGCATTTGTTTCATGAATAGCCTCCAAATAGGCGTATTGATTAAGAAAAAGACCAAACAAAGCAAAAACAAAGATCATCACGAGTGATTGTTTATCCTTCCAGATCTGACCAAATGACTTGGGATCAGCAAAATAAGCCATCCCCATCAAAGCAAGACCCGCCACTAATAAGCGAAAGTTGGTCAAACTCAGAGCAGAAAATCCGTGCACCATTAAATATTGACCACTTGTTCCAGACAGCCCCCAAGCTGTCCCAGCCACTAGTGTATAAATGGTCCCTCTTACTGTCTTAGACATCCTAAATTTCTCCCCTATTACTTTGTTTATTATAGCATAAACCATAAAGAAAAATCAGCCAATTTTGACTGATTTTCATATCATAGTTAAGCAAAAATTTATTCAGGGGATACCAAAATTTTAATCTGAGCCTTATCCTGAGTCAGCTCGATAAAGCCTTCTTGCACAATATCCTCCAGCTTAATCTTCTTGGTCACAAGCTTATCCGCAGAGAAGTAGCCTTGCTCCATCAGCTCCAGCACC
This sequence comes from Streptococcus sp. SG2, assembly GCF_030439925.1. Taxonomy (NCBI): domain Bacteria; kingdom Bacillati; phylum Bacillota; class Bacilli; order Lactobacillales; family Streptococcaceae; genus Streptococcus; species Streptococcus sp. SG2. The sequence continues at coordinate 482,710 of NZ_JAQFJD010000002.1, read as the reverse complement.
TTAGGGAATATATGCCGATAGGCGATAATACCCTTAAGCGATTTTTCTTGAATGGCAAATTCATTAGGGTTGATGCTAGCTTCTCGTTCCCAGATAGAAACAACCATACATTCTCCAGCCTTGTGGACAGAAGCCAAAGCTTGTCCCAGCACAACTGGCACCCCAGTTACTTCATAAGACACATCTGCTCCACCACCCGTTAAACGCTGGATAGCAGCTACCACATCTTCACCTTCTTCTGGTCGCACAATGATGGCCCCAAGCTCCTCTGCTTTTGCTTGGCGCTCTGGAGATAACTCGACACCATAAATCTTAGAGGCACCGGCCGCCCGCAAAGCCTCTACAATCAAGAGCCCGATTGGTCCCAAACCAAATACAACCGCTGTATCGCCCGTCTTAAGAGCTGACTGACGAACTGCATAAACTGCCACAGCAGCAGGCTCTGTCAAGGCTGCCTGCTCATAGCTAAGACTATCTGGAACTTTGTGAACAATGTCTCCATCCAAAACACAATATTTAGCAAAACCACCATCAGCCGCCAAACCGACAAAGTTTAGATTGGGGTCCAGATTGTAATCACCGACAAGATTATGCTTAGCTAAAATAGGCTCAACTGTTACCCGATCGCCAACTTTGACCCGTGTTACGTCACTTCCAACCTCAACAATTTCCCCAGCAAACTCATGTCCCAAGGTTACAGGCGCTTTCTGTCCAGAGTAGACATGCTCTGTTTCTGTCGGAATAAAAATTGGTCCGTCCAAGTATTCATGCAAGTCAGTTCCACAGATTCCTGTATACTTGACCGCAATCTTGACCTGATGCGGTTTGACTTCCGGTACATCCACCTCTTCAATGCGAACATCTTTAGCGCCATACCAACGAGCAGCTTTCATTTTTGCCATAAACATACCTCGCTTTATAAATTATTAGCTAAATTGTAAGCCTTTTCATTTTTCTTGTCAAATGATTAACACAATCTCAGAAAAAAAGTTTTAATTTTAAAAATTTGATACTTCTAATCATATCACTTTATTTGTTATAACCGTAGATGAGACAAAAAATCAGTCACTTTTGACTGATTTTTCTATAGTTTAGAAAATCTTAAATACCGCTCCTGCTACAATTTGGAAATATTAACCCTCTATTTCAAGAAGTAAATAAGGTAAGCCTAAGATAGTCCCAAGAATTCCTAGCATAACACGAATTCCAGAAGCTTTAACAAGTACTTTTTGCCCATTTTTTACTTGAATTTTATGAGACTTCATAAAACTTTGTCCAACCTGTAGCTCAACACTGTCTCCCTCAAATGCCAGAGTTTTGCTTTCATTATTAGAAAGTTTATCTACAAGTTCACCATTCAGATATACTGCTACTTTTTGTGCAACACCAACTATACCCGTATCACGCGTTATTGTAATTTCCGACATAACTAACTCCTTTGATTTTTATCTATTCTATCATATCTGATATTCCAAGAAAAAGCAAAAAAACCAGCCTCACGACTGGTTTTCTACTTATCTCTAAAGTTTCTCCAACTCTTCGTTCAGCAGTTTTTGTGCTACTTGTGGGTTGGCTTGGCCCTTGGTTGCTTTCATGAGCTGACCGATCAGGGACTTAGCCGCATTCTTATTGCCACCCTTATAGTCATTGATAGCTTTTTCGTTGTTGGCAAATACTTCTTGGATGATTGGCAGAAGCTGGGCAGGGTCTGAGATTTGAATCAATCCTGCTTTCTGTACATACTCTTTTGCAGAGCCGCCATTTTTAGCCAGATGAACAAAGACCTTCTTAGCAATCTTAGAAGAAATCGTTCCGTCTGCAATCAAGTCAATCATTTCAGTTAGGTTCTCAGGCGTCAGCTCAATCTCAGAGATGGTCTTACCTTCGGCATTGAGGTATTGAGCCACTTCTCCTTGGAGCCAATTAGAAACAGCCTTAGCGTCACCACCTGCCGCAACAGCTGCTTCAAAAAAGTCTGACACAGCCTTGGTCGCGGTCAACTGCTTGGCATCATAGTCAGACAGACCGTAATCGCCCACATACTTAGCCCGGCGTTCTTTTGGAAAGGCTGGCAGGCTGCTGCGTACTTGCTCAATCCAAGCATCCTCAATCTCAAAGATAGGCAGATCAGGCTCTGGGAAGTAACGGTAGTCCGCTGAACCTTCCTTAACCCGCATGAGTAGGGTTTCGCCAGTTGCTTCGTCATAACGACGGGTTTCCTGACGGATTTGGCCACCGCTGCGTAGGATTTCAGCCTGGCGTTTTTCCTCAAATGCTAGACCCTTGCGGACAAAGTTGAAGGAGTTAAGGTTTTTCAGCTCAGTCTTGGTACCAAACTCTTCTTGGCCGTAAGGACGGATAGAAATATTGGCGTCAACACGCATGGAGCCCTCTTCCATCTTGACATCAGAGATCCCAGTATACTGGATGATTTCCTTGAGAGCAGTCAGATAGGCATAAGCTTCTTCTGGACTGCGCATATCCGCTTCGGATACAATCTCAATCAGTGGCACTCCTTGACGGTTGAGGTCCACATAAGAGTAGCCATCGCTGCCGTGGGTATTCTTTCCGGCATCTTCTTCCAAGTGGGCCCGCTCGATACGGATTTTCTTGGTCGTCCCATCTTCTAGCTCAATCTCAATCCAGCCATTGTAGCCAATGGGCTCATCAAACTGAGAAATTTGATAGGCTTTTGGATTGTCCGGATAGAAGTAATTCTTGCGGTCAAAGTGCATCTTCTGGTGAATATCCATGTTCAAGGCCAGAGCAGCCTTGATTCCATAGTCAACGACACCCTTGTTCATAACAGGCAGAACACCTGGGAAGGACCAGTCGATGATATTGGTGTTGGCATTAGGATCTTCACCGAAGTGAGCTGGAGCTGGTGAGAAAATCTTTGAATTGGTCTTCAATTCAACATGGACTTCCAGTCCGATAACTGTTTCAAAGTTCATTATTTTTCACCTCCAAAGATAACTGGCTGCTGTTTGTGATAGTCAGTCGTCGCTTCAAATGCTGCGGCTGCCTGATAGATGGTCGCTTCATCGAAGTGGTTCCCAATCAGCTGCAAGCCAACAGGAAGACCATCTGCAAAGCCAGCTGGGATTGAAATGCCAGGTAGGCCAGCCAGATTGACTGGAATGGTCAAAAGGTCAGCCAGATACATAGCCACTGGATCTTGGTTTTGACTGCCCAAGTCATATGCTACTGTTGGTGCAGTTGGACCTAAGATCAAGTCATATGTTTCAAAAACCTTAGCAAAATCTTGCATAATCAAGGTCCGAACCTGACCAGCTTTCTTGAAGTAAGCATCGTAGTAACCAGATGACAAGCTGAAAGTACCCAGCATGATCCGACGTTTCACCTCTTCACCAAAGCCTTCGCTGCGAGATTTGACATAGACATCTTCTAGATTTTCAATGCCTTCTGCACGATAGCCATAGCGAATACCGTCAAAACGTTGCAGGTTAGAACTAGCTTCAGAAGAAGCAATGATATAGTAAACAGCCACGCCGTACTTGCTGTGAGGTAGGCTGACTTCTTCAACGATAGCTCCCAAGCTCTCCAAGTGCTTCGCTGCTGCCAGTATCGTTTCCTTGACCTTGCTGTCAATTCCCTCACCCATGTATTCCTTAGGCAGGGCAATCTTCATTCCCTTTATGTCTTGGCCAATCTTGCTGGTAAAGTCTGGCACTGCTTCTTGTGATGATGTAGAATCCTTAGGATCATTACCAGAAATAACATTCAGAAGCTGTGCATTTTCCTTAACCGTTTGAGAGAAAGGCCCAATCTGGTCTAAAGAAGAACCAAAAGCAATGAGCCCAAAACGGGAAACCCGTCCGTAAGTTGGCTTGAGGCCGACTACACCGTTAAAGGAAGCCGGCTGGCGAATAGAACCACCCGTATCAGAACCCAGTGATAGACGGACCTGACCAGAGGCAACAGCTGTCGCTGAACCACCAGATGATCCACCAGGAACCTTGCTGCTGTCCCAAGCATTCTTAGTCGTCTTAAAGTAAGAGTTTTCGCTAGAACCACCCATGGCAAACTCGTCCATGTTGGTCTTCCCAACGATAATCATATCCTTACCATAGAGCTTCTCTACACTGGTCGCATCGAAAATCGGCTTATAGTTGTAGAGCATTTTAGAGGCAGCCGTCGTCAAAATCCCCTTGGTTGAGATATTGTCCTTAACTGCCAGCGGAATTCCGCTCATGAGATTGTCAGCATCAATGCCCTTGGCATCTAGAGCCGCAGCCTGAGCCAAAGCCTCCTCTTCGCTGACAGTAATGAAGCTGTCTACAGCTCCTTCACGTTCTTTGATATCCGCCAAAGTTGCCTGAGTTAACTCTACCGCAGAAATTTCTTTATTGACCAGCAAATCATGCAACTCTTCAATGGTCTTGTGATTAAAAGTCATTAGGCATCTCCTCCGTCATCTAGGATGGCAGGCACTTTGATGTACCCCCGCTCTTTTTCAGGCACATTTTGGAAAAGCTCTTCCCGATTCCAGCCTGGCTGAGCCACATCTTCTCGCATATAGTTGATATTAGCAGCTACATTAGAAGTGAAAGGCACACCCTCTGTATCCACTTCATTGAGCAATTCAACCATATCAACAATCTTAGACAAGGTCGTTGCAAACTCAGCTGTTTCTTCTGGTGAGAAAGCCAGTTTTGACAACTTAGCTACATGACTTACTTCTTCTTGAGTAATCTTCATCTCTGATTCCTTTCGTAGAATATATGAGTTTTAGCGACTGAAAATAAGAATTTGAGATGAGTTCTTTATTTCCAGAGCTTAGCTCACGTTTGATTTGATAAGCTAGCGGACACCGATTTGTTTAGCATCCACTAACTCCTTTCTTGGGCTTATTCCTGCTATCTTTCAGGAATTCGCATCATTTCATTTTACCATATTTGGCTCTATTTCTTCAATTCCAAATGCAATTCTTTTACCTGTCTTTGGTCAACCAGACTCGGACTTTCCAGCATAGGATCAAAGCCTGTACCATTTTTTGGAAAGGCGATGACCTGGCGAATATTTTGCTCTCCAGCCAAGATCATAACTAAACGATCCAATCCTAGAGCTAAACCACCATGTGGCGGGAATCCGTATTCCAAGGCTTCCAAGAAGAAACCAAAGTCACGTTCATAGTCTTCTCGGCTCATGCCTAAAAGCTCAAACATAGCTTCCTGAGCCTTCCGATCATGAATCCGCAGACTTCCTCCGCCAATCTCATAGCCGTTCAAGACGATGTCGTAAGCGTGGCTGCGGAATTGACCTGGCTCCTGGCCTTCTTCAAAGATTCCCTGTGTGAAAGGATGGTGCATAGCTTGATAGCGATTTTGGTCTTCATTCCACTCCAGCAGTGGCCAATCTACAACCCAGAGGAAATGAAGCAGACTCGGATCAATCAAGTCTAAAGCTTTTGCGACTTCTAGGCGAAGATGTCCCAATGCTTCCTGAGCTCGACGCTTCTTAGCCATGACTAGCAGAATCAAATCTCCATCCTTGGCCTCAAAACGTGTCAGTAACTCCTGACTTTCAGCTTCAAAGGTGCTAGCCAAATCACCAACCAACTGGCCATTTTCAACCTTGAGGCTGGCAAAACGGCTACAACCAAATTCCTTCATTTCCTGATAGTAGTGACTTAGTTGCTTTTTGCTAAAAGCACTAGCCGCATCTGGCACACAGATTCCCATCACTTCCTCTTGGTTATCCAAGGCTTTCTTGATAAGAAGCGATTCATTGGACTGGCATAAATCCGTCAAATTCTTCAGCTCTAAACCAAAGCGTGTATCTGGCTTATCAGAGCCGAAACGACTCATAGCTTCTTCATAGCTGATCGTCGGAAAAGCTTCCGTCAGCTCTAAACCATGAGTTTTCTTGACAACAGCCTTGAGCATAGCTTCAACCAGAGCTCGGATTTCTTCCTCGCTTGCAAAACTCAACTCTAAATCCACCTGGGTAAACTCTGGCTGACGATCGCCTCGCAAGTCTTCGTCACGGAAGCATCGAACAATCTGATAATAGCGCTCAAGGCCAGCTCCCATAAGCAACTGCTTGAGCATCTGCGGGCTCTGTGGCAAGGCGTAAAATTGATTTTTAAAGATCCGACTAGGAACTAAGAAGTCTCTAGCACCTTCAGGAGTTGACTTAGTCAGATAAGGCGTCTCAACTTCCAAAAAGTCCAAACCATTCAAATATTCTCGAATAGTTGAGGTGACCTGATGACGAACTTTAAGGTTATGTGTCATCTTCTCACGGCGCAAGTCCAGGTAGCGGTATTTCTGACGCAGGTCTTCCCCTGTATGAGCATGCTGATCTAGCTCAAAAGGCAGGGCCTTGCTACCAGCAATGACTTCAATCTTTTCAGCCCTCAGCTCTACCTGACCAGACTTAATGGCCTTATTAACAAAACGCTCTTCACGCTGAACTACTTGTCCAGTCACTGCAATAAGATCTTCCTTGCCGATTTCTTCCAGCTTAGCAAAATCTTCAATCTCTCCGCTAACAAAAACCTGAAGTAAGCCCTCACGGTCCCGCAACTCAATAAAGGCCAGCTTACCGTGATTGCGGATATTTGCCACCCAGCCTTGTGCTGTCATAGTCTGTCCAACTTGCTCTAAACCATAGTTTCCGATAAAAATTTCTTTCATCTCTTCCTCTTTCTTTATACTCTCATTTGGTGAAAGTTTCTTTTTCTATATTCTTGCATTCCCATACCAATAGCCCACCAAATCATTATAGAAATCCATTGTCGGCTTCCTTGTTGGTTGATCAAAAAGCCTTGGATAGAACTTCGTTGTCTATTTTGAATGAAATCTTAGAGATATAGAAAAAACCACAGCTTCCTCTGTAAAAACAGACGAAAACCGTGGTACCACTGTTATTTGCCACCTAAAAAGGTAGCCTCTAAGCTCGTAACGTGAGCAACGTTTGCGCTTTATCACGCAAAAGATTATGAAACATGTTCTTCGAATTGTGCTTTCTTGGCGCTGCTCTCAGCTTCCAGCGCTCTCTGTGCAAGTTAGCATACCTACTCTGTTTCTCTTTTACTTTTAAATTGTTTCTATTATAGTCGAACCTAGTACATTTTGCAAGTGATTGAGGGCAAATTTGTGATTTTCCTCTGAAATCGAAGCAACAGCCGGCTCTATCACTTGGATATGGTAGCCTAAATTATAGGCATCAATTGCCGTATGCATAACGCAAATATCCGTCAAGACTCCTGTCAAAATGACCGTATCTACATGCCTTTCTCTCAAGCGAATATCTAAATCCGTCCCAGAAAAAGCAGAATAGTGGCGCTTATCCATCCAAAAGACCCGAGAATCTCCTTTATGTTTCTCATAGAAATCTGCCAAAGGTCCATATAAGTTTCGACCACTAGTTCCCTTGATATTGTGGGGTGGGAAAAGCTTGCTTTCAGGATGAAAGGCATCGTTCTCATCGTGGGCATCAATAGTAAAGAAGATATAATCTCCACGCTCAAAGGCCGCCTCAGTTACTTGGGCAATGGCTTCAGAAATTGCCTGAGCAGGCGCTCCTGCAGTTAATTTACCCTCATCTGCTACAAAATCAACTGTATAATCAATGGAAATTAGCGCTTTTGCCATCAGTAGTCCCTCTTTTTTATTTCCTCAAAAACATCTGGAATCAGCACTTTCAGATAGGTCCCTTTCATTCCCAAAGACCGGCTCTCAATGATCCCAGCACTCTCTAGCTTACGCAAGGCATTGACAATAACAGACCGCGTAATTCCAATACGGTCAGCAATGACAGAAGCTGTCAAGTGGCCTTCATTCCCATTTAGTTCTCCTAGGATGGCTGAAACAGCCCGTAATTCTGAATAAGACAAAGTGTTTACTGCCATTGTCACTGCTGTACGACGACGGATATTCTTTTCATCTTCTTCTCTTTGGAAATTCAATAACTGAATGCCCACAACGGTACTTGAAATTTCTACTAAGACCAAATCATCATTATCAAATTTCTCGTCATTTCGCCAAATAATCAAGGAACCCAAACGAATCCCTGAAACATGAATTGGTGCAATAGTTGTCAAACCATCTGGAAAATCCGACTGTGTCTCAACCGGAAAGATGGATAATTCATGCTCGACTGGCAAATTAGCCTCTGTATCGTAAATTAAATTAGCAGAACGAATATAATCATCTGGGAACATTTTAGTTTGGTAGAAGGCCTCTACACGGTCATTATTTGTTTTGTACCGCATAAAGTAACCCAACAAACGTCCCTTGCTATTAACAATACAAGCATTACAGTCCATAATTTCTGCCAACTGTCTTGTAATGTCATTGTATGGCAACTCTTCTTGAAGTTGCTCTTCAGAGCGCTTCAAAATAGATGTAATTTTTCTTGTTTTTTCTAATAAATGTGCCATAAGCCACCTCGTATTTAGTCCGATTGATTATATCATAAATTGACAGAAATTTCAATAATTATCTGAAAATTGCCTATTGAATAATAATTCTTTACATTTTATCCAGCGAACGATTTTAGTTCCTTCAAAACCAACATATTTTTGAAAACAGCGCGAGGTCCTGATTTAAATTTATTGGGATTTCAACGCTTCTTTTTTTGAAAGATAAAAGGAAGCTAGGGTTTTAACTTACCCTAACTTCCGGCCTATTATCTTGTTTGCTATATCTATAGTTTTTTCAAAAAATCTAGTTTTTACTCTCTTTTTTATGCTTCCAGACCAGCAATGCAAAACCAGATACCAAAGCGAGAATTCCGCTCATCATCGCCCAGACCGAAAGTCTGCTTCCAGTATTTGGCAATTTTGAAGAGCCTACAGACGTCTGCATAGAATGATTTTCACCAGGGTCTGATGACGTCGATGCCACTCTGTTAGCAGGCGCTTTGCGAGTAGCAACTCCTTTAACAATCGGCTCCTCTTTCGTTTTCACTAGCGGATCTGGGCTAGGTTCTTGCGTCTGCATTTCCACGCTTGGATTAGACTGGACAGAGCCATTCAAGCGCTTCTCTGTCTGATCCAAAATATTTCGATAGTGATCATCGCGTTTTTGTTTCTCTTGAGCTTGGAGTTGAGCAGCTAAACTGTTATAAACTTTCTCTGCTTGGGCCTGAGCAGCTTTCAGCTCTGATAGAGTCTGCTGTTTAGCTGCTAGATCGCTAGTCTTATCAGTTAAATCCTTCTCAGCTGCTACCAGATTGGCTTGAGCTTGTTCCAGATTCGTTTGAGCATCCTGCAGGTTAGCTAAATTCTTTTGGGCTTGATCCAAAGCGGTCTGAGCTTGAGCAACTGCCGCTTGGGCGGCATCACGCTTTGTTTTAGCCTCTTCCAAAGCCTGATTGGCCTGAGCCAATGCTTTTTCTTCTTGAGCTAGTCTATCTCTGGCTACAGCTTGGGCGGCCTGAGCAGCTGACAAGGTCACTTGAGCTTTTGAGAGGGCAGCTGCCTTATCTGCCTGATCCGAATTCGCAAGATTCAGTGCCTCTTGAGCCTTAGATAATTTTTCTTGATTCTTTTCTAATTCCTGTTTAGCACTTGCTAGGGCGGCTTGGGCAGTTGCAAGTTCTAGAGGCGCTTGCTTGGCTTCATCTAATTGTTTCTGCGCTGCTTGCACCGCAGTCATAGCTTGGTCATAAGCAGTTTGAGCTGCTGTTTTTTCTGCTTGTGCTTGATCATGAGCGCTTTTAGCTTGATCATAGGCTGCCTGAGCTTGGGCTAAAGCTTGCGGATCACTAGAAGTAGAATTTCCACTAGCTGTTAAAGGTGTAGCATCAAAGTTATTTTTTGTCGCATATTTAACTTGATCTTCAGAAACCATGGTGAAATGAGCTACCGTGATATCACTCTCCATCGAGAAATCAACGCCTAGATAATTTTTCTGGCTTCCTGTATTAAGTCCAGAAATTGATTTGGCATGAACCCATTCATAGCCATTATACATAAATTCAACAAGAGAGAAGTAGATGTCGCGCTTCATATCTGCCACGCTCATCTGAGCTGTATTAGCTCGCCAGATATAGGCATTTTCATAGTATTGAAGCCCTTGTTGCTCTTGCTCAGAAGTGGTCGTGACCAATCCATATTCACGAGCCACCCGATTTATACCCCAAGTATCATGGTGATAGCGATTCATCAAATCCCAGTTCCAATTGTCATTTCTGTATGCTTGGGAAACTTTGTCAGCAAACTCTAAAGATGATGGCGTTAGTAAGGTTTCACCTGTTCCCATTTGAGCACGCAATTGGTTAATTAATTCTGAAGCAAACTGTGATAACTCTCTACGAACCTCATAAGGAATATTATTGGTATCATACATTTTAGTGCTATCATTCGGATCTGCTATGTAGTTATTGTAAGACTTGGCCTTATCGTTAACTGCTGTCAACGTTGCTTCAATCTGACTGATTTGAGACTGTGGTGTATTTGGATCAGCCAACTGTTTCAATGCAGCAATATATTCCGGCGTCATGTAAAGCCTGTTTTTGTTGTTAGAAACAGATGGTTTAAGACTGTCATTTTCAGTATCCAAATTTGCCTGTGCCTGACTGAGCTTAGCTTGAGCTTCAGTTTCCTGAGAACTTGCTTTATCCAAAGCTTGTTTAGCCTTTTCAGCATCAGAGTCTGCCTGAGCTTTATTTGAAGCAGCCTGATTAATTTTTTCTTGACGCTGACTATCTGATTGCTCAGCCTTGTTCACTTCCTCTTGTGCCTCATTGACTGCAGCCTGACTATTGGCTACATCTGCTTTTGCTTGTTCAAGATTTGCAGAAACTTCTGCACTCGATCCTGCTTGAGTTTTTTGGGCCTGTTCCAAATCAGCTTGAGCCTGACTAACCTTTTCGTCTTCTTTTTTCAGAGCTTCTTTAGCCTCTTGAGTTTTTTGAGCTTGAGAGTTTGCCTGATTCTGACTTTTATCAAGTTCAGTCTGACTTGCTTGAGCTACTTTTTCTGCTTCCTTCACGGCTTCGGTCTGATTAGCTACAGCCTCTCTTGCTGCTTCTTTAGTAGCAGAAGAAGCTTGAGTTCCTTCTTCAGCAGTTTTAACCGCCTCTTTTGCCAATTCAGCATTCGCTTTGGCAGTGTCTACAGATTTTTCTGCTTCCTTGACTGCAGCTTCCCCTTCTTTGACCTGCTCATTCTTTTGATCTAAGCTATCTTTAGCAGCATCAACTTCAGCCTTATTTACCGCTGAAACAGCTTGGGCACTTGTCCCTTGATCAGTCGCGTCTTCTGGCGCAGGCCTGCCTTCTGCTACCTGATCAGCTTTGACCTCTTTGACAAAGAGCAAAGACAAAGCAAGGGCACCAACAGAAAATGCACTCAGCATTTTTTTAAACATAAAAACTCTCCTTTGTGTTTAAATCTTTTCATCATTAGTAAAATAATGATGGAATTATTCTACCATCTTTAGATTTGACAGAAAAGTGGGGATGAGGTTCATTTGGACTTCAAACAAGAGAATCGAAAATTTTGTCATTAAAATGTTACATAAAAAATATATGAAAACTTGATAAAAACAAACAAAATTTCCATTCCTATTTTTTTAGACCAGCTTTTATGTCATTTATTTCAATTTTTTAACAATTTTAAAACTAGAATTATTTACTAGAAAAAGAAGTTAATTTCAAGGTCATTCGATACGGTGATTGAGGCTCGTTTCATTTAAGCAACAAAAAAAGAAGAACATTTCGTTCTTCTTTTCACTTTTATTAACTTAATTAGCGCCGGTATTGTTGCAAGAAACGAGTCATTTTTTCTTGCACTTGGGCCAATTCATCCACACGTGGCAAATATACAATCCGGAAATGATCAGGATCCTTCCAATTGAAGCCTCGGCCGTGTACTAGTAGAATCTTTTCTTGTTTTAAGAAATTTAAAACAAACTGCTCATCATCATCGATCTCATACATTTCGCGATCAATCTTAGGAAAAATGTATAGACCTGCCTTTGGCTTGACTGCAGAAAGACCCGGGATGTCATTGATAGCTTTATAAATGAAGTTACGCTGTTCGTAGATACGACCGCCTGGCAACAATAACTCATCTACAGACTGATGCCCTCCCAATGAAGTTTGAACCACCTGTTGGGAAAGAACATTGGAACAGAGACGCATATTGGATAACATATTCAATCCTTCAATATAGCCTTGAACATGCTTCTTAGGACCTGACAACGCCATCCATCCAACCCGGAAACCAGCAATGCGGTGAGATTTTGACAAACCATTCATACTAACACAGAACAAATCGGGTGCTAGGCTTGCAATAGCTGTGTGCTTCTCACCGTCCATAACCAAACGGTCATAGATCTCGTCTGCAAAGATAATCAAATCATTCTGACGGGCAACTTCAACAATGTCTTCTAACACTTCCTTCGGATACAGGGCTCCTGTTGGGTTATTTGGATTAATCACAACGATAGCTTTGGTGTTTGAAGTAATTTTTGATTTAATGTCATCAATATCTGGATACCAATCCGCTTCTTCATCACAAAGATAATGAACTGCATTTCCGCCAGCTAGGCTCACTGCTGCTGTCCACAATGGATAATCCGGCATAGGAACCAGAACTTCATCTCCATTGTCTAGCAGGCCTTGCATAGACATTACAATCAGCTCACTGACACCATTTCCTAGGTAAATGTCTTCAATTCCAACGTTAGGAATATTTTTGAGCTGGCAATATTGCATAATAGCCTTCCGAGCTGAGAACAATCCCTTAGAATCAGAATAGCCTTCACTACTACGAGCATTGATAATCAAGTCATGAATGACTTCATCTGGAGCAGTAAAGCCAAACTCAGCTGGATTTCCAGTATTTAAACGCAAAATCCGTTCACCATTCGCTCGCATGCGCATAGCTTCTTCGAGAACTGGGCCACGAATATCATATGCTACATGCTCTAGTTTGACAGATTTATTGTATTCTTTCATTTTGAACTCCTCGTTTCAATCAATCGTCTTATTATAACTCAATTTTTCTCAAAAATCCAAAAAATATCACAAAAATATTGATAGAAAAAATGATTATAAATTCCTGTAAGGGAAGCTCTTTGCTCTTCGTTCAGCTATTTGAGCCTTGATTTCTTTTCATTTTTTAACGAGAATTTCTCCCCTTCTTACCGAAAATTGCTTTACTTCTTTCATGAAAAGGTTTACAATATAAATATAAGAGAATTTTCAGCAAGGATTGGAACTCTTAAAACAATCTTCATATTTTATGAAATAGAATTCAAGTTGAAAGCCAGGTTTTTCTTAACCATCGTTTTCAACAGGTTCCTAAACTGCTGAAACTTTCTTAGCATCTTTATGGAGGTAGGCTTATGTTACAAAAATATGAAAATATTCTAGTTGCAATTGACGGTTCCCGTGAAGCAGAATTGGCATTTGAAAAAGGAGTCAATGTTGCGCTTAGAAACAAATCTCGCTTAACCATTGCTCATGTTATTGATACTCGCGCTCTTCAAAGTGTATCAACATTTGATGCTGAAGTATATGAAGAACTGCAGGAAGATGCAAAGAAATTAGTCGCTGGCTATGAAAAGAAAGCTCGTGAGGCTGGTGTTGGTGATGTTGTTACTGTAGTTGAACTTGGAAATCCTAAAACTTTACTAGCAACAGAAATTCCAGATGAACAAAAGGTTGACTTAATCATGGTTGGAGCAACAGGTCTCAATGCTTTTGAGCGTTTATTGGTCGGTTCTTCATCTGAGTATATCCTACGCCATGCTAAAGTTGACTTGCTCGTTGTCCGTGATAGCGAAAAAACCTTATAGACATTTTGTTTTAGATTAAAAAAAAACTGAGATTATCTCAGTTTTTTTCTTTGGAGCCACAATTTTTCTCGTAGGCTTTTATCTGTCTTTCTAATTCTTCTTTAATGGCTGGTTCTGGCGCGTATTTCTCTTCCCAATCATCCGGTTTTAAAATTTTATGAGTTACTGGATCAAAATGGGCTTTACCGTCAGGGAAAATTTTACCCATATTGGCTTGATGGACAATTGTAAAAAGTCGCTCTGGGTCCACCCCCATTAAAACAAAACTTCCATAAGTAAAGTAGAGTGTGTCAATCAAGGCATCTACTTGACCAACTAAAGAAATCTCTGCTGGATTCTTTCCCTTAACTTTGGTAGCTGCCTTGTCTAGAGCATCGTGCAAGTGGGCAACTGCCTCGTCAAACTCTTCTTCTGAACTACTTGAAGCACGCAAAAATTCCACTAATTCTTCAAGTTTAAAGGCTGCCCGATGGCGAGCTCCTTCAGGCGTCCATGCGATCGGTTCTTCCTGAGTCTTCTTATCCATGACTCCATGAAATTCTTTAACCTTATTAAAATGATGGTCACTACTAGTAAAGACTTTCTCACTTGCTAAAATACCAAAATGCTCCAAGGCTTTATGAATCCCGTCTTGACTATTGCTGGTCGTTGTATGCTTGGCAACTTCTTTAACCTTACTAGTTCCATTTCCCATTGCAATCGACATGCCTACTCCCGACAACATTTCAAGATCATTGTCTGAATCGCCGAAAGCCATCACTTGGTTAATATCAAAGCCATATTCTTTTCCTACACGCGCGATTCCCTGCAACTTTGAGGTATCCCCATTGATGATGTCTGCCGCATAGGGACTAGAACGAGTAAACTTCAAATCTGGGAAATATTCCTCCATAGCCTGAGTTTCTTCAGGTGTAGCCAACATCACCACTTGATAAATGGGCTCTCGCGAAATATCTAACAGATCGTCTTTCTGTTGTGGAAGAGCTTTACTAACAACCCTGTTAAAGCCATAACTAATATAACGTGCAAAACCTTTAGGCACAAAGCGACTGCTCCACTGAGAGAATTTGCTCATGCCAAAGCGCATAATATGACTGCCAACCATATCTGTTTCTGTTCCAAGAGCAATTTCCTTTTTATGCTTTTTGGCATAATCAATGATTTCTCGAAGACTAGACTTATCAATAGGGGTCGCAGAAATGACCTTTTCCTTTGAAAATATATACTGGCCATTATAGGTAACTGCAAAATCCAAATCCAAATCTTTCATGAAAGATTGGACGAAAAAGGGACCTCTTCCTGTGGCCAAACCGACAAAAATACCTTGTTCTTTCAGACTCTGAATAGCCTGCTCTGTTGATTTGAGGACAGTTCGGCTGTCATTGACCAGGGTACCATCAATATCAAAAAAAACAGCTTTTACTTCCATACTTCTTATTCTTTCCTTTTATGATAAAATAAATTATAACACAATTTGGAAAGAAGCTCATCTATGAACAAAAAAATATTGGTATTGCATACTGGTGGCACCATTTCTATGCAGGCTGATGGAACTGGTAAAGTCGTAACAAACGACGAAAATCCTATGAATCATGTTACCGTCCCCTTGGAAGGTATCCAAGTTACGGCTCTCGATTTTTTCAATATCCCTAGCCCCCATATGACACCAGAACATATGCTTCAACTCTATAAAAAAATCAAAACCTCTTCTAAGGATTTTGATGGAGTCGTCATTACCCATGGGACCGATACCCTTGAAGAAACAGCATATTTCCTAGACACTATGGAAATCCCTGACATCCCAGTCGTCCTCACAGGTGCCATGCGTAGTTCAAACGAGCTAGGTAGCGACGGGGTCTATAATTACCTTTCTGCCTTGCGTGTAGCTGCTGACCAGAAGGCTCACGGCAAGGGCGTCTTAGTCGTTATGAATGATGAAGTTCACGCAGCCAAATACGTTACCAAGACTCATACCACAAATGTCAGCACCTTCCAAACTCCAACCCACGGCCCCCTTGGACTTATCATGAAACAAGAGGTTCTATATTTTAAGACAGCTGAGCCACGTGTTCGTTTTGACTTAGACAAGATCACCGGTTTTGTCCCTATCATCCCTGCTTATGCTGGCATGAAGACTGAATTACTAGATATGCTTGATTGCAACCGTCTTGATGGCTTGATCATTGAAGCTTTCGGGGCAGGCAACCTGCCTCAGGAAGTCGCTGAAAAATTAACCTATTTTATCAATCAAGGAATTCCTGTTGCCTTGGTATCCCGCTGTTTCAATGGTATAGCTGAACCTGTCTATGCCTACTCAGGTGGAGGTGTGCAACTTCACGAAGCAGGTATTTATTTCGTTAAAGAGCTAAATGCTCCTAAAGCCCGTCTTAAACTCCTTATTGCTCTCAATGCAGGACTTTCAGGCCAAGAACTAAAAGAGTATCTAGAAGGATAAACAAAAACCAGCCGAGATTAAATCTCGACTGGTTTACTATTTTTCATCAGGATTATGAAAGGAGGGGTAATGAAAAATAGATATTCTACCTACTTACCGTATGTAGAAAAAATCTTTTCTGAATCCTTGAAAACTTTTTTATAATCTACGTGAATATTTACTGTCATGATCAATACCTCATTTCTTTTGATTGACTTTATTATAGGCAGTAAAACTTAAGACATTCTTATAAAAAACTTTCAAAAAGCTTAATCCAAATAATCTTGTTTATCCAAATGAAGAGCCACTAGATGCCAGTTAGGATCCCTCCTCCATTCTTTATTCTGCACAATTTGGCTAGCTACCTTTCTCGCTTCTTCCAAGATAGGGTAGTCCTCTACGATATCAGCCACTTGAAATTCAGGAATGCCGGACTGACGGGTTCCAAAAATCTCTCCTGAACCACGCATTTTTAAATCTTCCTCAGCAAGTACAAAGCCATCTGTCGTTTCCGTCATGATTTTCATACGTTTCTTCCCGGACTCTGTTTTTGGATTTGCGACAAGAACGGCATAGGATTGTTTATCACCACGTCCCACACGCCCGCGCAACTGATGGAGCTGGCTGAGACCAAAACGATCAGCATCCATGATGACCATAATCGTTGCATTGGGCACATTAACACCCACTTCAATGACTGTTGTGGACACTAAAATATCTACTTCTTTATTCTTGAAGTCCTGCATAATAGCCTCTTTTTCGTCACTCTTCATCTTCCCATGAAGGAGAGAGACTCGGGCATCTCCTCCAAAGTAAGCTTGCAGTTCTTCTTCTAAGTCAATAGCATTTTTTAGATCCAGAGCTTCTGATTCCTCAATCAAAGGAGAAATAAAATAAACCTGAGCTCCCTTTACTAATTCTTTTTTTATCCAATCGAGTACGATCTCGAGTTGCTCATGCTTGACCCAACGGGTAATAATGGGCTTTCGTCCCGCCGGCATTTGATCAATAATGGACACATCCATATCCCCGAAAGCCGTAATGGCCAAAGTTCTGGGAATGGGAGTAGCAGTCATCATGAGAACATCAGGATTATCTCCTTTTTCTCGTAAGATACGACGCTGAGCAACCCCAAAGCGATGCTGTTCATCTACAATAACCAACCCTAGATGATGGTATTGAACACCATCTTGGATCAAAGCATGGGTCCCAATTACCATATCTACCTGACCGAGCTCTATAGCCGACAAAGTCTCTTTACGCTCAGCTGCTTTCATACTACCGGTTAATAAGGCTAGTTTTAAATCAGGAAAGAGCTGACTGAGGCTTTCAAAATGCTGTTCAGCTAAGATTTCTGTTGGAACCATTAAAGCCGATTGATAACCAGCCGTATGCACAGCATACATGGCCAATCCCGCCACTACTGTCTTCCCACTTCCAACATCTCCCTGTAAGAGTCGGTTCATGTGGGCAGGCGACTTCAAATCAGACAAAATTTCAGCCAAAGCCCTCTCCTGAGCTCCTGTCAGAGGAAAAGGTAGCTGACTTTTTTTCTCTTGTAGCTGCTCTTCCTGCCAATCCAGTACCAAACCATTGCTGACATCCTTCGTTTCCATTTTAAGCACCTGAAGTTGCATTTGGAAATAGAACAATTCTTCGAATTTTACACGACGTAGTGCCTGTCTGTATTCTGACAAATCTTTTGGAAAATGCATGGCTCTCACTGCTTCTGCTCGAGACAGCAAGTGGTAGCGTTCCAACAAGACCTGGGGTAAATTTTCTTCAATCAGTAAATCCAAGCCTTGGTCAAAAGCTGTTTTAATTAATTTAATCAGGCTTGTCTGGCTAATCCCCTGAGCCACCCGATAAACTGGCTGCAAATCGTCTTCGACCTGAGCCAAGAGCTTCATCCCAGTCAAGCTAGCTTTAGCCTTATCCCACTTTCCAAAAATAGCAATATTTGCCCCCACTTCAACCTTATCCGCCAAATAAGGCTGGTTAAAGAAATTGACTGCTAGAATGACTTCCCCTTGCTTGATTGAAAAGCGGAGACGATTGCGCTTAAACCCGTAATACTGAACATTTGCTGGTGTCGCAACTATACCAGAAATGACGGCTTTTTCTCCATCCTCTAGATCAAGCACCTGCTTGCTTTGAAAG
Organism: Streptococcus sp. SG2; assembly: GCF_030439925.1. Lineage (NCBI taxonomy): Bacteria > Bacillati > Bacillota > Bacilli > Lactobacillales > Streptococcaceae > Streptococcus > Streptococcus sp. SG2. The sequence goes on along the minus strand of NZ_JAQFJD010000002.1, from coordinate 464,335 downwards.
TCTTCATAGCGAAAAGGCAAATACAGTAATAAATCCTGCAAGGTCTCAATACCAAGCTTGGCAAACTTTTCTGCTGATTTCGGTCCCACTCCCGGCAGAACCGATAAAGGTTGGTGTAAATTCATAGTTCCTCTTTCAGTTCTAGCATCAAATCGCTTTCTCTAACTACATATTTTCATCAAGGAGACTTAAACTAATTAATTCTTGTAAATTCTTGGTACCCGATCACTAATCAAACAAACTACTTCATAGTTAATCGTCCCTCGTTTCTCAGCAACATCAGTCGCCGAGATACTTTCTGTTCCGCTCTTACCAATGAAAACAACTGGTGTACCTAGAGGATATTTCTCCGGCAAGCGAACTGTAATCTGGTCCATGGATACTCGACCAACTATTGGACAACGTTGACCATCAATGAGAACGTCAAAACCTTGCATATCCCTAGTCCAGCCATCGGCATAACCCAGTGGAATTGTTCCAATAAATTGTCCTTCATCCGCTGTGTAGGTTGCTCCGTAACCAACATCAGCTCCCGCTTCCACTTCTTTGACATGAACCAATTCTGAAACCAAAGAAAGAGCTGGTTTTATATCATAAGGCAGTTCCAAAACACTACCGCTAGGATTGAGACCATAAATAATATCTCCCAAACGAACAGCATTCATAACAGTGTCAGCATGCCAAAGAGAAGTAGCTGAATTGCTAGCATGAATAATCGGCGGAAGATCGTCTAAGTCTGCTAAGATTCCCTTAAAACAAACTAATTGCTCTTTAAACTTACTAGCATCTGCCTCATCAGCTGTCGCAAAGTGAGTAAAAATCCCTTCTACTTGAACACCAGCTGACTGGAGACGATTGATAGCTATCTGAAGTGACTGGCTATCCCTAAAGCCAATCCGGCCCATACCAGAGTCCACTTTCAGGTGTGCAACCAGACCTTGCAAAGGCAAGCCTGAAGCCTCCAGTAAGTCCAGCCATTCTAAGCTAGCCACTGTCAATGTAATCTTGTGTTCAATCGCCAGAGGGACTACCTCTATGGCTGAGACACCTAAAATTAAGATTTTTTTGTCCAGGCCGCCTTCTCTTAATTCCAAAGCTTCGTCAATGTTTGAAACACAAAAACCGTCTACAATATCATCAATATAACGTGAAACAGCTACTGCACCATGGCCGTAGGCATTAGCTTTAACGACAGCCCATTTTTCAACATCTTGAGGCAAATGAGCTTTTAATTGCTGAATATTAAAGTGAATTGCTGACAGATCAACAAGTGCTTGACTTGGCCTATGTATACTAGTTTTCATCTCTTTCCTCCAAAATAACGCTAGCCATTACTAGGGTACCTGCATGGCTAATAGACACCCAAATCTTCCCAGAAAAAGGGGCTTTTGTGAAGACTGGAGCACCTCTTTCATCATTCAAGACTTCTAAATCTTGAAAACTAAGCTTGCCAATTCCTGTCCCCCATGCTTTAGAGAAAGCCTCTTTAGCTGACCAGCGACCGGCCAAATATTCTATCTTTCGCTTGCCAGAAAGTTCTTCAAAACGAAGCCATTCCTTGTCTGTCAAGACTTTTTTTGCAAAGCGAGCATGTTTTTCGTAGGCCCGCTGAATAGAAGATAACTCCTCTATATCAATTCCATGTCCTATAATCATCTTTGTTCTCAGAATGAGACAAAACTCAGTTGGAAATCCAACTGAGCTTGCTGCATTCCGACCAATTGGCGACATTTTCTTTTGCCAAACGGTCCCTTTCATTTCAATAATAGAGTTATTTTTCTAAATGGCTATAAATTTCTCGAATCAACTGTTCAGTCTTGTCCCATCCCAAGCAAGGATCTGTAATGGATTTTCCAAAGACCTCTGGCTGATCTTGTCGGCCATCTTCCAAATATGATTCAATCATAAAGCCACGAACACTCTGCTTGATCTTTTTATTCCAGTCTCGATTTAAAAGAGTCTCGCGAACAATCCGCACTTGCTCTAAATATTGCTTGCCTGAATTGTCATGGTTCGTATCAACCATGATGAAAGGATTGGACAAACCTAACTTTTCATAAGTAGCAATCGCTTCAAGAAGATGTTCATAATGATAATTCGGCTCATTCTTACCATTGGCATGAATTGCACCACGAAGGATGGCGTGGGCCAGAGGATTTCCTGAAGTCTCCACTTCCTGAGAGCGATAGAGAAAAGTCTGTTTATTTTGTGCGGCGTAAATGGCATTAAACATCACAGATAAATTACCTGAAGTCGGATTTTTCATTCCTGCAGGAGTAGACAAACCTGAAGCAACAAAACGGTGTTGTTGATTTTCAACCGAACGTGCTCCTACAGCCATATAAGAAACCAGGTCATCCACTAGAGATACATTTTCAGGATAGAGCATTTCATCAGCTGTAGTAAGGCCAGTCTCTGTAATAACTCGGTAGTGCAGATGGCGAACTGCCTTAATACCAGCTATTAAATCTGGAGCTCCTGCTGCATCAGGCTGATGAATCAAGCCTTTATAGCCGTCACCATTTGTACGGGGTTTGGCTGTATAGACCCGCATAACTATGAAAACATGTTTTTTTACTTCTTCCTGAAGGGCAGCCAGACGTTTAGCATATTCTAAGACCGCTTCTTCATTATCAGAGGAGCAAGGACCTATGACCAATAAAATCCGCTTGTCTTCTCCTCTGAGAATAGCAGCCAACTCCTGGTCGCGAACTTGCTTCGTTGCCAAAGCTTTTTCATCAAGCTGAGACAAGGTACGAACCTGCTCTACGTCAACAATAGGACCTCTTGTTGTAAATGTCATTCCAACTCCCCCTCAATCTTTTTTAACGACGGCCGTGGCAATTTTTAAACTTCTTACCTGAGCCACATGGGCATAATTCATTCCGGCCAACCTTTGCCAAATCAACATCTGCTGGCAGATCGGATTCTTGCGCTGAGATATTTCGTGTTGCTGTTGTTACAATATTATGCTCCGTACGAGGACGCTCTTGCTCGTGAATTTGTGCTTTCATCATGAGACGGGTCACATCAAACTCGATTGAACCAATCATATCGTTAAACATTCTGAAACTTTCAGATTGGTATTCAACAACAGGATTATTTTGAGCATAACCTCGAAGACCTACAGCATTACGAAGCTGATCCAATGCATCAATGTGATCTGTCCACTTGTTATCTACAACACGTAGAATCAATACTTTTTGGAATTCTCGAACAGCTTCTTCATCACGAAGTTTAGCAATTTGGCTATTGTAGACTTCTAAAGCACGTTCGTATAAGTTAGCCTTTATTTCCTCATCAGATAAACCTTGAAGGTCGCTCAAAGAAATTGACTCTTCTGGAACCAAGTTATACTTAGCAAAGTACAAAATTGAATCCAATTTTTCTTCTTGAGGAGCTCTGCTATTTCCATCAACAAAACGATCAATAGTCCGTTTGATCATAGCGTGAATCTCTGGAGCCAAATCCCGGTTAGCTGTGATAACATCATGACGTTCAGCGTAGATGATTTCACGCTGTTCACGCATCACATCGTCATACTGAAGGACTTGCTTACGAGTATCATAGTTATTTCCTTCAACCCGTTTTTGAGCCGCTTCAACTTGGCGTGTAAACATCTTAGACTTAATGACAGACTCTTCTTCGCTCAGTTTGAAACGATCCAAGACAGCTTTGATTCTCTCAGAACCAAAACGACGCATCAGCTCATCTTCAAGAGATAGATAGAATTGAGATTCACCTGGATCTCCCTGACGACCAGAACGTCCACGTAACTGATTGTCAATACGACGGCTTTCATGGCGCTCTGTACCAATCACACAGAGACCACCCAATTCGCGAACGCCTTCACCCAACTTAATATCGGTACCACGACCAGCCATATTGGTTGCAATTGTAACAGCACCCCGTTGGCCAGCATTCATAATGATTTGCGCTTCACGATAGTGGTTCTTAGCATTCAATACCTCATGAGGAATTCCTGCTGCAACCAGCTTTTTAGAAAGATAGTCACTGGTTTCAACTGCAACTGTACCGACCAGAACAGGCTGTCCTTTAAGATGGCGTTCTTTCACGTCTTCCACAACTGCCTTAAATTTAGATTCTAAACTAGGGTAAAGTAAATCCTCATGGTCAATACGAGCAATTGGACGGTTAGTTGGAATTGGAATAACACGGATATTATAAGTTTCGCGGAATTCTTCTTCCTCAGTCTTAGCTGTACCAGTCATCCCAGACAGTTTTTTATACATACGGAAGAGGTTTTGGTAGGTAATAGAAGCAGATGTCTTAGTTTCATCTTGAACCGGAACACCTTCCTTAGCTTCAATAGCCTGATGAAGTCCGTCAGAATAGCGGCGTCCTTCCATGGTACGACCGGTGAACTGGTCAACGATTAGAATTTCTTGTTCTTCGCTAACCACATAATCGATATCCAAAATCATGATATAGTTAGCACGCAAGGCATTATCAATGAAGTGAGTCAATGCCACATTTTCAATATCATAGAGATTATCTAATTTGAAATAGCTTTCAGCTTTGTCAATTCCAGAGTCAGACAGGCCGATTGTTTTTGATGGCACGTCGATGATATAATCATCCTTGTTAAGACTCTTAACGAAGCTATCCGCCATGTGGTAAAGCTGATTAGTTTCAGATGAAACTGGTCCAGAAACAATCAGAGGGGTTCTAGCTTCATCGATCAGAATGGAATCCACCTCATCAACTAGGGCATAGTTAAGTGGACGCTGAACCATGTTTTCAGCACGAACTACCATGTTATCACGGAGGTAGTCAAAGCCAATTTCTGAGTTCGTTGAGTAGGTGATGTCACAAGCATAGGCTTCTCTCTTCTCAGCTGGAGATTTAGCAGCCAAGTTAATACCAACTGAAAGCCCTAACCAAGAGTACAGTTCACCCATTTCGGTCGCATCACGCTCTGTCAGGTATTCATTGACCGTTACAACGTGAACTCCTTCTCCTGCCAACGCATTCAAGTAAACAGGCATGGTCGCAGTAAGAGTTTTCCCTTCACCTGTACGCATCTCTGGTACGTCACCATGATGGAGAACAATCCCCCCCATAATCTGTACTGGATAAGGATAGAGACCAAGAACACGCTTCGCGCCCTCACGAACAACTGCGAAGGCTTCATAGAGCAAGTCATCTAAACTTTCGCCATTCTGATAACGTTGTTTAAATTCATCTGTTTTAGCCTTTAGCTCCTCATCGGATAAGGCAGCCATCTGGTCACTATAAGCAATGACCTTATTTGCCATTTTCTCTAATTTTCTTAATTCACCTTTATCATTTTCGATAATTGTTCTTAAAATATTTGCCATTTTTATCCTTACTTTATATTCTTTCTGATTTTAGAATGTTCTTTTCATTATAGCATTTTCTCCTATAACTTTCAAGAAACTTAAGCATTTTTATACCGAAATAAAGCCTTCTCTTTGATTCATTCCCACAATTTAACTCTACTTTTATTTCACGTACCAAAGTAAGCATTCAAGATAAATAATGATAAGTTTTTCCGGTCAGTTATAGCATTTTCTCCTCTCACACCCTCTATCAAAACAACTGTCCTTTTTGTTAAAAAAAGCCTCTTTCAACCAAGAGGCTTTTTATACGAAATATAGGAGAGCAATGTTTCAAACTGAAACCGATAATGTCTATCCCCCGCTACTAAATCAATCTTCAGCTTGCTTGATAACCAATGCCTCAAACTTCATATCTGGCATGCATTCTTTTAAGTCAGACTGGATTCGCTTCAAGGCTTCCAAACGCATCTCAACGGAAGTATTAGCATTCCCTTGAATGATAAAAATTGCATCTTTGGTATCATCATCAAACTTATAGAGGTCACTATCTCGAATATCTAACCAAGCTAAAATCCCTTTGTCGTCGCGATAGACATAGTCTGTTTTAGCTACGTGTTTCTCCTTAGACAAAATTGGCAGAAAGGTATCTTCTCTTTGACTGACAGTGAACTCAATCTTTTCTCCAATTTTATTATAATCATGTCCGCCAATAGCTAACAGGGATTGCAAGGCTTCTACATTATAAATATCGATAATCGTATTGATAGAAGGAAGAGACCCGCGATGGCGGATATTTTTAATCAGAGCTGGAACAGTTGGAGGATTTTTTTTGACACTGCGACCTACACGTTGCAAGATATCTTCATAGCCTTGAATAATCGGTGATTGGAGAACCTGATCTAGGTCACAACTTAGAGCCCACTCTTCTCTTTCCTTTTTCTTTTTTAGAAAGGTTAGAGATAATTCTGCATGCGGATTGACATTTTTAGCAATACCAATGACTACACTTTCAATTCCTAAGTCGCTTAGGCTTCGATCCAGGATAAATTTCATCGCAGCACCCTCCCTGTCGTCGCTATTTTCTGTTTATTCCCCATCATTATACGACTTTCTTAAGTCTGTTTCAAGGCCAAAGAACACTCTCTCCTTGACTTGTATTTAAAAAAGAATTCGATTCTGACAAAAAAGACTGGAGCTTTTTTGCCCCAGTCTCTCTTTTTATTCTTCTTCGCCCTCTGCATCATCGTCAGAAAATTCATCATCTTCTTCATTGATGTCAACATCTTCGTCTAGATCATCCGGAGCAATCTCATTGATTTCAGCATCATAAGCGTCTGCTTCATTCTTCTCATCGTCTGGATTTTCATCGTCATAGTTGAGTGCAGGATCTGCTTCGTATGAATCCTCATCTTCTGGATCATCATCGCTGTAGTCGATGGCATCCTCATCACCATCCATAAAGGCATTAACGCGTTTTTTCTTCCGTGATTTCGGACTATCTTCTTCATCAGTCTCTTCAAGCGCGATAATTTCCTCGTCCACTTCATCAATTGCATACCAAGAACGAAGGCCCCATTTGTTGTCACCAAGCGGAATAAAGCTTCCGTCAACATTTAGCTCAGTATAGAACAATGGTAGAGCTTCTCGGATTTCGCTGTTTGATTTTTCTAAATAAGTTTGGATTTCATTGACAAGGTCATTAAAATACATCTCATGGTCACGACCACGCAATTCTAAAATCGCACGCGCAACTTCAATCATAGAAAGCTCACTTTTTTCCTGTCCAGCAAATACTTCTAATTCCAAGGCTTTTCTCCTTTTTTGTCTTTCCCTACTATTTTACGCTAATTTCCAAAAATAGTCAAAGGGTTACCATTTATATTTTAAGTTAAAATTTTTCAAATTTCTAAAAAAACGAATCTGAGCAAATCAACTACAGTATGAGCTGTTATAGCGCTGTAGAGCCCCTGTTTCCGAAGCAAAAAAGCAAAAGGCAAGCCGAAAACAAGACTAAGAATAACGACACTTCCTATATCAAACTTTTCCAAACCAAAGTGAATCAGAGTATGAGGCAAGGTCAGAATACCATAAACCAGCATATTCTCCATTTTTGAAAAAGTATCTTTTTTAGTCAGGTAAATGATAATAGCAAAGAAAAATAGTCTAAAAGCTACTTCTTCAAATACACCTGCGCGGAGGGCATTTAGAACAGCCTGAACAGGAAAAGAGCCTGGTAGACTCATAGGCTTGTGGGCCAAAACGAGATTGAAGAACCCCAGCACAAATCCCACAAGAAGCCCCGAAACCAAAGCAAGAGCTGCTTGTTTCAGACTATTAAGTTTTAAAATGGTTCTGAATTTTTCCCTTTCCTTCAATAAAAGACTGCTAGACAGATAAGTCAGGACTGTCAAAGCAGCAAAAATAGGATTCGAAAAGATGGCCAAAAACCCCAGAATAATAGCTGTTACCCAGTCATTTTTTGAAAGTTTGCGGTAGTTCTTAGCAATTACGGTCAGGGCCATACCAGCTAATAAAAGGAGCCAAAAAAGCGCTGCATTATGAAATAAAAGATTGACTATTAGCCAATAGAAAATAAAAAAGAGAAGAAGCAAGCCTAGCTTCAGATAAGATTTTTTACTGCTTTTCATGCTCGACCTCCTTCACGAGTGCTATGGACTAGCGACAGAGCAGGATTGCCTTTTAACTATACTATTATTATAGCAGAATCCCCTCTTGTTTTCTAAAAAAAGGAGGCAAGAATCAAATCTTGCCTCTTTCATCTTTATTTCACTTTTGCAGTGCTTGTGATGACTTCAACAGCTTTCTTGATAGTGATATCATGTTTTAACATATCTTCTGAAAGAAGTTGACGAACACGATCTGCTTCCATATTGTAGTCGTTTGCGAGTGAAGAAATTTCTGCTTCGATTTCTTCAGCGCTTGCTTCAAATCCTTCTGCTTTTGCAATAGCTTCAATCACTAAGTTTGTCTTAGTACGAGCTTCTGCATCAGCCTCATGCTGTTTGTGAAGGTCTTCTTGAGTAGTACCAGTGATTTGGAAGTACATGTCAGGTGAGATTCCTTGGCGTTGCATGTTGCCGAGGAATTCGTTTACTGAACGGTGAACTTCTTCATGGACCATTTCTTCTGGTAAGTCTACGATTTCTGCATTTTCAACCGCAAGATCGATTGCTGCTGACTCAACTGCATCTTTGTATGCAGCTTCTTTTCCTTCAGCTAATTCTTTACGGTATTTTTCTTTCAATTCATCAAGAGTTTCTACCTCTTCGTCGATGTCCTTTGCAAGTTCATCGTCAAGAGCTGGAACTTCTTTTTCTTTTACTTCATGGATTGTAGTTACAAACTTAGCTTCTTTACCTGCAAGATCAGCTGCTTGGTAGTCTTCAGGGAAAGTTACAACCACATCAACTGTTTCGCCAGCTTTGTGACCAACCAATTGATCTTCAAATCCTGGAATAAATTGACCGCTACCAAGTCCAAGAGAGAAATTATCTCCTTTTCCGCCGTCAAATTCAACACCGTCAACTGAACCAACAAAATCAATGACCACTGTATCACCTTCAGCTGCTGGACCTTCTTTTAGGACCAATTCAGCCAAGTTGTTGCGTTCGCGTTCGATACGTGCATCAACGTCTTCGTCTGTTACTTCTTTTGAAACTTCTACAGATACTTCAAGGTCTTTGTAAGCACCTAATTTTACTTCTGGTTTTGTAACAACTTCAGCAGAAATAGTCCAATCTTGACCTTTTTCCATTGAAACGACATCGATTTTTGGTTGTGCTACAACTTCGATACCAGCTTCTTTCACAGCAGCTTCATAAGCATTTGGAAGTAAGTTGTTTAAAGCATCTTGGTAAAGCGCTTCTTCACCAAATTTTTGGTTGAAGACAGGACGTGGAAGATGACCTTTACGGAAACCTGGTACATTAATTGTTTTCTTTACTGAGTTAAACACACGGTCCAATTCTGGTTTGATTTGTTCTTGACTAATAGTAAAAGTCAAAACTCCACGATTTGTTTCTTTTTTTTCAAATGATACAGACATTCTGTCATTTCTCCTTAAAATTTATTGAATACACTCCATTATAGCATATTTAAAAAATTTTTCAAAATTATATAATATTTTTTTACTATTATTCTTTTCTTATTTTGTCTTCTCTATAAGCTGCTCTTGAACCACCAATCAGCTTAGGGCGGCTAGCTAAAGCTGTAACATGGGCAGCACCCACTGATTTAAGCTTTGGCCTGATGGGAATCTGAACATGCTTAACATGCATACCAATAGCAGTATCTCCGATATCTAGACCAGCATGAGCCACTATAAATTCCACCTCAACAGGATCCTTCATGTACTGGAAAGCTGCCAGTTGGCCACTTCCCCCTGCATGAAGAGTGGGGAGAACGTTAACAATTTCTAAATCTTTCTTTTTTGCCAAGCTTCTCTCAACCACTAACGCCCGATTGAGATGCTCGCATCCCTGAACTGCTAGAAAGATCCCCTTCTCTTCCAAGATATCCAGGATTGTTTTGACAATGATCTGCCCAACTTCTAAACTGGAATTTCGGCCAATATGACCTCCGATAACCTCACTAGAGGATAGACCCAGAACAAAAATATCACCCTCATCCAAGGACGCTTTGTCTAAAACATCTTCAAGAATCTGACGTGTTTCTGCTCCAATCTTATCTAAGTCCATGTCTCACCTCATTTATTTCACTGTGGCCATCTTTTTCAAACTCTCTGGGAAGACTTTGTAAAGGACGTAACCGACTACTAAACCAAAAACATTCTGCATAAAATTACCCAACATGCCGGCCAGACCTGCTCCGACACCATTCATGATACTGTCAAAAAGGGCGTAGCCACCGACCATAGAAACTGCAGCCAAAACTAGACCAAGATAGCGACTCTTACCTTCAAGACCAGCAAAGAAGCCCTGCAGTCCGTGGCAAATCAAACTGAAAAACATCCACTGAGGATAGCCAGCAATCAGGTCAATCAGAAAGCCTGAGAGTCCTCCGACAATAGCTGCTTCCTTGCGGCCAAAGTAGAAAGCTGTAAAATAAATCCCTGCATCCAGCAGTGTCAAAAACCCTGTCGGAGTCGGGATCTTTAAAAAATTCCCCAAAACGACAGACAGAGCTGTGATGAAAGCTAAGATAACTAATTTTTTAACTTGATTATTTCTCATATTGAACCACCCCATATTGATCTGAGCGCTGAATCGCTCCGTAAACAAAATCCTTAGAAAATTGAACCGCGGCAAAAGGAGACTTGCCTAGAAGCAACTGACTGGCAATGCTGGAAGCAAATGTGCAGCCTGCTCCGGTATTGTTGCTAGCTAGCACTGGCAATTCCAATACTTTGAAATCTTGGCCGTCATAATAAACATCCACCGCCCGCTCCTTGCTCAAGCGATTGCCACCCTTTATCACCACATGCTTGGCTCCTAAATCATAGAGCTCCTTGGCTGCAGCCTGCATATCTTCCAGACTTTTGATTTCTTTTTGGGTCAATAGCTGAGCTTCTGCCAAATTAGGCGTGATGATGCTGACATAAGGGAAGAACCTGATGATTTCTTCTCTCAATGCACTAACTTCCAGATCATGATTTTCCTTGCAGACCAGGACAGGGTCTAGCACTACTGGTATGTCCGCATGTTGCTTGACAAAATCCAATGCCTGCTCTGCTATTGCTAGATTGGGTAAAAGCCCTATCTTAATAGCAGAAAAAGGAACATCTTTGAGGCTGGATAGTTGCTGAGTAAAAACCTCCTCTTCAACCGGAAGAACCTCAAATCCTTGGTTGGTCATCGCAGTCAGGCAGGTCACAGCTACAAAACCATGCAAACCATTGACTGTATAGGTAGCTAAATCAGCATGTAGTCCGCCACCGCTAAATATATCATTACCTGATAGGGCTAAAATGAGTTTATCCTTCATAACGAATCTCCTTTAGATAATACCGTTTGAACCTGCTATTGCCCTTCTGCCAGATGGCGGTCTTCTCTTCTGAAATCTACTATTTTTTACGTAAATCCAGCGAAACAATAGCTTTATAAGGTGCTATGTGTTTATTTTAGCAGGAAAAAAATACCCCAGCAAGGACTAAAAACAGGAACTGTCTGGGGACAGATTTTTGAAAATAGAGTATAACAAACGGAGATGGCTGATGTTAGGGATCACTAATACGCAAGAAAATAACCCATCTGAATCAGACTGTCAGTGACAAAACAAACAGAGCTAATCCAAATGGGTTATTTATTGTTTATTGCTAAAGGTCATTATTTGCAATTACACATCTAGCAAATCTGACATTTTGACTTAGGAACCCCAAATGGAGTTTTCATCCATAAAGCTGTTGGTGTTCTTGAGTAACTGCGTAAATACAGCATACTTAAAGTCCTTGGTTGCCCGTTCATCGACACGAGACTTCTTCAGATCCTTTTCAACAGCTTCTGCAAAACCGGCTTTCAGCTCTTCAAAAGTACTGTAGACTTTTCCGTTGACTGTCACTGGCTTAATACCTGAGTTTTGTGCTTTATCCACAACTTTTCTGAAGTAAGCTTTCTTGAAGGCCTCCATGGTTTCAAATTCGCCTTCAGAAATTTGCTTGATGATAAAGTTATCGCTCAAACCAGTCACACCTTGCTCATTGGCTGTCTTACGGTGTTTATTGGAAGCATAGCTTACAAAGCCTTTTTCATAGCCATAGTAACCCCAGATTCTGAAGGTATTATGCTTGAACATCAAGGCGCCTGGTGCTCCAGTATTGTTTTGACCGCCACCATAGATACCTGTCATAAAGTCGATCGCAATGTAACTAGAGTCATAGTCAGCTGGGTTATAAGTTCGATTGTCAACCGCACGGTTAGAAAGCAAGCCTTGGTCAACCAAGTCATTTACAGATGAAACTGACATGGCCGCTTTCTCCTCTGCTGTCAACTCTCTCACGACATCATATTGAGTCCGAGCATCTACAATCTTAGGCTCAACCTTCTTGAACCATTTAGCCGCAGCTGCATTTCCTTTATCCACAACTGCTTGACCTTCAAGGTAATCCAGCAGCATGAGAGTATCATTATAGCCCTTCATGTAATGGTCGATGTCTGCTCGGTTCTTGAAGAGACTTGGCGAGCTATTGAAAATGAGGCTGCCATCATTTGGACGATCAAAGGCCATATTGAGACCCAGAGCACCCCAGCCTGGCTGACCAGGAACAGGTGATTGGAGCAACCCTTGGGCATAGCCTTCTGGTCCGATACCTTGTCGTCTGCCATGTCCGCCCAGATAAATATAGCCGTCATTGACGTGGGTGAGTTCGTGCGTGAAGACGGATACACCGTATTCCGTCAAGAGGTCAAAGGCCTCGAAGTTAACACGGATTGAACCAGCAGCATGGGCACCGTAGCCATTTGACTTGTACCAGCCACCAGCTCTGCCGCCAACTAGGTTAAAGAACTCGCGGGATGGAGCATAAGGATTGCCCTTATTATCATTTCCGTTGACATCAATCCAGCCACGTCCTTCCACATCAAAACCATCCCATACAGCCGTTACATTTTGCTTGACCATTCTGGACTTGATATCATCTGAGAGCAGTTTGTACCAAGTGTCTACGTGATTTCGATGCTGGGTCGCTACTTCCTTGATACGTGCATTAAATCGTTCATCAGACCATGACCGGCGCTTGTCTCTGTTGACAAAGGCCATCGTACTATAGTTTGACAGAATAGCTAAACGCGTATTCTTCAAGGTTAGAAGCGGAAGGATATAGTTGCTGAAATATTCAGAATTGAGGTTATCGAAGACGCGATACTTGGCAGACTTGATCTCCTCGATTTCTGACTGGCGTTCTTCAAACTGAATAAAGCCTCGAGTTGCATCCTTGAACCAAGAATCCATGTCCGCAAAGTTAGTCAGCAGGCGACGGTTGTAATCCAAGTAAGCCACCAAATCACTAGACTTGGACTCAGCCTTCAACTGACGTGCAAACATATTGACATTGTCTGCCCCTTTCAGTTGATTTTCTGTCGAACGACCAATCTTAATCAAGCGATCCAGCAATGGCACTTTTTCACCATAGAAGTCTGGTTTGAAGAGTACCAGCTCCTTGAGGTTATAGTCGCCAAACTTGAGATCGTAATAACGGTTGAGGTAGGTCAGGCCGAGCATAATAGCGGTCTTGTTCTCTTCGATTTTAGCTTTCAGAGCTTCGTTGGCTGCCGGATTGTCAGCATGGAATCTTGTCCATTCATTGGCCAGGAGCTTACCAAGCATATCCTGCAAGTTGGCTTTCACTTCAGCCAGAGATTCATCTAGGAAGAGACGCTTCACTTTGTTGACCTTGTCATTATCGTTAGGCAGACCAACAGAACGATAGACTTCATCACTGTACAGGTCAAAGTTCTTCAAGCTCTCAGTCAGCTGAGTCAGCAAGTCTTCTTTGACTGCGGTTGAGTGATTTGGAGTATAGACTGTACCAAGCTCTGCAATCTGATATTCCGGCAGAGCAGTCTGTTCAAATTGTGCTTGATTTTGAAGATTGTAGATGGTTTTGCTTCCGTCTGCAAAATGGACTAAGATCTTATCTGCATCCGTTCCTCCAGCAACAAACTGGTTACCTTTCAGGGCTTGAACTGCTAAGACTTTCTTAGTCAACAGGTCTCCTGCTTTACCAGCATCCACCAGCTTATTGGCCTCATGAATCAAGAACTCTTGGTTGTAGAAAGGCATAAAGCGTTCTAGATTCTGATAAAGCTGTTCATTTTCTGCCTTGTAACCTGGCTTGTCTTGAAAAGCACTTGTTCTCAGAATAGCAGCATTTAGTTTCTCAGTTGTTACTTCATTTGCGCTGGTTTGTTCAAGAGCCGTAATCCGATAACTCTTAACTTTTTGCTCCGCTTCAGCTTCTGTCAAGCGACGGAACTTGGCATCTTTTCCTGTCTTGGTTCCAGAGCTGTGTCCCGTAACACCAAAGAGATTTTGGAGTTTTTGCCCCATCCAAGCATCGGTAATCTCATTATCTGAGCTAAAGAGCTCTTTACCGTTCACTACTGTGGCATAGCTGACGGTGTCATTGATAGTTCCATACGGCCAAATGGAAGCAGAGATACCAGCAGCATTTCTTGAGCCTGCATCCTCTAACTTACCTTTGGCAACGGACTGCATCAATTTACCCCAATTGCCCCAGCCTGAACCTGAATAGTCAGTGAAGTTTTGAGCGACCAGCATACCTGCATTTTGTCCACTCTTAACCCAAATATCTGCTTCAACGTAGGCACGTTTCACCAAGGACATGGCGTTGGTTCCTGCGATACCAGCTGTAACAGAGTTTCCACCCTTGGACTTAATACGGCCCTTAAAGGAGACATTTTCAACTCGAGATTGGCCTTCTATATTGTTAACCAGACCGGCTATATGGTCTCTTCCTTCCAAGTAGCCTTGGACATTGACGTTTTCGATTACTCCTTTATTCTTCAAACGAGCAGCAATTGTCGCAATAGTATCGCCCGCTTGCGAATCTGGATAAACCATATTGACTCGCTTAAAGTCAATATCCTTGACCGTTCCGCCAGTAATCGTATCAAATAGAGGATGCGCCAAGTCTAAAATCGCATGGCGCTCGCCATTTTGACCACCAATCAGCTGACCTTTGAATTCACCTGGCAAGTAAGACTTGCTGTTGGCAGGTTTGTCAATCAGCTTGGCACTGATACTGCGACCCAGAATAAAGGTTCCAGATGGATTTTCTTTGATGCCATCTAAGAGGTCTTGGAAGTCATAGTAGACATTTCCTTCACGCTTCTTAGCCTTTTCCAGATAGAAGTCAAAGCTGTTTTGAAGACCAGTTGCGCTTCTTTGCAGCAAGTCTGGCAGCTGAGCTTTGATCTTGAAGACAGGCTGATTGTCAACGACCACTTCCTCGATAGAGGTAACTGGTAGGACAGTGTCCTTGAACTGGTCGGATGTAAAGTGCAGATAATATTGATCCAGATTTGCTGGCTTTTCAGCCAGAGTAGGCATCAATTTGGTCTGGCCATTCTCAACCTTCATCAAGGCGACATTAGTGATGGACTTGAGTTCCACCTTCTTCAGGTCAAGCTGAACTGTCTCTCGAGCTAACTCTTTACTTTCAGAGCCATTTCCTAAGTCATAAGACAGGGTCGTCTCGATATCATAAGGTGTATAGTAGTCCAAACCACTAAAGCTGGCAGTCAACTGACCGGTCGCCAAGTTTTGCTCTGCTATTAATTGACCATCCTTCTTCAGGCGAACATGAGCACTAGTAAAGGCTTGATCCCTGTCCGTCAGCTGGTATTGAATTTGCGCTGATTTCTGCAATTCATCCTTCTTAACCGCTGAAACAGTCAGAATTGGCGCTGTTTTAAGAGCCAATAAGTCGGCTAAAGCCTGCTTGAGTTGGTTGACACCTGCATCTACTTCATCTTGACTCGACGAAGTTTGATAAACCGACTCAGCCATATTCTTAATTGCTTGCAATTGCTGGTAGGATTGATTGGTGTAAGCTGCAGGATCTACAGCCGTTGCTAAAGCTAGTTGCTTGCTCAATTCTTCTTTATTAACGCGAGCCTTAGTGCCACGAGTAACCACTGTATCAACTGCTTCATGCAAGATGCGCTCAGTTGTTTGTGGCTCTGATATCCGCTTGCCATCCAAGACTTCATAGCTGGTTACAATTTCTTTTTGTCCTGGAGTTCCATTGACAGTGGTCTCTTCATCAAGATACTTGCTATCATCAGTTTTGTGAACAACCTTTGGTTCAATTGTTTCTAACTTGACCTCTGTATGCAAACTAGGCAGTTCAGCTTGAACTGTTGATTCCCCATTAACACCACCCGTGTATTCTGGAAGAGCGGGCTCAACTGGGGCCGTATCTCCCGCTGTACCAATCGGCTCTGTATAAGTTGGTTTCTCCGGTTGAACTTCTGGTTCACCATTCACTGACCCTGTGTATGCTGGAAGCGCAGGCTCGACTGGGGCTGTATCTCCCCCTGTACCAACCGGTCCAGTATAAGCTGGTTGCTCCGGTTGAACTTCTGGTTCACCATTCACTGACCCTGTATATGCCGGAAGCGTAGGCTCGACTGGGGCTGTATCTCCCCCTGTACCAACCGGTCCGGTATAGGCTGGTTGCTCTGGTTGAACTTCTGGTTCACCATTTACTGCCCCCGTGTATTCTGGAAGCGCAGGCTCAACTGGGGCTGTATCTCCCGCTGTACCAATCGGCTCTGTGTAAGTTGGTTTCTCCGATTGAACTTCTGGTTCGCCATTCACTGACCCTGTGTATGCTGGAAGCGCTGGCTCTATCGGCGCTGTATCTCCCGCTGTACCAACCGGTCCAGTATAAGCTGGTTTCTCCGGTTGAACTTCTGGTTCTCCCTTGCTACTGCTGCTTTTTTCAGACTGATTCGGATTTGTTTTATTTTCTTCTTTTGATGTTTCCTTATTTGGAGGTAATACTTGAGAAGATGGGTTAGGAGTGGAATCAGAGATACTTCCAACCTGACCTGAAATATCTTGATCTGGTTTTTCCTCTTCTATAAGCTCTGTTTGCTTTTCTTGACCTCTAGCATCCAGTCCAGATTTTGAATTCCCTGATACTGCTGGCTGATCTTTAAGACTAGTTTCCTCAGTCAGAGAGGCAGGCGAGGTTCCTGTCAAAGCCCGCAAATCAGAAGCAGTAAAGTAACCGATATAGTCGTAACCTTCAATCGCTAAATCTGCTTCAGAAACACCTGAAGAAATCGAAACTTGACGGTTATAAGAAGCCAACTCTTTATTTTCTAGCGCAAAAACTTGAGGCGAAAGCAAAAGGCTCTGTCCGAACGCTCCAATCAAAAACACTCCCACCAACTTGCCAGCCTTCTTACGAGAAAACACCAAAACAGCCAAAATAGCCGTCCCAGCTAGTATGCCAAGAAGCGGTTGCCCATTATTTCCTGTTTGAGGCAAAACTGTTGGTTTCCCTTTCTTACGATAAATCAGGTAATAATTCTCACCTGATTGCAAATCGGAAGGAAGCTCATGCTTAATCAGTTCCTTCTCTTGCTCAGTTAACTCTTGATCTTCAACATAAGTGTAATGAGCCTGACCAGTCTTTCCAACTTCATCAGCAGCAACAGCTGGGCTAGTCAAAAAGCTCCCAAAAATCAAGGCAGCAATTGCAACGGAGCCTACACCAACAGATAATTTTCTAATTGAAAATTTCTGAATTTTCTCCTGTACTTTTCTAAAATCCTTCACTTCATAACTCCCATTATTTGTTTGGATGTATAAATTTTCTCCCTAAGTCTTCACTAGCCAACTCCCTATCAGCCTTTAAAAGACAGCATTTATACACATAGTATTATCATAATTCTTTTAGATGTTTTTTACAATAGATTTTTCCTTAAAAAGTTATTTATTTCTTTAAAAACTACTAAAAAATGGAGAAATATTCAGCTTTTTTTGTAGAATCGCTAAAAATCGCTCCAAATAGTCACTTCCCACCTATTCCATATGACATTTTAAAGAGACTTCCCATATAAAAATAAAATTGTATCAAACACGAATCTTTTAGTCTCTTTTCTAGAAACCTACTCACTATCGAATAAAGCCGAGATACCATTATCTCAGCTTCATTCTTCATATCGAATTTCTTTCAAATAAAGGCCGTTGGGACCAGCGGTTGGTCCTGCCAGATGGCGGTCTTTCTCCGCTAAAATCCTCTGGATCTGCTCTACCGGCATGCGCTTGTTGCCGATTTTGAGAAGTGTACCGACCATATTGCGGATCTGCTTATAGAGAAAGCCATTGCCTGAAAAAGTAAAGACCAGAAAATTACGCTCTGCATCAAAGCGGACCTTGGCCTCAGTAATGGTCCGAACCTTGTCTTCCACACTGGTCCCCGAAGCTGTAAACCCGGTAAAATCATGCGTCCCCTCTAACAGAGCAACCGCTTCTTCTATTAGACTCAGCTCCAAAGGATAAGGGTAATGGGTGGCATAATGGCGCATCATAGGGTTCTTTGGCCTACCGATGTCCACCAAAAATTCATAGGTCTTGCTGTGTTTATTGTAGCGAGCGTGAAAATCATCCGATACCTGCTCCACACTAATAAAATCAATATCTTCTGGCGTCTGCGTATCCAAGGCAAAACGTAATTTTTCTTCATCCCGCTCTTCCGGTAAATCAAAATGCAGGACTTGGCCAAGGGCATGAACACCGCTGTCTGTCCGACCTGCACCATGAATGACCACAGGCTGGCCTTTATTGATACGGGTCAAGGTCTTTTCAATTTCTTCTTGGACACTTCTAGCATGAGGTTGTCTTTGGAACCCTGCAAAGTCATGCCCGTCATAGGAAATAATCGCTTTATATCTTGTCATAGACCTATTGTAGCAGGAAAAGACAGGAGTAGCAAGATAATTCTCGTTATGACAATATTACTTAAAAAATGATATACTAATTCTAAAAAGGAGGGAAGAATGTTAGCAGATATCAGCTTTCAAGAAGAACATAGACGTTTCAGATACAAAGCCGCAGCACTTATCATAGAAGAAGGAGCCGTGGCTTTCATGACCAACCCTGACGAAAGCTACTTCTATCCGCTTGGAGGTGCTGTTCAGTTGGGAGAATCCTCCCAGGAAGCCGTCAAAAGGGAAATCCAGGAAGAAACTGGTCAAGAATACGAGATTGATCGGTTAGTATTTATCCATGAAAACTTCTTCCAGCAGGAAACAGGACGATTGGCAGGACTAGACTGTCACGAAATTTGCTTTTATTACTTGATGAAACCAAAAGGACAGCAATTCCCTAGTCTTTCAGAAAATGAAACTGTCGAATGGATCCCTTTGGAAGAACTCCAAGACCACACGGCCTATCCTAATTTTCTACCTGAACTGCTCCCTCATATTCATCAAGGAATTCAACACATCATAACTGGAAAACCAGGCGAGTGAATAAAAAGAACCTAAGCTAGCACCCCTTAGAGGGCATATCCCCCATAATGTCATAAACAAAAAGACGAGGCCAAACTATTTTCTTTGACCTCGTCTTTATTCTTGTCCAAATAATTATTTAAGCCTAGGTTTACACTCGATTTTTAGAACGATAATAAATCATCCTTTCCTTTTCTTGCGTCCACCCAAACCGATCATAGCTAAAGCTGTTCCCAGAAGAGTTATAGGCCAAGCTGAAGTTGTTCCAGTTTGCGGAAGTTTATTGTCCTTAGCCACTGCTTGGGCAGATGGTTGAGATAATTTTTCAGCTATTGGCTGCTTATTAGTTTGAGTCGGTTTTAGCCCCTCTTCTTTCTTACTTGCTTGGCTAATAGGTGATGATCCCTTAACAGAAGGAGTAACCAACGGGGCTGGTTGAACCTGCCTTCCACCCATTTTTGCTGAATCTGCTTCTTTTGTCCCAATTTCCACAATTTCAGCTACAGCATCCTTAGAAACGAAACTTTCCACAAGCTTGCTACTACCGTCCTGGGCAGATATTTCAACTAAATTCGTTTTTTCACCTTTGATTCCCACTTGCAAAATCTTGCGTTGCCCCTTTTCAAGGTTTGGATTTGCTACTTCTTTTGTCTCAAAGGCAATCTCTTCTGTTTGAATATCAAGATATGGTTTATATTCCACAAGAGCACGAACTTCTTCCTCATCGGCACTGCCATTGTAGGTGATTGGCTTGAGATTTTCGCGAGCAACTTTTAGTTTAGCTGCTAGTTTATCCACCTCTTCTTGCTTCATCCGGCTTAATTCCCAATCAATCTCATCTCGAGCTGCTTTTAGAGCTGCAACAGATTCTGGTGTATAGATGGTTAAATCGGTTGGAATTTTAGCAATTTCTTCCTGAATAGGGCCATAATTAGCCTTGAAATAGTCTTTATTATGATCAGCAAAAGCAGTCATTAATTGGAAAATCTCTTCTTCCTTGTATTCAGCTTGCGGTCTATCAGCCCAGATGGCAATCATGCTACCGACTGTTGGAAGGTCTACTTCTGGGTACTTGGTAGAAGCTAGTTGATTAAATGGTGTCTTTTCAGTATTGTCAAGTGCTTTCTGTAAGAAACCACCGCCATCTTCCGGTTTTTGTCCCAAAATGTAGTACCAATCCCCATTGGTATTGAGGAATTTGTAGCCCTTACTTGCTAAATACTGTGGTGATGCCAGGTTATAGCCCCACCAGCCTTTAGACCAATAGGAGATTAAGACATCCTTATCAAACTCAACATCGTCTTTGTCTTCGTAGTAGAAGCCATCGTTGAAGGCCATTGGCTGCAAACCTCTCTCTTTCGCCATAGCAGCTAGAGAGTTGGCATATTCTGCGAACTTACCATAGAGGTTGTAGTATTTCAGATAATACCAACCCTGAGCATTGGTTGCATCATTAGCATATTCATCCGTTCCATAGTTGAAAATTTTGGTTTTGCCTGCAAAGTAATCCATATACTTTCCAATCAAAGCTTTGGTAAAGGACTTGGCTTCTTCATTTTCCAAATCCAGGGTTGTTTTGGATAGTGTATCAAAATAAGCCTGAGGATTTTGAATACCTAGTTTTTCCATAGCGACCAAAAGGGCATCCATATGACCTGGGCTATTGAGTGCTGGAATAAGGCCTATCCCCTTTCCTTTGGCATAAGCAATCAGCTCATCCATCTCTTTCTGTCTGAGGGCATTTCCATTTGGATCATCGTAGTAAGCCTTGGTACCAGCCAAGATTGCTTCTTTTACTTCATCACTTGTGTAGGTTTTACCGTTGGCTTCAACGGTCATGTCATCCAACATGAAACGCATCCCGTCATTTCCAACTAGCAGATGCAAATCTGAATAGCCCAATTCACTAGCCTTGTCAATGATTCTCTTTAGCTGATCCAATGAGAAATATTTCCGACCAGCGTCAATAGAAATCACCTTGCTCTTAGCTAGTTTTTCTCTTTCAGCTTGGGCATCTAGCACCTTTTGATAATCAGGGGTTGGCTGGAGATGCTCACGGGCTTCTTTTAAGCGAGCAACCGCAAGATCAATCTCTTCTTGCTTGCTCCGACTAAGATGGCTGTCTAATTCTTTCACAGCTTTTTCAGCCTCCTTAAGACGAGCGATACTTTCTGGTGTATATTTAGAAGCTAAGTCACTTGGGACTGCTGCCAATTCTTTTTCTGCATCTTGATAATTAGCAGCAAAATACTCAGCATTTTGATCAGCAAAGCGACGCATCAACTTATAAAGACGAGATGGGGAAAAACGCGCTGAAGGCTCATCAGCCCATGCAGCCACCATACCACCAATAATTGGAATATCTGCCCCCTCAGACTTAGGAACACTTGTAATCGGTGTAGAAGCAATTCCCTTCAACCCTTGATCTAGATTATACCAACCTTGGCCGTCTGCATTTCGACCTAGAACATAATACCAAGCATCATTGGTATTTAGAATCTTATGCCCTTTTTCAGACAAAAGTTTGGAAGAAGCAACATCATAGCCTCCCCATCCACCAGTCCAATAAGACACAATAATATCCTTATCAAATTCACCAAAACTTTGATCAGAATTATAGTAAATACCATCATTGAAGGCCATTGGCTTCAGACCATTTCGCTTAACGATTTTAGCTAGATCATTGGCATAAGCGATGAATTTTTCATAGCCTTTTTCTGGGTAACCTTCTCCTGGATAATACTTATCCGCTTGTAAGACTTGCCACCCTTTAGCATTGGTCGCATCATTAGCATATTCA
The DNA here is from genome assembly GCF_030439925.1 of Streptococcus sp. SG2. Taxonomy (NCBI): domain Bacteria; kingdom Bacillati; phylum Bacillota; class Bacilli; order Lactobacillales; family Streptococcaceae; genus Streptococcus; species Streptococcus sp. SG2. Next base: position 442,247 of record NZ_JAQFJD010000002.1, on the reverse strand, counting down.
TCTAGACCAATATTGAAAATATCTGTCTTACCAGCAAAATATGCTGCATATTTCTCAATCAAGGCTTTTGTAAAATCAACAGCAGGCTGATTATTTAAATCAACTGTTCGAGCAGATTCCTTGCCAAAGTAGTCAAAATTAGGTTTTTCAATTCCCAGCTCCTTCATGGCATTCAGGATCGCATCCATATGGCCCGGGCTATTGATTGTCGGAACAAGACCGATTCCTTGTCGTTTAGCATAGTCAATCAAGTCCGTCATTTCAGCTTGTGTTAAGTGATTGCCATTTGGATCATTATAATAATCGTTGGTCCCTTTTTCAATGGCTTTTTTGACATCTTCACTAGAATAGGTCTTACCGCCTACAGTCAATGACATGTCATCCAATTGGAAACGCAGTCCATCATTCCCTAACAGTAAATGCATATCTGTAAAACCATAACGCTTAGCCTTGTCTACAATTTCTTTCAATTGTTCTGGGCTAAAATATTTACGACCTGCATCAACTGAAATCATTTTGCGCATGGCAAGTTTTTCATCAACACGGTCTGACTCTTGACCCTTTGGTGCATCAGTAGGTAAGCCTGCTTTCTCCTCAGAATCATTTCTTTTTTCTGCTTCTCCAGTAGCATCTTTTTCAGGGGTCTTATCTTGCTTAGGAATATCTGTATTAGATTCTGCTGGAGCAGAAGTTGATGGAGTTGCTTCACTATTGTTTACAGGATTTGCTCCGGACGTTTCCTCTGCTGTAGACTTATCTTGTGCGGGACTAGAGGTTGCCACTTCTTCTGCAGCTTTGGGTTCAGTAGAATCTGCTGGAGCGACAACATTTGACTGCGTAGTTGGAAGCTCTTCTGCCGAAACAACCTGTCCAGCCATAGTGATTCCAATTAGAACAGAAGCCGCTCCAACTGAAAATTTACGAATAGAAAAACGCTGTTCTCTATGAAAGACCATCATAAAATCTCCTTTTTGATAAATAGAAAAACCGATAATGTAAACGGTTTCTTTTTCTTCATTATAGGCTATTACCCCCTGTTCTGCAATGAGCCCTCTACAAGATTCTATAATTTATTGATAAAGAGATTTAATTCAGATACCTATATTTTAAAGCAACGTTTCAAAAGATCTCAAATCCCAAAAAAGAGAGAGTGAACTATAACTTCAGTCCACTCTCTTCCTTTCTTTTATTCCCCATCAAAAGCATCTTTAATATGGTCAAAGAAGCCTTTTTTCTTAGGATTTACACTGATATTCCCTGCAGCCGCAAAGTCCTTGAGCGCTGCTTTTTGCTTATCATTCAGTCCTGTTGGAGTCACAACGTTAACAGTCACATACTGATCACCCATGCTTCCACCACGAAGACTAGGAGCTCCCTTGCCACGCAAGCGGAATCGTTTGCCAGTCTGAGTTCCTTCTGGGATATTGAGCTCAACATCCCCATGAACGGTTGGAACATCCACACTGTCTCCAAGTGCGGCCTGAACAAAGTTTAGATTGAGCTTGTAGTATATAGTAGATCCATCTCGCTCAAATTTATCACTTGGTTCGACATTGACGACTACATACAAGTCTCCATAAGGGCCACCATTGAAACCTGCTTCCCCTTGCCCTGCTAGGCGAACTTGCTGACCAGTTTCCACACCTGCTGGGATTTTAACATGGACACTGTGGGCTTGTTTTTCATGTCCTGTTCCATGACAGGTCGTACAAGGCTCCTTAATTTCTTTTCCGCGTCCATGACAGACATCACAGGTCACTTGACGACGCATCATGCCCAGAGGAGTTTGCGTATCTACATTGATGACACCTGAGCCATGACAGCGTCCACAAGTCACTGGACTTGTCCCTGGCTTAGCACCTGATCCGCTACACGTACGACAAGACGCCTCCCGGTTGTACTTAATTTCCTTTTCAGTACCAAAAATAGCCTCTTCAAACTTGAGATTTACACGATATTGAAGATCGTCACCCTGACGAGGAGCATTTGGATTTCGCGAAGCACCGCCACCAAAGAAGCTTGAGAAGATATCTTCGAAACCACCAAAACCAGCTCCATCAAAGCCTCCAAAGCCACCTGCGCCACCGCCAAAACCACCATTGGCTCCAGCAGCACCATACTGATCATAGGCCGCTCTTTTCTGCTCGTCACTTAAAGTCTCATAAGCTTCTTGGACCTCTTTGTACTTATCTTCTGCCCCAGGATCTTTATTAATATCTGGGTGATATTTTTTTGATAATTTCCGATAGGCTCTCTTTATTTCATCCTGTGAAGCATTCTTTGAGACACCTAGACGGTCATAATATTCTGTATTGTTCATATAAGATACCAAGACCGTAAAATTCGACTGAAAAATAGGAAATCAGGCGACGGAGAGACGCTCCTAGACCGATTTCTCTTTTTTCCGAGAATTTAGGTCGGGTTCAATTCCTTTCTTTTATATTGAATCAGAATTTTTGGAACCCGTGTTCAGTTGCGAACACTCTTGTTCCTTTCTATAATGTTTTCGAAACCAACCCTCGATTTAGGTCGGGTTCAATTTCTTTCATATTGAGTCAGAATTTTTAGAACCCGTGTTCAGTTGCGAACACCCATGTTCCTTTCTTTAAATTTTAAGAAAATTCTTAGAAGTTGTTTTTTATGCTCTGTTTCATCTCAGCAAATTCTTCTTCTGACAAATTGAATATCAATTCCTCTTCTGAATACTGATTCCGTTCTTTAAAATAGTTGTCAGCATTACCTACCAAGCCTAGACTAAGAAGCACTTTTCTTGCAAACTCTTGGTGTGCAAAGCCGACAGCAGTAATGATATTTTTATCTTGCAGGACAGCTTTAGCTTTGAAATTTTCCCGTGGAAGAAATTCAAAATAGTCAAAGAAGTTTTGCCAAATCCCACCCGTAAATTTCGTGTCCTTCAATAAGCCTGCTTTCGCCAATAAAATGGGCGCTGAGGAAATAGCTGCAATCAAAATCTCTTGCTGATTCAAACTTCTTAGGAAAGAAATCAATTTTTCATCGTGCAAAGCAGGAGCAATATTTATCATTCCTGGCAAAATGACACAAGAATAGTCTTCGATAACTACTTCATCTAGTGTTCTAGTAGGTTGACAGGCTAATCCATCTTCCGATGTTATAATGCCTCTATCTGAACCAACATAATCGATTTCAATACCAAAAGATAGAGCTAAAGTACTGGTCAGACCAACTACTTCATAAATTGAAAAATTAGGATAAATGATACAAAGTGCTTTTTTCATAAGCATCACCCTCTATCTTACCGAAAAACAGAGGCTGGGTTGCAACCTCTGGATTTCTTTTTATACTTTTGACATCAGACAGAGGATAAGACAAAGACCTATCTACCTCATCTAATTTTCAAAACACTTTTAACGCGGTAGCTGATTGGATTTTGGGTTCGTCTTTCAGACTCCCAAAAATCCTAATCATCCTCGCGGGGGTTCGACTACGAACTAAAAACTTTCAATTTTTAATTCTGTCTCACCGCCTATTTCTCCGTAAACTCTCCGTCTACGACGTCATCGCCTGCGTTTCCTGTTGCTTGTGCGCCTTCTGCTCCTGCTTGAGCTTGTTGAGCTGCTGCGGCTTGTTCGTAGAGTTTAACAGCAAGTCCTTGAGCTTTTTCGTTCAAAGCTTCGAGTTTTGCTTTCATTTCGTCCAAGTTGTTGTCTTCTTGAGCTTTCTTAAGTTCATCAAGGGCAGCTTGGGCAGCATCACGTTCTGCATCAAAGCCTTTACCTTCAGTTTCCTTGATAGTCTTTTCAGTCGCAAAGATAGCTTGGTCAACTTCGTTACGAAGGTCAACTTCTTCCTTACGTTTCTTATCTGCTTCAGCGTTTGCTTCTGCATCTTTCATCATACGGTCGATTTCTTCATCAGTCAAACCTGAGTTCGATTGGATGACAATTGTTTGTTCTTTTTGAGTTCCAAGGTCTTTGGCCTTAACAGATACGATACCGTTCTTGTCAATATCAAATGTTACTTCGATTTGAGGAATTCCACGAGGTGCAGCTGGGATATCTGTCAATTGGAAACGTCCAAGAGTCTTGTTATCTGCTGCCATTGGGCGTTCACCTTGAAGAACGTGGATATCAACGGCTGGTTGGTTGTCCGCTGCTGTTGAGAAGACTTGTGATTTAGATGTTGGAATAGTAGTGTTACGATCGATAAGTTTTGTGAAGACGCCACCCATTGTTTCGATACCAAGTGACAATGGGGTTACGTCAAGAAGGACAACGTCTTTGACATCACCAGTGATCACACCACCTTGGATAGCCGCACCCATGGCAACCACTTCATCAGGGTTCACTGATTTGTTTGGTTCTTTACCAGTTTCAGCCTTAACAGCTTCTACAACGGCTGGGATACGAGTTGAACCACCAACAAGGATGACTTCGTCGATTTCTGACAAGCTCAAGCCTGCATCAGAAAGAGCTTGACGAACTGGAGTTTTTGTACGTTCTACAAGATCACGAGTCAAATCATCAAATTTGGCACGAGTCAGAGTCATTTCCAAGTGAAGAGGACCTGCAGCTCCTGCTGTGATGAACGGCAAGCTGATTTGAGTTGAAGTCACACCTGAAAGGTCTTTCTTAGCTTTTTCAGCTGCATCTTTCAAACGTTGAAGAGCCATCTTGTCAGTTGACAAGTCGATGCCATTTTCCTTCTTAAATTCTGCAACCATGTGGTCGATAATCTTTTGGTCAAAGTCGTCACCACCAAGTTTGTTGTCTCCTGCAGTTGCCAATACATCGAAGACCCCGTCACCCAATTCAAGAATAGATACGTCAAATGTACCACCACCAAGGTCAAATACCAAGATTTTTTCTTCTTTGTCAGTCTTGTCTAAACCATAAGCAAGAGCTGCTGCAGTTGGTTCGTTAACGATACGTTCTACTTCAAGACCAGCGATTTTACCAGCGTCTTTAGTCGCTTGACGTTGCGCATCGTTAAAGTAAGCTGGAACTGTGATAACAGCCTTAGTTACTTTTTCACCAAGATATTCTTCAGCGTAGCCTTTCAAGTATTGAAGAATCATAGCTGAGATTTCTTGTGGAGTGTATTCTTTACCGTTGGCAGAAACTTTTTCAGAAGTTCCCATCTTAGATTTGATAGAGATAACAGTATCTGGGTTTGTTACTGCTTGACGTTTTGCAGCATCACCAACGATGATTTCGCCGTTTTTAAATGATACTACAGATGGAGTCGTACGATTTCCTTCTGGGTTTGCGATGATTTTACTTTCAGTTCCTTCAAGAACTGCAACTGCTGAGTTTGTTGTACCTAAGTCAATACCGATAATTTTAGACATATGTTTTTTCTCCTCGTTGTTTTTTCTCTTTTTTTGATATTTCCCTTAAGTGGTGGGGACGTGAGCAACTCCCTTCGGGATTTCATCACTTATTTTTGAGCCTACTGTCTCAAAAATCCCCTGTTTCAGTAGCACAAGCTACTGAAACTTTCACCACGGCGGGAAATATCTTCCTTGCAAACCTCCGGCTTGCGTCTTATCTTTCTTTCATAGTTTAGTGTCGTTTCGGACAAGTTTTCTATTATGTAAGGTTACGACATGAGAAGTCGAAATTATACGCAGTAGCTGATTGGCAGTTCACTTCGCAACGCTCGTGACAAACCTAATCACCCTTGCGGGGGTACGTCAACGAAATCACAGATTTCTGACTTACCGCCTAATCGAACTCGCCCTAAGCTCTTGGTAAAAAAGATAGATTTCCTTGTGTTCATCGAACACTTCGTCAATCTCCTATTTTTACTGTGAGCTTTTTCGGGCTCTATATCTTAGTTATAAACCACTACCATAGCCGGTCTTAGGATGCGGTCATGGAGTTTGTAGCCTTTTTGGAAGACTTGTGCGATGGTATCCGCTGGATGTTCGTCATCAGCTGGAACTGTTTGAATAGCCATGTGATAATTATGGTCAAATTCTCCATCGGCCGGAATTTCTTCAATCCCCTCTTCTTTGAGAGCATGAACCAAGCTTTCCTGCACCATTTCCAATCCTTTTTTGACATCATCTGTCAATCCTTCAACGGCAAGAGCACGCTCAAGGTTGTCCAAAGAAGGTAAGATTGCTTTCGCTAAATCTTGACTACGATAGCGTTGCAAGAGCTGACGCTCTTCATTGGCACGGCGTTGGATGTTTTGCATTTCTGCATGAGCACGGAGATATTTATTCTCAAAATCGTCTGCCCGCTCATTTGCTAGTTCTAATTCTGATTTTTCGGGACTTGCTGATTCAGCCTGCTCAGCTGTTTCGACAGTTTCTTTTACTTCTACATTTTCTTGATGTTCTTCGTGTTTATGTTTTGCCACAAGGCACCTCCTTTTTAGGAATGATTATACTGTAATTAGTGGACTTCATAGTGGTTACTACTGAGGTAGCGATAGAAGTCCGTCAGTTTCATAGTCAAGACACGATTAATCACATTAACCTGACTGACCACTCGCTGATAGTCGAGATTGACTGGTCCAATGACTGCTAAAATTCCAAATCCTCTGTAAGGAATCAGAAATTTGCTAGAAATAATGGTCAAATCAGACAAGCAACTTTCTCGGCTATCTGCCACGCGCACACTTTGCATCTGATCCTCGGCTAGACTGTCTCTAATCTCAAAGGCCACCTTCTGTGAATCATCAAAGAATTGATAGGCCTTCAAATCTGAAAAATTCAACAAGCCAACCTTGCCGGACACAATAACATTCTCTTTGAAAATATCACCGAAGATATGCTCAAACAGATGAATAACATTATCTGTCGTAGTGAAATAGCGCTGGATAATCTGGGGAATTTCCGTCCGAATCTTGTAGTGAATATCCAAGACTGTCTGTCCCAAAAATCGCTCCTGAACCAAAGCTTTAAGCCTATCCAAGTCTTCTCTTAGGAAGTTGCGCGGAATCATAAACTGACTGGTGATAGTATTGGACTCATCTAGAGTGAAGACAGCTAGAGCCGTATGCTGACTGAGTACTACGATATCAAATGCTGTCAAACGTTGCCGACTGGGTTCGACATCCAAGGCAACAACTGTGCAACCACTCAGCTTAGTTAGAAGGTCCGCTGCCTGTTGAAGAATGTCCTCCAAGTTGAAAAACTCATGGTCAAAGGCTTTGATAACCTCATAAAGTTCATTCTCAGCTAGACGATCAAAAGATAGCGAATGCTTGACGAAGTACTGAAAACCAGCCACGCTAGGTTTACGACCACTAGATGTATGAGCCTTCTCCAATAGTCCCTGTTTTTCTAGAGCTGCCATATCGTTTCGGATAGTAGCACTACTCGAATTGATAGAATCCTGTAAAGCTTTAGATCCTACTGGCTCGTGAGTCTTGGTAAAGATATCAATAATCAAATTCAAAATCTCATTTTGACGCTCCGTTACCACGGTACCACCTCCATTCAAGATCCCTTCTTTATTAGCACTCGATCACCTTGAGTGCTAACTCATGATTCTATTATACACTCTTCCGAAACAATGTCAAGATAAAAACTCAAAAAATTAGCACTCTTTTCGCAAGAGTGCTAAAAATCAGTCTAAAGACCTAGTTTAATCATCCAAGGATTTCATGTGACTCATTAAGTAGAAGGAAAGTCCTGCAAAAAGAAGTAGCCAGAGAACGAGAGCCAAAAGTTCTCCACTCCAAAATTGGAAGTTAGACCAATCTTTCATAAAAATAGTAAAGAGGCCCAAAAAGCTATAACGCAGAACCTTAAATAAATCCTCATTCATATTTGAAAACATAGGAATAAAAGCTACCAAGAGCATAGCCGGAACACTAAGGGATTGAGCCATGACTTGATTTTTACAAAACAGACCAACCATTAAGAAGAAGAAAATTAAGACTAGCAAGGTTAACAAGAGAACCAAACCATAGCTGAATACCTGATTAGAAAGCTTGGCTCCTATCAAAATCGGGGTAACGACAATATAAAAAATCCCAATAATCGCCGGCCAGATTAAAGCGGAGAGAATGTATTGACCCGCTGTCACACCAGCCAAGCGCAAACTTTGCAAATTATGTTTTTCCCTTTCCTCAGCTAAAATGATAATAATGGGTGTCCCAACAGACATGGCTAAAGAGAAGGGCAAAGAAATATTCATTAACAAGATAGCTAGTCTGTCTGCTCCCAGTTCTTTACCTGCTCCATTCAGAGAAAAAATAAATTTATAGAGAAAAATGATGAAAATCGGCATGAGAACTTGTAATAGGATACTTTTATTTGCTAATGTCGCTTGGCCCCTCAGCCAAATCATCCCTTTTAACTTATTAGACATTTAAGGTACCTCCTGTCAAAGTAATGAAAACATCTTCTAAAGTTGGTTCGCAAGAATGAATACTGATAACAGTTGACAGATCTAAGCCACTTTGCAGTTCCTCAAAGGAAACTGTTTTCTTCGTTGTCAAATCTACATATTCTAAACGAACTTTCTTATCTGTATTGTACTTTTGGATAATCTCATGCGGACTGCCTACTTCGACCAACTTACCCTTATGCAATAAAGCCAAACGATCGCACAAAAGTGTAGCTTCCTGCATATCATGTGTCGTCAGAAAAATAGTTGTTCCCTGAGCTTTTAGTTCCAGTAGCAAGTCATGGATTGTTCGAGAAGTTGACGGATCCAAACCACTGGTCGGCTCATCCAAAAAGAGCAGTTTAGGCTGATTAATCAAGGCACGGACCAATAGCATCCGTTGCTTCATACCTGTAGATAGTTTTTCAGCCACCTTGTTGCGACTATCATAGAGCCCCACTTTTTGAAGAAGCTCATCAACTTTCTTCATATCAACACCAAAGATCATAGCATAGGCCTTGAGATTGTTGTAGAGCGACATTTTTTCATAAAAGCCACTCGTATCACTGACAATCCCTATCTGCTCCAGGACTTCTACCTTTAAATCCTCAACCGTTTCAGACAGCACATGAGCTGTTCCAGCATCTGCCTTGAGCTGCCCAGTCAAGATATTAATGGTCGTTGTTTTTCCTGATCCAGATGGTCCTAGGAAGCCAAAAATTTCTCCTTCTTGAATGGAAAAATCAATTCCTGCCAAGGCTTCTTGTTCTTTGAACTTCTTTTTCAAGCCTTGAACTTCAATAATCGTTTTTTTCATCATTATCCTCGCTTTCATAAAAACAATTGATAAAAAACTTATCAGTCTTTGAGCTCCTGCTTCATTCTCCAGAAACTCAAGCCGATATGAACCAGTTGACCAAATAAAATAAATAACAATACCGTATCTATTAATAAGATACATTTTACTAGCCAATCTACATCTAAACCTTTTTGAGCTACACTTAAAACTAAATAAGTAGCAAAAAACAAAGCTACAAGGGCTGGCAAAAACCGCCATATAAGCAAACGCTTAACCATTTCTAGCCTAGACCAGGCATCATTATAGATCTCAAGGTCACTTTCCGCATCAAGCTGAGAAGCTGGCTTGCGGAAATAGGAAAATTGATTAAAATTTGTAATATGCTCCCATCCACAATCTTTGAATAGTTGATAATAGGAGTCTCGCTCCGCCTTCTTTATCGGACGAAAATCTAACTGATAGGCCATTTCCTGAGGTGAAGTTTTTTCAAAAGTATAACGAACTGCAATTATAAAAGGGGAATAGTTTACTTTTTTCAACTTCCAGCCTTGGCCATGCATCTTTTTTAAATAAGCTGCTTCTCTATCATAGTCTGCAATGGTGAAGATCCTGTAGACGACTTTCTTTCCCATCAAACATCCTCCTTACTATTCCGGTAAAGGCGTTCAATCCGCTGAATTTCCAAGTTCAAAATCTTCTGCCCAAGATCTGTAATCTGGTAGAGCTTCCTCTTTTCTTCCTCGCGAACAAAGGCAATCAGACCATCCTTTTCCATTTTGGACAAGGTTCCATACATAGTTCCTGGACTAATTGACAACTGACCTTCTGTCAATTCCTTGACTTTTTGAGTAATACTGTAGCCATGCCTTTCTGTCTGGAGACAAAAGAGAATATAGAATCCTGTCTCTGTCATCGGTACATAGACTCGCCTGAGTTTTTCTGTCAATCCACTCATCTTTGCTTCTCCCTTTCACTTCGATATATCGAACCTTGATATATGTATTATATCGCAGTCCGATACAGTTGTCAAGAGTTTATATAGGAATCTTGCTTAAATTATTCTTTTAGCTCAAATAGATCCTCTATTTTCAAATCAAAGACTCGTGCAATTTTTAGAGCCATTTCAAGAGAAGGATTGTAACGATTATTTTCTAGATGCAAAATCGTCTCTCGCCTGACACCAATACGCTCTGCCAACTCTTGCTGGGTCATGCCACGAGCCTCACGAGTAGACTTCAAACTTGTAATAAGATTGCTTACTTTCCCCATCATGCCCCTCTACTTTCCAAATACATGAATACAAAATTGAAAAGTAAGACCAGCACCCCTGCTACTATAAAAAAGATACCTCCTGGAATATACAGCTCCTTCGTGATCGTTAAAAGCAAGGCTAAGGTTAACAGAACGACTATACTGCTAGCAAATGCTGTCATGGCAGCCTTAGATAGATTTGCATAAAAACGCTCATCTGCTTCTTCATCTGCTTTTCTTAAGATAAAATAACCAAGAAAAATCAGCTGCACTAGAAGACCTAGCGCCATCACTATTTCTTTTAAAAGACCAGCAGATGGCGTACTGAGCCAAATGCCTAGTGTATAGATAGACGAGGCAGATAAAACGAGGACACCATTTAATTTTTCTTTAATAGAGAAGATCTGCCTTTCCCTAACTTCATTTTGTTTGCTCTTTAAAATTCCCCAAGTAGCAAAAAACAGACCAACCCCTGTACCACCAATTAATATTAACTTTTCCAGCAAGCTAAATCGAACAACCCCAGATAAAACCGCCCAATCTCCGCATAAGACCAGAATCCACAAAGGTAGTAACAAGACTAACTTATGACTTTTTTTCATGACAAACCCTCCTGTAGTGTTATAAATATATCACACCTTTTGTTATAAATATATCACATTAGTCGCAATAATGCAAATTTCTCGATAAAAAAAGCCAGGAAAACCTGACTTACTTGATTTATCTTTCTGCTGCCTTTAGTAATGCGATGTACTCTTCCAGAACTAGATTGTGCTTTTGCATATACTGGGCGTTCTCTACGCCGACATAACGGTAATGCCAGTGTTCAAAATCAACTCCAGTAATATTACTCTTGCCTTCGGGATAGCGAAGGACGAAGCCATATTGTGGGGCTAGCTGAGCTATCTTAGCTGCTAGTTCATCCTCCAGCCCTTCAGGAACACTCATATCAATAGCCAATCCTGTTTGATGTTCACTAGCTCCTGGAATCTGAATCTGTTTCTGGACAGCACTGACTGCTTCTTCATGCGACAGGCCCTTAGCCTCCTCTGCTGCAATATTCTCATTATAGAGCTCTTCTTGCTCTGCACGACTCCGATAACCAGAAATTAATATTTCGCCTGGAGCTATGGTCTGAGCCGCAGCAAGGAACTGCCGAGTATTTTCAGCAATACGACTATCCACCCGAATTTCTCCAACTTGAGTCAAAGATGGCATCTTTTCCTCCTGTAGGTTATCACGGTTAACCAAGACTAAATTCCAATCCGCCGAGGACACCTTGGGTAAATCAGAATCAGAACTTGTTAATCTTGAAGACTTAGAGCTGCTTGGCTTAGTAGAGCTACTCACTTGACTTGAAACCTGAACATGGCTGAGAAGATTTTTCAATACGGAGGGGCGGAAATAAATAACCGTTCCACCTATGACTAAGGTCAAGATAAGTAATAGTAAGATCGTCAAACCAACCTTCTTGGCCTTGGATTTCCTTTTTACTCTTAGATGTTTAGCGTGTTTCAACTTATTACTCCATTACTTTGGCGCCCACTTCACGATAAGACATATCACCAATCCGGTCAATCGTAAACTTACCATCTTCGTAGTCTACTACAGTTACACTGCCGTTGTGCAGGCCTAAACCTCGAGGCGTTGCGTGGTCAATCAACCAAGCGAAGGTTCCAATCGTCATACCATGACTGACAATCAGAGCATTTCCTCCTCCTAGCGACTCAACTTCTTTGGCGATACTCTCAAAACCATCTAAAATACGGCCACTGAGTTTAGGCCAAGATTCTGCCCAGCCCGCTGTATCCACTTCTACCAATCCTTCCGCTAATTCTGGATAGCTAAGCTGGTGGACATGTTCGACATGAAAGACACGGGGCATGACTCCCATAAAGAGTTCACCGTCATAAGCCCCATCAAAGCTACCAAAGCACCATTCACGAATGCGTTTGTCTGTACGGTAAGGAATCTTATCTCTCAAGCCCAGCTCTTCTAAAATGATTCCCATGGTTTGAATAGTCCGACCACTATCGCTAGAATAAGCCCGCTTAAAGTCTATACCAGCATCTTTTAGACCCAACCCTAACTCTCGAATTCCTCGTTCACCTTCAGCTGTCAGAGGGGTATCCGACCATCCTTGCGCTCGACCAATCGCATTAAACATGGTTTTACCGTGACGGACGATATACAATCTTGTTTTTGACATTTACTTGCCTCCCTTATTCTTCCTTTATTATACCACTTTTAGGAAAAAATCAAGACCATTCCTGTCAGCGACTATTTAAAACCTCTGCACCAGCTTGACGATAGGACACATCTCCCAAACTTTCAATGGATAGTTTTCCATTGGCATATTCGACAACCGTCACACTTCCATTTTCAACTCCAGGATTCTTCTTAATCTCTTCATCAATTAAATAAGCAAGTGTACCGATTGTCATACTATGGCTGACCACCAAAGCATTGCCTCCACCGGAAGCCTCTACATCTTTTGCAATAGCTTCAAAACCTTCTAAAATCCGATCGCTGAGCTTATCCCATGGTTCTGCCCAACCTGCTGTATCCACTTCAACCAAGCCATTCGCTAAGTCCGGCAGGCTAAGCTCCTTGTAGTCATCCGTCTTCAAAACACGAGGAATGACACCATGAAAGAGTTCTCCACCATAAGCACCATCAAAACTGCCAAAACACCACTCTCGAATTCTTTTATCAAAGGTATAAGGGATTTGCCCAGTTAAGCCAAGTTCCTCCAACACAATCCCCATAGTCTGAATGGTTCGACCCGAGTCACTTGAGTAAGCTTTTACAAAGGAAAGACCAGATTTTTTTAAGCCAATCCCCAATGCTCGAATACCACGTTCCCCTTCAGCTGTCAGAGGAGTATCTGACCAACCTTGAGCTCTGCCAATGGTATTAAACATTGTCTTCCCATGCCGAATGATAAATAATCTCGTTTTTGTCATCTCTTCTCCTTGTTCAATCGAAAAGGCCTGTCTGCACAGACCTGATTTTCTTATTAATTTTTAAAACTGTGAATAGGTGCTGGAATCTGACCCCCCCGCGCGATAAAGGCAGCTGACGAAGCCTGATTTACCTTCATGACCGGAGCTGTTCCCAAGAGCCCGCCAAATTCGATCATATCGCCTTCCTTGCCCTTTGGAATAATCCGCACAGCTGTTGTCTTCTGATTGATGACACCAATAGCTGCTTCATCGGCAATCATGGCTGCGATAGTTTCAGCCGGTGTCGCCTCCGGGATGGCAATCATATCCAAACCTACCGAGCAGATAGCTGTCATAGCTTCTAACTTTTCTAGATTGAGCGAGCCGTTTTGCACAGCCGCAATCATGCCCTCGTCTTCTGACACAGGGATGAAAGCACCAGATAGTCCGCCAACCTGATTGCAGGCCATGACACCACCTTTTTTGACTTGGTCATTGAGTAGAGCAAGCGCCGCTGTCGTGCCATGAGTGCCGACTGTTTCTAAGCCCATTTCTTCTAAGACACGGGCCACTGAGTCTCCGACTGCTGGCGTTGGAGCCAAACTCAAGTCAACAATCCCAAACTTAACGCCCAGACGTTCGCTGGCCATCTGACCAACCAACTGACCAATACGAGTGATTTTGAAGGCCGTTTTCTTGACTGTTTCAGCCACCACGTCAAAGCTCTCACCACGAACCTTTTCCAAAGCCCGCTTGACAACACCAGGTCCTGAAACACCGACATTGATGACCACATCTGCTTCACCAACACCATGGAAGGCACCAGCCATGAAAGGATTGTCCTCTACCGCATTGGCAAAGACGACCAATTTAGCTGCACCCATGTCAGACAGTTGGGCTGTTTCCTTAATAATCCGTCCCATATCCGCAACTGCCGTCATATTAATACCAGTCTTAGTTGAGCCGATATTGACAGAAGAACAGACCTTGTCCGTCTCTGCTAAAGCTCGTGGAATAGAATTAATGAGGATTTCATCGCCTTTTTGATAGCCCTTTTGGACCAAGGCAGAGAAACCACCTATAAAGTCTACGCCGATTTCCTTAGCCGCTCGATCCAGAGCCTTAGCTAAAGGAATATAATCTTTAGCATCCGTGGCCGCCCCAATCAGCGAAATCGGAGTCACTGAGACCCGCTTGTTGACGATAGGAATCCCGAGCTCTGCAGCAATTTCGTCCCCAACTGCCACCAAATTTTTAGCCTTGGTCGTGATTTTTTGGTAAATCTTCTCAGCAGCCCGATCAATGTCTGTATCGATGCAGTCCAAGAGTGAAATACCCATGGTGATAGTCCGAATATCGAAATTCTGCTCCTCAATCATGGCAATGGTTTCTGTAACTTGTCTAATATCCATCCTTCACTCCTTAGATATTGTACATGGCATCAAAAATAGCTGCACTTTGAATATTGATTTTGACGTTAAGAGTCTGGCCAAAGCTCTCAAATTCACTACGAAGAGCTGCAAAATCTTGTTTTTCTTCACTTGAAACAACAGCCATCATCGTAAAAAATTCATCCAAAACAGTCTGTGAAATATCATCTATATTCAATCCCAACTCTGCAATCTTAGTTGAGACTCCTGCAACAATCCCTGATCTATCTTTCCCAACAACCGTAATAATTGCTTTCATTGTCGACTCCAATCCATTTTTTGTTTGTATTATTGTAGCATAAAAGATGTGATTTTGCATGGAATTGTAGAAATTCCTCAGACGAGCTTATACATGCTTTCTTCTCACTCTTCTATTTTAGGCAGGAATCCATAATTCATCCATATAAAATAAGCCCGTCATTTCTTGTTCGACAAGGCTCATAGATGGAATTGCAAGACAGATTCTCAGATTTGTCTATTGAAAGCATATTTTTATCTATGCTTTTTCTTGAAAACGATTACAAAAATTGATATAGTAAGATTAAAGAACACATTACAAAGGAGGTCTCTTATGAAAGACACCTATAAGAAACGCTTATATACTCAGGTTCTTAGCCTGTCAGCCGCAGCCCTTCTAGCTGTTCTAGCCCAAGGAAACGTAGCTGCCGATACGCTAAATCCGACTGAAGCGCAACAAGAAGCAAGTCCAGTAAGTAGTCTTGTCGAAAATCCTACTCCTGTCAGTGCCGAGAAAACAGAAGATCATTCTGATCAACCTCAGGCAGATACTGCTAATAAGGAAACTCAGCCTGTAGCTGAATCGGATAAGACTACAAGCGAAACGGCTACTAGCCCAGCCACAGGAGCAGAAAACAAAAAGGAAACTAGCTCTGAAAACACTACTGCACCTGATAAGCCTGAAACACGCGCAGCTAGCAGTGAAGACTCAAAGGTTCAACTTGCGGACAGCAAGGTTTATATGTCTGAAAAAGCCAGCATTGAGGAAACCATTCAAGAACAAGGTGCCAAAGCCAACAAAATTAGTTGGACACTCGATAACAAGCCAATTAGCGAGTGGAAAACATGGAAGATGGAAGACGGCACATTCTCTGGAGATCCCTTTGTAACCATAGAAGAAAAAGTCGAAGGAAATGACCTCAAGCTATCTCTGAAATTTAACGAACTATTTGGCCAAGATCTGAGTTTACGGACACCCAACAATATTCGCAGAACCTACCGCAACTTTATGGGAAATCATGAATTAGTCGGGGTCAGCGAAGATTTGGGACTTACTATTCGCAAAAACATTGTCCTAAGACCATATGAAGACTTCCATACCCACGATGAAATGCTGGCCTCTATCGAAAAGAGTCGACAAGAAGCTAAAGATGATCGTTTGGTTCAAATCGAAACGATTGGCAAGAGTGCGCAAGGACGAGATGTTAAACTGGGAATTATTAGCTCCGATCAGAAGAGCATTGATGACTACCTCAATACAACCAATCCAAAAGCCCTCACAAAGCCTGCCGAAATGCTGGCTGCCTTAAAGAACGGTAAACTGGATTATAAGCTCCCAGTCCTTATCAACAATACCCACGCTGATGAACAGCCCGCCATCGACATCATCACTGGACTTTTCAATACCTTTGCTACTAAAGATCTTATTTCTTTCCAGACAACTGATGCCAATGGGCTTGCCAAAAATGTTACTCTTAGTGTCAAGGAACTCCTCAAGAAATTTATTTTCTTATTTGACTTCACAGAAAATCCGGACGGAGATGTTGCCAATACTCGTGCACTAGCTAACGGAATTGACCCCAACCGGGACACAAGTTATCAGGCCAACCCTGAAACTCGAACTGTCGCTGGTCTCATCAATAAATGGAATCCTATTGCTCTATATGACATCCATGGATTCGTTAAAGAATTCTTGATCGAACCAGCAACACCACCTCATGATCCCAACTTCGAATATGACCTCTTGTCAGAAAATATGCTGGAAAACGCCCACCACATGGGACGTGCCGGCGTTGCTAACTCTAAGTATGACAGCTATATTATCCCTAAACTAGACTGGGGTGATGGCTGGGACGATTCCTTCTCCGGCTATACTGGAGTTTACGCTATGTACCATGGTATCTTAGGGCATACAATCGAAATACCTGAAGGAAATCAAGAGTCCTATAAAGCTGGATACCACGCAGTATTGGGAGGTATTTCTTACTTATCTCAAAACCCAGATAAATTGATGGAAATGCGCCTCAACTTCTATCTAAGAGGTATCAATAAGGTAGAAGATCCTAAAGCAGAGAATGAATTAGTAGGACCTGATGGTAAGGTTGTTGGACGGATCAAGAATGGTCAAAAGAAATTCTTCCCTGACTATTATGTCATTCCGATGGGACTTGATAAAAACAATGACTCCCAACAAGCCTTCAATATGATTGAATACTTCAAGAGAAATGGTGTCACTCTTAAAGAATTGAAGGAAGATGTAGGCAACTATAAGAAAGGGGACCTGGTTGTTGATATGGCCCAAGCCAAACGAGGCTATGCCAACCATATCCTTTATAAAGGTTCTAATGAATCCGCTTGGTCAGCTATGTATGCCGAACTTTTAGTGAATTTCCCAGACATGCGTGGCTTTAAAGCGGAAGCAGTCTTCAAAGATAAACTCTTTGACGGAAAATTAGGAGACGTAACGGCTCTTCGTGCTACTCGTACAAGCGAAATTAACCACTCGGCTCCTTACTACGTGATCGCAAATACATCCGACAGTGCCGTAAAAGCTGTTAACCAAGCTATTCGCCAAGGAAAGAAAGTCTATCTAACAGACGATGGCTATATCGTTGATACACCGACATTCGAAAACCTGCTGGGAGATTATGCCATCTACGGGGATGCACTCTATAAGGTTCCTAACGGGCCAAGCCTGAAAGCCCTGAAAGTCTATTCACCTCCTCATCAATTTTATTGGGCAGGTGTTGATTCGCCTACACATACAGCTCTAGCACTAAAAAATCTAGGTTTTGATCTTGTTGACACACCAGAGGAAGCTGATGTTGTTGTTTTAGAAAGCAATAATTTTGACAAATCTCTGGTCGGTCTCAAGCCAACCATCGTCGTTGGTGGTTCTGCTATGCAAAGACTCGAAAAATTGGGGCTTATCGACGGATTTGACGCTGAAAAATTCTCTGGTGGCAGTGATTTTGAAGGCCTCATGAAAGCAATTATAGATGATCAAGACCCGCTGACTAGCGGTTATAATAAGAACGACCTCTTCTATTCTAACTCAGGAAACTGGATTGCCAAGGTCCCAGCTAACTTCAAAACTTTGGCAACAATCGCTGGCAGTGATTACTATATAGCTGGATGGTGGCCAGGCAACGAAAAACTGGCTAACAAAATTGTAGCTATCTCTGGGAAATACAACGAAAATCCATTATTTGTATATGCTGGAAATCCTACCAACCGCTTGCATACAATTCACTTCTACCGTTGGATCTCGAATGCTGTTTTTGGTAGTCAGTTGGCAAACTTGACAGATTATATCTTGCCAAGTCCAAGTCCAACTCCAAATCCAATTCCTCAACCTCAGCCATTAACGCCTCCTACTTACCAGGCTCCAAGCAAGACTTATCAAGCTCCAAATCAAACAAGACTTGATTTTAAACCTGCAACTAAAGTTGAGCCTGTTCAAGAGATTCCTTTGACCTATAGCAGAGAGTCTCTTCCAAAAACTGGAACACAGGAAGTGTCTGAAGGCTTCAAGCTAGCAAGTATTTTAATCGCTTGCTCTGCTGGACTCTTCCTTTTGAAGAAAAAGGAAGACTAATACTTAAAAACACACCTCCCAATTGATGCGGGAGGTGTATTTTTAGTTATAAACTTTGTTATTTTTCCACATAGGTATGAAGTGGATAGGTCGGATAGGCCAACTCACGCGCCAACTCTGAAGTCACATAACCTGCCGGTGCATCTAACACAGAAGGGATTCGATTGACGATAGTGGCACAGGTCAAGGCTACAGTATCAGGCTTGCTGACTGAGAAGACTAAATTTGGCTCACCAGTAATTTCCCAATCACACATATCTCCGTCATTTTCACGATAGACCTTGCCAATACACTCTACTTCTAACTCAATTCCCTGATGGGTATGAATGGTTGTCACAGCTGACATACCCGTTACTTGCCCCGCCGGAACTGTACGTCCCAGCGTTTCAGAATAAACATCTTCATCCAAAATGTAAGGAACACTCTTTTGTGAAATATCCTGAATGGTCCAGTTCATCTTAGAGCAAATAGCTTCAGCAGCATTCCACATATAGGACGGCAGACTCTCAGCACTGGCAATTTCCTTTTCAAATCGCTCTGAATCGTAACCAGCACCATGCGCTTCTGCTAAAGCCAGACCATAATCTTCCACATTATAGCTGACAATCCCTTTCACCTTTTGAATGTGATTAAGGCCAGACATAGCCAAGCAAGGCATATTAATCCAGTAAACATCCTGCATGCCTGAGCCCATTACAGTGACACCATATTCTTTGGCCAGCTTGTCCAAGCGGTTTGTTTCAGATGGCGACGTCGTCCAAGGGTAGATAGCTTCCTCACAGGTCGTGATGATATTAACTCCATGTTTGATGGCTGTTTCAAAAAAATCATACATTTCCGGCATATAGGAAGCAATGGTGACAATGGCAATGTCTGCGTCACACTCTCCAAAGACACGTTCAGCATTATCAGAAATCAGGACACCAGTCTTATAGCCTAGCTCTGCAAAATCACCAACATCCTGTCCTACTACAGCAGGATTGTTATCAATAGCTCCGACAATTTCTACACCGTGATCCAGCAGGTACTTGAAAATCACTTTAGACATCTTGCCGCAGCCATACTGGACAGCACGAATTTTTGTATTTCTCATGGCAAACCCTCCATTAATTGTTATTATTTTCACAATTATAGTATAATATCTCTAGTAACTAGAGAGTCAATAGAGGGTTTTAAAAAATGAAAAAAATTTTGCGTATCGGAGAGTTTTCCCAAATAAATCAGATTTCCATCCAAACTCTACGATTCTATGACCAAATCGGTCTTTTAAAACCCTATAAAGTCGATCCAGAAAACAACTATCGCTACTATCACATCAATCAATCTTCTCTGGTTGACTCCATCCAGTACCTGCGTCAACTGAATTTTTCTCTAGAAGACATCAAAGAAATTCTATCTGACAAGGACCATTTTCAACTGCACCAGCTTATCGAAGAGCGCTATCAGCGCCTTCTAGAGGAAAAAGAGAATTTAGAAAAACAAATCCAAGAAATCGAAATCTTTCGGTCTGGTGCCCGTATCTATGGTGAAAAACAGAGCGAGCAAGAACTGGAAATCCAAACTTTTCCTGAACGGCAGCTGCTTACTTTTGAAATTGTTCAAAATATTTATCAAATGAAAAGTGAAGAATACGAACTTGCTCTCCGCTGCTTCAAGCAAGAAATCCTGCGTTACAGTCCTTTTTTCACTCATTTCAGCCGTGTTGGCTCCATTATGAAACAAGAAGATTTCCAAAAAGAAAGATGGATTTCCAAGCAACTCTGTCTCTTCCATCATACTCCCAATGAACTCCCTCACTTAAATCGAATGTTGCTACCGGCAGGAAATTATGCTGTTGCTTACTGCTCTTCCTTTGCAGATGAACTTAAAGCTCTGCCGCATTTTCACCAAGCTCTGACCCAAGCTGGATATACTCCTGTGGGCGATTATATCTGCGAGGTCATTCATGAACAGCCACAACTCCAGGAGCAGCACCGCGATATGTTCATCCGGATGCAAGTTAAGATAGAGAATTAAAAAGCAAGCCGATGGATGTATCGGAATTCTTGCCAGATACTGCAGCATGCTCAGCCAAAAACTAATCATTTCATAAACCGTAATTATATCAAAAAAGACGGGAAAACACCCATCCTTTTTATGTGCAAATAACCATTGCTGAGCACCTTAGTCTTCTTGTTTCTTTCTTCCAGCTAGAAGACCCATTCCCAGAAAAGCTAAACCAGCCAGAGGCAGAAACTTGTCTTCTTGAGTGCCAGTCTTAGGCAGGGCTGAGTCGGGAGCTGGCTGCAATCTTGGCGACGGAATAACTTTCTCTTCCTCACCTTGATTGAGAGCTTGAGGCTGGGTCCTTGTCAAAGGCTGTTTAGCACTTTCAGCCACCACCTTGCTGCCAACTTCTACTAGTTCGTCAACTGCTAGAGAAAGCACTTCCTGACCGAGGACAGTTCTCTGACCGTTCAAGACTTCTACAAAGACTCGCTTTTGACCCTTTTGGCCGGCTACAAGTATCCGCCGCTGCCCTTGTTCCAGTTCTGGATTTTCCTGTTCTCGGGTCTGATATGCAATCTCTTCCATTACGATTTCTAAGAACGGCTTTTCTTCCACTAGGTCCTTTATCCCTTCTTCTGGAGTGACCTGATGACTTGGTTTCACAGCCAGAGCAGCAAGAGCTGTCTTTAGATCCTGTTCTGCTCTATCTAAATCTGCCTGCTCCGCTTTTTCATCTGCCAAGAGAGACTGGGCTCGAGCCAAGGCTGACTGGTAAGCCTGAACTGTCTCATCTGTGTAGAGGCTTGGATCTAGACTAGCCGTACTGTCTACCACTTTCTGCAGAGAAGCCTTATTAACTGCTGGGGCATGAAGATTGGTCACAAAGAAATTGCGAGCTTCCAAATCCCCATCCCAGAGTCCCAGACCGACGTAGGCATCATTATAATAAGGCTCAACCGCATCAAATTGGTGGTTCAGGTATTCTACACCGTCCACAGATACACTGACACCATTTTTAGTTTTCACTAGCTTAACATGGTGGAACTGGCCGTCATTAAGACGCTTGCCATTCATACTACTTTCTGCAATCGTCTCCCCCATAAAGCGGTAAAGTCGAATCTTATCATTATCGCCAAATTGAATAGAATAGGCATTGCGAGGGTCAACATTTTCAGACGCATAGAAAATATTAATCAAGCCTTTTTGATACTTGAGCTCCACATCCAAGTTATACTCAGGGAAAGGAATCTTCTGACCTCCCATATAATAATCATTGGCGCTGGTATTCTGATTATAGAGGCTTTCACCATCGACATACCACTTACCGGAAACAGCTTTTAGATCTGGAACATTGGTCTTAAAGTCATTACGGCTGATATTGATGGTGAAGACCTTGGAAAGGCTTGGATTTTCCTTAGAGGTCGCCGTTACCTTGACCACACCCCTTTGCAGAGCAGTCACTCGTAGCTTATTGCCATCTTTCGTGACAGAGACCAGGTCTGGCTGATCCACACTCCAGCTGACCGCTTGAGAGACACTTGCTGGCATGATATATGCTTTCAAATCCAAAGTATCGCCGACATAAATATTATTTGTTACAGGAGAAGCCTGCACTAGTTCCAGTGGTTTGGTCACTGCCTGCTTGTCTTTCCAGATGCCCTTCAGCGGATAAAGAGCAATGTCAGCCTTAGCAGCACCACCTTCTACAAACACACTAGCGGCAAGACTATTTGGTGCAGGGAAAATCTGATTGGCACCCGCTACAGTATACCCTTTTGCAAAGACTTCTAGGCTGGAGCGATCCACATAGAGATGCAGATCTATGCTGCCATCCGCATTGCGCTTGACAGACTGACTATCCACCTGAGCAAATTTATTACTGAGAAGAATGCCGGACTGGCTGCGGTCAATAGAGAGAGTTTCCTTTTCTAAATCATAGGTAACTCTAGTCACTTCTCCATCTCCAACCCGCAGGTTAAAACCGACTTTCTTGGTCGTTTCACTCGGACGGAAAGTAGAGACAATTTCATACTGATCACCGGAAAAATCTTTCAACAGCCCATTCTTCTCACTAACTTCCACGTCTTTATACAACACAGCCTTGTCTTCCTGACGCAGAGACTGATAAGCTGTAATTGGCGTCTGAGTCAGCCGATAGCTGCCGTCTTGCTTGATAAGGCCTAGTTTGAGGTTAAGATTGAAGGTGCCGTTGAACTTCTGACCGACGGTATCGGCTACCAGATTACAGTAATCTTCCCAGGTATTCATCCAGTTAGACGCGATAATGTCGGGTAGGGTTGGATTAGCCTTGCTGCCAAAGTCCTGAACGTAGTAAGTCATGGCCGCATAAGAGTCTTTACCAAAGTTCATGACCTGATCAGCCTGAACAAACTCAGCATCTGGGACGAAGGTCCACTTGCCCTCCACCTGTCTAAAATCACCGACCTTATAGGAGCGCCCGCCACGAGACAGGACCCATTTTAGGCTACCATCGTCTGCCAGTAGAGGATAGAGATCTGGGCACTCCGTATGGAGATCCGCATAAGTTGACTCGACCTTCCAATTACGCAGATTATCAGACGAATAAATTCTCAGCGGTCCGCCTGCAACGACCATAAACCATTTACCCTCCCAACGGAAGACCTTGGGGTCACGAAAATCTTGAGACTGCAGTGGATCGTCCGTCCAGTCAGCTGCAATTTGATCAAGCTTCGTCCAAGTCCGGCCCTCATCTTTACTATAGGCCAACTTGATGCGCTGACCGTTTCCGTCGGCAGTAATCAGTGCGACTAAACCGCCCTGGTCATTGTCAAACAAACCAGAGGAATTGGTGGTATCTGCTACTATTGATCCTGAGAACATAGCCCCATTAGCATCCGGATAAAAGGCAATCGGCTGTTCTTCCCAATGAATCAAATCCTTGCTGGTCGCATGACCCCAGTGCATAGGCCCCCACTTGGTATCGTCGTAAAACTGATAGAAGAAATGATAGACTCCCTTATAATAAACCAGCCCGTTGGGATCATTGGCCCAACCGTCCTTGACCGAATAGTGGTACTGACCGCGATAGAGCTCATTGTAGTATACCTCATCTGCCTGCCGACGATGGACATTGAGCCGGTAAGTCAGGCTGACCTCCTGCCCATCCGCATCCGTCACAGTGCTGGTCACAGTCAGATAATTTGCCCCCACTGCCAGCGGAATATTCTTCAAATCACTATAAACCCTGCCTGCAGCATCGGTCACGCTTACCTTGGCAGCAGGATTTTTTGCTACGACGGTCAAGTCTACAGTCTCAGCATCATGTTTGACATACTGGATGGCAATAGGAGCACTAAACTGACCTTTCTGCTCTACTTTCCCAACCGAAGAAGTCACCCTTATATCCTCCAACTCGGGATTAGACTGAGGAGTGATTTCTTTATAAAAGGTATTTTGAAAAAGCAGCTCGCTATTCCAGTTAAGTAAGCCAAAATGACCTTCTGACAGATAAGTATTCTGCCCCTTATCATCTCTCTGAAGCGTGTAATCTCCTGAGCTGGCCACTAGAATATCATTGACATAGTAGGATACCCAAGAGCCGATAGAAACGACCTTGAGCCGATATTTATTGTCATCCGTTGGCTCAATATGTTTTTCATTGATAAACTGATAATCACGCCCGCCTTGCCAACGCCAAAACTTCACATTGTTGCTGCCACCATCAATATTAACTGCATAGCTGCTCTTGTCATCCGGATTATTATTACTGCGGAAAATGAGGGCTGCCGCCCCTTCCTTACTAAGGAAAGTTACATCCGTTGAGTAAACAAAATCCTTGCCCTGACTTTGAGAGTAAAGGAAACTATCACCTTTGCCTCTGGCATCACTATAAAGACCTTGTTCCCGGACTTCCCAAACTCCATTTTTGTCTCCCTTGGCTTCTGCCAAATTAGTATTGAAGCCTGACTGCTTATCTACAGTCTCTACGGCAGGGATTTTTTCTGAAGCAACTTCCTTCGCTGCTGGCTGTTCGTTTTCTTCCTGTTTGGTCTCTTTAGCATTTGCTGTAGCTTGATTTTCCCTATCAACCTTTTGATTGGCTGACTCTACTGCTACATCCTGACCACTCGCTTCCGTCGCAGCAGTCTCTCCAGCTACAGAGTTTTCTGTCTTATCGGCATTACTTGTAGGAGTAGCTGTTTGCCCGCTTTCAGGCTTCGAGACAGCTGATGAATCAGCCTGCAAGACCTGAGCAGGGGCTGGATTAGCCTTACCCTCATCTGCATAAACCACTCCACCGCCATCTAACAAGAAAGCTCCAAAAGCCAGCAGGGCACACCCAAAAACCCAACGCTTGCCGCTTTTTCTCATAAACCAATTTTTACACACTTTTTCCTGATGATTTTTCATGACACACCTCAATATTCTAAAAATGAAATCAGACTCCTCACAACCAAATTACTTCTACATAACGCACTCCTTTCACCTTTTCTTGTTCAAAATGAGCACCTTGTTTAGCACCTAAATCCTTTATAAAAAAGAAGCAATCTCAATAATCTAAATATAACAAATCTTTGTAAGCGCTTCACCTAACGTTTGTCACAAAAACAAAATGACAGATGTCATATTTTAGAAATGAAGAAAAAACAAAAAGCCTCCAAAACGGAAAGCTTTTGTTTGTTTTAAATTTATTCTGAATAGGATGCTACCAGCTCGTTCTTTAGATATTCTGCCAAATGCTGATGAGCAAAAATTCCTGCTTTTTCTTCAGCTGTAGGATTATAGTTGGTATTGGTGTTCACATCATAGACATAGACCTGACCCGCCTCTGACTCTACCCACTCAATAGCCGCCACATCAATACCAGCCTGAGCTAGGAATGTCTCGTAAGCCTGTCTTTGACTAGCAGGTAGCGGATCTGTGATTTGAAACTTATCCGATGTTTCCAATTGAGCAGGTCTTTGCCCAATCTGACACCCATCTGCCGGACAAAGCTGAAAACCTTCTGATGAATCAATCGACACTGTATAAAGAAACTTCTGGTTGATAAACTCCGAACGACGAATACGACCATCCGCTGGCTTGATATAAGCCTGAAGCAGGGTAATCCCATCCACAGAAGGCTCAAAAGCAGGACTGTTTACATAAGCTTCTAACTCTGCCTCACTGTTAAAGAGCTGCACTCCCAAACCTTTCCCAGCGCGATTATGCTTGGTAATCAGAGGATAAATATTGAGTTTTCTAGCTGCTTCCAGAATATTCTCCTGCCCCAAAACAGCTACTGTCTCTGGAGAAGCAATCCCAGCTTCAGAAAGCTTCAAATATTGCTTGATTTTACTGATTTCTAGATTGATAGCTCCACTACCATTGACGACCTTACGGCCATGAGCTTCCAGCCAAGCTAGAACCTGCTCTGTAAATTCTGGTGCGTAGCGATGGCCTCGAGTATGAGAAGAGGCTGACATCCGATTATAGAAAATTCCTGTTGGGGGCGGACTCTGTAGATCTAAGATCCCACTTGACAAATCCCACAGTTCATAGGGGACATTTTTCTCCTCCAGCCATTTGACCAAGTGCTGCGTCCACTCCAAATTTTCATGAATAACGTATACTTTTGCTTGACTCATAAGTCTTCTCTCCTTTAAGAATACCGAACAGCCAGTTCGCTGCTTTTTGATTCTTCCACTACGTGACCTTCTGTTTTTTCAATCACACTCACAGCCAAAGCCTGTCCTAGAACATTGAGGGCAGTACGACCAGCATTAACAAAGAAATCAACCGCAAAAATCAAGGCAACTCCTTCCACCGGCAATCCCAATTGAGGCGCTGCAGCCAGCAAGACAACAATCGCTCCAGAAGGCACTGTTGCAGCAGTCTTTCCAACCAAGGTTAAAAGTAAGATGGTAAAGAAGAGACCAGAAATAGAAAATGCAATTCCATAAGCATGAGCTATAAAGATAGTAGCTACCGAGAAATAAACAGCCGCTCCCTCAAGATTAAAAGTATACCCCAAAGGCACAACTAGGTCGATGACATGTTCGTCGTGACCTTGCTTCTTTAGATCTTTCAACAGAGGTGGCAAAACAACACTGGAGCTACCAGAAACAAAAGCCAAAGTCAAGAGGCTCCAGTTCTGACGAATACTTGTCAGATAAGGAACTCCGAAAATCAATGCAATCAAAGGAAAAATCACTAAAGCTAGAACCACATAGGCCAGATAAGTTCCTGCTACAAATTGACCCAAACCAATCAACTTATCAACTCCTGTTGTGGCTACATCTTTGGCAATAAAACCAAAGATCCCAATTGGTGATAGCTTGATAATCACACCGACAATTTTGTATATCGCCTCAATCCAAATTTGCAATAAATCAATAAACTTCTGTGACTTGTCTTCCTTAAGACTTCCAAGACCATAACCCAAGAATATCGCAAAGACGATGATAGGAAGCAAAGCCCCTTCAGAAAGCGACTTAACAATATTAGCCGGAATGAAACTGAGAAAGAACTCATTTAACTGGATGCTCTTAGCAATCCCATCAATATTTCCTCCAGTCTGACCGATATTGACACCTTGACCAAAGCCTAGATAATAAGCAGCAAAGACAAAGATCAAAGTAATCGCCGTCGTGACACCAAAGAAATAGAGCAAACTTTTTGTCAAAAGCTTCCCAAAAGATTTCTTACCAATCACACCAGTCACCGCTACGACCACAACCGGAAAGACCAACGGAATAATCACCATATTAATCAGACTGATAAAAGCTTGTCCCAAGAATTGATAGAAAGCCGAAAACTGCGGCCAAATCAATGCCGTTAGCACACCCAGAATCAAGGCAATCAAGAGTTGCAAACCCAAAGAAACCTTTGACCATAAAGAAAAAATTTTCATCCCTAAACTCCTTTTTCTATTTTGATAGCTATTCTACT
Organism: Streptococcus sp. SG2; assembly: GCF_030439925.1. Classification (NCBI taxonomy): domain Bacteria; kingdom Bacillati; phylum Bacillota; class Bacilli; order Lactobacillales; family Streptococcaceae; genus Streptococcus; species Streptococcus sp. SG2. The sequence continues at coordinate 414,759 of NZ_JAQFJD010000002.1, read as the reverse complement.
ATGATTCTCCCAACCTGGCTAATATATATTTTCTATGAAAGTAATAGAAGAATTTTATGGGAGAGCCAAATAGGTAAAAAAAGACACACAAGAGAAAATTCTTGAATGTCTGTATAGATCGATAATCCCATTGGTTCTGTCAGTAAACTGGAAATGATGATATTATGGTCTCGTTATCTCAAATACTGCTGTATGCACCCACTCATTGTGAATTTGTAAGTCATTTTCTATAATCTTACTAAATGTAAAACCATTTTTTAAAAGCACTCTCTGAGAAGCCAGATTATCCGTTTCCGTTCCCGCAACGATCTTATTTAAACCATAAGTATGAAATGCCTTGTCTAAAACAAGTTTAACCGCTTCGCTTGCATAGCCTAAATTAGTGTAATTTTCTCCAATCCTATATCCAAGTTCCGCTGTTTTTTGATCATTCTCTAAGACACTTAAATTGATTCTTCCAACCATAGCACCTTGCGAATCTCTAATAAGATGCATGTAGACATCCCGATTCGTTTGTTCCGTTAACAATTCCCTTGTAATTTCTTTAAAGCCTTCTGGATCAAAATAGTTAGCTGGTCTAGGAGGCAAACTCTGCTCAAAATACTCCCGATTTTCTTTTTCAAAAGAATAGACATCTATACTATTTTCTTCAGAAAGTAGCTCTAACCTTATCAATGTAAAGCACCTCCCATCATTATCTACATCCATATTTTCTGATATTTTCCCAAAATAGTACCCCTATTATTTTGCTAATTCTTCATTTATCTCAAATGATTTTGCAACAGTACACTATGAACTATGCCTTAGCTCTGTTTTGATGGCTTTGAAAAAATTAGTAAATATATTCCAAATACAAACTTAATTGCTGAGTCAATATATGCGATCACCTCTAATGGAATATCCGTAAAAATATATCCTACAGAAATATTAATGACACAAATAAGACCTAAAGATATCATTGATTTTCCATGTACAAAATAATACGGAAAAAAATGTAGTGCGGTTGCCATTAATGCCCCCAACCAAATTAATCTCCAATTTTCAGTTGCAAAAAAAGGACCACCTAGTAAAAACATTAAAATAAATAGTAAAAAAATAGCATATAATGATACTTTATTTTGAAATGTATTTGAAGAACCGTTGGATAATCTATTCAATACTTTTTTATTCATATTGATTGAGAAAAAACTAATAACATACCCAATACTAAACACTGGCATATTTATTATTTGTTTCCCTCCTGTTAAGGTAGCTACTGAAATAATCACCGCTACTACAATTAGCCATAGTTCACATGCTCTCTTATAATTAAATTCTAACTTTTCATCTTTATTGTAATTTAAAAAAGCCATAAATACCTCCAGCAACCTCAAATAATTTCTCTTATTATACCACTAGATTATTATTTATTAAAAAATTTTGTGATAGATTGAGGATATTATGACATCGTCACAATTAATAAGTCAAAACACCAATATTTCTCATCAAAAAACATGTTGATTTTTGGACAGAATATGAATTTCGAAAAGTAATATAATCCCTTGATGAAGCAAGTTACTTTCTCAAATAAATACATTGATAGAAGTAACAAATTGTTTTATAATAGATTGAATTTAAAAAAGGGAGAAATCTTATGAAATTCTATTCATATGACTATGTTCTCAGTCAGATTAGTCAACAGAATTGGACCATGATTATTGTGTCGACATTCTTAGTGATTGTGACTGGATTCTTTGCATTTAAGGCTTTCAAAGATAAAAGAGGGAGTAAGTTCCGTGAATTATCGCTCATTTCTATTTTGACGTTAATTGCTTTTGTATTGATTAGCATTACGAATTTTCAAAACAGCCAATCCAATGATAATCAATTTCGTAGTTCCTTACACTTCATCGAGATTGTATCAAAAGAGTTAGGTGTTGATAAAAAAGATATTTATGTCAATACTTCAGCTACTACTGATGGAGCTATTATTAAGGTTGGCGACAATTTTTATCGTGCCATTAGCGGGACTGACCAAGATAGCTATTTGTTAGAAAAGATGGAACTCTATAAATCAGACGTTGAACTCGTGGAGGTTGAAAAATGATAAGCTTTTTTGCTACGATTGCAATTAAATTGGCCTTTGGGCTACTTTCTCTTGTTTTTGTTATTAACGTAACAGGTAAAGGAAATTTAGCACCAAGTTCTGCAGTAGATCAAATCCAAAACTTTGTTCTCGGGGGTATTATCGGTGGGGTTATCTACAATAGCTCGATTACCATCATCCAATACGTTGTTATCCTCATTATCTGGACTATTCTCATCCTGCTCCTTAAATGGCTGAATACCAATGTTTCCTACATCAAGCACTTGATTGATGGAAAGCCCACCATCATCATCAAAAATGGACAATTAGATCCAGAAGCTTGTCGCTCAAAAGGACTTTCAGCATCAGATGTCGCTCTTAAATTACGTTCTCAAGGAGTCTTTCAATTGAAAGAGGTCAAAAGAGCCGTCATCGAGCAAAATGGCCAATTAATCATTGTGAGAATGGGTGATGAAAATCCTAAGTACCCTATCGTTACCGATGGTGTTGTTCAGATTGAAATTTTAGAGACTATTGGTAAAACTGAAGAATGGTTAATGGATGAACTCAAAAAAGAAGGATTTGACGATGTATCAGATATCTTCATTGCAGAATATGACAAAGGCGAAATCAATGTGGTGACCTATTAACCCATCGTTATTTGCTATCTAATAATGACTCGTTCCTGCTTTCAGAATACCGTAGCAATAATTTGACTTATCATTTTAAAAAGAATATACTCGTAATAATCTGAGATGAATATATTTAATTTTTAAAATCAACTGTATTGAATTCAGAGAAACAAATCATTCACTTAATGGAGGTGACACTATGTCATTAGAAGAAAAATTTAACCAAGCTAAAGGTTCTGTTAAAGAAGGAGTCGGTAAATTAACTGGCGATACAAAAACACAAGCTGAAGGCGTTGCTGAAAAAGTTGCTTCAAAAGCAAAAGAAGTTGCAGAAGACGCTAAAGGTGCAGTTGAAGGAGCTATCGAAGGCGTTAAAAACATTATAAAAAAAGACGATAAATAATCATCGTCTGTCGTTCTTATAAAAAACACTCTTATCCTACGATTCTAGCAGAACTATGGATGAGGGTGTTTTTAAATATTGCTAAGGCATTTGATTTTAGAATATAAGAAAAGCATCCCAATAAGGAGATGCTTGGAATATACGTAAATAAATTTTAACGTTTTGAGTGCTGTGGTTGCCATCCAATCAAACAACATTGAGCAAATATAGCTGATTGTAAAACTCATACACTAGATTGTTCAAAAATTAGTTGTCCATTATGATGAAACTGATCTCCCAAAAGTAATTTTAAAGACCAATTCAGAAATTAACAATCTAAAACTATAAATACGATTGTCATCTATTTAAAATTTATTTATTCATTTTCAGAGATTTTTTATCTGGTATTAATAAATATAATGGCAGTAAATTAATAACAATTGTGAGTACAAATAGCAATACATCCGTAATTTGAATTTCTTTTGACGTTACTAAAGAATTAACTATCTGACTATAATAATATCCTGGAAATATCTTTTGAATTGTACTTACTGTGTTTACAAAATCACTTTCGACAGCTAGGTGAGAGAAAGGAATAATGGTAATTGAAGCAAGTACAATAATAGGAAAGCTAATAGTATCAATAACTTTAGAATCAACACGAACTCCAATTACAAAACCAATAAAACTAAAGTACATTCCCATAAACATTAATAAAATAAACTGATAGATTAACAAATTGCTAAATGGCAATCTAAAAAATATGGTTGCAACTAAAGTTACTACCGCAAAAATCAATCCGTTCAACAAGACCTGAACTAAACTTTGACTCAAAAGATAATTAACTATGCTATAATTTGAAAAACTTGATTCTAATTTATAAAACTCTATTTCCGAAGAAATCCTTTTACTAAATGTCGCCAAACTGTTCCCAATTACACCGATAAATACCGCAATACTCAATAAGATATTTGGCATCATATCTCCTTGAAGATTATTCAAGATCATATACCATGTAACTGGAATAAATAAAGTAAAAAGAATAAAACGTTTATTTCTCAATACTTGTTTAAATTGAATAAGACTAATCATGTTTTTCCTCCAAATTACTCAAATCTCGATAATATTGTTCAATTGTTTTTCCTGTCTTATGAATTTCAGCGACAGATTCATCTGCTAAAATATATCCATTTTTTAAAATCAACACCCTTGAAAAAAACTGGTCAATCTGATTGAAATCATGAGTTACAATTACAGATGTACAACTACTATCTTTTAATAATTCCCAAAAATTATCTATAGAAGCCAAATCCATACCAGTTGTTGGTTCATCTAAAAAAAGTAATCTAGGGTTATTTAATAATGATAATAATAAGGACAATCTTCTCTGTTGCCCTCCCGATAAATCACCTACTAAGTCTTTTTTCTTATCTAAGAGTTCTACCTTAGAAAGCATTGATTCCACTTCAAAGTCCTTTAGTTTATTCATATATGCTTTAAGCAAAACTAGTTCTTTTACTGTCAAATCTTTAATCAAAAGATCATCTTGAGGCATCATTCCAATATCATTTTTAAAATCCAATTGAGTTTTTATAAGTCCACTATCGCTCTTTACTTGTCCAGCAATAATTTTAAATAAAGTGGATTTCCCTGCTCCGTTACATCCAAGCAAAGCTATCTTATCGCCTTCCTTAATAGTAAACGAGATATCCTTAAGCACATTCTTTGATCCAAATTTTTTCTTAATATTATGCAATGAAAACATGACTATCTCCTTTGTTTTGATGACTATAAGATAACATTATTCAACATTAATTTTTATCAATTATCAGAATCGGACCTTACTTTATCAGAAACAGTATTATTACTTTCAATAATATATTCAGTTAGGTAATCTTCATCGAAATTAGGGTTTGGCTCCTCAAAAACAATCCAATCGCTTCCTTCATTACCGACTTTATACTTTCAGCAAATAAAAAAGAGGTGTAGCTCATGAATTGGTGGAAAATCTTTGGAAGTCACTAAAATATATAAAAAAACTACAGATAACTAAATCTGTAGTTTTTTTGTATTTCTATTGTCTGTCTAAACACATATGAAAAACTTTGAGTTCTAATAGATGCACTAGGATACTTATCTAAAATCTGTGTCACTTTATATAACCCTATCCCTCGTTCTTCACCTTTTGTTGAAAAACCATTTTTAAAAATATTATTCCTATTTACACTTTCCTCCTTTGTCTTATTTTCAACTATAAAATAAAATCTATCATTATGAGAAAAAATAGCAATGTTAATTTCCGGATCTTTTGATAATAATGTTGCCTCTATGGCATTATCTAAAAGAATTGAAATAATTGTAATAAAATCTAGCAATTCAAATGAATATAAATCTTGCCTACCATCCACCTCTATAGCAATTTCAACCCCCTTATTATAAGCCTCAAGTAATTTTGCTGATAAGACACTTTTTAGGGCAGTGTTTTCAATTTTGGAAAGATTAGCAATATCGTATTTTCTATCCGAAAAATCTTTTACGGTTTTTGATAAAACTGTATCATATACATTTTGAATAGATGCTATATCGTTTAACTCAATACCTGATTTTATACTTGTAATAATGTTTATATAGTCATGCCTAAATAATCGTATCTCCTCATATAAGGACTCAATATGACTACTATATTTTTCTAAGTTCTGAAGTTGGTTATCTTTCTGCTCCTTCAACTCTCTATCAATCTCATCAGTGATCTTAGAATGCAAAAAAATTAGCATAATCAGAAAGTAAATAACGTATATCCCTACTAAATTCTCTCTTAATTTAAGTGCATTTGGAATCACGTCTGTAAAAATAGAAAAAATTTGAAGCAATATAAAATAAAATGCCATTGAAATATCAAATGTTAACAAATAATATTTTAATTGATTTTTAGAAAACCCAATTTGCAAATTTTTAAAGTCGATCTGGATAGTTTTAGTCAAATAATAAAATGTTGGAAATATTAACAGTTCAATCAATAGTGATAATACCGGAAATTTATTTGTAATATTTATTGATACACCAAACATCGGTAATAAATCAAATGCAATAACCCTACTAAATAAACTTTCGACAACTACTGGATATAGACCAAAAAATACAGCTAATGTTCGATTACTAAATTTATTTTTATATAATGAGTAAATTAACCAAAATAATAATGAAGAAAAATATCCTATTGGTGGAACAATATAAAATAATACTCTAAAAATGATTGGTAATAGAAAATAAAGATAAAAACGTACCTTGTCCCCTGTAATTTGTTGATATAGCATTAAAACTACGATAGTATGAACAACAAATGTTATTTCTTCAAGCAAAAAATTATTGATATACAAAGTTAAAACCTTTTAAAAATCTAACCTTTCCTTGAGTTTCTTTAATTTAGTCTTAGAAACTAAGCAACTTTCTCCATTTTCAAATAGAATTAGCTTATTTTCCTTATCAATCTTACTAATGTTTTCAGGATTTACGACAAATGACTTGTGACATCTGTATAACCTATTATCCGTTTTTTCAATCTCAGAAATTCCAGCATAAAATTCTAATCTTTCATCTATCGTATGCATAATAACCTTATGCACAGTAGGCGATGTTTCAAAATAAAGAATTTTATTAAATGGAACTTGGACACGAGATAGTGATGTTTCGAATTTAAAAGAATCATGAGCAACAGTACTTCCATTTTTTTCCAATGTATATTCAATCGCTGATTTTACTCTTTCATAAAAATGAAGATCACCAAGTGCCTTATCAATAAAATCCAAAGCACTAACTTTATATCTAAATGTTAATGGCATAAACTCAGAATGGGTAGTCACAAAGACAATGGTTGCATTGGGATCGAGCTTTCTAATTTGATAAGCAAGCTCTAATCCCTTTTTTTCTTCATCCTTGATCTCAATATCTAAAAAAAATAACTGATGATCCCCTCTCTCAGTTATCTCTGCTAATAATTGAGATGGCTTTCCAAAAATCTCAAACTTATTAATTTTTAAATTTTCATCTTTTAGCACCTTATAAATAATAGTCTCCATGCGAGACTGTTGTAGTATTTCGTCTTCCAAAACATAAATGTTTAGCATCTCTATTCCCTCTAACTATATATGGGTAGTTATATTATGACAATTTTCTGACCAATTATGACAATACGATATTTCTTTTTTAATTTATTTTATCATAATTATAAAACAACAGAATGAGAGGCAAAAAATATTTTCTGTCTAAAAATAATCAAATTGATAATTAAAATCAACAAATTATGTAAAAAATATTCATTAGAATATCAAATATTGCCTAACAAAAAAACTATTAAAGTATTTAAAGATACAAATAATAGCTTATATTTTATCATAATTCTCTCCCAAAATACAGTGAATACTAAAATAGACAGTATAAAGAACACTAACACTACTGATTATAAATCAATCATTCTTCTTACCAAGAAAATAAAGTACGAGAAACTCTTTTCTGGCCATTTAGAATTATATGGTGCAATTGATTTAACAGAAGATCTAGATGTATTAATGAAAGAAATTAACGAATACCTAACTGAGTGGTTAAAATTCACAACTAAAAGCTTATAAGTAACATCAAAATAACAAAAGATTTGACTCCATTAATTAAGATTTCATCTGATAAATGGAGTCTTTTATTATACATAATGGTTTAACCATTTAGTTAGAATTTCAAGGTAATTAGGAACTACGTAAATTATAGTATCGAACCAGTCTGACGAAGATACCCTGAACTGGAGTTTCGCTTGAGGAAATTTCTGGAGCGCTAACCCATAGTGACAAGGAAATTACAAAGACCTATGTTAACACTAAAGACAAAGTTAATCAGACCGTAGGTGATATTGCATTTCATAGCCTAAAAAATTGATGGGGTGAATATGGGGTGAACTTTAGATTTTTGAAACAAAAAAGACATCCAAGAGAAAATTCTTGAATGTCTGTAAACGTTGATATAATCGTATTGATTAACGTTTTGAGAATTGTGATGCTTTACGGGCTTTCTTAAGACCTGGTTGGAAACACTTCTATTTGAATACGTTTCAAAATGCGCTTAAAATCAATGTTTTCTCACGTTTTCAGAAAGAACAATTTCATCTAATTTGAATAACTTTCATTTGAATGGTGTGAATTTTACACTAAAAATACACGAATTGAGCTAGATTTTACCAAAAAGTTCACACCATTATTACCTTCGAATCATTAAAAAATAAAGCAAGTAATTTTTAATAGTCACTTGCTTTTTGTATCAATGACTTTTTACAAAATCTAAAATATCTTCGTAGGTTAATTCTGATGCCGCTACACCCAATCCGAGATGAACCAACTCTTCATCAGTACAATCAAGCACAATATCGTTAAGTTCTAGTAGCACAAGCATTACAAAAATACCAATGCGCTTATTTCCATCTAAAAAAGCGTGATTCTTAATCAAAGAATAACAAAGCCTAGATGCCTTTTCTTCAATAGTTGGATATTGATCAACTCCAAAATAAGTGTCAAAAACATTCGAAAGCGAGGCCTCAACTAACCCCTTGTCTCGTACACCATCCATTCCTCCCGTAGATATAATCAATTGACTATGTAAGGCAACAACCTGTTCAACGGTTAATCTCTTCAATTAGCTAATTCCTTCAAGGCTTCTAGGTGGCGTGACAAGATAGAACTTGCCACCTCGTCAACACTAGCTTGATCTGCAACAACAGCTTCTGTCTGTTCTTCTTGAACCAAGGTGTTATAGTCAACTAAAACATATTTAGGTTTATTGTTTTTCAAAATAACAGCTGTACCCTTACTATCAACCATTCGAGCAACTTTAGAGAAATTCTGATTTGCCTCCGTGATTGGAATTAAATTTTCAAGATTAATTTGCATTGTCATCGCCTCCTTTTGTTTATCATACCATTATTAAGCAACAAAAGCAAAAATATAGGATGGATTTATCCTATATTAAGTGAAATAACTTAGTAATTTGAGGGGGGGTTAGATCCTGCGTACGGTAAATGAGAATACTTTCATGCTCAACTATAGTAAAATGATGGCAGCTCATAAGACTTCCTTTCGTAACTAGTTCGTTCAATTCTATTTTACTAGAAAATCTTATGAGCTTTTATTATCATGTACTCATAAATTAGCCCTTCGTCACTTATTAATTCCCCCCATCTCTCTCAACCGTTCCTGTCCCAACTTCAACATCTCTTCCTCCACCTTACTCCATTTTCCAAATAGGCATTCGTGTAGAACTTCTGTTGCTGAGGTTTCGTCTACTTGCGAATCATAAACACACGATTGATCTCTTTGATAAATTTGAATTTGTCTAAAAAGTTTATCATTTTCTAACTCCCGTAAGTTATCAACCATATGTTCTACAATTCCATCATGGTGTGCTTTAGGAGTTGCTCTAGCTTGACTAGAATCTATGGCGTAGAGCTCCTCATAACGTATCAAAGTACTGAGATAGGACAATTCTGGCTTGGTCGCTATTAGTGCAAGTGAGACTTGATATCCTTTAGTTATCAATAATTGTGCCGTTTTTCTAGGAACTTCTGTTGTTCTCAAGGTGCCCTCGATTAACAAATGATAACCTTGTTTACTCAATTCATCTACGAGATATTCAACCATTTGTCCCGCGAATACTTTGGTATAATCCACACTATCTTTTCCATACTTTTCCTGTAAGCCAAGGTAGTTCGGATGAAAAGAGCGATAACTATCTCCATCAATGATAATGATATTACCTTGAAATTCCCTTTGTTTAATACGATGAATCGTTGTTTTCCCAGCACCACTCTGTCCACCTAGCAAGATAGCCTTGGGCTGAGACGAAGTTGTTTTACCACGAGTTAAAGAACGAACGAGTCGTCTGGATGCTCGTTCAAAATCATCTTGACTAAATTCTTCTAGTTTCATTAAGCCACCACCAGATGACGAGCTTGTTCTAACATACGTTCAATGCCATCCAAATAGCCATTATATCGCTCCACATCCTCAAAAGTTGCAACAAGATAAATCTTCGTGTTAATCAAATCAGAAAGATCATCGCTTATTAGAACCCAAGGATTATTAGCATCATCAAATGCAATTTCTAGTTCATCTTGTAAACGATAAAGTTGCGCTAAGATATTCGCCCCTCGTTCTTTAATCACTTCAATTTTCAGAGTGAGCTGGTAATCTTCCACTGGCGTGAGCATCTTTTCCTCTCCTACAATATCGATATAGGAAACATTAAATTTCTGACAAATACGATCTATTAATTCTGTCGAAATTGAACTTGTCCCGTTTTCATAACGACTTAGGCTATTTCGAGAGATACCAACAATCTTTGCGAACTCAGGCTGGGTTAGATCATGTGTTTTACGTAACGCTTTAATATTTTCTCCTATCATGAAGGTCCTCCTTTTATTTATTTCTATTATAGCACAAAATTTAGAAACGCACCAAAAATGGTGCGTTGTTATGGCTGAGAGATAAAATGTCACACATTCAATTATTGAAGAAAAAATCACTATAAGGCTGTTCAAAAGTCTTTGAGAGTATAAAAAATAAGAAAGCTACAATTGAAAACATATTAGAGATAGGAATCTATGGTATACTAGTGATAATAAATAGTTATCGGTAGGAGAAGGGGTACCGTCAACAATAAAGTTAGAGTAAAATCGTTAACTCTTAAACAACTTGTTACAATACAGAAAAAGATAGATATAATAAACGGTGTCCGTTTTATTGATAAAAACGAAAACTTTCTAACTTGTAGCTCTGTTCAGATATCACTTTATATAACTTGTTTAGGTTCAGTACAACCATGTTCCCTTTATAGTATAAGTATTGGAAATATCTATCACACTTCTATAAAAGAAATATGGAACAAATCGATGTTTAACAAGATCACAACATATACTTTAAAAGATAGCAAAAATTGTAGTACTTGTACAAATGCCAATTATTGCACCCAATGTCCTGGAATTGCCTTATCTGAATCAGGTAAGAGCAGAAATTGCTCTGAAATATGTAAAAAAACAGCACTAGCAAGGAGTTTCGTCTATGCTTCAATACCTTAAGCCTCTGCGCTGGTATCTTTTCTTTAATTTTCTCTTTAGCGGACTGTCCAATATTTGTACTGCTCTTCTTCCATACTTTACACAAGAGTTAATTCGTGGGCACTATCAAATAGCTTTGTCAGGTTATTGTATTGCAGTTATAGGTTACCTGACCTGCAACTATATTCAAATGCGACTTGACTGGAAACAGGCTATTCTCTTTTCGACAAATCTAAAGAATGACTGGTTTCAATCTCTTTTAGGACTTGCCCACCATGATTTCAAGCAGAAAACAGTCGCGGAATACATTTCTTACCAATCTAATGACCTTGATTCACTGGAAAAAGATTATCTACCTCCACTGATGAGTTTTTTTAAGCAGATTCTACGAATCTTGATTTATACCATCATTATTACCAGAACAATCAACCCTATAGTGGCACTGATCCTACTGATTTCAACGGCCATCAGTATTCAAATTCCAAAGATCGTTGGTCAATTGACTGCGAAGCGTAGAACAACCTATCTTGAAAAGCAAGGTGATTATTATCGGACCTTGGAGGATCTATTCCGAGGACATCACTTAGTTAATAAACTCACTCTACCTCATTTTATAGAGCAACAAAGAAGTTCTCTTAAAAATTTGCAGGATAAGTATCTTGGGTATGGTTTGACTAAAATTACAGGTATTCTCTTGACGGGTATTTCTTTTGAATTCATCAGTCTATTTCTTTTTTCCTATCTAGCATACTCTCTATACCATCAGCAAATTGGTATCCCTGAGGTGGTGGCCAGTTTTGGTTATATTACAGCCTTCTCAGAACCAATTCAAGAAATCCTTTACGATCTGCAAATGTTGGAGTCGGTAAAACCTGTAATTAAAAGCTTTCAAACTATCGTTAAGCATCCATCTTCAATTCAGGCACCACAGCTTTCTTTTGAAACGATCACATTGAAGAATCTTTCTAAACAACTCGGGAAATCAACATTGAAGATTTCTTCTGCCACTATTCATAAAGGAGAGAAGATTGCCCTTATGGGAGAGAACGGATCAGGTAAAAGTAGCCTACTCAATATTTTAAATGGTACGGATGAGGATTTCCAAGGTGAGATTTTGCTGAATAATCTTCCTCTAAATCAGCTTTGGGGGAAATTTGGCCTGATCTTGCAGCAAGAGCATAGCTTCATATCTAGTTATAAAAATAATGTTACGCTATTCAATACTTTTCCTGCAGAGTTTGAGGATGCAGAGTTCGAAGTAACACCTCCTCAATCCCTGTCAGGTGGTCAACAACAACGTATGTACCTCAATCGAGAAAAAAACCGTCAGAGTCCATTAGTTATTATGGATGAACCTTTTTCAGCCTTGGATGCTCATCAGTTCGAGGCAGAATTGAAAAAAGTACTAGACTTACCGTGTGCTGTCATCATTACTTTACACCGACAGAATGAAGCACTGAAGAACTTTGACCAAGTCTGGGAAATTAGATCTGGAGAACTAATCATCGAAAAAAGTAAGTAAATTTATATTAACCATAATATAGCATGTACACTGATTTAACTCGTATTTTCAATTTGTCATCATTACATAATTAAATACTTTCCCATTATAACAAAACGGTAGGCTAGTAATTTCTAGCTTACCGTTTTATTTTATGTGACTTTCAGTCCATCTCGCTCCGTTAGGTGCAAGACGAAAGAACCATCCGCTATTGATATGATTCCTCTTAAGTAGACATGTTAAATAACCAAAATCTACTTAAGAGGTATTTTTATGTCTAGAAGGGAAAAATTCACCCCATACGAGAAAGAGCAAGCTTGTCTTGATTAACGTTTTGAGTTCAGTGGTTGCCACTCAATTAAACATCACTTCGCTTGTTTTCTTGTGGCAACTGTGTATAGCATATCTCTATGCGACTAAAGTCGATAGAGCTATCCTAATTGCACACCGCCAGTTCTCATACAAGAAAACACCTTGCAAACTGCAAAGTGTTTTCGTTTGTGTTCTGCTTTCCAGTAACGAATTAACGTTTAGAGAACTGGCTAGCTTTACGAGCTTTTTTCAAGCCTGGTTTGGAAAGTATGGATTTCAGTTGGACTAAAAACAGCGTAATATCAAGGATTTTCTGAACAATATCTACTTTTTAATTTCATAAAATCTGAATCAATATTTTTAAAATAGGGAATAGTTTAGGTCTCTAAGCATTAAAATAATACACCTAACTTTGGTCACCGTTTTTTAGTTATTCACTCTTTTTTCGGATAGTGTTTTTAAAGTTATGATGTAAAATGCCGCAATTAAAACACTATACATCATAATCGGAGGATAGAGAATTAAGGACAGAATCAATCCCACTCCTTTAATTATTAGGTCAGGTATCAATAACTTCCTATATTGTGCGGTAGCTTCAAGTAATTCTTTCTGATCTATATTGGGTTTATCAATTACTTTATGTAAAAACCAGTTTGCTACCGTTGAAACAATAACGATCAGTCCATAAAAGAGCTGTGCCGTATGATTCATGAAATGACTACTAACTATTCCAGTAGCATAGGGCATAAATGAAACAAAAAATAAAAGATACAAATTCTTTCAAATTTCTCCCTTTTCAATTTGCCTAACTTGACCTGCATTACCTAGGTCGCTTTGCTTTAAATTATACTTTTTTCTTAAACATTTAATACGAGTAGGTATTTCTTGTGAGTAATTTTCATCAAAAAATTTCATATATAATCTCCCTATAATCATGGAAAAGTAGTAAAAATAGTTGTTATCCTAGTTGATTAAAAAAATCTCTGATTTCCTCATCCTTTATAAAATAATATATAATTTTCCCCTCTCTTCTAGTGTCCAAGATGTTTTGATTGGCTAGTTTACGAAGATGGTGGGAGGCAGATGCCATACTGAGATTTAATAAACAGGCTATATCGCAGACACAGAGTTCTTCGACGGCAAGGAGATAAAAGATGATATTTATCTGTTTATTATCGGTAAATTTTGATAAAATGCGAAGTGATTTTTGGACTTTTTCCTTTTCAAGGTAGTTCGTTGCGGTTGTAACATTTTGTTGATTTATAACATCCACTTGACAGATACTATCTTTTTTCATAATTTTTTCTCCTAGCCTAACACAGCCCATAGCATGTCAAAGCTGTTGTTTTCAATCAGGATATACATCCCCAATCCTAAATAGACAACGGCAATAAACCATCTACTATATTTTTCCAAAGTTTCTCCAACAGAAGGGACTTGTGCTAATTTTTGGGCAGAAAAAACCAAGAGATAAATCATGACTAGAAAAGTAAGTAAAGTCACTATCAAATTCGCTAAATTTAAGGTGGTAAAATATGGGACAAAGACACCAATATTATCAGCGCCACAACTTGCAAAAGTAATCATAGCGACTAGAAAAATCAGGTTTTTATTGTCTTTTCGCAAACCATCTTTTGCAATAGCTTCTCCATCAGAATCTCCTAAAAGCAAAACTTTGAGGCCTAGGAAAATTGGAATCAAACCGAGTAAACCTAAAATCTCTTTACTAGGAATATAATTTAAGACAAATGCAAAAAGCAAACTTAGGAATATTAGACTAACAGAGCCTAGAAATTGTCCTAAATAGATGTTAATGATGTCCTTTCTGCTTTTTCTTTTGGCAAAAAATAACATTAGGATAATAAGTAAGTCTACGGCTGTCCCAGAATACAGGATTATTGAAGTAACAATATTTTGAATCATAAAACACCTCATTCAAATATATTTTTGAATGTATTCTAACATTAACCTTTGTAGATGTCAACTTCAAATCCACCAATTAATAATTGCATGTCAATATTTGTATTGTGAAACTAGTTTCAGAAATATATAGTCTTAAAGTATGTCCACTGCCAATGGTTTTTTCAATATTTAAAAGGAGAGAACCAATTTGGTCCTCTCCAGGGTATAATTTTCCATCAACCCACTACAGTTGACAAAGAGCCGTTATTCTCAAATGAGACAACTCCTTTTAGTTTTTATAACCTCAGCTTCTCGGTCTCTTACCTAGTTTTAATAGAAAGACTACGAAGGACGATTCTTAAAGTAGTCAGATTGTGCAATATCGAAAGATTAGATGGGCTTAACCAATTTAACAACCCAAATCCAATTAAACTTCCATTTATTACAACTGTTTCTTGAATATTTCTTTGAATTAATTTCTGCAACGATTCAGATAAAGAATTCAATTCCTCGAAGAAATCTAAACGATTATCTAATAATAAAATATCACTCATCTGCTTAGAAATATCAGCACTTTCATTCATCACAACCCCAATATCTGCAAGCGTCAAGGCAGCAGAGTCGTTTAACCCGTCTCCAACCATCAAAATAGTTCGGCCAGCTTTCTGTAATTCCTGAACCAACTGAAACTTACCATCTGGTTTTAAATCAGTATAAACGTTGTCAAATGGCAGATCTTTAACCAACTCTTCTGTTCTAGCCAACGTATCACCAGTTGCCAGAATCAGTTTTTTCCCTTGGCGCTTTAGCTTTTTCAATGCAACTTTCGCCTCGCTTCTCAAGGGAGTGTGGATACAAAACATCCCAATTAATTCTTTCTTATAAGCCAAAAACAATAAATTGTAATGAGTCTTATATTGCTCAATCAAGGCCAGCTGCTCAGAACTAATTCTTACCTGTTCGTCTTGCATTAGTACATAATTTCCAATGACAACCGATTGACCATCAATTTGCGATTTAATCCCTTTGCTTGCAACATACTGAAGCTTGCCATGCATTTCTTCGTGTTCAATGCCTTCAATTTCAGCTTGTTTAACAATTGCATTGGCAATAGGATGATAGATATGTTCCTCCAAACATGCACTTATTCTTAAAATATCTTTCTCAGTATAATCTCCGAAAGGAAGAACCTTTTCAACCAAAGGATAACTCGTCGTGATGGTACCCGTTTTATCAAACAAGAAAGTATCCACTTCCAGATATTTTTCTAATACATCACCATCTTTAATAACCATTTCTCGATTTAGACCTTCCTTTATGGCCGTAAGGTAGGCTACAGGTGTGGATATTTTTAGAGCACATGAAAAATCCACCAATAAAAAGGAAATGGCTTTTGAAAACGAACCTGTTAACAGATAAGTCAAACCAGCACCTAAGAAGTTATATTTTACAACCTTGTCTGCCATCCTAATAAAATGACGTTGTTTTGTCTTCTTACTCTCTTCAGATTTTTTCATCAGATTGATGAGTTGCAAAATACGACTGTTTATCTGATTATCAGTCACACGAATTCTTAACTCTCCTGTTTCCAAAACAGTATTCGCACATACAGAATCTCCCTCTTTCTTTTCAACAGGGAAGCTCTCTCCAGTCAAGGAACTCTCATTGACCATGCCTAATCCTGAAACCACTTGGCCGTCAAACAAGATTTCATTCCCTTGGGAGACAACTAATACATCACCTACTTGAACATCAGAACTCTTGATGCTGATGACCATGTCTCCCCGCACTAAGAAAACATCACTTTCTTTAGCAAGAAGGCTTTGTTCCAAATCTGTTGCTGTTTTTTTTAAAGACCACTGATCCAGATGATTACCCAAATCAAGCATAAACATGATGTTGCTAGCTGTCTTGGATTGGTTCATAAACAAGGACAACAAAATGGCCGAACAGTCCAAGACCTCCATGGTTAGTTCCTTGCGCGCTAAAGTTTGATAGGCTTCTTTGACATAACCCAAAGCCTGATAACAAGTCCAAATATAACGAATAGGGTAGGGTACAAAACTTCGAAACAGCAAACGCTTAATCGCTGCACCCGATACAATTGAATAAGCACTCTCTTCTCTACGAATGGGAAGAGTCATCAAGTCCGAAACTTTCCCCTTGTCAATTTTTTTTAAAAAGGCCTCTGCATTTTCTAATACAGAGAAGCCTTCTTTCATACGTAGAGTAAAGTGCTGCTGATCCATATAAAACTGAATAGAGTCGATCCCTTTTTCATCTTTAGCCAAGGAACGAAGATAATCTTGAATATCCAAGGTCAGTGAAAACGAGGACGATAATCGGATATGTTGATATCCTCTGTGTAGCACTTTAAAAGACATATTATTCACCTGTCAGGCTATCTAATTGTTCTTCTTTCTTTTCCTGTTCGTATAAATATTTAGCGTCTTGTAAAACATCATCACCGTGTTGTTTTACAACAGAAACAGATGCATCCAGTCCATCTTTCAATTTGTAAGCTTTAGCCAAGGCCTTAGAATAGCCTTTCTTAGCTTCTTTACTTGCTAAGACTTTCAAGCCAAGCGTCCCAAATGCTACCCCTCCTAAGAAGAGAGATGATTTTTTCGCAACTTTTGCGACGTTTAATACTTCTTTTAACATGTTTATTTCCTCCTTGTAACTATTGTAGCGAAAAATGACAGCAAAAGCAATTGCTGATATCTGATATATAGATAAAATTCTCTATACTGATATTTAATTATATTATGATGAAAACAATATACTTTATTTTTTGATACTGTCAATAATTATGTGTAAACACTTAAGTAGAGTTACGGAGTGTTAATTAAATAAGCTTTCAAGTGTATCAGAACATTGACCAAACCCTTTATGGATTCGTTGACTTTGCTTGAAATTATAATCTTCAAACAACGTAACTAAGTAACGTTCCAGAGCCTCCTCATTAGGAAAAAGAACCTTCTTTTTCGTTTGATGTTTGATTTCTTTGTTAAGAGACTCAATGAGGTTTGTCGAATACATGCTGTGCCAAATCTGGTAGGGAAACTGATAAAAAGTTAAAAGATTATCCGTCTTCTCCAGACTTTCCATGACTTTCCTATACTTTGGTTTCCATTCGGCGAGAAAGTCCTCTAAAGCTTGTCCTGCCATTTCTAAATTTTCAGCACGATAAATCATTATAAATTGCCCCAGAATAACCGCTCTATCTGCTCGTTTCACTTTACTAGCTAGATTTCGACTAATATGAATTAAGCAACATTGTTGTTTAGCTAATGGGTGAGCCTGACTGATAATCTGCTCAAGCCCCTTAAAGCCATCTGTAACTACAAGAGAAATCTGTTGGATTCCTTGGTTTTGAAGCTTGTCTAACAGGGTGGACCAAGAAGCATTGTTTTCTTGAGGCAACTGTGCATAGCATATCTCTATGCGACTAAAGTCGCTAGAGCTATCCTAATTGCGCACCGCCAGTTCTCATAGAAAAAAACACCTTGCAAGATGCAAAGTGTTTTCGTTTGTATTCTGCTGTCCAGTAACGAATTAACGTTTACTAAATTGTGATGCTTTACGGGCCTTTTTCAAGCCTGGTTTGGAAAGTATGAATTTCAGTTGGACTAAAAACAGCGTAATATCAAGACTTTTCTCCGCTTTTATAAAAGCTTTTTTCCAATCAAATTCAACTAATTTTATCCGAATGGTGTGGATTTTACCCCCAAAATTACAGAGAATGGAGCTGATAAACACTAAACGTTCACACCATTAGTTAAATGATTTTTTGTTCATCATTTTTCTTAGATGATAGAACTTCTAATTTATTTCTTATTCAAGCAAAAACAACCTGCTATAAGTAAGAAAGAGGAAGATACAAGAAAAACACGGCGTAAAAACCGATTCAGTTCATTGTCCTCAATCCTTGTCTGCTTCATTTTCTTTTACGAGATCGTTTTGTGAATCTTTTTCAGAGAGTTTTTGATCAATATACTTGTCAATGTTTTCATAAAATTCCTTGGTCGCTTCACTATCTAATGTTGGCGAGTTCTGAACTTGATTCACTTTCAATTGAACAGATTGAATACCGTAAGAGGCTTGTTTTTGGTGGAGTGTTTCTAATTCTTCTTCTGAAATCGGATCTCCAACAACCGTCAAGACCAATTCATTGTTACTTGACTTGTAGACTTGATTAATAACCGTATAATTGGCGAATTCTTTTCCTACAAACTGTTTGATCCCTTCTTTGCGCGCTTGTTCTATTGTCAGAGTAACTGCCGAATAGCTAGCTGGAAGAATCAACAATACAATCAAAGATATCAAGCCAATTCTCATTTTAATGCTCAGCTCTTTAAATGAAGTTAAAGGAGATTTTCTCATCAAAATTCTTGTTCCAACAATGTTGGCTAGCATGATAAAGACACAGTTGATCAAGAAAAGATAGAGAGCCCCCAATAAAAATCGTACATTCCCATTAGCTAAACCATAGCCAGCAGTACAGATAGGCGGCATCAGAGCTGTAGCAATGGCTACTCCTGGCACGATATTGTTTGCTTCTTTTTTCCTTGAACCGATCACACCAGCAATCCCACCAGCAATAGCAATGAGGACATCCCAAATGGTTGGAGAGGTTCGTGCAATCAACTCGCTACTTGCATAAGACAAGGGAGAAATCCAGAAATACAGAGTCGAGACAAGCAAACTGACCAACACTTGAGTCAATAAAACCTCTAGAGATTGCTTGATTAAACGCGTATCAAAAATAGCTAAACCGAATCCCAGTCCAACAATCGGTGTCATGAGAGGTGAAATCAACATGGCTCCTATAATGACAGCTGTTGAATTCATATTTAGTCCGATAGAGGCAATAAAAATTGCACACATCAAAATCGCTGTATCTCTCAATCGAACATGAAGGTCATCGTATAATTTCTCACGGTATTCCCGTGTTGAATAATTGGCAGTCATTTGTCCTCTCCTCTTTCCTTATTTAAATTGGTATAATAATTAAAAATAACAGCTGATAAACAGCCAAAAAATATGAGCCCATAAATCGTCAAGAAGACACTGGTAATCCTTCCAATCAAGGTCACAGCTAGGAGATCCCCGTAGCCGACAGTCGTCGAAGTCACAAAAGCATACCAAAGACCGTCTCCGTAATTTGTGATAGCAGGTTCAACTAGGAAAAGCACGCCTCCTGACCCAAAAACAAAGGTCACAAAACTCAGAGCAAACCGAGTAAAACCCGTAACCTGCATAATATGCCATAACATTTTTAAACGTTTCATTTGTTCTCCTTATTCATACTAGCTCCTGACCGAGCCGTTTTTTTCCAATAATCAAAGTGAAGATAGGACATGATCTCCATCAGAGAAAGATAGACAAACTGATAGATCTGATTTAAGCTGATTATCAACTGATATTGTTTGAAAAATGACTGGAAGAAAGACCAGATATGACTGTCTTGAATCAGTCCCTTCTTAATATCAGACAGGATATTAGCTAAAGCTCCCAAGGACTGAAACGGTAAATCCTTGACATTTATATAGATCCGGTCCACCACATCATTCAGACTGGTATCTTGGATGGCATGAAATTCTCCAAAGAGAACTCCTGCCGCTCCAAGAGTAGAAACAAATTCCACCAAATAATTTCTGAGGAAATTTTCTCAACCTTTTCCCATAATGTGTTTAGTGCCATCCATAACGATCCCAACCAGAAAAAGGAAAGAAAACAAGCAAAGAAATTTTGCCGTAAATCCCAAAAAGCTTCAAGACTTGGTGTTGTTGGTTTTTCTAACTCTAAAACCAAGATGGTCATAATAATTGCTAGAACAGCATCTGTCAATACAATTAATCTGTCTTTCTTCATCGGATTGCATCCCCTTTCTTTTTTGTAACATTCTATCTTATCGCATAATATTGGATATTCTTTCATAATCCGACTACAAACAAAAATAAACCAAAAAGTATGTCCCTATTATACTATATTTAACTCTAGAAGTATTCATCCATCTAATTAATAAATATATCATATTTCACAATAAGTGAATACTATCAAAGATTCATCCCCTTTCACTTCATCATGTAGTGTTGCTTAGATTTATCAAAAACAACCAAATTTGTATTAATTTCAAGTATCACCTAGTTACAAAAATTTGGGGTGAACAGAAAAAGCATCCCGTATTTTTGATACGAAATGCTTTCAATAAGTTTAAATAAGTTTTAACGTTTACTAAATTGTGATGCTTTACGAGCTTTTTTCAAGCCTGGTTTCTTGCGTTCTACCATACGAGCATCACGAGTAAGAAGTCCAGCGCGTTTAAGAGAATCGCGGAAGTCTGGGTCTACTTGAAGAAGGGCACGAGCGATACCGTGACGGATAGCCCCTGCTTGTCCTCCATAACCACCACCATTAACGTTTACGAAAACGTCGTATTGACCAGCAGTTGAAGTAACTGCGAATGGTTGGTTGATAACCAAGCGAAGGTCAGCGTGTGGGATGTACTCTTCAACATCTTTTTTGTTTACAGTGATTTTACCAGTTCCTGGAACAAGGCGAACGCGTGCAACAGCGTTTTTACGACGTCCAGTACCTGCATATTGTGCTTGTGACATAGCTTATTTGTTCCTTTCCTTAGATAAGTCCTGAAATATCAAGAACTTCTGGTTGTTGTGCAGCGTGAGTGTGCTCAGCGCCTACAAATACTTTCAATTTCATACCTTGAGCACGGCCAAGAGTATTATGTGGAAGCATACCTTTAACTGATTTTTCGATCAAACGAACAGCGTTCTTAGAGCGAAGTTCACCAGCAGTGATAGATTTCAATCCACCTGGGTACATTGAGTGAGTGTAGTAAACTTTATCAGTAGCTTTTTTACCAGTCAATTTAACTTTTTCAGCGTTGATAACGATTACGAAGTCACCTGTATCAGTGTGTGGTGTGAATGTTGGTTTATTTTTTCCACGAAGTACGCTTGCTACAACAGCAGAAAGGCGTCCAAGAGGTACATCAGTAGCGTCAACTACGTACCATTTGCGTTCAACTTCACCTGGCTTAGCCATGTATGTTGTTTTGTTCATGATTTCTCCTATTTGAATATCGTTTTTGTTTACAGGGCGGATGTTCCGGTCCGCAAGTTATTTGAAAGGTTCCGGGGCCTTACAAATGGGGTAAACAATACCGCCTACTATCATACCAAATTTTTAGGCCAAAAGTCAATATCTTTGCCGGAAATATTTCACTTTTTAGCTTGTTTTCGTTTTCAAGTTTGTTTCTTAATCTCGGTCGTTTTTAGCGAAGCCAAATAAAGCTAAAGTTCCTGGTCCAACGTGGGTTGCAATAACTGGTCCAAGTGGTTCAATCAAGACTTCTTTCACTCGGCCATCTGCTAATAGCTGTTCCTTCAGACTCTCAGCATCCTGATCAGCATCTGCATGAGCAATCACTGCACGATCATCTGCTATATTTTCTAAAAGCATGCGAACACACTCTGCCTGGGCCTTCTTCTTTCCTCTTACCTTGGCAATTGGTTTCAAACTTCCATCCGCTTGAACTGCAATAATTGGCTTGATGCTAGCCAGACTACCTATCATGGCAGCTGTTTTTGAAATTCTTCCACCCCGCACCAAGTGATTCAGATCATCCACTAAGAAATAGGTTTGAACTTTTGGTCGCAAAGCCAGTAAAATATCCAAGGTCTCAGCTAGTGATTTACCTTCTGATCGTGCCTCGACAGCCTTCATTACCAGAAGCCCTTCCCCCATAGAAGCAGCCCGACTCTCAAGGATCTCAATCACAGCTTGAGGATAGTCTTCCAAGACTATGTCCCGAGCCATAACAGCACTTTGATAGGTCCCAGATAGCAAGGAAGCAAAAGCTACATACAACAGCGGCGTGTCAGCTTTCGCATATTCTCTAAAGACATCTTCAAACTGACCTACATTAATTTGGCTGGTAGTTGGTTGACTTCCTGCCTTCATCTTTTCAAGCAAGGTCTTACTGGTCAGTTTGTTTTCCCCTACTGTTTCATAGGTCACTCCATCCAGCTGAATGGTCAAGCCTAAGATTGTAACATCATGTTCAGCTGCCCATTTTTCAGGCAGATCTGTTGTAGAATCCGTTAAAATTTTAAAGGTCATCTTATTCTCCATCATTTTTTAGTTCCCACAGAGAGGATTCTCCATGGACATAAGCAGGTTATTAGTGGTGCTTTGAATGACCACCTTATTAGGACTAGCTGTTAAACATTCTTGCTTTTAGGAAAGTTATTCCGCTAGGTCAGTCTAAAACAGGACTGACACCTTGAAAGCCTTTCAAATCAAAAATATATTGGAAATATTCATCTTGTGGATCTTTTAAAATCAGGTTTGCTCTATCATTAAGCAATTCAATACAGGTCCATTCCCCATCTAGGCACTCAACATCATATTTTTTATCTTCTAAAAATAAATTTGTTAATTGTACTTCTGGATATTTATTTTGGAAAGAAACCATCCCAGAGTTATCATTTCGGTAAGCAAGCACAGGAACTTCCACTTTTTGATTTCCCATATAAAAGGAACTCATACACCTCTTTTCAGCAAGGTACTCATATTTTCCTTTTACATAATTCACAATCTCTTTATTTAAAATTGTAGAAAAATTGAGAATACTGATGAGATCCGCCTTAGCACTGGATAAGGTTTCAACCTCAACCAGATATTTCAAAGTGTCATTTACTTGACTTTCTTGACCGTATAAATCCGTGCAATTCAAGGAATATTGGGTCAATAAATCCTCTAAGGGATACTGATCTGCTTCCTCAGTGATTTCAAAGCAAAAGCAATAATTATCTTCTCCTTTATTATGATAGATATCATAAATAATCGGTTCAAACTTTTCTGTTTGATATTTTTCTAACGCATAACTTCCAAGTACTTGCATTAGCCCACCCGATTTCTAAAGACTTCATACATGAGAATAGCTGCTGCGACACTGGCATTGAGGCTTTGGACATGGCCATTCATGGGAATCGTCAGCATTTCGTCCACCTGCTTCTTGATGTTGCTGGAAATACCCTTGCCTTCATTGCCGATGATGAGGGCTAGCTTGCCTGCTGTATTCCACTTATGGGAAGGCGTCCCCTGCATATCCGTACCGAAAATCCAGAAACCAGCTTCCTTGAGCTTGTCCAAGATCTGGCTGAGATTGGTCACACGAGCAATGGGAATATGCTCAATGGCACCCGTTGAAGTCTTGGCTACAACTGGTGTCACACCGACCGCACGATGCTTGGGAATGATGACTCCAGCCACATTAGTTGCGTCAGCCGTCCTCAAGATAGAGCCAAAATTGTGCGGGTCAGTCAGCCCGTCCAAAATCAATAATAGTGGATTGTCTTCCTGCTCTGCTTTTTTCAACAGAACCTCAAACTCAGTATAGGCGAACTCAGCCACTCGCAGAACAAAGCCCTGGTGAACGGCTCCGTCAGTCATTTCCTGCAAGGTCTTCTTGGGCGTCCAGGAGATCGAAACCTTTTTTTCTGCAGCTAAATCTTTGATTTTATCGACCTTTTTGCCACGCAGGTCGTCTTGAATGTAGAGTTTATTTCCAGTGTTAGCTGCGAGAGCCTCTGTCACCGCATGCACACCATAGACAATATCGTTTTTTTCCATGTTTTCAGTATAACATAAATGCCTCCTAAATTGCGACAGCTTTTACTGAACAAAACAAGAAATTCGAATCGAAGGAATCATCCTAACCAACTTTATACTCTAGTCATGATATAATAAAGCGACTCTAGAAAAAGAAAGTTGACTCATATGTCCCTTCTCCACCGAACGATCAAACTGATGCTCGCCACCTGCCTAGCGGCTTGGCTAGCAAAAACTTTAGGATTAGCTTATTCAGTCTCTGCTGGTATTATTGCTCTTTTGAGTGTTAGCGATACTCGCAGGAGTACAGTCAAACTAGCTAGAGACCGCTTTTTATCGACCATATTGGCGCTGGCTATTGGAAGCTTAGCCTTTCGCTTTCTAGGTTTTAATCTCGGAGCATTGGCCCTCTATATCGCAATCTACGTTCCCCTAGCTTTTCAACTCGGGTGGGAAATTGGCATTACCCCCAGCACCGTTCTGGTCAGCCATCTGCTCTTAGAAAAATCCACCTCCTGGTCACTCCTTAGCAATGAGCTTGCTCTATTTCTCATTGGAACTGGCTTTGCTCTTTTAGCCAATCTCTACATGCCCTCGCGTCAAGAGGAGATTAACAGCTATCATGAGCAAGTGGAAGAACAACTGAAAAAGATTCTCCTTCGTTTTGAATACTTTTTAAAATCAGGGGACGGACGAAACGACGCGACCCTAATAAAAGAGCTTGATACAACTCTAGAACAAGCCTTGAATCTGGTCTACTTGGACCGCTCTAACCATCTCTTTCATCAAACCAACTACCATATCCACTATTTTGAAATGCGAAGAGCTCAGAATCGTATCTTGCTGGATATGGCCAGTAATATCAATACCTGTCGCCTAGCAGCTAGCGAAAGCTTCATATTGGCTAAACTCTTTTTAAAAACAGCCAAACAGTTAAGTCAAGAAAATCCAGGTCATGATTTACTGGATGAAATCGAGGAATATCTGGCTGTCTTTCGAAAACGGCCACTTCCTAAGACTCGTCAGGAATTTGAAACCCGCGCTACGCTCCTTCAGCTCCTGCGGAACTTGGAGACCTTTATTGAGTTAAAGGTTGATTTTTATAGGAATTATCAAGAAGAAAGGAACTAACTCTTTCTACACAAAATAAAGAAGGAACCAAAAAAATTTGGTTCCTTTTTTACATTAAGAAAGTAGTTTATTCTTTTAAGTGATAAGAATAGCTTGCGACTACAACATCTTCGTACCACTTTAGATAATATTTCAATTTTAAACTCATTTGATTATGAAGGATATTTTGCCAGCTCTTTTTCGGGATAAACTGAGGAACCAAGACTGTCACTGTCCTTCCTTCTTTTTTAGCCCGCTTTGCTACCTTGATCACATACTGAACTGTTGGAGTAATAATATTGCGGTAGCTAGTCGTAATAGTCTCAAATCGAATATCAGGGAAGTAGTCAGCAAATTCCTCTGCGACTTCAGCATCCTTTTTAGCAGTTTCAGTTGTTGAGACGTGCATTGCGACGACATCGTCGCCAATACTGCGAGCATAGCTCATTGCTCCAACACTAACTCTGGTGACATTTCCGACTAGCACAATTACTGTATTGCCTGTGTAATTCTGACGCTCGATATGTTCTTCTAATCTCAGCTGTCTTGCGACCCTGTTGTAGTGCTGTTTAATAGCTAAGAACAGCCAGGTCAAGACAATGATAATTGGAAAGAAGGGCCAAATATCTCGCAGACGGAATAAAAGTAAAATAAGAACAATCCCGTAACAAATAACAGCACCAAGGATATTCGCAATTGAATGCTTCAAGAAATCTTTTCCAAACTTTTTCTTCCAATGGACAACCATACCAGTTTGAGAGAGGGCGAAGGGCACAAATACACCAATGGTATACAGTGGGATCAAACGCTCTGTATTCCCCTTAAAAATCCACAAGAGAGCAATAGCCCCAAAGGCCAATGTAAAAATCCCGTTTGAATAGCTGAGTCGATCCCCCTTTTCCATGTACATATGTGGCATATATTTATTCTTAGCCATATTGTAGGAAAGCACCGGAAAAGCTGAGAATCCTGTATTAGCCGCAACTGCCAAGATCAAAGCTGTTGACAATTGAAAAACGTAGAATAAGATACGACCAAGTGGAGAACTTCCCAAGATTGCCTGAGCCATCTGTGCCAAGGTGGTTACACCTTTGACAGGCACGATTCCAATCCAATAGTTTAAGAAAGTGATTCCTGCAAACATGATCCCTAGGATTAAAGCCATGATTGATAGGGTTCTTGCAGCATTGTGAGCCTTTGGCTTCTTGAAAAAGGGAACTGAATTAGATATGGCTTCCACTCCAGTCAAGGAAGCTGAACCACTGGTAAATGCTCGGAGCAACAAGATCAAACTTACTCCAGTAATAGAAGTGCCAATATGAGCAGTTGCGTGATATTCCAAGTTTCCTGTCATGATTTGCAAAAAACCAAAACCAATCAACAGTAACGTGCTGACAATAAAAAGATAGACAGGAATCATTAAGGAAGTCGCTGATTCTTTTAGCCCTCGTAAATTCATTAGCATCAATAAGAGGACTAGCAAGACCGAGATATGTAGGTTGTAAGGGTGTAAGATAGGAATCGCTGAGGTAATGGCATCCGCTCCAGAAGCAACTGAAACAGCTACAGTCAACATATAGTCTACCAGTAAACTTCCACCCGCAATTAAGCCTGCTGTTGGAGAAAGATTTTCTGTCGTTACCATATAAGCTCCTCCTCCTTGAGGGTAAGCATGGATAACCTGACGATAAGAAATGGTTAAACTCGCTAATAAAACCAATACGACAATTCCTATGGGAAGTGACCACCAAATCGCTCCGACAGACACAGAAGTTAAGACCAGAACAACCTGCTCTGGTCCATAAGCGATGGAAGATAAGGCGTCACTAGAGAGCATAGCCAAGGCCTGTAGTTTTGTCAATAAATGACCATCCTCTCCTTCTTTACCGGATTTTAATGGGCGTCCAATAAAAAATCCTTTTAACTTGGAAAACATAAGTTCCTCCTCAATTAAAAAATAAGGGCTATTCTACTCTTTTTTAGAAAACATGTCAACAGTTTTCTGAAATTTTTCGAGTTTTAAACAATTTTTCTTTGTTCAACAGCGTTAGCTAGTAGCAATTAGAAGGTTGTGAAAAATGCTCTCTCATCCTATCCCTAAGGATAAAAAGTGAATAATTCAAGCTCATATTCTCCAAAGTCCATCAACCATTACTTATAGGAAAGGCCACCTCAACTATGATCCCGACCTATCAAGTATGGATTATAAGATCTGATATGATAGAAAAAACCGAGCATGGATGTCCAAGCTCGTTTTTGATAACTAAATTTTCTTCATTGTAGAAAACATTAATAAACTGTCTTTTCAGTTTCTTTATCGAAGAAGTGCGCCTTGTTCAAGTCAAAGCCAAGGTCAATTCCTTCACCTGTTTGCAAGTAGTCACGTGCATCTACTTTTGCGATAAATTCGTTTTTACCAACTTGGCAGTACAAGTGAGACTCTGAACCAAGCAACTCTGATACAGAGATTGTTGCGTGTACTACTGAGTCAGGGAAAGTTTCAAGGAAAGCAGGTTCTGTATTGATATCTTCTGGACGGATACCAAAAATCAATTCTTTACCTTCGTAGCCTTTTTCTTTCAGAACCTTCAAGATCCCTTCTGGCACTTTCAATCTCACACCTTCAGTAACAATCTCGTTGCCTTCAAGCTTCACATTGATGAAGTTCATAGCTGGGCTTCCGATAAAGCCAGCGACAAATTTATTGACTGGGTGTTTGTAAAGTTCTTGTGGTGTACCAACTTGCTCTACGCGACCAATTGTACCAGTTCCTGATGGGTTCTTAGTTGCTGACATGATAACGATACGGTCAGCCAAAGTCATCGCTTCTGTTTGGTCGTGTGTTACGTAGATAGTTGTTGCTCCGATACGACGGTGGATTTTAGCGATTTCAGCACGCATGGATACACGAAGTTTTGCATCCAAGTTTGACAAAGGCTCGTCCATCAAGAATACTTTTGCATCGCGGACAATAGCACGTCCCATGGCAACACGTTGACGTTGACCACCAGAAAGGTCAGCTGGTTTACGGTCCAAGAATTCTTTCAATCCAAGAATTTCAGCAGCTTCTTGAACACGTTTGTCGATATCTTCTTTGCTGTATTTACGCAATTTCAAACCAAAGGCCATGTTGTCGTATACAGTCATGTGAGGGTAAAGGGCATAGTTTTGGAAAACCATGGCAATATCACGGTCTTTTGGTGCCACATCGTTAACCACTCGACCATCGATTGAACATTCACCTTCTGTGATGTCTTCAAGTCCAGCAATCATACGAAGAGTTGTAGACTTACCACATCCTGAAGGTCCTACAAATACGATAAATTCTTTGTCTTGAATTTCTAAGTTGAAATCTTCAACAGAATAGTGTTCACTATTTGGATATTTCTTGTAAATATTTTTTAGATTTAATTCTACCATGATAGGCTCCTTTTAAATTTATACTCTTATTATATTTGAAAGCGTTTTACAATGCTATGGCAAACTGCCTAAAATAAAAAAAATGTTTTGTGCAGCCTGCACAAAACATCAAAATAAATCTTTCAAAATGATATGGTAACAGAGTGATAAATCCGTCAACTCTTTTAACTGCAAGCCTGTCAACTCCTCCCACTTATCCAAGCGATATTGGAGAGTATTCCTGTGAATATAAAGTTGCTGAGCTGCCTTGGTCACAACTGCTCCATTTTCCCACAAGGCTAAGATAATCTCGGTTAATTGCTCTTGTCCCTCTATAAGCTGATGCAGTTTCTTCTTCAGAGGAAGAAGAGTGTCCTTAGCCTCGTCTAAGCCCCATAAGAAGAGCTGTGAGAAAGGTAAAACCAAAGACTGCTGATAGCGATTCAACCATTGAGTGAAGAGGCTGTTCTCAGCTTGATAGAGTTGTGGCAACTCGTCTTTCACCGATCTGGGCCAGACTTGTCCAATCAAAACAGCCAAACGCAGGTTAAAGTCATATTCAACAGCTGACAAGACATCCCTCAGCAAATCTTTAACAGCCAATTGTTGCCCCTGATCAAGAACAAAAATATAGTCTTGCGGGCTAGTCTGAAAATATGCGATTTTATTGGTCAAAAGAGTTCGCATCATGTCTAGCCAAGCCGAAATAGATTCTGTCTCATAATGAAAAAGGTGGCAATGAATAAACTGTAGCGCCTCAACCTCATGAGGTAGTGTTTCTTCGGACTCAGATACTAAATACCTATACCAAGGATTTTGTGAAAAAACGGACTCTTTTTCTGTCAGCAGAGCAAGCAGTTGCTGTTCTCGATCTGTTAAATCTTCTGTCGCCAAAACTAGCCAATGTTGCTGATCAAGACGAAGCGAGACTTTCTGGCTATCTTGACTGGGTTTATCTTGTAGACTAGCCTTTGGAAACAAAGCCAGCAATTCATTTGATTTCATGAGTAGCTTCCTCCACTCGTTTGATGCACCAGTCAATTAATCCTTCCAAGCGTTCGATTTCTTCCGTCATATGCAGGTAGCCCATGACCGCTTCAAATCCTGTAGACATACGGTAAGTAACAATATCCGCATTCTTAGCCTTGGTGTGGCTGTTGGCATTGCGGCCACGTTTGTAGATATCCTCTTCCTTCTCCGTCAGAATCCCTTCTTCCAGCATGAGAGAGATGAGATTGGCCTGAGCCTTGGCAGAAACATACTTGGTCGCTTCCCTGTGCAGCTGATTGGGCTTAGTGAGTCCCTGAAAAATCAGGTGCCGCCGGATATACATGGAGTAGACAGCATCTCCCTCAAAGGCGAGAGCGATACCGTTAATCAGGTTGACATCAGTCACGTGTCCACCTCACTCCGTCCTTAGTATCCAAAAGCTTGATGCCCTGAGCGGCCAAGTCATCCCGAATACGGTCTGCAGTCGCAAAGTCACGATTGGCACGCGCTACTTGGCGCTCCTCAATCAAGCGCTCAATGTCTGCGTCTAGGACTTCTTCTACAAAAACAATACCAAAAACTTCTAAGAGATTGGCAAATGCTTCCTTAACTTCAGCGGTGTAATTGCCAGAATTGATCCACTTGGCTAACTCGAAGACAACCGTGATACCATTGGCTGCATTGAAATCTTCGTTCATAGCAGCGGTGAATTTATCCAGAAAGGCTTGCAGCTGATTAGAGTCTGCCTGACCAGTGAAAGGCTGCTCATAGGTATTCTTCAAATATTTGAGATTGGTTGCTGCATCATGAACAGCTTTTTCTGTGAAATTAATCGGCTTACGATAATGCTGGGTAGCAAAGAAGAAACGCAGCACCTGACCATCAATGGTCTTGAGGGCATCGTGAACAGTGATAAAATTACCTAAAGACTTGGACATCTTAACATCATCAATGTTGACAAAGCCATTATGCATCCAGTAGTTGGCAAAAGTCTGACCAGTCTTGGCCTCTGACTGGGCGATTTCATTGGTATGGTGAGGAAACTCCAAGTCTGCTCCTCCACCGTGGATATCAATAGTATCACCCAAAATCTCCGTCGACATGACCGAACACTCGATGTGCCAGCCTGGGCGACCTGTTCCCCAAGGACTGTCCCAAGAAATTTCTCCTGGTTTAGCAGCCTTCCAAAGGGCAAAGTCGACTGGATTTTCCTTACGAGCAGTCTCCTCATCTGTCCGACCAGAAGCACCCAACTCCAAGTCTGCCAAAGTTTTGTTGGCTAGTTTGGCATAATTGTGAGACTTTTCCACGCGGAAGTAGACATCGCCCTCTGACTCATAGGCGTAGCCTTTGTCAACCAAGTCCTCAACAAAACGGATGATGTCAGCCATAAACTCCACCACCCGCGGATGACGAGTCGCAGGTTTTACACCCAGAGCTGAGACATCCTCACGAAAAGCTGCGATATACTTATCAGCCACTTCTTTTGGTGTAATGCCTTCTTCCTTGGCGCGATGGATAATCTTATCATCTACATCTGTAAAATTGGAAATATAATTGACCTCAAATCCCCGATACTCAAAATAGCGACGAACTGTGTCAAAAGCTACTGTTGAGCGGGCATTGCCGACATGGATATAGTTATAAACCGTCGGACCGCAGACATACATGCGAACCTTGCCCTCTTCAATGGGCACAAATTCACGTAGGCTGCGGGTCATGGTGTCGTAAATTTTAATCATGCGGTCCACTCCCTTCTCTATTTCTGACTTTTTCGGCTGAAAACCAGCTCTGCAAAAGGGCCAAATTGTCTGAGGCTATCCAGTTGGTAAAAGCGCTGCCCTTCCTCTTGGGTAAAGAGGGGAACCCCCTTTCCTAGGATAAGGGGCGCTATCTGAATAATGAGGTGGTCGAAAAGATCCGCATCCAAGAGCGGTCCTACCAAGGAATTACCACCAATCACAAAGACATTTTTGCCTTTGTCAATCTGGTGAACAAAGTCCACCACATCCCCAGCTACTGGCTGGTAATTGCTGACAGGCAGGTGCCTATCATGCGTAAAGACATAGTTTTCCGTAGCTTTATAAAAACTTTCTACATCTTGCAAATCTTGGATTTCCTCAAAGGTCCGCTTGCCCATGATGGTGATATCCATTTGCCTGTAAAAGTCATCATAGCCTGTATCCTCTACAGAACCAAGCTGATGCAGCCAGTCTATCCTGTGTTGGCTGTCTGCCAAGTAGCCATCCATGGTGATACAGCCGTAAAAATATACTGCCATTCTTGTAGTTACCTTTCTAGTTCCTTTGCTATTGTCAAAGCGATAGTGAAAAAAGTCATGGCATCAGCTGTCCGCTCTTCATGGCGGGCATCCCAGGTTCGGTTATGATGATCCACATAGTCAGCTGTGTAGAAGAATTGATAGACCTTGCTCTTGCGAAATTGACTCCAAGCCATGATAGCTGAAGCTTCCATATCCACCACTTGTGCACCAGCAGCCAAGCGACGCTTGACCTTATCAGGCGTTTCTCGATAAAAGGCATCAGTCGTCCAAGACTTGGTGCGGATATGCTCAACATTGTGCTTGTCAAAGATGGCTTCTAGCTTAACTAACAGAGACTCGTCATAGGCGACTTCGTCACCCGGTGGGGCATAGTGATAGCTTGTTCCTTCATCTCGCAATGCAGCCGCAGGCAGGATAATTTTATCCGCCTCAATTGAGTGGTCCAAAACGCCACAGGAACCTAGAATGATGAAATTCGTGAAGCCTCTGGCCGCTAACTCCTCCAGTTGGCCAACTATCATGGGAGCCCCAATTGGAGCCAACATAACTGCTAGCTTGCTAGGTCCTTGGCCATAAATATACCATGGATGCTGGCCGTTTATGCTTTTCAAATAGCCTCCCTGATAGACTTCCTCTGACTCGACCAGACGTTTCAGAATTTCGCCATTAAAGGACAGGATGATGGTTTCGCATACCTCACCCTTGTCATGGACTGGCTTTTCAGTTGGCTCAATAACTGCTGCTACATCTTCAAATTCCTCTAATAGCATAACTTCTCTTTCTTTAAGGCTCCAGCAAATCCGCCTTCATTTTATTTAGACGGCGCAGTTTGGTCTCATCTTTTTTGGCTTCACTGATATAATGAGTCCATTCTCGCTGGTGGCTAGGTGGCAGTTTGTTAAAGCGCTCCTTAGCAAGACCATCCAAGTGTTCTTGTAACTCAAGGACTGCCTGATTCATAATTTCATCTGATAAATCTGACATGTCGGTTCCTCCTGTCATAATCCACTTCGATAACTTTGCTACCCTTTCCTAGAGACTTGACGAATGGTGGCTGGCTTCACGGGCATGCTCTAACTTGTCTAGATAGTATTCCCGTTTCTCCTCTACTTCGTGAATGGTTGGCTCATCTTTCTCACCGTGAACACGGACAATCTTCGCTGGAACTCCGACCACTGTCACATCACTAGGCACATCAGATACAACTACTGCACCCGCCCCAACTTTGGCTTTCTCACCTATTTCAATAGGGCCAATCACCTGAGCGTGGGCCGAAATCAGCGCCCCTTTTCGGACAGTCGGATGACGTTTGCCCGTATCTTTTCCTGTACCACCTAAGGTAACACCGTGGTAAAGCATGGCTCCCTTCTCCACAACAGCTGTCTCTCCAATCACTAGGCCACTGCCGTGGTCAATAAAGACACCTGATTCAATCTGGGCTCCAGGATGAATCTCTATCTGAGTCCAAAAGCGCCAGAATTGACTGTGCATTCGTGCTAATAGCTTGAAATTATGCTTCCACAAAAAATGAGAAAGACGATGAGCTGCCAAGGCTTTAATCCCTGGATAAGTCAAGAGAACCTCTAGGGAATTTCGAGCTGCTGGATCATTTTCTTTTACAATATCAATGGTTTCTTTCCACCACCCCATCTTCTTCTCCTTTCATGATGTAAAAAACAAGGGAGCTGGCCCAAGAATTGCAACGCAACTGAGCCCTACTACTCCTTGTTTGTCTTTTATTCTTCTGTTTGAGCAAGAGGTGCTTCTTCATGTTTCTTATGAGGATGCCCCTTACCATGATGCTTATCATGGTGCTTGTCTGATTTTTCAGGTTTAGGTGGACGTGGCAAGAGAGCTTTCATGGAAGCATCTACCCGACCTTTGGCATCAATCTTGATAACCTTGACATCTACTTCATCACCGATTTGTACGACATCTTCGACATTGTTGGTCCGAGTCCAAGCCAGCTCTGAAATGTGAACCAGTGCATCCGTCTTGTCAAAGAGATTGACAAAGGCACCGAATTTCTCAATCCGAACAACCTTAGCATGGTAAACTTCATCCACTTTTGCTTCACGGACCAAGCCAGCAATGATTTCCTTAGCACGATTGATGGCGTCTTGGTCGCTAGAGTAGATGGACACATTTCCTTCTTCATCAATGTCAATCTTAACACCAGTCTCAGCGATAATCTTGTCGATGGTTTCCCCACCTTTTCCGATGACAATCTTGATCTTGTCCACATCAATCTTGATGGTGTCGATTTTCGGAGCAGTTGGAGCCAACTCAGGACGTGGAGCTGGAATTGTCGCTTCAATCAAGTCCAGAATTTCAAAGCGGGCTTTCTTAGCCTGAGCCAGAGCTTCTGTCAGGATCTCCGCTGTAATTCCTTCAATCTTGATATCCATCTGCAGGGCGGTAATACCTTCACGAGTACCAGCTACCTTAAAGTCCATATCTCCAAAGTGGTCTTCCAAACCTTGAATGTCCGTCAGAACCGTGTAGTTGCTGCCATCTGAAATCAAGCCCATAGCAATACCAGCAACCGGAGCCTTAATCGGCACACCACCGGCCATCAGAGCCAAAGTGCCCGCACAGATAGAGGCCTGTGAGGAAGAACCGTTTGATTCCAAGACTTCTGCTACCAGACGGATAGCGTAAGGAAACTCTTCCAAGCTAGGCAAGACTTGCTCCAAGGCACGTTCCCCAAGAGCACCGTGTCCAATTTCACGACGACCAGGAGCACCATAACGGCCTGTCTCCCCGACAGAGTATTGCGGGAAATTATAGTGGTGCATGAAGCGTTTCTTGTATTCCGGATCCAAGCCGTCAACGATTTGCGTTTCGCCCATTGGTGCCAGAGTCAGGACAGACAAGGCTTGGGTTTGCCCACGAGTAAAGAGACCAGAACCATGCACGCGCGGCAGGTAATCCACTTCCGCATCCAGCGGACGGATTTCATCAACCTTACGACCATCAGGACGGACCTTATCTTCGGTAATCAAACGCCGCACTTCTGCATGCTCCATTTGCTCCAAGATTTCAGCCACATCACGCATGATACGGTCGAATTCTTCGTGGTCTACATATTTTTCTTCATAAACTGCTGTGACTTGGTCTTTGACAGCCTGAGTTGCGGCTTCACGCGCCAGCTTTTCTTCTACCTGAACAGCCTTTTGCAAGTCACTGTTGTAGGCTGCGACAATCTCTGCCTGCAGCTCTTCATCAACATGCAACAATTCTACTTCTGCTTTTTCCTTGCCGACTGCTGCGACAATTTCTTCCTGGAAGGCAATCAATTCTTTGACCGCTTCATGCCCTTTGAGAAGAGCTTTCAGCATGACATCTTCAGACAGCTCCTTGGCTCCAGATTCTACCATGTTGATAGCCTCTTTGGTACCAGCCACTGTCAGTTCCAAAAGCGAAACTTCTTTTTGTTCCTTGCTAGGGTTGATGATAAATTCACCATCTACATAGCCGACTTGAACCCCTGCAATAGGCCCATTAAAAGGAATATCTGAGATAGAAAGAGCCAGAGAGCTACCGAACATAGCAGCCATTTGAGGCGAAGCATCTTCGTCATAAGAAAGAACAGTATTGATAACCTGAACTTCATTGCGGAAACCTTCCGCAAACATAGGGCGAATCGGACGGTCAATCAAGCGGGCGGTCAAAGTCGCATCTGTTGACGGACGACCTTCGCGCTTGTTAAAGCCGCCAGGATATTTCCCAGCTGCATACATTTTTTCCTCATAGTTGACCTGCAATGGGAAAAAGTCACCAGTAGCCATCTTTTTGGACATGGTTGCCGCAGTTAAAACGGTACTTTCTCCATATCGAACAACGGCGCTGCCATTTGCCTGCTTTGCAACCTGACCGGTTTCAACTACCAGCTCACGACCTGCAAAAACGGTTTTAAAAACTTGTTTTGTCATAAAGACTCCTTGCCGAGCACATGCTCAAATTTTTTCATACGTCTTGGCTACAAAGATCAAGATACTAAGACCGTCAAAAGCAAAGTAAAAATAGGAAACTGGCAAAGTCTTCGATGTAGACAAGACAGTTTATCTTTTTTACACAGCTTTTAGGTCGTGTTCAGTTCATCAAGATACTAAGAGCTTAAGCAACTCAAAGGAAAATAGTAAAGCGAACGACGGAGCGACTGCTCCTAGATAGATTTATCTTTTTCCACAGAGTTGTAGGCGTGTTCAATTATCAAGATATTAAGACCGCTAAAAGCAAAGTAAAAATAGGAAACTGGCGAGGTCTTCGATGTAGACAAGACAGTTTATCTTTTTTACACAGCTTTTAGGGCTGTTCAGTTCATAAAGATGCTAAAGGGCGGTTCAGCTTAGCTTTAATTCCACGGCCTTAGTAGCTTATTATATCCTCATCTTTGTATCAAGCACGTATAGACCTTATTTTACCACAATTTCAGGCAAAAGAAAAAGTCTGGAAATGGCTTTTTTCTATAAAAGTACTGAAAATCTATTTTTCTTTTCTATAGCTGATTATAGTTAGCTATTGGAATTCGTTTTTTCCCTTTCGATTCGTCAAATAAGATGGCGGTATAGCCTTCATTCACTTTTCAAAGCGAACTTCTTGCTTTATAATAAATACAGTGATTCATTTCAAACATGTAAAGGAGACAATCGTGCCAAATCATCAAACAGTTGAAAAGAAAGATTTTTTCTCGCTCCTTGCGACAGCCTTAGTCTGCTTTGCAGGCATCTTATCTGAAACCAGTATGAATGTAACCTTCCCGCATCTAAGTAAGGTCTTTGGGTTAGGATTGGGAACACTGCAATGGATTACGACAGGGTATTTGTTAGCAGTGGCTATTACAATTACTTTAGGAGCGACCCTAGCCCACAATTGGAAAGAGAGAACCATCCTCTTTACCGCTTTGGCCAACTTTTGCGTGGGAACTCTGATTGCCATGTTGGCTTCAAGCTTTCCCATCTTGATGGTAGGGAGAATCCTGCAAGGAGGAGCTACTGGATTAGCTATCCCTTTGCTCTTTAACTTAATTGTTGAGCGTGTTCCTAAGCAAAAAATTGGAACCTACATGGGCTTGTCTGGGATGGTGGTCAGCCTAGCACCAGCAATTGGGCCGACTTACGGTGGTTTTATGATTAGTC
The DNA here is from genome assembly GCF_030439925.1 of Streptococcus sp. SG2. Taxonomy (NCBI): domain Bacteria; kingdom Bacillati; phylum Bacillota; class Bacilli; order Lactobacillales; family Streptococcaceae; genus Streptococcus; species Streptococcus sp. SG2. The sequence continues at coordinate 377,310 of NZ_JAQFJD010000002.1, read as the reverse complement.
GTTTTGACTGGCATATGATTTATACCTTTATTCTTCCTGTCCCAATCATTTCCTTTATTCTTGGCTTTTTCTTTCTAAGAAATTCAGAGAAGTCTAGGAAACGCGCCTTTGATCTTCTCTCATTTTTCCTCTTAGCAAGCTCACTCGTCTTTGCCATTGTAGCTATCTCTAGCTTAGAAGAAGGACATATCGATTGGCTCTATCTTGTTCTCTGCGTAGTGCCATTATCTTGCTTTATCTATCGGAGCTTGAAGATTGAACATCCATTCTTAGATATTCGTATCTTAAAGCAACTAACAGTCTTATTGGCTATTTTACCCTTCTTCATTTTCCAGTTTATCAACCTATCGGCTAATTTTCTGATTCCCAACTTCCTAGTCATAGAAAAAGACATTTCAACAGCTCAGGCAGGCTTCGCACTGCTTCCAGGAACCATGCTCGGAGCCTTCCTCTCTCCTGTCTTTGGCAAACTCTATGATAGAAATGGTCCGAAACCAACCCTTTTTACAGGAAATTCTCTTCTTTTCCTTGCTGTATTCTTGCTCCTTATCTTCACAAAAGAACTCACCTTAACAGCTGTTATTGCGATTTATATTTGCTTTACCTTGGGTCGAAACATGGCCTTTAATAACACACTTGCCCTAGCAACGACTCAAGTTGATAAAGAAAAAACTGCAGATACGACTGCGCTCTTTCAGCTGGCCCAGACCTTTGCGGGCGCTATAGGTACTGCAGTCACAGCTGTCATCGCTAATCAAGCTCCCAATATGACAAAAGGAACTCAAAACGTCTTCACTCTTTTATTGGGCCTGGTTATCTTCGTCTTCTTGTCTTATCTACTGCTTTTTAAAAAGATTGCTGCAAAGAAACATTGACTTTTATCCTTGACCTGATAAACATCTAAAAAATACTGACTTATCCTTCTCCTCCAAAGACATTTTGGGGGATTTTTTGCTATACTATTTCTATATATGACAAAAGGAGTATACTATGGAACAAAAACATCGTTCTGAATTTCCGGAAAATGAACTCTGGGACCTAACAGCCCTTTACCAAGACCAAGAGGACTTCCTGCGGGCCATCGAAAAGGCCAGAGAGGATATCAAAAAATTCGTCCGTGATTACCAAGGCAAGCTCAGCACTTTCGAAGATTTTGAGCGAGCATTTGCTGAGTTAGAGCAGATTTATATCCAAATCAGCCATATCGGCAACTACGGCTTCATGCCACAGACCACTGACTTCGGTGATGAGAGCTTTGCGCAGATTGCCCAAGCAGCTATGGAGTTTGAGACAGAGGCCAATGTCGCACTCAGCTTCTTTGACGACGCCCTAGTCGGTGCGGATGAAGCTGTATTAGAAAAACTGGGCCAAGAGCCCCATCTGACTTCAGCTATCCGCCAGGCTAAAATCAAAAAAGCCCACTATCTGGGAGCGGATGTCGAAAAAGCCTTGACTAATCTGGGCGAAGTCTTCTACAGTCCACAGGATATTTACACTAAGATGCGGGCTGGCGACTTTGCTATGGATGACTTCGAAGTGGATGGCAAAGTTTACAAAAATAGCTTTGTCACCTATGAGAATTTCTACCAAAACCATGAAAACGCAGAAATTCGCGAAAAATCTTTCCGCTCTTTCTCTGAAGGCCTTCGTAAGCACCAAAATGCCGCTGCAGCTGCCTATCTGGCTCAGGTCAAGTCTGAAAAACTGCTAGCTGACATGAAAGGCTATGACTCTGTCTTTGACTACTTACTGGCAGAACAAGAAGTTGATCGCTCTATGTTTGACCGGCAGATTGACTTGATCATGAGCGAATTTGCTCCAGTTGCTCAGAAATACCTCAAGCATGTCGCTAAGGTAAACGGACTTGAAAAAATGACCTTTGCCGACTGGAAGCTGGACTTGGACAGCGAGCTCAATCCTGAAGTCAGCATTGACGATGCCTATGACCTCGTCATGAAATCAGTCGAGCCTCTCGGACAAGAGTATTGTCAAGAAGTTGCCCGCTACAAGGAAGAACGTTGGGTCGACTTTGCGGCCAATGCCGGAAAGGACTCTGGAGGCTATGCTGCGGATCCTTATCGGGTTCACCCTTATGTCCTCATGAGCTGGACTGGTCGCATGAGTGATGTCTATACACTGATTCACGAAATTGGCCACTCTGGTCAGTTTATCTTCTCTGACAATCACCAAAGCTATTTCAACGCCCATATGTCCACCTACTACGTGGAAGCACCGTCTACCTTTAATGAGCTCCTGCTCAGCGATTATCTGGAGCGCCAATTTGATAACCCTCGCCAAAAACGATTTGCCCTGGCTCACCGTCTGACGGATACTTACTTCCACAACTTCATCACCCACTTGCTGGAAGCTGCCTTCCAACGCAAGGTCTATACTTTGATTGAAGAAGGCGGAACCTTTGGCGCAAGCAAACTCAACGCTATCATGAAAGAAGTCTTGACGGACTTCTGGGGCGATGCCGTTGAGATTGACGACGACGCTGCCCTGACTTGGATGCGTCAAGCCCACTACTACATGGGACTCTACAGCTATACTTACTCCGCAGGTCTGGTCATCTCTACTGCTGGCTACCTACATTTGAAAAATGACGAAAATGGTGCCCGTGACTGGCTGGAGCTACTCAAATCAGGCGGCAGCAAGACTCCGCTTGAGTCAGCTATGATTATCGGAGCAGATATTTCGACAGACAAACCACTCCGTGACACCATTCAATTCTTGTCAGATACAGTTGATCAGATTATTGCTTACAGCGAGGAGTTGGGAGAGTAAGACTATATATTTAGAATCAGACTTGGATTATTCATCTGGGTCTGATTTTTAGTTCTTTTAAAGAACAAAATCAAATCTATATTTTAAAATTTTACAAAAATATCTATTGAAAACGCTTCCTTTTTGTGATATGATGTCCTTGGATACATATCCGAAGGGAGAAAAATTATGAAAAAATGGTTATTTTTAACAGCTTTGACTGCACTACTGCTTGGAGCTTGCTCAACAGAGAATGAGGTTTCCCAAGAAAACACCGATAAACAGATAGGCTTCGTTCAAAAAGAGGATAAAAATAGTTTAGAGAAAGCGGAAAAAGAAAAATTAGAGAAAGAGAAAAAAGAAAAAGAAGAACAGGAAAAAGAGAAAAAGACTGAAGCAGAAAGAAAACTACGAGAAGAAGAGGAAAGAAAAAAACAAGAAGAAGAGAGGAAGGCTCGCGAAGAACAAGAAAGAAGAGAGGCGGAAGCCAAACAAATTGTAGAGCAAGCAGAGGCAACTGTTCAACAACTAGAAAACAATCAAGTTCAAGACTACGTTGCTCCAGCTCAAGCTGCAGTTGAGCGTGTTGCTGATGAAAATATAAAGTCTAAATTGGTATATCGTATTGGGCTTGTCCAAAATGCGATTAATATTAGGGCCCAACAAGCTGCAGAAGCTGAACAAGCACGCCAAGCTGCAGAAAGACAAGCTACAGAAAATCAGATAGTAGAACAGCAAGAATCAGTAGCTGCCGGTGGATATTTTAAAGATTATAGAGGCAGATGGCATCGTCCCAACGGTCAATACGCTTCAAAAAAGGAAATAGCAAATGCAGGGTTGGCATGGTAACATTAGATCTGCTCAGTATCCATCAGGCAATATGTATATGCTTAACCACTCCGTGACACCATCCAATTCTTGTCCGACACAGTTGATCAGATTATCGCCTATAGCGAAGAGTTGGGGGAATAAATGAAGAGTAAACTCGCTATAAAATATTGCTTTTCGGTTATTAATCATTCTTGAAATTGGCTTATCTGTAGCCATTTTCAAGAAGACCGTTGAAGTTCGTGATGTTAGAACTGAACTTGCTATATAGTTACTACTGAAAAAATTTGATGGTTAAATAATATAAAGTCATCTACGGATGGCTTTTTGATAAGTTACTAGAAATGTAGAGGTGCTAAGGATGTATCAAGAATTACAACGAAAAGTGACAGAAGAAAGACCAAGCTATAGCCAAGAAGAAATCCAGTGGTTACTGAAGCATTTGGGAGATCCCTCACCAGAAATTCGCGACGACCTCGTTTTTATAAGCTTGGCTAGAGGGATTCAAGAAGAGCTATTTACAGAGAAACAATTCCATTTCATTGTTGAGGAAATTTTATCTGATGGAGGACTAGAGAAAGAGATTGATAAGATAGGGTTGCCAACACTTGAACGTTCTTTTAGGGCACTTATTTATGCAAATCTCCTGTCTGCAGATGCCAATCAGCAATCGATTTTTTATCAGGAATTAAAAGGAGAAATTCGCAATATCATTTTAAACCAAGGCTTGCACTATCTTTCAAAAGAAAAGGATACAACAGGTTTTTCAAGTCAATATGGTTGGGTTCACGCTTTTGCGCATGGTGCTGATCTCTTGACAGAGGTAGTTTGTCATCCAGAATTTCCTAAAAACAGAGTTCATGAAGTAATTGACATACTTGACCAACTATTTAAAAGAATTTCGATTCGTTTTACAAACGATGAGGATTGGCGTTTAGCAAGAGTACTTTATGAACCCATTTTACAAGGAAAGTTAGAGCAAGAACAAGTAGTTTCTTGGATAAAAGCTATTGATTTTACGTTAGAAGAGACTGAAGATTTTTATAAATTTTCCAACTTCAGATCCTGTCTGTTGGAAGTTTATGTCCAACTTGATCAAAGAAACATTTTACAAAATGAGTTGAGAAAAGTTATTCAATCTTTTCAATGCTAAGGATAAGCTAGTTGTTTTATGATTTTCAAAAAAATTTCAAGTCACTTTTCTTGAATCCGATTGCTTCTTTTGATAGACTAGTGCTTAGTTTTAGAAAAAGGAGACAGAAAATGAAAAAGTTCTTTGCTGAATTAATTGGTACATTCATGCTTGTATTTGTAGGAACAGGCGCAGTTGTTTTTGGTAATGGTGTAGAGGGCCTTGGTCATCTTGGAATTGCCCTTGCCTTTGGTTTGTCAATCGTTGCTGCTGCTTACTCTATCGGTACGATTTCCGGAGCTCACCTTAATCCTGCAGTATCTATTGCTATGTTTGCAAACAAGCGTTTGTCGTCTAAGGATCTTGTGAACTACATCCTTGCACAAGTTCTTGGGGCTTTTATTGCTTCAGCGACAGTATACTTCCTCTTGGCTAATTCAGGTATGCCAACTGCCAGCCTAGGTGAAAATGCCTTGGCAAATGGTGTAACTATCTTTGGTGGCTTCTTATTTGAAGTCATTGCAACCTTCTTGTTTGTCTTGGTTATCATGACCGTGACTTCTTCAAGCAAGGGCAACAGCTCAATCGCTGGCCTCGTAATTGCCTTGACTTTGGTAGTGATGATCTTGGTTGGTCTCAATATCACAGGCCTTTCAGTTAACCCAGCTCGTAGCTTGGCACCAGCTCTTCTTGTAGGTGGTGTAGCCTTGCAACAAGTTTGGATCTTCATCTTAGCACCAATTGTTGGTGGCCTTCTTGCAGCAGTCGTTGCCAAAAACCTTCTTGGAACGGAAGAATAATTGAAAATAAAAAGAGCCTTGCTCCTTATCTTGAGGAACAAGGCTTTTTCTTTAAATATTAAAATACACTCCCATTTTACTTACGGGAGTGTATTGATTTTAACTCAATTCAGCAACGATAGCTTTGATTTGTTCTGCAGTGTGCACACCTGCAACTTGTTTAACCACTTGGCCATCTTTTTTAAATAGAAGTGTTGGAATAGACATAATTCCAAAAGAACGAGCTGTCAGTGGATTTTCATCCACATCTATTTTGACAATTTTGAGTTTATCTTCTGAAAGTTCTTCTGACAGTCTATCTAAGACTGGTCCTTGCATTCGACAAGGTCCACACCATGTTGCCCAAAAATCAACTAAAACTAAGCCAGCCTTTGTTTCTTGCTCAAATGTTGCATCTGTAATTGCTTTTACCATTATTTTTATCTCCTTTTAATCAAACTTTGTCAAATCCTGCTTCATCAGGAAAAAGAATACATCGCCATAAGTCCCATGATAATCCAAATCGTGCCCATTATAGGTCAGTTTCTGAACCGGATAATAATCCGCAACCCCAATCAAGCAGGCCTGCTGAGACTGTTCAAATGCTTGATAGGACTCAAAGGTCATCTTCCGCTCTTGCTTGACAGCATCCAAATAAGTAATTTCAATCATAACTTCTCCTTTTTCAAATTACTCTTGTAATTTTTTATTTTATGATTATATTGTAACTATCTTTATTACATCTGTCAAATAAAACGACTCAGAGAAATTCATTCACTTTTAAAGTTACTCACCGATTGACTGACAAACAAAAAAAGCCTCCCATCGGGAGACCTTTCCATAGAAATAAGAAAAAACAGGCTCAATGCCCCTTGTGCTTTTCCAATCGTTTTTGCTGTTTGAGTTCGAATTTCCTTTGCTTAGCCAGTTCTTTCTGTTGCTTGCGTCTGACTTGAGCGAGTTTCTTTTGCTCTTCTAATTGCAATTTCAGCGCTTCCTGAGACTTTGAAGACCGTGAAGCCATCTGCTCTTTTTTAGCCTGTCTTTGCAAGCGTTTGGGACTGATAGACTTAGTCTTCTCCTTCACCCTGATGCTAGGACTAAACTGCAACCGATGATAATAACGGTTTAGAAAGTCCAACAATTCCTGCGTGCTAGGCTCTGCACCAAAGGTGACTCGGCAAACTCTATAAGATTGAGCATGTTCCTGCTCGAAAAGACCATGCCAAAAGCCCTCTTCAAAATAAACTGTCAGCGTCATTGGAATCTTATCCATGACAGCACCTCCTTTAAAAATCCCTAAGAATGGACAACCAAGGAGGAAGGTTACTGACAAAAATAGACTTTTTGCGTCTGGACTACCAACCAGAACTGTGTTTTTATCTTAGTAGCTACAGTCTAGCAAGATTTTCTAAAAAATTCAAGATTATCGGAATCTCGCCGAGATGACTAAATTGGATTTTCTTGCATGAAATCTAGAAAAGTCAAAAACAAGAACTCTCTCTCCTTGTAAAATAACTTCATTTCCGCTATAATACTACAAATACTGAAAGGAGAGAACTATGAAGTATATTTGGGCTTTCTTAGCAACCTTGTGCTTGGTTGGACTAGGTCTTTTCTTCTGGCACTCCCAGATCAAACCAATTCATACTCCTCCTAAGCGCGAAAGTACACAAACAGCTTCTAGTGAGAAGAGTGACAAGCAACCGACTCCGACAGAAGATATCGTGTCTGAAGACTATAGTGTTTCATACGACGACAAGCAGCTATACGGAAAGATTACTGCTCCTCGTGACTACAAGAGTAAAAAATTACCGACTATTGTTATTGCACATGGATTAAACAACACCCTTAAGCAATATGAAATGTACAGCCAGCTGTTGGCAAAGCAAGGTTATCTGGTTTACAGCTTTGATTTCTACGGCGGTAGCCGCCAATCGAAGAGTGGTGGGCAAGATATGCTGAATATGTCGGTCAAGACCGAACTCACAGACTTGACCCAAGTCATGGAAAAGCTGAGTTCCGAGGCCTTTGTAGATAAAAGTAAAATGAGCTTATTCGGTGCTAGCCAAGGTGGAGTCGTCGCCAGTCTCTATGCTGCTGCTTATCCGGACCGCGTACACAAACTCCTGCTTATCTTTCCAGCTTTTGTTCTTTTTGACGATGCCAAAGAAACTTATCGTGAGCTAGGAAGTCCCAACTTTGATCAACTTCCAGATAGCCTGACACATCACAATGCTACTCTGGGGAAGATTTATCTAATTGATGCTTTAGGTATCGATATCCAATCTGAGCTGGCCAAAATTACAGCTCTGACTCTGATTATCCATGGCACTGATGATGCAGTCGTTCCCTACCAGTATGCGGTCGAAGCCAGTCAGACCATTCCAAATGCTAAGCTGGTCACTGTAGAAGGTGGAGAGCATGGCATTGACGAAAGATTTGCTATCACTGCCGCTCCAGCAATCCAAAAATTCTTGAAAGAGTAAATCTTCTTATAAAAAAGTTCTTCTAAGGGATAGAAGGACTTTTATCTGTAGAATTAGAAAATTCAGCTTAGAAAACGATATTTGAAGATCTTAAAACGAATTAAGGGGAAAGGCGAATAATCGTGCTCCGAAACCCAGAAAACTGTTTTGAGCTCGGGCTAAAATCCTAGTGAAAATAAAAAATCTCCCCGAAGGGAGAAAATCTGGTTTATTTTAGCTTACAGTGCTAGGAACCGTAACCGAAGATAATACTTGAGTATATTGAGGTAGGGTGACGGAACAGAAAAAGCTCCCTGAAGTCAGAGAGCCAATTTGAGCTCGGGCTAAAATCCATGAAAAAAGCTACCCAATTTAGAGTAGCTTCATTATCAAGATGTGCTCAATTGAACACGGCCTAAGTGAGTTGATAAAACAAAAAAGCCCTCTGAATCCAGAGAGCCATTTTGAGCTCGGGCTAAAATCCATGAAAAAAGCTACCCAATTTAGAGTAGCTTCATTATCAAGATATGCACAATTGAACACGGCCTAAGCACTTTGCAAAAAAGATAAAATCTCCTAGAAACTGAAGTTCCTTCGTCAATTTTCCTATTTTTGCTTTGTGCTTTTGACGGCCTTTGTATCTTGAATTAGCGACGAAGTCCAAGAGAGTTGATCAACTCACGGTAACGGTTAACGTCGTTTTTACGCAAGTATGCAAGCAAGTTACGACGGCGACCGATTTTCTTCATCAATCCACGGTAAGTAGCGTGGTCTTTTTTGTGTTGTTTGATGTGTTCGTTAAGGTGGTTGATTTCCCAAGTAAGGACAGCAACTTGAACCTCTACTGAACCTGTATCACCTTCGTGACGCGCATATTGTGCAATGATTTCATTTTTTTTCTCTTTTGAGATTGCCATGATATACTCCTTTTCTTTACGCTTCATCCGAGTGGCAGGTTTGGCATGGCCTGCAACCAAGAAGAAGTTATTTGTCTTTACGACATTCTTATTCTACCAAGAAGGACCAGCTTTGTCAAATCATCCTACTTTAAATCGTCTTGGTCATTGATTAATCAACCCTAGCCACATAGTTTCCGGAAATTAGCTAAAAAAGAAGTGCTTTGCCTATTGCAGCACTTCTTTTTTTATTCATCAGTTGCAGCATCATATAGAGTCAGAACAGTCTGGTCTTCTTGACCTTCATTTGCAAAACGAATAGATGGCTGGTTTGTTAAAGGAGAGATGATTCCTATAGCAACCTTATAGCCCTTATCCTTACTCATCAGATCAGAAGTCGAAAGTGAGACTTCAAGCTCTTCCTCTTTATCTGGTAGAAGCTTGGTTAAATCAAGAGAAAGTTTCTTAGTTTCTACAATCTCCCCTGATTTATCAAGAACATAAATCTTAGTGTCCCAATTCCGATAAAAAGGAGCTACTCCTTTGTTTGCTAAAGTAAGAGTAAGCTTGGTTTCATCACCTTGTGACTTCAAGGACGCTGAAGGAACCCAGAATCTATAACCCATGTTTTTCAAGACTTCGTTATAGCCCGTATCATCCTTCTCATCAAGTACCTCAGCAATCTTAGGTCCCAAGAAGCTTGTATGCGATTGTTGAACTTCTTTAATCGTTTGTTCTAAATTATTCTTGAGAATGTTTTTCATGCTCACTGCACTAGTAAACTCACCACCAATCGGAGCAGTTTGCCAGGCGTCAGGCATCGCTACAAGGCCATCCTTCGCTTCTTCCTGGTCATAGTCACCACCAGATTTTATCCAATCGAGCCAAACCTTTGTGCTTTCTTTCTCTCCGACCATATCATTATAAAGGCCGAAGCCATGCTTCTTAGCAGCAACAAAAGGGCGACGCATTAAAATATTGGCTTTGGGAAAAGCTTGAGTCCATGGAGTGATAAATTTTTCACGGATTGCTGCTTCTGGTAATTTTCTGATGTTCGCCTCATCATTAACGTGCCATTCTCCCCAATGGCCGAGAACTCCAAGCTGAATAAAGGCAATTTGCCCACTTTTTGCCCAGCGTTCTCCCATGGCAGCAACAGCTTTTTGATAATAAGAAATCAAGGTTTTATCTGAATAATTAGGAGAAAAGCCTTTTCCATAGTCAGACTCGTAACGATCCCCTGGATCAGACATTTCTTTTATGAGCCAAGAAGGAATATCTTCATGAGAAGTATTTGAAGGATAGTCTAAGACAAAGCGTAGAACAATGTACTTTCCTTCCTTTTTCCAGCGTTTCATCTGGTTGCTTTCTTCTATCTTGTCCCAATCATATACACCCTTTTGGGCTTCCAATTCTTTCCAAGTGACATCCATATATACCAGTTGAACATCGTCCGAAAGCTCTGATTCCTCTGCTGATGGCGCATAGCCCATCAAGGGATTTGGAATTGCCTCTTCAGAGTAGGTAAAAGTACGGTTTGCTTGTTTTTTATTATTCAAGGAACTTAAGAAAAAACTACCAAAAATCGTGGCTACTACTAAAATAATTAAACTGTATCGCAACTTTTTATTCATTCCATTTCCAATCATGCTATCCGTGATACTCACCGTTATATTGGATAAGTGTCACGTCTGAAACCTGTTCAATATTCCGAATGCGTTCTACAAATGTGAAATCGTCTTTTTTACAGAGGACTTCAACTGCCATTTCAACAGCATCTCCACGAAGGGTCTTAGATTTCACAAAGTACTTGATCTTACCAAAAGATTGGATGATGCGGTCTCCTGTTTCGTCTCCTTGGTAATGAATAATGAGAATGAAGACCCTACCTTGGTGCTGCATCCGACTAAAAATGAGTAGCATTGCAAAAATAACAACAGCTGTCACAATGGCTAAGATATACATACCTGCTCCAACTGTGATTCCTGTGGTGATGGCCCAGAACAAATAAAGCAGATCCATGGGGTCTTTCACAGCCGTCCGATAACGCACAATGGAAAGGGCACCGACCATCCCCAAAGAAATAACAACGTTGGTACTAATTGCCAAAGTCACCATGGCTGTTAGGATAGACATCCCAATCAAGGTCATAGCAAAACTTCTTGAATAGACAACTCCAGTGAAAAACCGCTGATAAACAAAGTAAATAAAAGCTCCTAATGCGATTGCTAATAAAAGAGTGGCAAGAATTTTCACAGCATTTTGGGAAGTAAAATTCTCTGATTTTAATATTGATTTTTTAATCATATCTTGAACACTCATTCTTTTCTCCTATCTCTCCTAATAATCTGTGTCAAACCAGTACTCAAAATCATGCAAATATCTTGTCTTTTCATAGCAAAGAACGTATTTTGATACCGCGATAAACTCTGAAGCCCCGGGGGGAATAATATCTTTGATAATCTGCGGTTGCATCTCTGTATATTTCACCTCAAAAACCAACTTGCCTTCCGGAAGAACTGGAATAGTCGGTAAGTTCGGGTCAAATATATCATAGCTACCAACAGCTGCTCGAACATTTGAATCAAAGGTCAAGCGTACTGTCCCTGCATCGTAAACCCACGGTTCCCGCTCGTAGTCAACAATTACACGGGGACGCATAACATTTGTCACACATTCAAAATAAAATTCCCGACAAAGAGGATGGGGACTATGGAGTAGAAATCCATAGTCACCTTCAATAATTTTTTCCACCTCTTCTCGTGTTAAAGGTGCTGCTTCCTTATAGATATAATTTTCAAACTTTTTCTTTCTTTCCAACTTGATGCTACGATCGCTAAAATTATAAATTCTAATTCGATATTTCTTTCGCATCAAAATCCCTGCAGCCTTTTCCTCGTAACTACTATTCCAGTAATCGTCAAAATAAAGACTGCGAATGGTGTACCCTCCGTTTTGAGCATGTCTATCCAAATTTAGAATAGACTCAAACCGTTGGGTCAGTAAGGCTTTTTCTTTTAAACCGATGAGATATTTCGCTTCATGGCGAAACTGCTCCTTTTTATCTGTTTTCATAAGTGTCAACCTTGATTCCCCCATCTTCCATTACATAGAAGCCTGAGACACCAAATTGTTTGGCAGTGTCTGTCCGATAGTAGTCAAAGGCCGCTTGTGAATTGCCTGTTTCATTTGTAGCAAAAACTCGAATAAAGTATTGACCTTTAGGTAAACGGTCTGTCTTAATACTGAGTTCCTTGATCCCCTTCTTATCTAGTATTTTTTCTTTGAAGCTTGGATCCTTGGCAAGTTCTACGTGATAGGTAATCTCTTGATTATTAAAATCATAAGATGGTAGCCATCTTAAGACTAGTTTCTTTCCTTCTACTTTAGGTTGGTCAATGTAGAATGGCTGAGGCGATTGCAAACTCTTCTTATAGTCATGATAATTTTCCTCTACTTCTTTTGGTAGAGCATCTAAGACCTGATTATACTGGTCCTCATTAAAATACAAATGACCCAAATCTGGCATACGAGACAGATATGGTTTTACTATTTTAGCATAATTTTTACTCAAATCGCCAATATTTTCTGGTTTCAGCTGATTTTTATATAATTCATCAACTGTTCTTTCCAAACCAGTTCTGAATCTTTCTGATTTGAGCAAGCGTTGGAATAAGTGATTTCCCCAGTAGTTGCTGACTCCGTATTGCCAACTATTTTCTCCCAATGCACCTTGCTTACGGATTGCATACTCACTTTTGTGTAGGGAATCATCCAAGTCCCAAGGTAAGATATACCAACGTGTCCCATTCTTTGGACTGTAGAGGAACATATTCCGGTTTTGACTGTCAATATTGCCCATCAAAATCTGAAAGGCCATCCAGTACTGGACATTTTGCGCATCAAAATATTTTTCTAGGAACTCATCACTTGAGACTGACTCATCGTTTAGTTTATCCAACATGTCAATCAGCTTGGTATGGTCCTTGTCTCCTTTAACCTCTAAACGAGACTCGAATTTTTTCTTATCAAATTGAGGATCATCTTCTTTTCGAATAGCATCCGGCTCTCTATAGAATTCGAAATTATTAATCTTATAGAGATGACCACTTTGGTCAAGACCATGAGCTTCAAGAGCCGTCTTGTTTAACTGTTCAACTTGAGTGTAGATTCCGTAATCTTCAAACCCCTTCGATTCTTCTCCTGTCTCATCTTTGACATAGAGATGGATAAATTGGGTACGTAGTCCTACAATTTGCGGAATTCCTTCTATTAGCTTAAAAGCTAGCTTATTACGGAAACGTAGATAGTCATAGGGATGCTTATTTAGGTTAATGGTCCGTTGACCTTCCCATCTTCCCTTGCTCCTTTTTATCTCAACCTTATAATTCTTTTGACTGGCTCTACTAGAGCTTTGCCCACGGATCTGAACCGTAGCATTGGGAACTTCTTCTCCAAAACCGAACTGCCCTGACTCAGGTCCTTTTTCATTGCCCACTTGAAGGAGACCTTCGACTTGATAGCGTTTCACACCCATTTTTTCATAATCATAAGCTGAATACTGGTTGACTTCACTCCAAGAATGATTGGTGTTTTCGACTGTATTCCCCCGTCTAACAGTCAAATACATGGTAATGACATCCGGATCCCCTTGGTTATACAAGGTTTCTTTGTCATAAAGATGCAAGTCATTAATATTTTGCACCTTTTCCTTCTTCACCTTTTGGGTCACTTTGTCTTTTCCAGTATTTCCTGTGTTATCAAAAACTGCTAAAAGAATAAAGGCGAGGGACATCAATCCAAAGACTAGTAGAAATTTACCCCACTTATTATTCATCATTTCTCCTCGCTTCCAACGTATTATACAGCTTAGTAAAGAATCCTACTTCTTCACGTGAAACGACATCCTGACTTCCTAAAACACGGTAAGGAAGGTCTTTGGTATATTCAGTCAAACGAGCACTTGTTGTTAAATAAAGTATTAGTGAAGCTAATAAAAAGCCATAACCGATAAAAGATGTATCCATAAACTGAGTCAGAATACTAAAGATAACTGAAATTCCAGCAAACCACTTGGCGCAATCTTTACCCCCTTCATAGTCTACGAAATAAAGAAGTAAGAGTAAGTTAACATTTCCTACAGCATAAAGTCCGTAGCCCAAACAAAGGGTCTGAAAATAGCCTTTCATCTGACTATTAAAGCCTAGGGGTAGAACCCCCAACAAAACTATCCCCACAAACATCGCTAGCAAGGTTGCTAAGAGTTGCTTCCAAGATAAATATTTTAATTCATTTCGGAGAGTCCGAAGCATATCCACTTCCGTCTGGTTGATTTTATCAACACTTCCGACCCCATCGTACAGCTGGTAATATTTCCTAAATTTCGGATAAAATACAACTTCTACCGAAACCACAAAGCTCACTGTTGACACCAAGGTTACGAGATAGGCCAACATAGCTGACACATCATAGACAGGAGCTGTACGAAAAAGTCCTCCAATCCCCTTACTCAATGGCCCGAACCAGTTAATCACAATATGGGCAAAGAGCCCGATAAAAAGATAGATTCCAACCTTAAAAAGATTGAAATATTCATCAAACCAAATCAGAAACTCGAAATTGGCCTCATAGCTTTTCGGAAAATATCGATACATTATGCGAATCATTTGAATCAGGATATATGCATAAGCAATACAGGTACTCAGAAGTAAACCATAAGGGATTGACAAGGATAAAGCGAGAAAGCCTGCTCCAAGCGTAATCAGGATCGCCGTTGCAAATGTTTTTAAGATACTGCGATAGTCTTTAACCGCTGTTAGATAATTGACAGCATGCCAAATCAAGCATAATTCACTAAACAGTAGCAAGTTTAAAACAATCTCCAGCAAGGGAATGCCTGATAAGAATAAGAACAAGCCATAGGACACAAAGCCAAGTCCCAACATCATGGCACCAGAAGAAAAGTACGAAGGCAGAACTTTTTCAAACTTTTCTTCATAGAGCATATCTGAGACATAGCGAGTCACAACCATAGAAAAAATATTGGTGATGGCTAAGGAAGCTAGGATTGAGTAGGAAATCAACCCCAACAGATGGTCGCGTTCACTGTTGCCAAAACGACCAAAAACACTGAGATAGACAACTGCAAGAATCAGTAAAATCCCAAGAATCATCGGTCCAACATAAATAATACCTGCATAGCCATATGCTTTTTGCTTGGCAAGGAAGCTTCCCTTATTATATACCTTTCTTAGTTCAAATCCCAATCCTGCCATTACTTCACATACTCCTTATACATTTGTCTATATTGGTCAATCATTTGGTCATATTGGTAATATAGCTCGGCTCGTTTTTTAGCAGTTTTCCCCATCACCAGCCTTTCTTCTTCCACAGAAGCCATCCGTAGCATAGCATCAGCTAGGCCGCTTAGGTCAGTAGGGGGTACACAATACCCTGCTGGTCCCAAATTATCGTCTTCTCTTCCCTCCAGCAATTCTCTGCAGCAACCAACGTCTGTCGTTACACACGCTTTTCCAGCTGCCATTGCTTCTAGAACAGAAAGGGGCTGTCCCTCAGAAATACTGGTTAAAATCATAAAATCCATTCTTTTGAGGTATTCTTTGATGTCAACCCGGCCGGTAAAAATCAGGTTATCTAACTTCAATTTTCGAACTAGATCATAGCATTCATTGGCATAGGCTTTATCATCTACACCTCCCATAACATAGAGACGCACATTTGGCATTTGAGCAGATACTTCGTAAAAGGCATAAATCATGGTTTTAATATCCTTGATTGGAGCCATTCGGACCGCTGCACCAATGTTGATAAAGCCATCCCTCTCATGAGGAATTGTTGAAAAAGCTTCGTAGTCAATTCCATTTGAAATGACTCGACACTTTTCTGGATCACAACCCATATCTATCTGAATTTCTCTGGCCTTTGAAAACAGGCTGGTAATACAGTCTGCTTTTGAATAGACAGCATCTGAAAGAGTATAGAAAAAATCAATCCATTGTTTTCGCATGGAGGGCAAAATCCAATCTGCTCGGATGATTTCTTCCTCACGCTCCCGAGTATAAATCCCATGTTCAGTCAGAAGAAGAGGTTTCTTTGTCCGAACGCTCGCTAGTGTGGCCAAGATACCACCGTATCCTGTCGAAATTGCATGATAAGCATCTGCAATCGGAATATCACTAGATAAAAGGGTCAAAAGTGGAAAAAGCATGGAGCGGATGGTATGAAACACATCCGACATCGGCTGCATGGCGTATCTTTCCGTACACAATTGCTGGATCATTTGGAAAAATTCTTCGCTAGCTAAGAAGCTATCCCGCTGGATTTTTCCGTCTTGAAGCAAGTTAAAAATCAAAGACCAATCCGGTTTTGCGCAAAAAACTAATTGTTTTAGTGCTTCGTATTCTGCATCGGTTAATTCTTCAGAAACCTTATTTCCCGCTTCTGAACAGGCTAGACTATCCAGGAAAACCTCTCGAACTTCTACTACATTGGGTGGAAATTCGTAGACGAATTGCCCTTTCTTTTCCTCGTTTGCTCCTATCACCCATACGATAAACTCGTGTTCCTTCATCTCGGTGATATACTGGTGCATCCAAGTAGATACACCTCCATGAACATAGGGATAAGAACCTTCTAAAACCAAACAAATTCTCATTTTTCTTTTCTCTTCTATGTTTATTTGACCTCAATAGATACTTTCGCTGATGTTGCCTCCAGCAGATAGAGATTACCTGTTAAATGTTCGAGTTTGCCACCCTTGACTTTTCCAGGCTCGCCCTCGTTTAATCGAATCATTACATAAGCTTGATTATGGAAGTTTCCAAGTTCTAGCTCTAGGCCTGTATCTGTTCGATTCTGATTAATGGTTAAGATGGCATAGCGTTGGACTGCTCCAGCCATTTCAGAACCCGTCAGGCGTCGAATATTTGGAACAACTTTATATAGGCTCTCAATTTCATTTTGGAAATCTTTATAGAGTTTGGACCAGCCTAGTTTCGCACCTCGATCTTCATCCATGACATCGTCAGGATGAAGGAAATGAGTAGTGACATAGTGCATGTTTAACTCAGAAAATACGGTCAACTTTGAATAGGCATCCCATGAAGCACCCGAAACAATCCGAGGTTGTTCAATCATACCATCATCTGACACTTCAAATTCCTGGGAATAGGTGAATTTGCCTGGGAAATAGTTACTAGCAATACTCTTGATTTCTGGGAATTTTTCTCGTAGAACTTCCCTTCCTTCTTTAGATAGAACGTTTGAAGGCGGGATATAAATCGACTTTTCTCCCTTTGGAAAGAGTTCTTTTGTAAAGCGAAGCAGTTCACTGATTGCAGAAGCCATAGCTTTCTTATCTTTCCAAGTTTTATAGGTTGGGAATTCATCGCCATAGTCAACTCCCTTAGGCGTTAAAGGCTGGTGATTATAACCATGGTAGCTGATCTCGCCTCCATTAGCCAAAAGTGATTTACCAAAATATTTAAATCGGTCTACGTCTTTTTGGCTATGAACATTTCCTGACGTGTCATCCTCATAATTTTCGATAACCCCACCTGTATACTTAATTCCATAAGTTTCAGCCAGCTTCAGCAAATCTGGCCACCAGATATTGGTATAAAAGTCCGAGATGCTCATATTATAGTCACGTTTAATATAAGTCGCATCTCCTGCAGGGACTGGAGATGGGAAGTCATCTAGGTAAAAAGTTGTCCCATTAATAACTGGATAAGCTGTTGCGGACGTCATCAAGCTATAGGAAGCTGCATAGAGGCCACGTACTGCTCTTTCATAAATGCCAAAATTATCAACTACAAACTTTCCTTGACCATGTTTCTTTTCCCAGACCAAAGGAGTTTTTGCCTCATCATCTGTCCAGGCGTGAACTTTGGCATCGGATGATAGTGTAACTGACCAAGCAGAATGGAAAGCGCCGTCGATGGCATAGCTTTTCCCACCACCAATCATAAAGTCTTTATCAATATAAATTTTCTTAACATAGGCATTTTCAAAACTAGAACTTGAAACGCCTAATTTTTGTTCGATTTCTGTTAATTTGCTGTCCTTGGAGAGGGTTACAGCAAAGAGAACATTTCCTCCTTGCTCAACCCAATCCACCATTTCAAGCGCCTTGTCTCCCAAGCCTTCCAAATCGCTCAGAAGCACAACGACTTTTTTATAATCAGAAAAACTAGGAATCGTCTCTTTTGAAATATCAACCAAGCGGTACCCCATTCTCATATCTTTGAGAATCTGAGTAAATTGCTCTTTTGCCCTTCGACTTGTATCATTGTTTTCATCATAAAGAACCAGATTATCCTGAGCTAAGCTGTTAAATACAGCATTAGACGAAGGAGCATTTTTTAGATAAATGTTTTTTTCAGGATTAACTGTATATTGTTCGCCACTCTTTTGAATCCACAAAACTGCAGATAACAAAAGAAAGATTACAATTACAATAATGGATTCTTTTGAATATAAGATTTTTCTTTTTTTCTTTGTCATCTTAAAAACCTACGATTGCCAGAAAGCTAGGCGTTCTCGATTCGCTTTAGAAATATAAATAGAACCATTTTTGATAGCTTCTACCAATTCTTCTAACCTTTCTCTCCCTGTCTCGTTTCAAAATAATATCTGAGATAGAGCATATAAATCTCTTCTTGTTGAGGCCATTTTTGAGAAATAGTATTCAAGTATTTTTCAACACTTTCATATCGCTTCAACAAGAGTTCATTCTCTATCAATTTCACATAATCAGAAAGTTGCTCTTTTTGTTGAAGTTTCTTTTCTAAGAGATGGGAATAATCTTTCCGCAAGACCTCTTCCATCCGCTTAGTCACCAGATTCTTTTGCAGGTATGCTGCTAAAACTGCACAGTATTCTGCTAGAGTCCGGTAGTCCGACGGATTTTCCTGATGCTTTTTATCCAGTGTCTGTAGACGGATATCATATTGTCGAGATATTTCCGCAATCAAGGTCGTTGCATAATGCACAACCTCCGTATCCTCATCTTGACGAGCCAGGAACAATAAGTCAATGAACTTAGCAGGAGCCCGACTGACTATCTCCATCAACATCCACCGTGAAACTTCTTTGTCTTGTAAGACAAGAGCTTCTTCTAGAGGGATAATTTCTTCAACGTGATCATAGGCACTTTCAACCCTACTCATTTTCTGAGTGTCATCTACGTCAAACCATTCTTCGAAATCGCCTTGAACCAGCGAAAGGTCAGATTCATCCTTTCGAATAGAACGATTCAAGCCCCAAAGTAAGATATAACCTAAAAAGGGTAGAGCAATAGGAAAGACTATGTAAAAGAAAGGCAGCTGCATCCGTTTTGTTTTTAATAAGATAAACGAATGCAGGCATAAAGCTAGGTCTAAAAAGACACAAAAACTAGTAATCATCCATTCCATTTTAGTTTCCTTGCCTCATTTCGCCGGGACTGCTATGCGCTGTCAGACCAGAATCTTTATTCATGCTAGAGAAGACTTGATAGTAACCGGCCTTGTCAACCATAGACGCTGTCAGTTCACTTACCATCTGTAGGAAATGAAGTTTTGAAAAAGTCAATTGATCATAAGAAACTTCGTCGACCCATATCAAATAATGAAGTCCAGAAGCACTCTTCATTTCTACTGCAAAAACAGGATAGTCTGGAAGCATTTTTTTGTTAATCCAAACCGCTTCTTTTTCCAAACCTTCTTTCAACTGAGGATAGAGCTCTATCTTAAAGCTAGAAAAAGGAGACAAAGGATAAAAATGAACTTCATCAGTTGAAAATTCTTCTCCAATGATTTTTTCAGCTTCAGCAATCACTTCTTCAACTGTTTTCTTATTTAAACGTTTGTGAACAGCATATAGTTGACTGTTGCCATTGCTACTGCTCACTACTTTTTGAACTAGTGCATCTCGATCATGAGCCGCGTCTTCATATGAAAGAGTCAAAAAGTCATTTTGCTCATTCAACAACTGGTTTTCTTTTTCCAGCAATTCCTTCTCATCTTGGTATTTCATCTGGATAATACCACAAATCAGAGCCACGAAGATATAGGCGGCAAATGGGAGCCATCTATCAGTGTTATATACAATTGATTGCCACTTATTACCTGCTGCTATGCTTGTTACAAATAAGCCTAAAACAGACAGAACACCAGCAAATACGCCATATACTGTCCCAAAAATAGTACTAATTAAGGTTACAAACAAGAGGCGCACATCAATCATTCCCAGCTGATTAAATCTTGCGACGACAAAGCTGAGGACTTCTGACAAGAGAAAGGCCAGTAAAATCTCTGCTGTTTTTTGGAAATCATTATGGCCCCGCAGTCTATAGATATTTTTCTTCAAACCGCGGAATTCAAGCCGTCTTAAAGGCTTACTTTCAGAAGCAAATTGGCAATAAAGATCTGACAAATCATCCAAAATAGAATAATGGATAAACCAACCATACCGACCACGCAGATTATTCTTGTCCATTGTTTGGTAGAGAGGCGATAGCTTATTGGATGATTGGAAGCCAATCGTACTGTGTGAAAGCTCTAAGTTTTGTAGCTTGGTCGCCAACTGCTGGAAGGTATCCTGAAACGGACTAGGAATTGTTAAAACTTCAATCTCATCTGTCCAACTATTAAACACCTTATAAACAAGTTCTGCTAGGTCTTCTGAATTAATAAAGTTTGCTACTTCATCAGGCTGCTCATCGAAACGAATTGGCTGATTGCGGCGGATGTTAGACATTAAACCGTAGAAGTAGTCCTCTGGCTGTGTTGCAGAATAAACATAAGGACTTCTAATAATCTTAAGAGAGCCACTGTAGGTATGAGCCCAATGCAAGCAAAGATTTTCTGCTGCTCTTTCTAAATCCTGAGGCAGATTGATGATTTCTGGTCCGGTCAGATAGATAATCTTAGACCAGGTCAATTTAGAAGTGTTTTTTAAGAAATCCTGTAGTCTTTCCAATTCCCCAATCTGTTGATTTTTATAGGTCAAGAAATTTGAAAGATACAAAATCTGATCGAAGCGATAATTTTTTAGGATTTCAGCAATCCCTATTGCCTCTGTCTTCTTAAAAACTGTTACTCTCTTTAAGCCAGTTAAGTTGGTCTCTCCAAAAATATAGACGTCGCTATTGGGGAAAGCCTCCTCAATGAACTCTTTAGTTATGTAACCTGTGTTTCCGAATAGTAAAGTCTTCACATTTCTCTCCTTTTTTTATATCCTTTGTTCTCCTTAAGAACAAAATCTAGGTCGAAAATACTTTCATATATCGTATTATTTCACACTCAGTTTAAAATCATATAATTTTTTGGTAAAAATATCAAGTATATCACCCCATAATTTACATAAAATATAGAAAGAACAATGACTTTATAAATTTAAGAATCAGATCAAACATTTGCTATATACAAAAAAACATCTTCGAGGATTATAATGCAACATAAAAAAACATTAGAAGGGCTCAAAGATTCACCCTCATTATACCACAAAAGGCGATCAATGAACACTATTCACCTGTCTCAAATCCAGACTTAATCTTACAAAAAATTCTCATCTTCAAATAATTGGAAACTTCCCACTATTTTGCAAAAATTTTGCAAAAATCAAAAGCACCCTCGAAGTCGGATCTTTCTTTCCAACATCGAAGGTGCTACTATAAAATCTGACTCTTTATAACTCTACCTGAAATCTCTCCAAAGATTTCATCTCTTCTTCCGTTAAACGGCGCCATTCTCCGAGGGCAAGCTCAGGATCCAATTGCAGGGGTCCCATCGAGAGGCGCTGAAGATCCGTAACTTCTTTTCCACAGGCAGCCACCATGCGCTTGACTTGGTGGAACTTACCTTCAGCTAGGGTAATTTCTACGAGAGAGGTCTCTTTTTCTTCATCCAGCTCTACAATCTTGAGTTGAGCCGGTTGACAGGTAAAGTCTTTCAACTCTATCCCTCTAGCAAACCTCTCCACATCTGATTGATTCATCAAGCCAACTACTTGAGCTCGATAGATTTTCTCTACGTGTTTTTTGGGTGATAGCATGGCATGAGCTAGCTTACCGTTATTGGTCAGAAGGAGCAGGCCATGGGTATCAATATCCAAGCGCCCGACAGGGAAGACTTCTTTCTGACGGGCAGTCTCATCCAACAAATCCAGAACAGTTTTATGTCGTTCGTCCTCTGTTGCTGAGATATATCCCTTGGGTTTGTTAAGAAGATAGTAAACAAACTTTTCATAGGTCAACTTTTGACCAGAAACAACAATCTCATTCGCCGTCTCGTTAATCTGAGTCTTGGGAGATTTTTCCGCTCTGCCATTGACCAAAACTAAACCTTTTTTCAAGAGTTCCTTCACTTGGCTTCGTGAACCAAGACCATTTTCTACCAAAAATTTATCTAGGCGCATATTATTCCTTTGTGATATTGTAACTTAGCATTGCTATGATCATCATGACACCCCCTAGGACGGAGAAAATGAAAAGCGGAGCTTGAGATAGATGACCAATCAAGGAAAGGATAAATGTCGTCACAGAGGCACCACCACTGCAACCTAAAACAGTAATTGAAACAGCCTGATTGATTAAGTGAGGAGGAATCTTCTCTGACACTGTATGAAAAATGGTCGTCAGAGTTATACTGTAGGTAAAGCCTGCAAAAAGGGCACTAAAAGCTAACAGCCATATATTGCTGGAAAGACCAATCAGAATCAAGCTCAAGCCAAAACAAATTCCAATAATCGTCAGTAAACGGTCCTTAAAAATTCCGACCATAGGAGCAAAGCTAACACCAGCCACAATTCCAATTAACTGCATACCACTCAAAATCAAGCTGGCCGTTTGTGCTGTCCCAATTTGATGGTACAACACTAGACTGGGTACGCGCAAGTTGATGGCTGTATTGCTGAGTACAATTACCCCAGCCACCAAAGCTGATAATAAGGTGAAGCGGAACTGGCCTGCTGTCATCTTTTCTTTTTTGGCCTGCTTATGTTGATGAACTTCCCCTTTTTCATAGGGAACAAAGAGGAGAAAAAGGCCCAGAACCAAAAAGCAGAAGGTATAAACAAGGAAGGTTGCTGTCCAGCCAAAGCGCAAAAGTTGGCCGACTGCCAGAGTCAGAAGGGCTGTCCCCACTACTTCTGCTGATCCTCTGTAGCCTAAGAGCTGTATGCGCTCATGACCTTGGTAACGCTCGCTAATAATTGAAATAGCCTTAGCATTGATCAAGCCTGTCCCCAAGCCAAAAATTAAACGGGAAAGAAAGACTAAGTTATAGGATGGATTCAGAATGGGAACAAAGGCGCAGGCAGACATAATCAGTAAACCTGTCACAATCATGATCCTCTCAGATAAGAAACGTTCAATCAGACCATTCAACAAGAGCATGACCATAATCCCTATAGAGGGCAGGGACACCAAAAGCTCAACCTTATCAGCTGGGTAGTCCTTATAAAAATCAAACATGGCCGGCAAGGCACTGGAGATTGAAAAAGAGGTTGTCAGTACCAAAGATAGACTCAGGATACTGATTTTTTCCATTGTTCTTTTCATTTTCTTTCCCTTCAATAACACACTATTAGTATCATACAGTTTTTTGCACAAAGACGCAATCTGTTTATTTAGAAAAATTCATCATCAAGTCGTCTTCTTTATTTCTAGTCTGTTTTGTGATATAGTATCTTATAGAAAGAACGAGGAAAGAGAAGATGTCTGTTATTGAAAAACTTATTAAACCAGCTCATTTGATTGATATGAGGGATATTATCCGCGAAGGAAATCCAACCCTACGTGCTGTTGCTGAGGAAGTTTCTTTTCCCTTAGCGGACGAAGATATTCTTTTGGGCGAAAAAATGATGCAGTTCTTACACAACTCACAAGATCCAGTCATGGCTGAAAAACTTGGATTGCGTGGCGGTGTGGGACTAGCTGCTCCACAGCTTGATATTTCCCGCCGGATCATAGCTGTTCTCTTACCTAACCCTGAGGATGAAAACGGCAATCCACCCCAAGATGCTTATGCTTTAAAAGAAGTCATGTACAACCCTAAAATCGTGGCCCATTCTGTACAAGATGCGGCTTTGGCTGATGGAGAGGGTTGCCTATCAGTCGACCGCGACGTC
This sequence comes from Streptococcus sp. SG2, assembly GCF_030439925.1. NCBI lineage: Bacteria > Bacillati > Bacillota > Bacilli > Lactobacillales > Streptococcaceae > Streptococcus > Streptococcus sp. SG2. The sequence continues at coordinate 353,309 of NZ_JAQFJD010000002.1, read as the reverse complement.
CCTGGCTATGTAGTCCGACATGCGCGGGTCACTGTAGATTACTTCGATAAAGATGGTGAGAAGCATCGGGTAAAACTCAAGGGCTACAAGGCTATCGTTGTCCAACATGAAATTGACCATATCAACGGTATCATGTTCTACGATCGGATTAACGAGACAGATCCATTTGCTATTAAAGAAGGCATGTTAATTTTGGAATAATGGATCAAAAGTACAAAATTTCTGACTTCTGTCTCTTAACGAGGTGAGACCAGACTAACTGTTTAAACAAGTAGTCTGGCCTCCCTCTTTTTTCTTGCCTCTCGACCATTTTTCCTTAAACAAATATTAAGCCAAACTTAAAGAAAACTGATATCAGTTAGCTTTAAGGGCTGCTCTTTATACTGTTCTGTATCTTATCTATCAAACATCTAAGAAAGAGGTACAGCTTATGGATTATCTCGTTATTCCAGCTTATGAGCCAGATTACAATCTCATTCGCTTAATAAAAAAAGTTCGTGAAAAGAGTGACTTTGAAGTAATCGTAATCAATGACGGCAGTTCTGCCTCATGTAATCGTGTCTTTGAACAAGCAGCAACGTATGCTACGGTCCTGCATCATTCTCTTAACCAAGGCAAGGGACAAGCTCTGAAAACAGCTTTTCGCTATATTCAGTCTCAAGGTCACTACGGTGTCATTGTCACAGCAGATGCAGATGGGCAGCATAAGCTCTGGGACATCCTGCGTGTTGCCAATGCCGCCCATGAGCAACCTCAAAAATTAATCTTAGGGGCACGCTCATTTACCGGAAAGGTCCCTCTACGAAGTCGATTTGGAAATAGTCTGACCCGTCTGTTATTTAAGCAACAAACTGGCGTTGCTGTTTCGGATACTCAGACTGGCCTTCGTGCTTTCACTAGCAATAAGCTTCCTTTTATGCTTTCCATTGAAGGTCAACGCTATGAATACGAAATGAATATGCTTCTGCAAGCCTGCAAGGCTTATCCAATCGTGGAAGTTCCGATCGAGACCGTCTACATCAATGATAATAAAACTTCCCATTTTAGACCCATTCAAGATGGCTTAATGATTTACAAAGATATGTTTAAGTTTGCTCTATCCTCACTAAGTAGCTTCATTGTGGACTATCTAGTCTACGCTGTCGCCCTACTCTTTCTGGTAGCTGTGCCGACAACTCTGCGTATTCTACTTGCCAATGGGATTGCCCGCGTTACCAGCTCTATTTTTAATTACTCCGCCAATAAAAAGCTCGTCTTTAAAAATGAGGATAGCATTGCAAAAACAGGAAGTGGCTATTTTGGCCTGGCTCTAGGTTTGTTTATATTAGACACCCTTCTAATCAGACTCTTCTACGCTGTCTTTGGAGTCAACCTTCTACTCGTTAAGATTTTGGTCGGCATTCTGCTATTTTCTCTCTCTTGGCTTATCCAAAAGAAGTTTATTTTTAAAGAAAGGACCCACACCGTATCATGAAATTATTTAAAAAATCTTATGTTTATGCTAGTCTTTTTGGCTTATTGTTGACTGCATCCTTCAGCTACTCTATGCTCAAAACCTTTGTCTTATCAGAGTCCATCACAACTGTTAAAGCCAATACTACAAGTAGTAGCGCCAGTACAACGGCAACCAATGTTAGCACGTCTGATACTAGCTATAGTGATGACAATATCTCCATTACACTGACGGAAAAAACAGTCAGCAATACTCAGGTTTATATTGCTGATATAACGGTCAGCTCTGCTGAATATCTGAAAACTGCTTTGGCTCAAAATACTTATGGAACCAATGTCACTGCCAAAACCTCAATCACTGCTGCCAACAACAATGCTATTTTAGCTGTCAACGGTGACTACTACGGAGCTAACTCTACTGGCTATGTAATCCGAAACGGAGTTGTCTACCGTGATACTGTCCGAGAAGACTCCAGCAATGGTGATTTGGCGATTTACAAGGACGGCTCATTTAAGATCATTTATGAGGACGAAACATCTGCAGAACAGCTGGTGAAAGACGGAGTTGTTAACCTCCTAGCCTTTGGTCCATCCTTGGTAGAAAACGGTGAGATTGTTGTTGACACTAATTCTGAAGTTGGTCAATCCATGTCTTCTAACCCACGTACAGCCATCGGTATTATCGACGAAAACCACTATATTATTATCGTGTCAGATGGCCGGACCTCAGAAAGTCAGGGACTATCCCTCTATGAGTTAGCTGAAGTTATGAAATCTTATGGCGTCAAGACTGCTTATAACCTTGACGGTGGCGGATCTTCTACACTCTACTTTAACGGTCAAGTAATCAATAAACCAACGACCAATGGAAATATTTCAGAAAGGGCGGTGAGCGACATTGTCTACATCGGTTACTAATCCAAGCAAAAAACGTTTCAAGAAGACAGCTCTTGTCTATACTCTCTTAAGTATTTTCTTCTTTGCCTTTAGCCGTATCTATGAATCTTTCAGCTTTGGCGAAACATCTACCTATATGCACTATCTCTATGCAGTTCCTTTAGTTGGAGGCATCCTCTTATTAATCCTATTCAAGATTATTCCCAACCTCTCAAGGCTCAGCCTCAACCTCTGGAACTCAGCAGTTGCTACTCTCACGGCGGGTGTCCTTTTCCGAGGCATTGTTAATCTATCTGGACGTTCCACGAAGCTGGATCAGCCCTATATCTATACTAGCATCGCCTTTCTTGTATTAGCTGTACTCTCAATATTATTTACTAGAAGCGTCTGGACAGAAGAAAATAATCTTATTGATTAAATATATAACAAAAACAACCGGAGTCTAAAATGACTCCGGTTGTTTCTTATGTAGGTAAGCTAACTTAAAATATTTTTAATTCTCCTATAGATTATTCGCTTTCTTCACGCTTTTTGTGAATGACCATTCCGGCCAATGCTAGCGAAGTTATTCCAAAGAGACTGAGTGCTAGAGAAGTTTGGTCCTCTTGTCCTGTCTTCGGAAGGACACCAGATTCTTCTTGCTTACTAGAAGCTGTTTTATAGTTAATCGTTAGTGGCATAGCTGTTGCAACTTTTTCACTAGCTTTATTTGTTTCAAAAGTAGGACGACTATCCGGATTTGTAGGAGCTGGGGCTCCTGGTTTCCTATCTGGTTTTACAATTATTCCACTATCTTGATCTGGATCAGGCGTCGGAATCACCATCTCCTTCAGATAGGATAAAACATAACGATTAATCTTATTTGTGACTTCATAGATAAAGTCATTTTCAGTTGCACGATATCCTGCTGGAAGCTCAACATGAATACGATAGTTTCCATTCATCAGCATGCTTTCAAAACTCAGAAGATCATAAATACTATGAGCAAGTGTACGGATAACCCCTTTCTCATCAATAGTCTTCACAACAGTTCCTTCTGGCACTGGCTTGTCAAACCCTATTGTCAACTTATTCTCAGATAAGTAGCGCGAAGCAAAGGTGACTTTTGGATGAGGATCCTCAGGAGAAACTGTCACTTTTTTCACTAGATCAGTTCCCCAATCATAATGGTAATCAGAAAGGGTAATCTTGACTGTATAAGTGCCGAATGGAAGCTCTGGGAAGCTGCCACCATTATAGGACGAATTAAACTCACCAGTTACAGCACGCCCCTGATCATCAAAGACTTGGTAACGCACAATTGATGGATAATAATTAATTACCTCTCCACTACTGTCTGTAAAGACAAGCTCCAAGGTCCCCTTGTCAGGAGTCTCTTTGTTTTCTGGACTTGATGTTGGCTCTTCAGCGACCGACGCTGCCTGAGCTGTTAGGTCTTCGCTAGTCTCTACTTTATTTCCTTGCAAGTCTAGTTCAGCTGTATTGTATACCTTATCCCAAACTGAATAACGAATCGTTGAAAGATCCACTCCCTCAGGAATGACATAACTTCCATCTTCTTCTGGAGTCAAGGCGTGCGTTTCTCCATCTTTAGTGTATGACAGATAGGTACCTGCGACTCCACTTCCTGTTTCGATAATCTTTCCAGGACGGAAAACTCTTGTCTTAGGATCATAGTGGGCGCTACCCGTCTCGATGCTTGGAGCTGTATTATCAATTTTAACTTTGAAATTCAACTCCTGCTTCTTAGCACCTGAGGCTGATGGACGGTAGGAAATGACAAATTGATATTCTCCATCTGGAAGCCGATTCCCATCATTATCCAAACCTTCCCAAGAAATTTCATAGAATTCTTCACTTCTGTTTCCGCTTCGGTAGCTCCAGTCCGTTTTTCTATGAACTTCATTTCCGATCTCATAAATGGGTTGTTTTCTCTCTGTGTCTTCTTTCTTGTAAACTGACAGATGAACATTTTCGACATTGCGGAGCATAACAGCTTTTACCTTCACACTATCAAAACTAGAATCGTTATTTGGTGAAAAGTAGAGTTGATCCCCATCAAACTTTTCGCCATCCTGTCCCAGTGTTTTAGCTACAGATTCGCCGTTTTCGTACACATAGCTGATCAAGGATGTAAAATGATTATCTGGATGTCGCTCTTCCACATCAGGAATCTTGCCATCTGGATAGTCTGTTTTGTCCTTATAGTAATAGAAAGGTTTATCAGAGCCAGTATATTCATAAATCGGTTTTTCAATTCCTCGTAGATTTTGGTATTCCCCTCGGAAACCTACATAAGGAAGACTGACCAAATGCTGGTTGCTCTTAGCATCTTTAACAAGGAAAAATCCTTCTAGGAAATAACCATTTGGCATTTGTTTGCTCAGCTCGGATTGATATTTGCTGGCATCAACTGAGACACGAATAGTCCGTTGACCATGAGCTGGAACAGTGACGGTTTCTTTACCAGTCAAGGTCTCTAAAAGACGCGGGTGGAGCGTAAATTTCCCATCTTCAACTTGGTCCGTCTGAAGAGTTGTTTCGTAGGTGACCGTCTTTTCCTGATCAGATAAATTATGAACTGTCACATCAAACTCGAAAGTGTCCTTGACATTTCCCAAGGTCAAGCTACTCTTTTCGCCTTTTGCAGTGACATATAAATCACCTAGAGCAGCCGCTGTCACATCCATGACTCCAGCCCCCTGTTGACGGACAGAAGAATAAGCCTTTGTTTCTTCATCCACATGGGGAACTGCTGTACTCATCGTCATTTGCTTGACGAGGATTTGGAGTTGTTCAGGTGTCAGATGAGGGAAGCGCTCTTTCAAAGACTGCTTGACCAAAGCTGTTGCCCCTGCAGCATGAGGAGATGCCATACTTGTCCCTCTGTCCATATAGTATTCACCGTTATTAACAGATGAATAAATCATTCCACCTGGCAAGGTCACATCTGGCTTCAAGTCACCATCAACTGATAAGCCCCAGGATGAAAAGTCTGACATCTGTTTAGCTGCTTCATACGGTACACGCTTAAACTTGTTGGCAATGTTCAGTTGATAATCACTGGCGTGTTGGGATAAAAGTTCTCCTGCTCGGTGGCCGATTACACCAACAGGGAAACGCTCCCCTAAACCTTCTAAATCAAATGGAGTAGGCCTTTCTCCTTGCTCTTTTGTCTGATAGAAGACCACTCCAGTCGCTCCAGCTGCTTTCAGCTGTTTGACTTTTTCAACGTCTGAGACCTGACCGCCTCTTTCAGTCAAAACCAAACGGCCATTAATCTGATCTCCTTGATAGTTTTCCAGCCCACCATTTTCCACATGGATATAACTTTGTGGAATGGTCGTCCGGAAACCATCTCGTTCAACAAAAGAATGCATTGGAATTTTACCATCAGGAAATTCTGTAGAACCGACTAGCTCCTTAACGGTTAAGCTTGCTTCCGTTGAAACGTGTTTAGTCAAGCTATTGATTGAAGCAACAGAAATGACATTTGGATTGACTGACGGTGTCCCTGTCATCCCGTAATCAGGTGTTGTAGCAAGTGGCTTACTATGCCAAAAACCATTGGTTGCCATATTGGTAGAAGCAACAGTAATGGTCACTCCCGCCTTGCGAGCTTCATCGAAGGCTTGACGGGTGATTTCACCAACATCATAGATGGAGCCTGAGGCAGTTCCTAAACTCATATTAATAGTATCAGCCCCAAGCTTCACAGCGTCTTCCACAGCCTTGGTATAAATAAAGTTTTGGACTTGTCCACCTTTCGTATCTGAAAAGACGCGCAAAAACATGAGCTGAGCTTCTGGAGCTACCCCGCGGAAAATTTCCCCGTTTGGAGATGGTTGAGAAGCATTTCCTACGGCAGTCCCAGCCACATGGGCACCATGTGAAATCGGATCTTCTTCTTTTACATTATCATCCATATCACTATAGTTATGAACATAGACGACTTTGTTGTTGTACCACTTACCATAGGTAATACCAGCCTTTTTCTTGGCTGCTTCGATATCAGCTTCACTTTTGAATTTTGCCTTGCTGATGTCCGTTAAACGAAAAGCATCGTGGGCAGGATCAACTCCTGAATCAATCACAGCTACAACCTGCCCCTGACCTTTAATCCCTTTATCCCAGAGCGGTTGTAAATTGATTAAACTGTTTTCTTCGCTAACTTTGGCAGGACTTGAGGTTGGGGAAGCGACAGCTGGTTGCTCCTCTTCCACTCTAGTCCGTCGAAGAGGAGCGTAGTCCACAGCATCGACACGCGCCAAACCTCGAATTTTCTTCGCATCTCCGTAAGTCGTTTCTAAAGCAAGTCCACTAAACAAAAGATTAATATCATAGAGTTTCTTAAAGCGAATGGACTGTCTTTCTAATTCTTTTAAAAATTCCTCGTGTTCCCGATTTGTCTTCTCAATTCGTCTAGCCTTGTCCGTAGCTGATGTAAGAGGGGCTTCGCCAGGTGTTTTTTCTTCCTTTAGGCGAACAAGAGCTTCTACAGGAGTCGCTTCATCCAGTTCATTTTTTGGAGCTTCAGCTACTTCTTTGTGGGATTTTTCTTCTATATTTTCCTGAGCTACTTTCTTTGAGGTATCAAGAACAGGCTGCTTATAATCATTTTCACTTCTCTTCTCAGGTTCAGGAGTGATATTACTTCCTGCCTCTTTTTCAGTGCTTACCTTATCGGGCTCATTGCCACTTTCTTTTACAGGCTCATTACCCTTATCAGATGGCTGAACACCTTCTGTCTGACCCGAGTCAAGAGTAGAAGAAAGAGACGGTTCTTCCGGTTTTCTTACTTCTTCCTCTTTGACAGGATGATTTTCTTCCGTCGTCTGTGCAGTATCCACTGCAGACGCTGTAATGGCTTGATCTTCAGAGGTTACTGTATCAGCCGCAACCATTGGTCCAACAAGAGCCAGTCCAATCAATACAGATGCTACCCCTATAGCATACTTTCGAATTGAAAAACGTTGTTTTCGGTGAAACTCCATACAAAACTCCTTTATTTTTAAGCTGGAAGCAAGAAACCTGACTGCTTCCAGCTGTTGTCTAATTATTAACGAATCCTTAAGTGATTAATCCTGGCCTTCTTTTCCTCTTTTATGAATGAGTCCAAAGGTGCAAAGTGACAAGAACAAGCCTAACAGACCCATGCCATCCCCAGCTTGTCCAGTCTTTGGCAGGCTTTCTTTTGCATCTAAGTCAGAAACTTCTCGTATGTCCTCTTCCTTCTTTTCACTTGGTTTGACATACATTGGACGCAAGTCTGCTTTTTTCGCAATTAGCTGATCTTCTTTATCCACTTCTTTTCCTTTACCAGGATCGGATGTCTTATCCGGAATGAGTGGATCTGGTTTTGGATCTGGTACTGGATTTGGGATTGGATTCGGTGTTGGATTCGGATTAACCGGATTATCTTCTGCAACTTCTACAAATGTTGTTAAGAAGCGATTGATTTTTTCTCCTACTGAATAGAAAACATCATTTTCTACTGCACGATAACCTTTTGGCAGTTCAATATGAATCTGATAATCTCCATTTAATAAAATCTTTTCAAAAGTCTTTGGTTCATAGAGGGTTTGTTCTAATTCATGCTGTTCTCCGTTATCCTTACGAATAGCAAATACTCTAGTTCCAGATGGTAAATCCTTATCAAAGACTACGTTAAATCGATTCTTAGATTTGTAATGGTAAACAAAGTTGACTAGGCCTTCAGGATGTTCTTTCGTCAACTCAACCGTTACAGTTGTTGGAGATACCCATGAATAGTTTTCATCTTGTGCAACTACTTTGACGGTATAGCTACCAAATGGCAACCTTGGCAACTCACTTTCATAATAAGTATTAAACTCTTTATCAATTCGATTGCCCTTACTGTCGAATACTTGGTAGCGCATCATCTCAGGATATTGAGAGGTTGGATTTCCCTCTTCATCAACAACACGAACTTCCAGCCTTCCATCTGTTGCTTCTGCTTGACCATCCTCAGAACTTCTTTTTCCTCTTGATTTTCCTTTTTCCTTTTCAGCTGACTCATAAGCGTTCTGACCATCAAGGGTTAAAGTATTGGTATTATAAGCCTTATCCCAAATTGCAAAACGAACAGTTGCTGGATCAACCCCTTCAGGGATCAAATACGAACCATCTTGATTCGGGCTGATTTCAATAGTTTGGCCGTCTTTTTCGTAGGATAAGTATTTACCTGCCAGACCACTTCCTTCCTCGATAATGGTTCCCGGTCTAAAGATACGCGTTTTTGGATCATAGAGATCTTTGGTTGATGCTAATTGAGGAACTTGATTATCGACCTTGACCTTCAAAACGATTTCTTGAGGTTTTGCTCCAGGAGTACTTGGACGGTAGGTAAGAACGTATTGGTATTCCCCATCCGGAACGACCTGATTATTTTGGTCTTTCCCCGTCCAACGACTAGCATAAAGAATTCTACTTCTGTCGTTAATTCTCCAGCCGTAATCAGTTTTTTTCTCACTTTCGTTTCCTTGTTCAAAAATCGGGTGTTCACGTTTCGTATCGTCTGCCTTATAGACTGCTAAATGGATATTATCAACATTTCTCAAAACAACCGCATTTAGTTTAACCGTATCAAAATGCCCATCTCCATTTGGAGAGAATACCAAGGCGTTACCATCGTATTTACCGTCTGTTTCACCCAGTACAACCTGCTCTTTCTTGCCATCTCTACGAATAGAGCTGACTAAAGCAGTAAAATGATTTCCCGGATCCTTGACTGGATTTTCCGCTTTCTCATCTTGATAGTAATAGAAAGGTTTTTCCTTACCAGTAAATTCATAAACTGGCTTTTCGATACCAGGTAGGTCTTGGTAATGTCCTTTAAAACCAATATATGGAAGACTGACTAAATCTTTTTGCGTCTTAGCATCCTTGAAGAAGACGAAACCTTCTAGGAAATAACCATTCTTCATTTGTTGGGACAATTCTTTGGTATAGGCGCTCGTATTAATCTTAATCGGAATTGTCACACTTCCCATTGGAGGTACAAGGACAGTCTTATCACCTTTTTGGTCCAGTAGCTGACGCATTTGAAGTGTAATCCGACCATTTTCAACTTGATCTGTATTAACAACAGTATGGTAGCTGAGTTCTTGGGCTTGATTAGACAAGTTATGAACAGTCACCTCGAAAGTAAAGCTATCTTTAACATTTCCAAGTGTCAGACTACTATCCGTCCCTTTTCCAGTTACATATAGATTGCCAAAAGCAGCTCCCGCAGCATCCATCAGACCAGAACCTTGTTGGCGGACTGAAGAATAGGTATTGCTTTCCTTGTCCTTGTGAGGTTTAGCTGTACTCATAACCAGTTGACGAAGCAAGGTATGAATTTGCTCTGGGCTATATTGCGGGAATCTTTCTTCTAATGCCTGCTTAATCAAGGCTGTTGCCCCAGCAGCATGAGGAGTTGCCATACTAGTCCCGCCATCCATGTCGTAAGAACCGTTCGGAATAGCAGAATAAATCATGCCACCTGGCAAGGTTACATCCGGCTTCAGTTTTCCTTCTGTTGACAGTCCCCAACCAGTAAAGTAGAGCATCTTATCGGCTTCACTATAAGGAACCTTTTTGACCTCTTGATGGAAAGTCAGCTTATACTCACCAGCATGCGCAGCTAATTCTTTACCTAAACTATGTCCTAGCACGCTGACAGGATAGAAGGAACCCCAGTAGCCCATTGGAAGATTTTGGAGCTGGTCTCCTTGTTCCTCATTTTGATAAACCAAAACCCCTTTGGCACCAGCTTGACGAAGGGAGTTTACCTTATCTTCATCCGTAACATCGCCACCACTCTCAACTAAAGCAATTTTCCCTTTGACAGAAGCTACCCGGTAAGCTTCTTCTCCACCTTTTTCAACATGGACATAAGACTGCGGACCTTCAACAGGGAAAATGAGCCGATAGACCGGTAAATCAACAAGACCATTTTGAAATTCTTTCTTATCTTTTAAGGCAGGGATTTCTAAGCGAATCTTTGTCACATGGTCAATTTTATTATTAAAGGCTCCGATTGCTAAAACGCCATTCTCAATAGCTGGTTCGTCAATTGTTCCAGTATCAGGAGCATCTGCTTTTGGTTTGGCTTGCCAATATCCATTCACAGCATAATTTCCTGCTGCAGCGTTTATGACAACACCTGACTTTCTAGCAAATTCAAAGGCTTGTCGAGTAAGAGGATTGGTATCAGCTTCTGAACCACTAATGCCACCAAAACTCATATTGATTGTATCTGCTCCAAGCTTAACAGCATCTTCCACAGCTTTTGCAACGATAAAGCCCTGCTCAGTCATTCCTTTCTTATCTGAAAAGACCCGCATAAACATCAGTTGCGCTTCTGGAGCCACCCCTTTAAGCAGTTCTCCAGTCGGAGATGGTTTAGTCGCATTTCCAACTGCTGAACCGGCTACGTGAGTTCCGTGTGAGCGAGGATCGTCCTCTTTGATCTCATCATTCATATCAGAATAGTTATAAGCATAAACCACCTTATCGTTATACCATTTACCATAGGTAATTCCTGCTTTTTTCATAGCAGCTTCCATTTGCTCTTTATTCTGGTATTTGGCCTTGCTTTTGTCTGTCAAACTAAAGAAGTTATGCTCGTAATCAAGACCAGTGTCAAGAGCTGCGACGATACGTCCTTGTCCTTTTATCCCCTTATCCCATAATGGTTGGAGATTGATTAGTTCATTTTCATCACTAACCTTGGTTGGCAACAAGGTATTTTGTTTCTTAGGAAGATCTTGAGGTGTGTTGGCAGTTGAAAGAGGTGTGATGTCAACTTTTTCAACTCTGGCCACCTGGCGAATCTTCAAAGCTTCCTTGTAGCTTGTTTCTAAAACAAAACCGTTAAAAATCAGATCAAAATCTGCTAATTTCTTATATTGGATTCCTTTTTCGTTCAATTCCTTTAAGACCGCAGCTTTGATTGGTTGATTTTCATGCATCCGAGCTTCAATTTGTGTAGCTCCTACTGGTGTCTCCTTTTTTTCTCCTGCCAGACGAACTACAGCTTGAACACGGGCCTCCTCATCTACTTTATTCGTAATATCTGATTCAACATTAGCATCATTTTTTCTTGCTTCTGAATCTACCTTTTTAGGCTCCTGTGGCACTTCTTTCTTTGTAGTTTCTGAATCTACCTTTTTAGGGTCCAGTGGCACTTCCTTCTTTGGAGTCTCTGAATCTACCTTATTTTGATTAGGCGATATTTCCTTATCGGGATTTTCCTCCGATGCTTTATTTTCTTGTCCATTTTCATTGACGACAGAATCAGCAACCTGAGTCTTGTCTCCTTCACCATCTGTCTTTGTTGTTTCACTCTGCGTTTCAGAGCGAGGCAACTCCTGACTCCTTGTATCTGCCTCTGAAGGTGCTAACTCTGGCTGTTCCAACTTTGAATCTTCTTTCTTCACAAGTTCGGAACTCTGTTCGACGATTGCTGGTGGCTCCAGTTGTGGATTTACTCCTGATTCTTGGGCCAAGACAGTTGGACTATAAAAAAGGCATCCGACTACTACGGATACTAAGCCAACTGAATATTTGCGAAAAGAGAAGCGTTGCTGTCTGTCGTTTCTCATAATTGGACCTCCTATATAAATTGTAAGCGCTTGCCTCGGCTTCATTGTAGTCTTTCTATGTTTTAAAGTCAATGAAATTTAGTAGAAATATATAAGTGTAATATAATATTAATATTTCTGATAATTTTCCTTAGAAAAAGAATAGGAATTGTACAGAAATTACTCTTGTATCCTTGTAAACAAGGAATTTCTCGCTATTCTTCTTCTCATTTGACTTTACAAATCCATTAGATAAAATCTAGGTCAACTACAAGTTCCTTTCCAAAAAATATTTGGCTAGTTAGATTGTTAATAGTCTGAAAATAGTCTAGCGCTTGTTTTCATATTGAATTTTTGACGAATGACAAACAAAAAGTCCTCTGAAAAATATTTCTAAGGACTGTATTTCATATCTAGAAAAGGAACTTGAGTCTGGTCTTTTTCCGTACTTATTCTGTCTTTTTATAGTCAAAGAGAAGTTTCACACTCATACACACTACCCGTCAGTGGGTCAATAACTTCTGCCAGCTTAAAGTGTCCCTGCTCATAATGGTAATGGCAGATGGCGCAGTTGCCAAAGCGCACCTTAGGATCCAGAGCTTGAGCTGCAATCTTGAGATAAAAGGCCCACATGGCACCGCCGTGACTAACAGCCAAGACTGGCTCTGCTCCTGCCTGCTCCATGACCTCAGTCAGAGTGACCAGCATGCGCTCACCGACTTGATCCACGCCTTCTCCGCCATAAGGGACGAAGAGGTCTTCAAAAGAGGTAGCTCCTGGTCGAAATTTCGGCTGCAGGCGTTCGGGCTGAGCCTCAAAAAGACCAAAATTCCATTCTTTAATGCCTTTTAAACGAGTATAGTCGGTCCGGCCGGAAACGAGTTCTAAGGTATCAGAAGCCCTCTCCTGGGTGGACGAGTAGAGCTGACCAAAACGAATGCCCCGCCCTTGCAAATAAGCTCCTGCCTGCCGGGCTTGATTTTGCCCTAGTTCTGTCAAAGGAGAATCGCTAGCTCCCTGCACCAAGCCTTCTTGGTTGAAAAAAGTCTGGCCGTGCCGCATCAAATATAAATCTTTCATTTTCCCTCCCAGTCGCTAAAATCGTGACCAATGGCTTCTTCTAAGTAAAATTGGTCATCTTCAAAAGTAAACTTCAAGATACCGCAGTTGGTCATGTGACCTAAATCATCCAGACGCCAGTTTTTCTGCCAAGCTCTGGCAAAATTAGCCATAGATCCGCCATGGGAGACCATGAGTACAGACTGACCATCTGTCTCTTGCATGAGCTGAAGAATGGTCGTTGCCATACGCTCCTGGACCTGATCTTGTGATTCACCGCCATAGGTCACAAAGAAATCTCCATAAGGCAGGGGCGGATTGAGATCCTCGCTTTCCCCCTCAAAGGTGCCGAAGTTCCACTCCTTGAGCCCCTTCACACGCTTATAAGGAAGCTTACCGTCCGTTACCAATTCCAAGGTATCACAGGCCCGCTCTTGAGTAGAGCTATAAGCATCGTCAAAAGTAATTCCGGCATCCTTAAAATACTGCCCTGCCACCTTGGCCTGATAGATGCCAAAATCGGTCAAAGGAGCATCACACCAGCCCTGCACCTTATGACGCAGATTAAAAAGCGTCTGCCCATGCCGCATCAGATAAAGAGTTTTTGCCATCATTCATATCTCCTTTAGATGAGTTCTAACTTTTCAAAGGCCTTGTAGAGACCGTCTTGACTGACCGAATCTGTCACCATATCGGCCATGGCCTTGATTTCTGTTCCGCCATTTCCCATAGCAACGCCGACCTGACAATAGTCCAGCATAGGAATATCAACCTTGGCATCGCCAAAAGCCAGAGTATCCGCCCTGTCAGCATGCAGATGCTTCAGCAGAACCTCAATGGCATGCGCCTTGGTAATATCTTTGACTCCTAAGTCACCAAAGAGTGCATGCTCCCCCTTGCCTCCCCAAGTACCTGCCTTGAGCTCAGGAAAAGCTGACTTAGAGTCCAGATGGTCTTGGTAGCTCTTGAGGATAAAGCTGACTTTATTCAGGTCGTCTCGGTAGAGCTCTCCTCCATAGACCAGGCCGTGAAGGGCTTCTTCAGCCTCCATATTTACGACTTCTTCTGGCTTGGCACCTTTTCCAAGTACATAGGTCCGAAGAACTGGTCGCGCTGCTTCGCGGAAGCCCCTGCTTGCAAAGAGACCGTTATTACTCTCCAGGTAAAACTCTAGCCCTCTCTCCTGAAGCCAGTCGACTAGCCTCTTAGCGACATCTCGCGGAATCAGCTGGTACAAAATAACCTGCCCCTCATGCTCCACATAAGAACCGTTGCCACCAATCATGCCATCAAAGCCAATATCCCAGATTTCCGGCGGCATCTCAGCCTTGCTGCGACCTGTGCACACATAAACCAAATGGCCCTTTTCCCGTGCCTTGCGAATGGCGATCACAGCAGACTCCGGTATATGATTATCATAGTCGATGATGGTACCGTCCACATCCAGAAAGATGATTTTTCTCGTCATAAAGCCCCTTCCTTCTCGTTTTTGACATAAAATTTGTATATTTCTCACTCTAAATTAACTTGTTTTAGTGAAGTTATTTAGTTTTCTTCTATTATATACTTATTTGAAAGCCTTTTCCTATGAAATAATCAGAGATTCTGATACTATTCTATGATTTATTTAAATAATTTACTTCTCGAATCAACAAGAAAAGGCTGGAAAAAATTCCAAGCCTTTTAAATCTTATTTGTTGATGTTTTCCCATTTCCAGTTTTGAACTTCTGGGATATCATCACCATTTTCACGGATATAATCATTGTGGTAAGCCACAGTCTCGTCCATTTTAGCAGAGAAGTCAGCTGCTGCTGCACCAAGTGCTGCATTTGCTGCATCTTGAGCCAAGTGGAAGCGATCCAATTCTGACATAACACGCATATCAAACGGAGTAGTGATGTCTCCATTTTCACGGTAACCGTGAACACGAAGGTTGTGGTTGTGACGGTTAAAGAAGATGTCACGAATCATTCCTTCATAGCCATGGAAAGCAAAGATGACTGGCTTATCTGTTGTGAACACTTTGTCGAATTCTTCGTCTGAAAGTCCACGCGCATCTACAGATGGATGGCGTAATTTCAAGATATCAACCACGTTAACAAAGCGAATCTTAAGCTCTGGGAAGGCCTTGTGGAGAATAGATACTGCCGCAAGAGCTTCTAAGTTTGGCTCAGTTCCTGCTGCTGCAAAGACAACATCAGGCTCTTCATTGTTAGACACAGTTGAAGCCCAGTCAATAACCTTGTAACCTTCACGTACCAATTCTTCTGCTTCTTCAGCTGAGTAGAATTGCGGACGTGGGTGTTTTGAAGTAACAATCAAGTTAACCTTGTCTTCTGCCTTGAAGGCTTTATCCATAACAGCCAATAAGCTGTTTGTATCTGCAGGCAAGTATTCGCGGATATACTCTGGAGTTTTCTCTGCCAAGTGAGTCAAGATACCTGGATCTTGGTGAGTATAACCATTATGGTCTTGTTGGAAGACTGTTGAAGTTGCAATCAAGTTCAAGGCTGGGTAGTTCTTACGCCATGTAGTATGAGTCTTACATTTACGCAACCATTTGAAGTGTTGTGTCACCATTGAATCTACTACACGAAGGAATGATTCGTAAGATGCGAAGAAGCCATGACGACCAGTCAAGACGTAACCTTCTAACATACCTTCAGCCTGGTGCTCTGACAATTGTGAGTCAATAACACGACCTGCTGGGCTCAAAGCTTCATCGTATTCAGGTCTCATACGGCCCAACCATTGACGGCTAGTACGAGTGAAAACTTCTTGCAGACGGTTTGATTTTGTTTCGTCCGGACCAAAGATACGGAAGTTATCTGGGTTAGCATCTACTAAATCAGCAGCGTATTTACCAAACTCAATCATGTCTTGTGCCACGATCTCACCTGGAGTTTCAAACTTAAGGGCGTGTTTCTTCCAATCAGCAGTGTCCATTGGTTTGATAACACCAGCATTAGTAATTGGGTTCATAGCCATACGGCGGTCACCTTTCGGTGCAATCGCAGCGATTTCAGGCAAGACTTTTCCAGACTCATCAAACAATTCTTCTGGACGGTAAGATTTCAACCAATCAAGAAGGGCATCAACATGCTCCATATGGTGAGCATCTACTGGAATTGGCACTTGGTGAGCACGGAAACCACCTTCGATTGGAGTACCTTCCCATGACTTAGGACCAGTCCATCCTTTTGGAATGCGGGCAACCAATACTGGGAAAATAGCTTGAGTTGCTTCTTCAGCTGATCCTTTACGAGCTTCAGCTTGGACTTTTTTAATTTCTTCGATTGCTTCGTCCAATTTAGCCGCAAAAAGAGCATGAGCAGCTTCATGATTTTCTGAAATAGCTGTTACATCAGCAAAAATAGGTTTCCAACCTAAACCTTCAAAGAACAAGGTCAATTCTTCGTCTGTTTTACGTTCAAAGATAGTTGGGTTGTGAATTTTACCACCGTTAAGATAGAAAATTGGAAGAATAGCACCGTCATTAACAGGGTTGATAAAAGTATTTGACAACCAACCTGCCATCAATGGACCAGTTTCCCCTTCACCATCACCAATAACAGTTGCTGCAATCACATCTGGATTATCCAAGATAGCTCCTGCTGCATGAGATAGGGCATAACCGAGTTCTCCACCTTCATGGATAGAACCTGGTGTTTCAGGTGCTGCGTGAGAAGCGATCCCCCCTGGGAATGAGAAGATCTTGCACAAATGTTTGAAGCCTTCTTCGTTTTGAGGTATATTTGGATTTAACTCTGTATATGAGCCGTCGAGGTATGAGTTTGAAACCATTACCTGACCACCGTGACCAGGTCCTTCAATGTAGAACATATCTAGGTCATATTTATTAATCGTCCGGTTCAAGTGAGCGTAGATGAAGTTTTGTCCTGGAACAGTTCCCCAGTGTCCGATTGGGTGAGCCTTTAGATCATTAGCTACCACATCGCGTTTCAAAAGCGGATTGTCTTTTAGGTACATTTGAGCCGCTGAAATATAGTTAGCAGCACGCCACCAAGCATCAACTTTTTCTAAATAAGCCTTAGAATTATAATCTATTGTCATGTTTCCTCGCCTTTCTATTTGGGTTGATTAGCCATAGCTAAGTCCCTAAACATGAATCTACACCTGGTCTCTCCCAAGATCTCCCCTGAAAAGTGCAAAAAATAAAACATTTAGCTGTTTAATTTCCCCTCTTTCACTTCCATACTCTATTGGGTCAGGAGGTTGTATCTAGTAGAAGTATAGGTGTGATATAAAAGAAGTTAATCAATAAGATTTAAAACTCCTATGTTACCATTCTACCATACTTTTTGGAATATGAAACAATTAAATTAACTTTATATAAAATAATCTGTTTCAGCTGATTTATAAGAAATGTAAGCGTTTTTATGTTCCGAGATCGAAAACAACCAAGAACATGCATAAATAAAAACTTACAGAGACTAAAAAATCCCCTCTCTTCCAGACCTAACTCAAGACATGCTGAATATCTATCAGTCTGAGAAGAATAAGGGATAGGGGGGTAATATTAAGAGAAAAAAGTATGTGTAGCCTGGTAAATATGATGGGCGGTTGCAGCATTGTTCATGGTATATAGATGAACACCCGCTACATCTTGGGTCACCAAGTCCACGATCTGATCCACTGCATAGGCAAGTCCTGCTGCTCTGAGCGACTCAGGGTCATGCTCATACTTGTCTAAGATGGCCTTAAATTTACGTGGAAGATGGATATTCTCACACGTTTTCAAGAGACGAAGCGCTTGATTACGGTTAAGAATTGGCATAATCCCTGCATGAATGGGAATATCAATCCCTGCCAAGGTACACTTGTCTTGGAAATCATAGAAACGCTCATTATCAAAGAAAAGCTGAGTTACAAGGCTAGAACAGCCTGCATCCACTTTCTTCTTGAGATTTTGAATATCCGAGATTTGGTTTGGCGAGTCAGGGTGTCCCTCCGGGTAGCAGGCACCAACAATATCAAAGTGCGGTGCTTCTTCTTTGATGTATTCAATTAAGTCAGTCGCGTACTTAAAATCATCCTTGGGTGCTACATCAGGGAAAATATCCCCTCTTAGAGCTAAAATCTTATGCACCCCAACCTTGTCCAAAGCCTGGAGTGTATCTAAGACCATTTCCTTGGTTAGATAGACCGCTGGAAGGTGAGCGATGGTAGGAATCTTCAAATCATTATAGATGAAGTCAGCCAAACGAACCGTTGTCTCTTCTATATTAAATTTATTATTGCTAGCGGTCACACTAATATAGTGAGGTGCAATATCCTGCATTTCCCGAAGAGCTTGGATTATTTTTTCATTGCCTACTGCTGGATTGGGAGGAAATACTTCAAATGAGAGACTAGGTGAGTGGTGACGAACCATATAATAAAAAGTTCCTTTCAGTGATATACCGCTAAGCTGAGAACAATCCTACAGGAACAATTTCTGCAGGATTGTCAGCTCCGGTTTAAATTTTCTGTTTGCCCTCCATAAAAATAAACGATTATGTCAGAGGAGGATTATTTCAAGTGTTGTCTAGCCGCTTTGGCTGCTTCTACTAAACGAACCAAGCTAGCTTTGGTTTCTGGAATACCACGTGTTTTCAAACCACAGTCAGGGTTGATCCAAACTTTCTTGCTTGGTACTTTGGCAAGGATCGCTTCGATGGTATGGTCGATTTCGCCTTCGTTCGGCACACGTGGTGAGTGGATATCGTAAACACCAGGTCCCACTTCTGTTTGGAAGTTTTTCGCTTTGAGTTCATCCAAGATTTCAAGGTTTGAACGGCTTGCTTCAAAGGAAATCACGTCCGCATCCATGTTGTCGATAGCTGGAATGATATCGGTAAATTCTGAGTAACACATGTGAGTGTGGATTTGAGTATCTGGCGCAACTGTAGAGTGTACCAAGCGGAAGGCAGGAATTGCCCAGTCAAGGTAGTCTTCGTACCAGTCGCTACGACGAAGTGGCAATTTTTCACGAAGAGCAGCCTCGTCGATTTGGATAATCTTCACGCCTGCAGCTTCAAGGTCAAGAACTTCATCCTTGATAGCAAGAGCGATTTGAAGAGTAGAATCCTTGATAGAGATGTCTTCACGTGGGAATGACCAGTTAAGGATGGTAACAGGTCCAGTCAACATACCTTTAACAGGTTTATCAGTACGGCTTTGTGCGTAGCTAGACCACTTGACAGTGATTGGGTTAAGACGAGTGACATCACCCCAGATGATTGGTGGTTTCACCCCACGCATACCGTATGATTGTACCCAACCATTCTTAGAGAAGAGGTAACCTGACAAGTTTTGACCGAAGTACTCAACCATGTCGTTACGCTCGAACTCACCGTGTACAAGCACGTCAAATCCAACTTCTTCTTGCCATTTGATCCATTCGTCAATTTGCTCTGCCAAGAACTTGTCATAGTCTTCTTGTGATAATTCACCCTTACGGAAGGCCAAGCGTTTGGCACGAACTTCTTTTGTTTGAGGGAATGAACCGATGGTTGTTGTTGGAAGAGCTGGAAGTTTAAAGGCTTCTTCTTGGATGGCTTCACGTTCCGCAAAGGCTGGCAAACGAGTGTAGTCAGCGTCTGTCAATCCAGCGATGCGCGCACGAAGTTCTGCATTTTCACCAACACGTTCAGTTGCAAAGAGAGCCTTGTTTGTTGCAAGAGCTTCTGCCCCTTGACCATTGCGGATAGCATCCAAATCACGAAGCTCTTCTAATTTTTCAACTGCAAAGGCAAAGTGGTTCAAGATAGCTGGTTCAAATTCTTCGTTAGCAGTTGTAAATGGCACATGAAGAAGTGAGCATGAGCTTGTCAAGACAATGTTTTCAGCTGGGATTTGTTCAAGAACAGCCAAGCTCTTTTCGTAGTTGTTGCGCCAGATGTTTTTACCATTGACGATACCTGCATAGAGAGTCTTGTCAGCTGGGAAGCCACCTTTAACAAGTTCAAGAGTTTTCTTACCTTCGACAAAGTCCAAACCAATCGCATCTACTGGCAAGTTGACAAGGTCAGCGTAGACGTCACGAACGTCACCAAAGTAGGTTTGAATCAAGACTTCCAAGCCTTTCTTGTCTGCCAAAAGCTTCTTATAAAGATCCAAGAAGAGAGCTTTTTCTTCTGCAGACAAATCTTTGACCAAACTTGGCTCATCCAGCTGGATACGCTTTGCGCCCTGCTCTGCTAATTTTGCAAAGACTTCTTGATAGGCTGCCACCAAGGCATCTACAAAGTCAGCCGGTGCCACACCATCTTCAAAGTCAGATACTTGCAGGAGGGTGAATGGCCCTACCACTACTGGACGGGTTACTAAGCCAAACTCTTTAGCTTCTGCAAATTCATCAAAAATCTTGTGGCCTGCAAGTTTTACTTGAGTTTCTTTTTCAAATTTAGGAACGATATAGTGGTAGTTGGTGTTGAACCATTTCTTCATCGGAAGAGCACGGACATCCCCTTTTTCGCCCTGATAGCCACGAGCCAAGGCAAAATAACGCTCCAAGTCAGTCAATTCCAAGCCTTGCACAGATGACGGCACCACGTTAAAGAGAAAAGCTGCATCCAACACATTATCATAATGAGAAAAATCATTTGATGGAATCTCTGAAATTCCTTTTTCCTTAACAATATTCCAGTGCTTAGCGCGCAACTCTTTAGCTGCAGCCAAAAGTTCTTGAGCTGAGATTTCTTTTCTAAAGTATTTTTCAGTTGTAAATTTCAATTCGCGGAATTCACCCAAACGTGGGAAACCAATGATAGTTGTTGACATATGTGTCCTCCAAAATTTTTCTTGATTTTATCTTATCAGAAAATCCACCCCCTGTATAATTGGAATTTCCCTAATTTTGATATAGCCAAAAACTATATCCTGATTGTTTTGATCATTAGAAAACCCTATTTTCCAACTGACATTGATTGAAATTATTGTTTGATATAAGTAAAAACTATAATTCAAAATAGAAAAACCAGCGATTTTCTCGCTGGTTTTTCTTATTTTACCATCATTTTCTAAGCTATTTGAATGAGAAAAAGTGGACGCGACACAGCTTACTCAGCCTTGTCATCACTCTTAAACCTCGGCAAATCTAAAAGGTATAGAGCTCCTCCTCCTATAGATAAAAGGCCAGCGAAGTTACCCAAAAAAGGGATAAATCCAACAATAGAGGCACAAAAGAGAAGCTTATGGCTGGTCTTATTGACTCTTGAGTCTTCGCTATAATGAGCCATTCCGACAATAGAAAGCGCCAAAAACAGCAGGCTGATTAATACTACCAAGCCACCCCAGCCATAGTTTTCGACCAGTTTGGGAACTAAATCAACTATTTTCCAGTCCCATCTCTCAGAAGAAGCGTAAAGGATTAAGAAACCTCCTAAGATACTGGTAATTCCATTTACCAATAACAATTTATTCGACTTCATATAAATCTTTTTCTTTCTTTTTTAAAATAGTATACCTAACCACTTTCTAATCTGTCAACTTTCTTGAAAGAATTGATGATCTACCAGATAAAACCGTTTTCATTCAAATTATCTTGTGATAAAATAACTTTATGCACAAGAAAACGATTATTGATTTTAAGCAGTTGGGACAACGCCTGATTTTCACAAATCCTATCAGGGAGCTAAAGACTCGTCGCCTTGACCAAGTGGAGGAACTTTTGTCAGAGATTCAGGGCTGGCAGGAGAAAGGATACTATGCTGTCGGCTATGTCAGCTATGAAGCAGCTCCAGCCTTCGAGGAAAAGTTCCAAGTTCATTCGGCTCCACTCCAGAAGGAATACCTCCTCTACTTTACTATCCACGATAAGGCCGAGCAGGCTTCCATTCCCTTGACCTATGAGGAAGTGGAAATGCCAGAGGCTTGGCAGGGGCTGACTTCTGAGCAAGAATACCGGAAAGCTATCGAGACTATCCATCATCATATCCGCCAGGGCGATACCTATCAGGTCAACTACACGGTCCAGCTGTGTGCAGAGCTCAATCATGAGGACAGCTTGGCTATTTATAACAGACTGGTCGTTGAGCAAAATGCGGCCTACAATGCCTATGTAGAGCATGATGAGACCGCCATCTTGTCCATCAGTCCCGAGCTCTTTTTCGAGGAGTACCGAGGTCAACTGACCACTCGCCCTATGAAAGGGACCACCAATCGGGGACTGACCTTAGAGCAGGATAGAGAGCAGGCTGCATGGTTAGCTCAAGATGCCAAAAACCGAGCAGAAAATATGATGATTGTCGATTTGCTGCGCAATGACATGAACCGCATTTCTCAGACAGGTAGCGAGCGGGTTGAGCATCTCTGCAGCGTCGAGCAATACTCTACGGTCTGGCAGATGACCTCTACCATCAAAAGTCAGCTACATGAGGGAATTGGGCTGGCAGAGCTTTTCAAGGCGCTCTTTCCTTGCGGATCCATTACAGGCGCTCCTAAGATTTCGACCATGGCTATCATCAAGGCGACAGAAAAAGCTGCTCGCGGGGTTTACTGCGGTACAGTCGGCATCTGCCTACCAGACCAGAGACGGATTTTTAACGTTGCCATCCGCACCATTCAGCTAGAGGGAAGAAACGCCATCTACGGCGTTGGCGGTGGCATCACTTGGGACAGCTCGTGGAAATCTGAATACATCGAAACCCAGCAAAAATCGGCCGTTCTCTATCGAAAGAATCCGCGATTCTACCTGATTTCTACTGGAAAAGTGACAGATGGAAAGCTGACCCTGCAAGACCAGCACCTGCAAAGACTGGCAGAAGTAGCTAGCTACTTCGCCTATCCTTTTGACCAAGACAAACTAGAGCAAGAGTTAGAAGAAACCTGCGCTCAGCTGAATAAAGTGCAGGATTACAGGCTGCGTATAGCTCTTAAAAAAGGCGGCGGCATTGAGCTAGAAACGACTCCTCTACTACCTCTGACGGAGACTTTCAGAAAGGCAAAGCTGGTCGAGCAGACAGCCAATCTAGCTCAGCCTTTCACCTATTTCAAAACCAGCCATCGGCCACATCTGACCTTGGAACAGCAAGAACAGATTTACTACAATGCACAAGGCCAGTTGCTGGAAACCTCTATTGGCAATCTACTACTGGAGCTAGACGGCAAACTCTACACGCCTCCTGCAGAACTGGGTCTTCTCAAGGGCATCTACCGCCAGCAACTACTGGACGAGGGGCAAGCTATTGAAAAGATTCTGACTCTGTCTGACCTAGCTAAAGCCGATAAAATCTATGCTTGCAACGCAGTTAGAGGACTGTATGAGCTGGAATTGGACCGCAAGCCACCAATGTGAAAGTAAGCATTAAAGCCTTGTATCAAAAAGTCTTCTATGATCAATCAAGGACTTACATAAGCTAGATATACCTGAAAAATTTCTGCTATTTGCAGGAATTTTTTTGCTAAAAAACTTTAGAAATATTTTAGAAATGCTTGAGAATTATTTGAAAGATTGGTACTATACTGGATAGTGAAAAGAGAGCTTCCTCTCCCTATCTATACAAGGAGAACTTATCATGGAAAATATTTTGGTTTTACAGCAAATAAGCAAGAAATTCGGCCAACAATATGCCCTGACCGACGTGAGTCTGACCATCAAAAAAGGTGACATTTACGGTCTTATCGGGAAAAATGGAGCCGGAAAAACGACCCTCATTAAGATTATCGCTCAGTTACTAGAGGCAGATAGTGGCAGTGTTTCTCTTTTTAGTTCTCAAAATCAAAAAGAATGGACGCAAGGCCTCAAGCGGGTCGGATCTGTCATCGAAACTCCGGTAGCTCACAACCACTTGACAGCCTACGAAAATCTCAACTACTACTGCAAACTCCGCCATATCCCCCATGCTGACAAGGTTATCCAAGAAACCTTGGAATACGTGAACTTAACAGATACTGGCAAGAAGAAATTCAGAGATTTTTCACTCGGTATGAAGCAACGTTTGGGTATTGCTATCGCCTTGCTATCTAAGCCAGATTTGATGATTCTAGACGAACCGATCAACGGTTTAGACCCAGTCGGTATTAAAGAATTCCGTCAGATGGTCCAACGGCTCAACGAAGAATTGAGGATGACCTTTATCATCTCCAGCCACATCTTATCTGAACTCTATTTAGTGGGAACAAAGTTCGGCATCATCGAACAAGGTCGATTGATTCGCGAAATTTCTAAGTCTGAGTTTGAAGAGCAAAGCGAAGACTATATTGTTCTTAAAACTTCCAAATTAGAAGAAGCCAGCCGGCTTATTCATGACCAGCTCAATTATCGTATTAAGGTGGTCAATGCTTCTGACGAGATTCATATTTTCACTCATTCGCACCAAATCAGCAAGATTGTAGAAGAACTTGTAGCTGCAGGTCTACCTGTGCAAGAAATCTACTATGCTCGCCAAAATCTGGAAAACTTCTTTACGGATTTAGTTGAATAACAAAGGGAGGCTCATTATGATCGACTTCATTCGTGCCGATTTTTACCGGCTCATGCGCTCAAAAGGCTTTTGGATTACTGAGTTTTTATTATTCTGTGTGATTTTCTCAGCAACCTTCCTTCAAGCAAATATTCATTTTGGAGCAAATATCTCCAGAAATGCGGCTGCTAGTCAATCTCTAGGAAAACTAACCGGCCTTCAGGCTTTGGACTATTTTGCAGGCAATACAGACAGTCTGCTCTTTTTCACCATTATTATCATCAGTATGGTCCTTGGAGTGGATCTATCACGAAAGCTCTACAAAAACTGCCTCAGCTACGGCATTTCAAAACTCAGCTATTATCTTTCTAAATTCTTTGTCTGCGTTAGCATCGCACTTCTACACCTTCTCTTTATTCAAGCTATCTCCTTTGTGACTGCTAGTCTGTCCAACGGAATCGGAACTGCCCCTAGCTCTTTTTTGCCTCATCTGGGCGCTGCTCTTTTCGTTCAATTTCTCAGCACTATCTCTTGGATTAGCATCATCTCTTTGGTCCTCTATGCCAGTCACTCTATCGTATCTAGCTTTTTAACCTATTTTATTGGTGGAGCCCTGCTATCTATCCCTCTTATCTTTTATCCTGATAATGAATGGCTCCCCTATCTCACTCTACGTTTCAACACTGCTATGGCAGCTGATGGAGGAACTATCATCAAGGCTATCCTTACAACATCAGCTGTCTCCCTCCTCTTTCTCATTGGGGGACTGAAGATTTTTAAAACAAAAAATTTATAAGATGCTAGTAGTATTTTAAACAATAGGAGGAAATTCCATGTTACACACCATTCAGGCGGAACTCTTCCAGCTCATCCGTTCCAAACTTTTTTGGATAACAGAGGGTCTGCTCTTCCTCCTCATCTTCGTTAGCTCTTTTGGAGAAGCTAGCTTTAGCTTATATGTCTCTACACCTTCTGAACAAGATGAAATAGTCCGTCAAGGATGGACAGGATTTCAAGCTCTCAATCAAGTCGCTCACGATTTCCTCCCTTTTGTCATGATTGCAGTTCTTGTCCTCACTACTTCTTTATTGGGGCGAGACCTAACCAAAAAACTCTACAAGAATACATTGGCTAGTGGCCTTTCGCGAAAAGATTTTTATCTATTTAAAACTGCTACCCTTACAACTACTAGTCTTATTCAATTAGCTACCGTATTTGTCACAGCTTTTATCTTGGGAAGTATCTTTCATGGGCCTGGGATCATGCCAAAGGATTTCTTTGAGAATTTTTCACTATCTTTCTTTCGTGCCTTTGTCTTTATCATGGCCTGTAGTTCTGCCTTTGCCTGCTTACTCTACCTGACCTACTCCACTCTAGCCAGCTATCTAATTTTTTTCGTCCTGATAATGCTTCAGGCTAGCCTCCACGCTCTTTTTCCTCAACTAAATTCTGATTTCTTCACATTCTTGATCCTTGCCGGATCCCTTTGGGGTGGCTATCAGGCCTTCCAACATCGAGACTTATAAATTTACAGAGTTAGTCCCTGACTAGCTCTTTTTGTTTTTCTTTGTATTTCATATTTCTTTAGAAATACTTTAAAAAGACTTGAGAAATATTTGAAATTTGGTTTGTATACTATAGTTAAACCTAAGAAAGCGAGAATATGCTATGCAAACTGTTTTAGAAGTAAAGCAAGTTACCAAACAATATGGCCAACAATATGCGCTTGATCATGTCAGTCTTTCGATCCAGAAAGGTGACATCTATGGACTGATAGGCAAGAACGGAGCTGGCAAAACTACTCTTCTCAAGACCATTAGCCGGCTCATTCATGCCAACAGCGGAACCGTGTCTGTCTTTGGTTCGCAGAACTCTAAGGAATGGAACGAAGCCCTGCGTAAGATAGGAACTGTCATCGAAACACCAGTCGCTTACAATCAGATGACTGCTTATCAAAACCTCAACTACTACTGTAAGGTCCACCAGATTGCCCAGCCTGACCAGCTCATCAAGGAAACCTTGGCCTATGTCGGATTGAGCAATACTGGTAAAAAGAAATTCCGCAACTTTTCGCTAGGAATGAAGCAGCGTCTGGGGATCGCTATTGCCCTTATAAGCAAGCCTGAACTCATGATTTTAGATGAGCCCATCAACGGCTTAGATTCGCTTGGCATCAAGGAATTTCGCCTGATGATTCAGCGACTCAACCAAGAGTTGGGGATTACTTTTATCATTTCCAGCCACATCTTGTCTGAGCTTTATCTGGTAGCCACCAAGTTTGGCGTGATTGACCAAGGACGGCTTGTCGCAGAATTCACCAAAGACGACTTTGACCGAGCCAGCGAAGATTATATCGTCCTCAAAACCAGCGATAGAGACCAGGCTGCCAATCTCATCCAAGAAAAGCTCCACTATCAGCTCAAGGATGCTGATAAATCTGACGAACTGCACATTGTCGCCCAAGAGCAGGAACTAAATGACATCAACAGGGAGTTGGTCCTATCCAACATTCATGTCAATGGTATCTATACAGCTCACAAAGATTTAGAAAAATACTTTACAGATTTAGTCCAGTAAGGAGAAAAAAACATGTTACATACTTTTCAAGCAGATTTTTACCGCTTCTTTCGTTCCAAGGCTGTTTGGATTACCGAATTCATCTTTCTGCTGACGACCTTGAGCGCAGTCTTTGGCAAATTAAATGCCGTCCAGCTGATACAAACAGTGTCCAGCGCTATCGGTAATAATACATTTATCATCATTATCCTCTCTATGATCGTCATCGGGACAGATCTGAACAAGCAGCTTTACAAGAATACTTTAACCAGCGGCGTTTCCCGTACCAGCTTTTTCATCTCTAAAGCCCTAGTCATGGTCTGCGTAACCTTCTTGCAGTTGGCTCTCTTTTATAGTATCAACTTTATCCTAGCGACTATTCTAAACGGTATTGGTGATTTATCCGCCACCTTCTTACTTCAATTTATTCTTCTATTCTTTGTGCAGTGCCTGACTGTCATGGCTTGGACAGCCATTATTTCCTTTATTCTTTATCTGAGTAAATCTATGATTGCTGCTCTGGGAGGTTACCTTTTCTGCGCATCTTTAACTGGAGCTCTTGCGCAATTATACCCCAAATCTTTATGGCTGCAGTATTTCACCATGAGCTTTGACTTTGATACGCTTCAAAGCAACGGTGTAACCTTGAGAATTATTCTCATCGCCTTGGTCTTTGGAACCGTCTTCACCGTAGCAAGTCTCTATACTTTCCACAAAAAAGATTTATAGTAAAAAAAGGAGCTGGTTCTTAACTGGTTCCTTTTAATTTTTTCATTTCGTATTTCTTTAGAAATACTTTAAAAAGACTTGAGAAATATTTGATAATTAGTTTGTATACTAAAACTATAAACAAAGGAATTAAAGGAGAAACAGCATGCAAAATGTTTTAGAAGTGAAAGGACTTACTAAAAAATACGGGGATCAATATGCTCTGAAAGATGTCAGTCTTTCCATCAAGAAAGGAGAGATCTACGGTCTCATTGGTAAAAACGGCGCTGGTAAGACCACGCTGATCAAAATTATCACTCAAGTCATCTATCCTAGCGGAGGAACCGTGTCTGTCCTGGGCTCTCAGAGCCAACAAGAATGGACCAAAGCCCTCAGCCATACTGGATCTGTCATCGAAACCCCTGTAGCACATGCCCACATGTCGGCCTATGAAAATCTGCGCTACTACTGTACCGACCGGGGCATTCCAAATGCTGACAAAGTCATCAAAAAAACCCTACAATATGTCGGCCTGACCTATACTGGAAAGAAGAAATTCCGCAATTTCTCTCTGGGGATGAGACAGCGGTTAGGCATTGCCATTGCTATTTTGGGGCGCCCCGATTTGCTCATTCTGGACGAGCCCATCAATGGCTTAGACCCAGTTGGGATTCAGGAATTTAGAGAAATGGTCAAACGCCTCAATCAAGAACTGGGCATCACCATCATCATTTCCAGCCATATCCTGTCCGAGCTTTATCTAGTCGCAACTCGTTTTGGCTTTATCAATCAAGGGCATTTCATCAAGGAGCTGTCTAAGGAAGAATTTGACCGAGAAAGCGGCGACTATATCATCCTCAAAACGGATAATATCCAGCAAGCTGCTCATTTAGTGCAAGACAAGCTCGGCTACCAAATCAAGCCGACCAAGAAGGAAGATGAGCTGCATATTTCCGGCCAAGTACAAGAAATTCGCAAGATTGCCAAGGAATTAGTCCTAGCCGACATCCCAATCGGGGAAATCTACTACGCCCACAAAGACTTAGAAAAATACTTTACAGACTTAATCAACCAAGAAGGAGGAAACACTCATGTTTAATAGTATCAAGGCGGATTACTACCGTATCTTCCGCTCCGTAGGATTCTGGGGAGTGCAGGCTTTCTGCATCTTTGGAATTCTCCTCGCCATTTTCACTTCCACAGCCGTCAGTTCCGACAACGGTATCTTTTTTGCCATATATGCCGTCACCTACAACATCGGCATGCTCTTTATTGCCTGCAATGTCATGACTAGCTTGCTTCTCGGTGTTGATCTCAATGACAAACTTTATCACAATAACCTGACTACAGGCAAGACTCGGACCCAATATTACTTCTCTAAAGCACTGGTTATCGGCAGCTTACTTCCTCTACAGTTCATACTGCTCTACACTTTTGGTATTGTCATCGAATTTGTCCGAACCGGCGGTAATATGGGAACCCTACCAGCTAATTTCTGGGGACAATTCGCAATACTCTTTGTCATGCAGATCATCTGTACCTACGCTTGGTACTGCATTACCAGCTTTGTCCTCTACTTGACTCGAAACTATAGTGTCGTCTTTATCACCTATATCATGACCTACATCTTACTCGGTCTCCCTAGTCAAATGTTCGATGCCAATAATGAATGGTTCAAGGCTATCAAGATGGAGTTCTTCTACGAGGACGCTTCAATACCAGGTGTCATCACCAAAACAGCTATCTTTGCTTTCAGTCTGATCACGGTCTTTACCATAGCAGGACTGGCTACTCTGAAGAAGAGAGATTTATAAAATAAAAACTCAGCTAATCACTAAATTAGCTGAGTTTTTTTGAACGGATTTCACCCCTTCTGGTCTAGCCGCCTTTATCGGCTTTCTTTCACTGCTTCCAAACTTGCTTATTCAAGAACAGACTGATGCAGACTCCTAGGATAAGGTAGAAAGTGACAAAGGCAAGGCTGGCTGCCAAACTAGTCGGATATGGAAAGATCTTGCCCATAGGAAAAAGAACATTAGATAGAAATCCTAGGGGAACAAAGAGTAAGAATAAAATCAAGGCTAGCTTAACCTGAAAAGAAGGTCTTACCTCGGATAGATTGCGGCCCATTCCCCACACCAGCAAACCTACTCCCTGAACGATTAGCACCGGTGTTAGCAAGACACTAACCTTGATAAAATCAGCTAGGATAATGGAGAGGATGATGCCCAGACCTACCAAGCCAAGAGAGAGTTGATAGCAAATATTGCTGGCTATTCTCCTGTGCTCAATTGACTGCTCTTCCTCTTTCTGGACTACAGGCTCAATTCCCTTGAGCAGATAGTCTGTGGTCACCTCAAAATAGTCACTCATGGAAATGATCTTATCCAAATCAGGCATACTCTGCTCACTCTCCCACTTGGAAACGGCCTGTCTGGACACACCGATTTGGTCGGCTAGACCCTCCTGCGAAATGCCCCGCGCTTTTCGCAGGTACTGGATTCTGTCTGATAGATTCATGGATTGTTTTACCTACTCTTTCTTATTTTTTATACTTTCTTTCATTGACACTTATTATAGCACAAGGCGAAGACACCGCAAAGTCTGCCTGTCACCTCATCATACAATGCTAGGTTTATTCTTTTTCTTTGTTCATATAGCCAAAGTAATCTTGGTAAATGGTACCGTCCTTGTCGAAGACTGCTGTCGCTATGCCGGCCGATGTCTTTTCATATTCCTTGACATAGTCTTGGATTTTCTGTCCGATTTGACTATAGGATGTCCCAGAGGGAAGTTGAGCCTCATCAGCAGCAGCTGATAAAGAAGCAGTTAAAAACAAAAATAAGATTAGCATAATGAATAAAGGAATTTTCTTCATGCTTTTTCCTCCTTTAAATTAAACTCAAGTTTTTAATCAAAATCCTCAAAGACAGCGATTTGTTAATCTGAAATCAAAAACTTGGCTTCTGCTTTCAGATTAACAAAAAAGCCAGTTGCCTTTCTAGCGACTGGACTTGGAATAAAGAAAAAAACTAGTTGCTTTTTGGGTAATTGAACTTGGAATCATTGTCAACTGTTAGTTGCAAGTCAGTTATATCAAGGGTTTAGAGCATGTGGCTGATTTTTCACTTTGACAGGCAAAATGGCCTCTCTAAGATAATTGACTTCTCAAACCACAAAACAAAAAGACATTTTTATCATGCCTTTCTTTGATTTAATCTAAAAATAAACCTCAGCCAATTCAAAAATTAGCTGAGGTTTATGAGCGGATTTTAAGGCTAGCTGATAGAGCTGAGCCTTCCTTATTTTGCTTTTTCAAGTCTTTTTTACAAGGTCACAACCAGTTCAAACCAGTCGTCTTCGGCTCTCATGGTCAAGTCCCCACCTAGGATTTCGACTAACTGCTGGGTGATATAAAGACCTAGACCAGAGGACTCCTCACTGCTGGAGAGATTTTCTGAATAGAAACGGTTGGTTAATTTATCCAGGTGCAAGATTGGTTGTTGAACGATATTTTTGACGATAAAGATACAGTGCTCTCCGTCTTGTTTCAGAGAAATACTGGCAGCCTTTTGACCATGCTTAAGGACATTACTTATCATATTTTGAACAATACGCTCCAAAATATCAGGATCCGTTGTCAAGGTCAAACCTTCAGTCAAATCAAGATCCAAGTCAATCTGAGCTTTTTGAAAGGCATCGTAATAATCAAAAAGTTGCTGAGTCACCAGCTGAGAAAGATCCGTCTTAACAAAGGTCGGGCGAATAGCTCCCTCCATCAGTCGGCGATACTCCATCAGGGCTTCTAGCCGTTTGGACACCATTCCCAGACTATCCGCAATCTTAACTAGTTGCTGACTCTCTTGGTTATCTTCTTTTAATAGTTGCTGGGTATAGCCACTAGCAATGGTCAAAGGCGTCCGGATATCGTGAGCAATATTACTGATAGCCATGTCCAGAGTCTTCTTTTCTTGCTGTACCACAAAGGTCGTCTTATCCAGCTCCTGAAAGATCTCCTCAACCTCTTCAGTTAGCTCTAAAATACTTGCTACATGGACCGATGGAGCTAGCCTACTAGAACTAGCCTGTTGACGCTTTTGCCGGATTTGCTGGGCTACATCCTTAACTGCCATATGATAACGAACCAAAACGAGGACTAGAAGCAGACAGATAATGACCAATAAAAATGCAAGAACTCCCATTTCAGTCCTCCTTGAGCCTTACACCCAAGCCCCAAACTGTTTCAATGTATTCTTCGGATGGATCTAGCTGAGCCAGCTTTTTACGTAAGTTGCTAAGATGAGTATTGAGGGTATTGTCTCCAGGAAGATAGGCTTCTTCCCATACAGATTCAAACAAAGCTTCTTTAGTAAATATTTTTTTAGGATAGCGGAGCAAGAGTTGAAAAATTTGAAATTCTTTCTTACTCAAACGAACTTCTCGCTCTCCACAAACAGCCTGAAAAGTTGCTGGCAATAATTGAATATTCTTAAAACAAAGGCTTTCTTCCTCGGCTGATGCGGCATACAGACTACGCAATTGGACTGTCACACGGGCAAAGACCTCATCCAGATTAAAGGGTTTGACAATATAGTCATTGGCTCCATTTAAAAGATACTCGCTGACCAGAGACTTCTCTCCCAAAGCCGTCAGCATCAGAATAGGTACTTGGCTGTTAGTCCTACGAATTTCCTTCAATACTTGGTCACCGTTCTTACCAGGCAACATGATATCCAGCAAGACCAGATCAGGCTTTTCACGCTCAAAAACAGCCAGCCCTTCTGTTCCCGAATAAGCCGAGTAGACTTCATGTTCTTTCTCAAACAGACTTGTCAGAATCGCATGAATATCATTATTGTCTTCAATCACCAGAATTCTAGCCACAGTCCTTCTCCTTCGCTCCATTTTTACTATTAGTGTAGCAAGGAAAAAGACGTAAGTCAATGAAATGTCATCTTCTAACAAAACTTTAGAAATATTTTAGAATTTCTTGAAGAATATTTGAAACCTGTTCCTTACAATGAAAGAAAGCAATATTTCTGGATCACATGTAGAAAGGAAGAAAAGAATGATTATAGTATTTTGTAGAGTTATCTTTAGAAGTATAATATTCGCTATCGAGGATTTATAAAAGAAAAATTATTTACACTATTTCTTGTTGGGATCGTAACGCTACAACTTTCCCATTCCTCATCCAAATCAGTCTAAGAACGGGATAGGGACAAAACATAAATAAGGCTGAGACATTCATATCTCAGCCTTTTTCCTATTTTACAGATGCTCCGTTAGTCGCGATGACTTCCTTGTACCAGTCAAAGGATTTCTTCTTAGAACGTTTGAGCGTTCCCTTGCCTTCATTGTCCCGGTCCACGTAGATAAAGCCATAGCGCTTCTTCATCTCGCCAGTTCCGGCTGATACCAGGTCGATACAGCCCCAGGTCGTGTAGCCCCACAGAACTACCCCATCTTCATTGATGGCTTCTCGCATGGCCTTGACATGAGCTGCCAGATAGTCAATCCGATAATCATCAGCCACATAGCCATTTTCATCCGGAATATCCACTGCGCCCAGACCATTTTCCACGATAAACATAGGCTTTTGATAACGATCCCAGATGGTATTCAGCGTAATGCGCAAGCCCAACGGATCGATCTGCCAGCCCCACTCAGAGCTTTCCAAATAAGGGTTCTTGAGAGAAGCAAAGATATTGCCCTCCGTCAGCTCATTAACCTTAGGATCTCCCGAAGCTACCCGACTCGCATAGTAAGAGAAGGAAATGAAGTCCACCGTATGCTCCTTGAGTAGCTGCAGGTCTTCTTCTGTCATTTCGACAGTGATTCCCTCGCCCTCCCAAGCTTTCTTGGCGTAATTAGGATATTCACCACGCGCCTGCACATCAATGAAGAAATAGTTTTTCCTGTCTTCCTCCATACCAGCCCATACATCGCGTGGATGGCAGGTGTTAGGATAATTTTGTCCCGCCGCCAGCATACAGCCGACCTTATTTTCTGGATCAATCTCATGAGCCAGCTTGGTGGCAATGGCTGACGCGACTAGCTCATGATGGGCCGCTTGATACTTGACCTGTTCTTCGTTTTCGCCTTCTTCAAAGCAGAGCCCTGCCCCCATAAATGGTGCATGGAGGATCATGTTAATTTCATTGAAGGTCAACCAGTACTTGACCAAGCCCTTGTAGCGGGTAAAGAGAGTGCGGCAGAGACGCTCGTAAAATTCCAGCATGAGACGATTCCGCCAACCACCATATTGCTCAATCAAGTGCATGGGACAGTCAAAGTGAGTAATGGTCACCAAGGGCTCAATGCCGTACTTACGACATTCCTTAAAGAGGTCTTCGTAAAATTTCAGACCCGCTTCATTGGGCTCCAGCTCATCCCCCTTAGGGAAAATCCGGCTCCAAGCAATGGACAGACGATAGGTCTTAAACCCCATCTCGCCAAAGAGAGCAATGTCCTCCTTGAAGCGATGGTACATGTCAATAGCTTCCTTGGCTGGGTAGAAATAGCCATCCTCAAAGTCAAACATCTTTTTCTTACCCGTGATGATGGCCAGACGGTCCTTACCAATCGGCACCACATCTACATTAGCCAGCCCGCGACCATCCGCATCATAAGCGCCCTCGCATTGGTTGGCAGCTGTCGCTCCACCCCACAAAAAACCATCAGGAAAAGTCAGTTTTTCAGTCATATTTCTACTCGCTTTCTAATTGCTTGTTTATTTACTTATATTATAGCTCATTCTGTAAACCTTTTCTTATAAAATACTGTGACATACTGATACTATTCTACTATTTAAGTTGATCAGATCGTTTTTTAAAAAATTATCCTCTCGAAAAAGCAAATAGCCTCCCCTGGAACAAAAAAAGAAGACTGAAAACCAGTCTTCTCTGTTCCTTTTAAATCAAAGCCGTGATAGCCGTTACGAGGCCAAAAACAATCCCAGGTGCATTGGCTGCAGCAAGAGGGATATCTCTTTCCTTTTTGAAAAGTCCATAGTAGACCCAGAGACTGCAGTTAATCGCTGCAACCAAGGGCTGGATGAAGTTTCCTTTTTGACCAGCCAAGTTGTTCATGATTTGTGGGAAGTAAGACACATACATCATAACAGACATGAAGGTCGCTACCCAACCCAAAACTTTCATTTGTTTTTCAGACATTTTCAAAACCTCTTTCATTTTTGCTGAATCTAATTTTATAATCTTCTTTCAAAACAATCAAGTCTTTAAAACTTTTGTTATAAAGATGTAAACTATCACAATTTTGTGATAAGAAATAAGAGTGAAGTTAGGAAAAATAGTTATAAGCAGAAAAACGCATATTTTTATGTTCTGAAAAATCTTGATACTGGGTCTTTTATTGCTGAAATAGTTACTTCATTTTATGATAAAACTGACTTTTTGGCCAGAATCAATATTTTCCTAAATCTACAACTTGTTGATATCTACTTTCATCATCAATATGATGGGCAATTTCTAACATCATAACAGGAAGAGAAAATAGTAGTTCATGTACCATGAGGGCGTTTTCTTTATCTAGGGTTGCTGTTACTTCATCAGCCAATAACAGATTTTTTCTACGAAGAAGAAAGCGTGCCAATTCAATCCGCACCCTTTGTCCCCCAGAAATATTCTCCCCGTTATTCTTGATAATAAAATCCAGCCCACCCGTCAATTCAAAATCTAGTTTGACTTGCTTCAAAACAGCAAGCAACTCTTCCTCAGAAAATTCTTGTCCTAAGGTCAAATTGTAACGCACTGTATCGTTAAAGAGAAATGGGTGTTGGCTAATAATTCCTATACTAGATACAAAACTTGATGTAGATTCATTAACAGTTGTCACGCCGATAATTTCTCCCTCATCTGCTATTTCTTCTCCAGTAATGAGTCGGAACAAGGTTGACTTACCACAACCACTCGGTCCTTTGATTAAAACTTTCTGACCTGCTTGAACATCCAAGTTTAGATGAGTAAAAAGCTGTCTGTCACCATAGGATTTACTTAAATTTTTAATGTGCAGGGCATGTAATTCTTGCGCATCTTTTTTATCTATCTGTTTTACATCTCCAATTTCTAATATTCCAAAAATCTTATCTGCTGTCGTTTTTGCCCCTTGTATATCTACAGCATCATACATAATAGTCTGAATAGGGCTCACTAGCTGACCTGCTGCGATGTACATGGCAACAAGACTTGCCACTGACACTTTCTGCCCAGCCATAGCAAAGTAAAAACCTAAAACAAGTGGTAAAACTTGGCTCAAAAAGACCATAAAACCGTTGCAAAAGAAAATAATATTATGGGTAAAGCAAAACTTTTGAATTGCTCGTTGATAATTTAGATTAATCTTCCAAAATCTGTTCTGATTTTCAGAAATTGCTTGGTTCATGAGTAGAGTATGTGCTCCTCGGATACTATCAGATACTTGATTATGAACTTCTACTCTGCCTTGCGCCATGTCATCACCAGTATGTTTGAGTCTTTTATTCATCAAGAACTGAGGAATAGGACGTAAAATAGTGAAAAAGACAAAAATGCTACCTAGCAACAAATTTTGCGAAATAATATAAATCGCTGTTAGTAATGCAACAAAGCTCCAGCAAATGATATTGACGTATTTTTCTAAGTAATTATCCCCCAAATACTCCATATCTTGTGTGAGCATGGTGATTTTTTCATCTTCGCTAAAATCTTTATTTGTCATCAGCTTGCTAAATAAATCTGCCCTCATATTCATTTGAATTTCACGACGAAAAACATTATGTGTATGATTACAAAAGAGCATTAAGCTATACAAGACGAAGTATACTGTAAAGCCAAAAATAGCAAACTGTATGATTTTAGAATAAGTCAGTTCTCCTTGATTTAAGGACAAGGCTTGTGATACGACTAAGGGTTGAGCAAGAGCCAAACCTCCATTTGCCAGTGCACCAATGATAGTATAAAACTTCGTTTTCTTAGCCAGATAGTGAAATATTTTATTCATAATGCCCTCCTAGAAAAAGAGAGAGGCTAGCACTCCTCTCCATTTTTATTATATAAATTTAACAAATATTACAATCTCATTATTCCTATCTTCTATCTGTTTTAAATATTTGTTTACCTCATTTACTTCAGGAAAATATTTATTCTCTTCTAAATAGGCAATATATTCACTTTCAGTTGTTTTATTTTTCTGTATAGTCTGCTTTAATTCATCCGTGATTAAAAATGAATGATTATTTTTAGTGTTGAAATACACGCTACCATCTTCTGTATCGTACCTCAATACATATCGTGATAACTTTCATATTACCACCTCTTTATCTGTGCTTTATTTCAAATACATTATACAACTATTAAAATAACAATTCAAGAAAAATCAGAATATTAGAAAAGTCCTACATTTTAATAATATTCAATCGAGTACAAACTAATTTCAAATTCCCTTATCTACTACTATACATGCCGTACTATCACATTTCTGTTCGTCGAGACACAATCTCGCTATTCCTTCCTCTAAGGTTAACTTCAAATGACTACGCGTCCTATTCCATACGATAAAAATCAATCACTAGACCAGCAGGGCCTTTAACTAGTAGCGATTCCGTTCCCCAATCAGTTACAACTGGGCCGTGTAAAATCTCGGCGCCAAGCTCTTTCAACCGTTGGTAGTTCTGCTCTACATCCTCAACCTCGACATGAAGAATGATTCCTGACTGAAAATTTTCCAAAGGAATCAAATGATTTTGGGACAACATGAGGCAGTGACTGCCAATCGTAAACTGAGCAAAACTGTCATCAACATAGTCTGCCTTTTTATCCAAAATACGCTCCAAGTCAGCACAGACTTGGGGAACATTTGAAACAATAATATCTAATTGATTTAAATTCATTTACTATCCTCCAGAAAAAGACCGGATT
The DNA here is from genome assembly GCF_030439925.1 of Streptococcus sp. SG2. Lineage (NCBI taxonomy): Bacteria > Bacillati > Bacillota > Bacilli > Lactobacillales > Streptococcaceae > Streptococcus > Streptococcus sp. SG2. The sequence goes on along the minus strand of NZ_JAQFJD010000002.1, from coordinate 315,721 downwards.
GCTCCGATCTTTTTAACTTCCGCTCTAAGAAAATCAAAGAATAAAATCTACAAAGTTTACATTTGATTTTCGACGAGAAGAATTATTTGATTGCGCGTGATTGCAATCCTTCTTCTTCCAAGAAGAGGCGGAATGGTACGAGTTCTTCTGCTTCGTATTTTTCCTTGAAGGCTTTGATTGCTTCTTCTGAGTGTTGTTTTGGATCCAACTCAAGTACTTCTACTGGAAGTGGACGGTGTTGCGTGATGCGAGCATCGATAACAACAGTTTTACCTTCTTTGTTCAATTTAACAGCTTCTGCAACAACTGCATCGATATCTTCGATACGGTCAACTGTAAATCCAACAGCTCCTTGTGCTTCAGCGATTTTCGCGTAGTCCGCGTTAGGGAAGTCACAACCAAACAAGTGTTTGTTTGTGTCTTCGTATTTGTCCTTGATGAAGGCATATTTACCATTTGAGAAGACAACGTTGATAACTGGAAGGTTGTATTGAACGTTTGTGATAACGTCTGGATAGCACATGTTGAATGCACCGTCACCCATGATGTTCCATACTTGGCGATCTGGATTGTCTTTCTTAGCAGCGATACCACCAGGAAGGGCAATACCCATTGTCGCAAAGAGTGGAGATGTACGCCACATGTTCTTAGGTGTCATGTGAAGGTGACGAGTAGATGTTTGAGTAGTGTCACCTACGTCGATTGAGTAGATAGCGTCTTGATCAGCATGTTTGTTGATTGCATTGTAAACTTGGTACAATTGCAATTCACCCTCAGTTTTACCTTCGAGTTTGTTCATGTAATCACGCCAGTTTTGGTTGTTCTTAACGTTTGCACGCCACCATGGAGTAGATTCTACTGGGTTTACTTTGTCAAGGATTGCCTTCGCTGCTTGACCTGCATCACCAAGGATTGAAGCGTCAAGGGCATGACGTTTACCAAGTTTGTAAGGGTCGATGTCAACTTGGATGAATTTTTCAGTGTTCTTGAAGGCTTCGTAAACTTCAGCAAATGGGAAGTTTGAACCAAGGAAAAGAACTGTGTCTGCTTCAAAGACCACTTCGTTGGCTGGTTTCCAACCAACACGGTAAGCAGAACCTGTCAAACCTTCGTAGTTCCATTCAAAAGCTTCAAAGTTTTTACCAGTTGTAATGATTGGTGCTTTGATTTTACGTGACAATTCAGTGATCACTTCACCAGCTTTAACACCACCAAATCCAGCATAGATAACTGGGCGTTCAGCATTGTTCAAGATTTCAACAGCTTTATCGATTTCAGCTTCGTTCAAGGCAGGAGCGATAAATGAACGTTCGTATGAACCTGAACCATAGTATGAGTTTTCGTCGATTTCTTGGAAACCGAAGTTTACTGGAATTTCAACAACGGCTGGACCTTTTTTAGAAACCGCAGCACGGCAAGCTTCGTCAATCACTTTTGGCAATTGCTCTGCGTAAGCGACACGTTTGTTGTAAACAGCGATACCGTTGTACATTGGGTTTTGGTTCAATTCTTGGAAGGCATCCATGTTGAGTTCGTTAACTGGACGTGATCCAAGGATAGCAAGGAATGGAGTGTTATCCATAGCTGCATCATAAACACCATTAATCAAGTGAGTCGCACCTGGACCACCTGAACCAACTGCAACCCCAATTGAGCCGCCGAATTTAGCTTGCATGACCGCAGCAAGAGCACCTGTTTCTTCGTGGCGAACTTGCAAGAAGCGGATATCTTTGTCTTCAGCCAAAGCGTCCATGAGTGAGCTGAGTGTTCCTGATGGGATACCGTAGATGGTGTCTACGCCCCATGTTTTCAATACGTTGAGCATTGCTGCAGATGCAGTAATTTTCCCTTGAGTCATAAGAATAACTCTCCTTCAATAAATTAAATTTTCAGTTATTGAAAACATTTTCACTTGTGAATGAAAACGCTTCAAGAAACTTTACTATATCAATTTACCATGTTTTTTCTCACTTGTATAAGAATATGCTCAGAGACAAGATAGAACTATTACATAACACAAGACAGTTATTTCTTCACAAACTTGAATGTGTTTTATAATAATTTTCACAACTCCTTTGAAATCAAGCTTTGTTCGCAGAAAATGTATGGAAGGAAAGGAAAACAAAAAACTTGATTCCTACCTTAACGGAACCAAGTTGTGTCTTTAAATGATGTAAGTAGTCTCATCTACAAATACTTATCCAACTCACTAGACAGGACTGCATAACCAGCAATAGTTAGATGGAGGCCATCCGTGGTGAATTCTTGGCCTAGCTGGCCAGTCTCATCCAGCAATGTTTCATAAAGGTCAATAAAATGGACATTGGTATAGATACTGGCTAAGCCTTGATAAGCTCGATTGAGGTCCTGAATCTTCTCGTTCGTCCTGAGATAAACCGTCCCTTTGTACTCTTCTCCCTCGTTCACTGGCAAGACTGATAGAAGCTGGATCTGAGCCAATGGGTACTCTCTGGAAATCTTCTGAATCACTCCTTCAAGGTTTTCCAGTGTCTCTGACTGAGGTATTTCTTTACCAATATCATTGGTTCCTATTAAAATAAAAACCTTATCTAAAGCAGGACCAAAGAGGTGGGCATCAAGGCTGTCTAGGAGTAAATCCGTCTTATAGCCACGGATCCCACGGTTAATCAGAACCTTATTCGTCTGCAATAGTTCCTGCAAAGGATAGTATTCTACGATGGAATCTCCAATAAAGATAATATCTGGTTCCTTAACGGATACTTGATTCAATTCACGGTATTTATCCTGCATTTTTGCCTGATCTTTCAAGAGCCATTCTTCTAATAATTGTACTGCCATATCCCTATCTTTCTTTTAAATACTGCTCTAAAACTTGGAGAACCCCTGCCTCATTATTACTTGGTGCAATATATTTGGCCATTCTTTTGACTTTTTCTTCTCCGTTTTCCATAGCAAAAGAATAACCCGCCAATTCAAGCATTTCTAGATCATTTTCGCTGTCGCCAAAGGCCATAATTTGATCAGCCTCAATCTTCCAGCGCTCCATCAAGCTACGCAGTCCCCAGCCTTTGTGGATTCCTCTTGGCAAGAGATCAATAGCCCCGTAACCACTAGTAACTGCATTGAGACGTCCTGCAAAATCTTGATTGATTCTCTGTGTCACAGAACTAGTCTGCTCTTCATCTACTACAATACTCATTTTTATGACAGCTTCTTTATCCAGCTCCTGAAAGTCACTGAGAAAATGAATCTGCCGGTAGAATTCCCTGGCTCTTTCTTCCGTCATAATTCTATCTATAATAGGAAAATCCATGCCTTCTAAGGTGTGAGGACCATTTTGCAGATTAGCAACCAAATGGTAATTTCGTTCTCTGCCAGCAAAATATTCTAAAACATCCTGGACCAGATGGCTATCCCAATGTTGCTCCACAATCTTGTCTTCCCCTTCGAAAATACGAGCGCCATTAGCCACGACAAAGGTAATACGATTCGTCAGTTCTGGACCAAAAAGTTTTCGCATCCGACCAATTTCATTACCAGTAGCTACTACAAAGCGAATGTCCCTCTTATCTAGCTCATCTAAAATAGTAGTCAGACGAGGAAGATCTAGCTGTCCCTGACCATCCAGCAAGGTCCCATCCATATCTGTCGCAATCATTCTGATGCTCATACAATTTCCCCTTCTTCTGGCAAATGCCACTGACCGCTCATTTCATAGTCTTCTATAATTCTTCTAGCACCATTTGTTATTTCCTTTGGATAATGGAGACTTTCAAGTGTATTCACTGCATTTTTAGTCAGGGCACTCCCCTCTTTAATCTGATAATCAAACACAATTTCTCCATCACGGTATTGACTGTCAAAGTGAAATTGGTCATTTAAGTCTCCAGAAGTAGCCACCAACTCCACATCATGACTGGAAATCATGTATAGACAGTGACGCCCGGCCAGCCATTTTATAATACCTAGACCTGCACCAATCCGCTCAAGAGTGTTGGTCCCCTTAAAAAGCTCATCGATGAAGAAATAGTGAATTCCTTCTTGTTCCAAACTCTCTAGCATCCGCTTAATGGTGCGACTCTCAGCAATAAAATAGCTGTCGCCTGTCTCGATACTATCGCTCACATCCATGGCTGTCAAGACCGAACCATAGGCTAGGTTGAGACTTTCTGCACAGGCAAAGTTCAGACTTTGAGCTAGGATAGCATTGATAGCAACTGTCCGTAGATAAGTAGATTTTCCAGAAGCATTGTCTCCGCTGATCATGATATTTTTGGTAAAGCTGACATCATTGCTGACTGGCTGACTAAGTAGAGGATGATAGAGTTTTTTCCCCTCTACTCCTGCCTCTTCACAAAAACTTGGCTGGCAGTAAAAAGAAAGAGATTCTTTGTAGCTCAAAAGGCTTATAGCTGCTTCCAAGCGACCCAGAATATCTAAAACAGACTTTGCCTCTTGCTGATGGTGAAAAATTTGTCTGGAAATATAGGATTGAGCCATCTGAGGGATTAGGAAAATCATATTAAGGTAGAGCAAGATGATTTCTAACTCTGACCCACCTGATTGATTTTGAAAAACCGAACCAAATACCCTAGCAGCACGGAAAGGTTTGTTAGACGATTTCAAGTATTCTTGACCTGGGAAATTCAATCCCTTCATTTTATCAGCTATATAGAAAATTCTGACCAAATAACTCATATTTTCCAGCTTCATAGATAAAGACCAGCGTGTCATGGCCGAAAAAATTATATTAACCACTAGGCTGGTCAAAAATAGAACTAGGCCTAGTGAACCAGCTACAAATATCAGACACAAGGAGATAATTGGCAACAAACCTAAGAGGATATAAAGAGGCCACCAGTAATTGGGCTTGATGGGCTGTAAAACTAATTTCTTAGCATGATTGTAATTCTTCTTACCTAACTGAGCAAATAAAACTTGCAGATCCAAGCGCTCCTTGGGATGATTTTTCAAATAGCTCTGCAATTGTTCAAAAATCGGATCTGCTTCAAAGCGTTGCAACCTCAGTTTACTATACAAGTACTCAGAACCAAGACTAGACTGGGCCCCAGCATCTATCTTAGAGAAAATATCATACAAATCCAAATCCGACCAGGTTTGATCGTCTACTAAGCTATCGTATGACTGAAGTTCCATTTCCAGCAGAAGAGACTCACATAGACTCGCTTCGCTATCGGCTTTAGCCAAACGATTAGAACTTCCCCAGTAGCCTGCCAATTTTTGTTTAAAACGGTGACGACTCACTATTCCAATAATATAAATCACAACACAAATCCCTAAAATAAAGAACAGGATTTTAAAAGAAGAATCAAACATAAGAACTCCTTAATAGCAATTGAAATAATCCCCCTCATTATACTACTTGATATAGTAAAAATCAAAGAGGCATTCAACCGCCAACAATTAAAAAGCGAGTTCGAAAACCCACTTTTTACTCTTTAATGATAGAGACTGTCTCCATTCGTCGCAATGACTTCTTTGTACCAATCAAAAGATTTTTTCTTGTAACGGGCTAGACTTCCGCTACCATCATCGTTGCGGTCAACGTAGATAAAGCCGTAACGTTTGCTTAGTTCTGCCGTACTGGCTGAGACCAGGTCAATACAGCCCCAAGTCGTGTAACCTAGCAGTTCTACGCCATCTTCCAGCGCTTCTCCCACCTGCTGCAAATGCTGTTTAAGATAATCAATACGGTAGTCATCTTCAACCGTTGGGCCATTTGGACCATCCACCAAGACATCCTTGGCACCGAGACCATTTTCCACGATAAAGAGAGGCAACTGATAGCGATCATAAAAGCTATTTAGCACCAAGCGCAGGCCGACTGGGTCAATCTGCCAGCCCCATTCTGAGCTAGCCAGATGAGGATTTAGGATGCCACCTAGAAGATTGCCTCGGCCAGAAGAATAATTTTCCGGATCATGAGCCGCAACCACACTCATATAGTAAGAGAAGGAAATAAAGTCTACAGTATTTTCAGCCAAAAGTTCTTTGTCACCTGGCGCAAACTGAATCTCAATCTCATTTTCCTTGAAGAAACGATTGATATAGGCTGGATATTTTCCACGCGCATGGATATCAGAGAAGAGGTAGTTTTGATTTTCAAATTCCCGTGCTGCCAGCACATCTTCAGGCTTAGGTGTCATAGGATAGGTCGGCATAGCCAGGACCATACACCCAATCTTAAAATCAGGATTGATCTCATGACCGATCTTCGTTGCCAAGGCAGAAGCCACTAGCTCATGATGGACCGCTTGATAGAGGTCCTGCTTGGATAGTTCTTCAGCTGGCGTGGCAATGCCTCCGCTCATAAAGGGTGCATGGAGAACAGAGTTGATTTCATTAAAGGTCAGCCAATACTTGACCTTGTCCTTATAGCGGGTAAAAACCGTGCGAACATAGCGCTCGTAGAAGCTGATCAAATCGCGGTTGGCCCAACCATTGTACTGACGCGCTAAATGCAGGGGCGTTTCATAGTGAGACAGGGTAATCAGAGGTTCAATTCCATATTTAGCCAACTCATCAAAGAGATTGTCATAAAATTGCAGACCAGCTTCATTGGGCTCCAGCTCGTCCCCATTTGGGAAAATCCGAGACCAGGCAATAGAAGTCCGGTAGACCTTGAAGCCCATCTCCGCAAAGAGGGCAACGTCCTCCTTATAACGGTGGTAGAAATCAATTCCTTCCAGCTTGAGATTATCTGGCGTTGGCCCCTCGGTAATCAAAGGATTGCGATCACCCGGCTTGGCTGGCAGTCCGCCTTTTGGAGTCACATCCTGAACAGACAGGCCTTTTCCATCTAGATTATAGGCGCCCTCATATTGATTTGCCGCCGTTGCACCGCCCCAGAGGAAATTTTTAGGAGATTTTGCCATTGCATTTCTCGCTTTCGTTTTTTCTTTGATTATATTATAATCTTAGATGAAAATGTTTTCTTGCACAATTCTCTTATATATTGATACTATTCTACTACAAGGAGCAGGAAATGCTAGATCTTGGACAGCTTCATAAAAATACAATTTATAAAAATCAAGGGACCCCCTATTCACTGACCCGGACTATTACAAAAAATGGGCAGCCTGACATCCTCTTTCATTGGCATACGGACGTTGAAATCATCTATGTCCATGAGGGGACTGCTAAGTTTCATATTGACCAGGAATATTTCAACAGCAAGGCGGGAGATATCATCCTGATCCGCCCCAATGCTCTTCACTCCATTCATCATATCGAAAATCAAAAACATTACATGGATGCCTTAAACTTCCAACTGGACTTAATGGGCTACTCTGCAATGGATCAGGCTAGTATCGATTACCTGCAACCCCTCTACAAGGGAGAGCTAGACTTTGTTCACGTGATCGAACCCCATCACAAGGGCTATCAAGCCATCCGTTCCTGTCTGATTGAGACCATGGAAACTGGCTATCATCGCAAGGACTACTTTGAATTTCAGATAAAGGCTCAGCTCAACCAGCTCTTTTATCTGCTTTTTGAAAATGGTTATGTTGTCTCCAAAACGCAATCCTTGGAAGGCTACCGAAAAGAAGAGAAGATCAGAAATATTATTGATTACATCAGTCTTCATTATCAAGAGGAGTTGACAATTGATCATCTGGCTAATATTTGCGGCTACAGCGCTACTCATTTTATGAACTTTTTCAAAAAGCATATCGGTGTCTCCTGCATGGAGTTCCTCATTCAGTTTCGCTTGAGAAAGGCGACCGAGCTTCTGCAACATTCAAATCTTTCAATCCTTGAAATCGCGAATCAATCTGGCTTCAACAACCTATCTAACTTCAATCGTCAGTTCAAAAAATACTATCTAATGACTCCCAGACAGTACCGAAAGAAATGACATTTATTGAAACACATAAAAAACAGCTTCGACGATATCCGAGGCTGTTTTATTTGTCAAAAATATTGAAAATTATCTTTTTTATCTTGCTTGTCTTTTTATCCAAGTCATTTAAATCAGCAAGGCCAGAATGATATTCACAAGTCCCAACACTAGCAAACTCCGCAAAAGCAAATGTCCTAACTTCTCTTTAAAGAAATTGCGTCGAAGAAAAAGGCCAAAAATCAGCAAAACTGTGGCTGCTAAAGCCAGAATCAACCAAATCACCAAAAGCAACCAAAAGAAAATGAATTGATATAAGAACATGATTCCTCCTAATTATCTAGTAAGCATGACCAGTAATGAGAGCATAGATAATTCCAAAAACAAAGTATAAAGCAAGCCCCATGCCAAACAAGAGCCATAGACGTCCCAAGAACTTCAAATAGAGAGACTTACCCGCTTGACCAAAGAAAATTACCAAAAGAGCCGGCAGACTAAGGATTGATAGTATATAAAACACAGGAACAAAGAAACCTACTAGCAACAAACCACTCCCAATACCTTCCATCTCTAAGCTCCTTTCTTGTTCATTATAGCAAACGACATCTGTCTCACCAAATAAAAACCAGAAAAGCTATGCTCTTCTGGCTGAAGTGACTGACGAGAACAAACTTAATCCCAATTTAAGGCAACATGTTCATTCATTTCTCGGTAGGCTATATCGACCCGTTCTTTGGTAGCTTCATCCAGCCTATCCCGATATTTTCCACCTTCTATAAAGTCTTCCAGAATCAAGGTTTGGTAACTATAAAGCAGATAGCCTTCAGCAGAAAAACCTCCTTTTTCTACACGGCTAACCCAGGTCGGATGAGCCTGAGCACTCTTGATTCGGGTACCTTTGAGCGTCTTTTCAAGAGTCAGATCCATCAGAACCCCTCGCTCGGTCCACTGAGCATTTTCAACTCCTTCCATGGTCTCAATCCGTTGATTAGAGATAAAATTTCCCATAGAGTAGATGATTAGTTTTTTCTGGCCGTTCTTTTCCAGAGTTTCAGATGGTTGTGTCACATGTGGGTGTCCACCAAAGATGATGTCGGCACCCCAATCCACCATTTTGTGGTAGAGGGTTACCTGCTCTTCTGTCGGTTGTAGCTGATACTCTACTCCCATTTGAGGCATGACAACCGTAATGTCGGCTTCTTTCTCAGCACGTTCGATTTCTGATTTCATTTTCTCCTCATCAAGATTTGATAAATGCTGGTCATATTCATCTTGACTGAGATTTCCTTCCATTCCATTAAATCCGTAGGAATAGGCTAAGATAGCTATTTTAATCCCATTTACTTCTTTAATAGTCAAAGGCGCTTGAGCACGTGGTTCATGGGTGTAGACACCAACCGGTGTAATACCTTGGTCTTCAAAAGCCTTAGCAGTTGAAAACAGACCAGATAATTGAGAATCTAAAATATGATTATGAGCCAAGTCAAGCACATGATAGCCCGCATCTTTAATAGCTCCTACTACTGACTCAGGCGCATTAAACAGCGGATAGCCTGCTAAAGGTAGGTCAGGACTAATGGTCCCTTCAAAATCTCCAATCGTAAGGTCTGCTTGATGGAGCCATTCTTTAGCATACTGAAAATTCTCTGAGAAATCATAGCTACCATCTTCTCGTCGAGCGCTCATATATAGGGCATCATGGTAAAGCAAATCACCATTTGCCATGATACGAGCCGTTTGAACCTGTTTGTTTGCTACAGTCTTCGGCCTATCTGAACTTTTATTTTCTATACTTGCCTGCCTCGTCTGCTTTCTTGCATCTATTTCCTTTTGGAAAAATAAAATGAGACTAGCCGAAAGAATAATCAGACTAAACAAAGCAAAAACAAACCATTTCTTTTGGGCTTCAGCTTTTCTTCTATCCGAACGTTTCATCCTTTTCGCCTCCTACCATATCTATTTTACCATAAAATAGATGTTCCAGTCATCCTCTAGAAAAACATTGTCATCATTTAAACCTCTGAATATTAAGACCTTTTAAAATTTAAAAAGAGCAGGTGACATCCACATCCTGCTCTTTTCATACGGTTTTTAGTTTAATTCAAACAGAGTATCACCTAGGTCAACTCCCCCTTCGGCCAAAACCTTCAGGTCTCTGAAGCGACTCATATTGGTGACAATAATTGGAGTTGTCACAGGGTAACCAGCTTCTTTAATTGCATCGATGTCAAAGCTGAGTAAAAGTTGGCCTTTTTTGACCTTAGAGCCTTGGACAACATGGGCTGTGAAGCCTTTCCCGTCAAGAGCTACCGTATCCATTCCCACATGGATAAGGAGTTCTGCTCCATCATCAGTAGCTAAACCGATAGCATGGTTGGTAGGGAAGAGCAGGCGAATGACTCCATCAGCAGGGGCCACTACTTCACCCACACTTGGCTCAATGGCAACTCCTTTGCCTATAGCTCCGCTGGCAAAGACTGCGTCTGGAGTATCCTCAAGAGCGATTATTTCGCCAGCTAATGGACTTGTTACAACTTGCTCAGTAGCTCCTTCAGAGACTCGTTCTTTTTCAAGATCTAAGGACTTGGTAGCATCTTTTTCTGACGGAGCACCGAAAAGATTTGGAATCTTGACCAGCTGAGTCAGGCCAAAACCTAATACAAAGTTTGCCACAATGGCAATTAGGAAGTGAATCAAGGTCATACTGTTGCCAGCTTCAATAAAGGATGGAATGGCAAAGAGCCCCATACCTCCCATAACCTGCATTTTGACATTAAAGAAAGCTAGATATGCACCAGTCAACGCTCCAGAAATACAGGTCATAATAAATGGCAAGCGCATAGGGAGTGTGATCCCATAAATAGCTGGCTCCGTTACACCAAAGAGAGCTGAGATGAAAGCTGGAATCGAAAGCTGACGAACCTTCTCTTCCTTGGTTCGCATCATGATGTTAATAAGAGCACCTGCTTGTGCAAAACAGATAGCAATAGAGGCAACAAGAATGACACCTGGACCTTTTTGCAGTTCCAGGATTGCTAGTGGCACCAAGCCCCAGTGAAGACCAAACATGACTAGAACCTGCCAAGCAGCCCCTAGAACGATACCATATAGCACCGGACTAAAATCATAGATACCTGTAAAGAGAGCACCTACTAAATCAGATGCCCAACTCATGACCGGACCGATAACCAGAAAGGCCAGTGGCACTGTAATCAAAAGAGTAAAGAATGGTACGATAAAGACTTTGACAACATCTGGAATGATTTTTTTAAAGCCTTTTTCAATCTTGGCTCCAGCCCAAACAGCTGCAATCACTGGAAGGACCGTTGACAAATAGCTCGATGCTGGAAAGATAATTGGAAGACCGAAGAAAGTCGAAAAAATCGGAGACTCAATCGGTGTACCAGCAAATAGTGTATAAAGCGGTTTTTCCGCCGTAAAGCTAGCTGCGATATTTGGATAAACCAAAGCAAAGCCGATAGCCAAAGCCGTGAACTGATTCATCTTGAAACGTTTAGCAGCTGTAATAGCCAAAATCAACGGAAGGAATTGGAAAAGACCATCTCCTGCTGCATTGAGAACAACATAAGCACCATCTGTTTTGGCAACGCCTAAGGCTGCCATAATAGCTACCACACCTTTGATCATACCTGCTGCAGACAAGGTACCGAGCATCGGCTGGAAGAGGCCAGATACGAGAGCAATGAAGCGGTCAAATAGATTTCCTTCTACAGCATCATCATCTGCATCAACACTGCCCTCACCAGAAATACCTGCAACCTTAAGCACCGTTTCATAAACATCTGGTACATGATTGCCAATAACAACTTGGTATTGACCACCGGCCTTGACAACCGTTACAACCCCATCTCTCTTCATCAGATAGTCTGTGTCCGCCTTTGATTCATCCTTTAGAGAAAAACGCAAGCGTGTCACGCAGTGTACCAGTTTGGTAATATTGTCCTTGCCCCCAACGTGGGCAACAATGTCCTTAGCTAATTCTGTGTAGTCTTTAGCCATTTGGGATCCTCCTATTCTATTTTGATCACGCTAGGCCTGTTCAAGCTCCTGAAAAAAAGAAGAAACCTAGACGAATACCAAATGAGAAGATAGAACAGAGTCCTAACTCATTATTTGTATTCATCTAGGTTTTGCCTGCGTGATCAGTAACAATCCTTATATCTAGTATAGCATATGATTTTAAAATTGCAAGCGTTTTCTAAAAAATATTTAATATTTTTAGAAAGTATTTTAAAAAAAGAGACTGAAAGCAGATGCAGCCTCTATTTTCTTCTCAAAATCAATCTTTTATATTGACATTCACTGTCAAAACCTGTCCATCTCGAACGACCTGCTTGCCAGCAATGTAGACATCCTGAACATCGCTTCCCTTGACAGCATACACAAGATGCGACAGCATATTTTCCAAAGGATAAAGGTGAATCCGCCCCTTTGGTTGAATAGCAATGAAATCGGCTTGCTTGCCCACTTCCAGACTACCAATTTTGTCCTCCAAGCCCAGCGCTTTAGCACCCTCAATCGTCAGTGCTTTCAAGGCTTGCTCAATCGTAAACTGACTTGCATCACCTACCCGCATCTTTTGAAGTAGAGCAGCGGTCCGACCTTCTTCAAACATATCCAGATTATTGTTAGAAGCGACAGAATCTGTTGCGAGGCCAACAGTCACACCAGCAGCTAGTAAGTTGGTCACCGGAGCCACACCAGAAGCCAGCTTGAGGTTGCTGATAGGATTGTGGGCGATGCTGACTGGTGAATTCGCTAAATCCGCAATCTCTGACGAATTCAGCTCAACTCCATGAGCAAAAATAGCTGATTGCTCCAAGTAGCCCAAACCTTTCAAGAAAGCCAGAGGCCGTTTACCGTAGCGTTCTAGGATAATTTTGTTTTCATTTGGGGTCTCTGCTACATGGATATGAAGCTTCAAATCCAACTCACGCGCTAAATCTACACTGCCTCTTAGCAAATCTTCATCACAAGCATAGGGGGAATGAGGGGCCACCATGACCTGAAAATTTTTGTCATCATAGGAGAGAATCTCCTCGATAATAGCCCGCGTACGAATCAGGGTCTCTTCTGCTGTTTCCGCTGGCGAAGTAAAGAGGGTTGGAGAGAAGTAACAGCGCATCCCCGACTGACGGACGGCTTGATAAACTTGCTTAATATCTACCCCATGAGGATTATACATATCATTAAATGTTGTTGTCCCTGATAGCAACATCTCAGCCAGAGCAAATTGAACCGCTTTAGTAGTCACTTCTGCTGTAAACTGGCTCTCTGCTGGCCAGATATAATCCTCCAACCATTCATGCAGATTGCTATCATCACGAATCCCACGTAGCAAAGTCATGGCTGAGTGAGTATGGCAGTTGACCAAACCTGGCATAATCCAAGCTCCTTCATAGTCCACTGTTTCACTACATCTCGCTAGCCAAGCTTGGTCATGGGGGCCGCAGTAGGCAATGCGGTCGTCCTCCACCACAAGCAGGCCTTCCTGATAAACATGAAATTCGCTATCACAGGTCACCAGATTGACATTTATATAGGCTTTCATCCGATATATCCTCACTTTCTAAATACTTGCACTCAGGAGATTTTAGCTATTATAACAAGCCTTATAAAATAGTTCAAGGGCTTCTGGTAGTTTAGTCAAAACTAAGATAAGCAGGGTCCGGTGTAATATATAATAATTGGCCTTTATAAAATACGAGGAAGACCTCATTCTTCTTGTAACTATATAAGACGTAGCTGTTAGCAGATTCATCTCCCCCAGCCAGTCCAACTCCGACTGCAACATCCGCTACTGCAGCACCAAAGGCGCTCAGTTGCTCTTTTGTAAGATGCTGGTCTAAATATAATGATTTTAAGTTTTTAATTTCTTGGTTTCTAAAGTTTCCAGTGAGGTATTTTGGATCCCTTATCACTGCCTCAGGTTCCCCCAGTGCTTCTTTGACTGTTTCCTCAGTATAGCCTTCATAACTAGGCACTTGAGCTTTAATTTGCCCGTCAGAAGAGTTATAAGATACACTTCCATGTCCTTTTGCATAGATTTTATCTTTTGGAGCTAACTGGTCTCCTTCGTCCGAAGCTTCCCTTTTTTCTGAGAATCCAGAATTATCCTTCTCTCCACTTTCCTTACTTGACGACTGGGTCTCTTTACTAGTTTTCTCTTCTTTACTAGTTGACTTAGTCTTTTCTTCTGATTTTGAGCTTGAACTTTCTTCAGTTGGTTTATTCGAATTAGCCTGCCCTTTACCATTAGATTTACAAGCAGTTAGAGTGACAATCGTTAAAATAGTAAGTAAAATCGCCGAAAATCTTTTTAATTTCATCTTTCACTCCTCATTTTTATTACGATCATTATCCCTTATCTAAAAACTTTTGTCAACGCTCAGAAAAAAAGGCCTAACGGCCTTTTATTTCATGTGTTGAAGCAGATAAGCATAACCTTCTGCTTCCATTTTTTCTTTTGGAATAAATCGCAGAGCTGCGGAGTTGATGCAGTAGCGAAGACCGCCTGCTGCTTCTGGACCGTCTGTGAAGACATGTCCCAGATGGGCGTTTCCAGAACGGCTGCGCACTTCGATACGCTCCATGCCATGACTCTTGTCTTCATAGTATTTTAGAACATCTCTGGCAATCGGCCGGCTAAAGCTAGGCCAGCCGCAACCAGACTCAAACTTGTCACCAGCAAAAAAGAGGGGCTCACCAGTCGTCACATCTACATAAATTCCTTCTTCAAAAGTGGCATTGTAGGCATTATGGAAAGGGCGCTCTGTCGCACTGTTCTGGGTCACCTGGTACTGCTCTTCTGACAGCTGCTCTTTTAGTTCCGCATCTGTAGGTCTCTCATATTGGCCAGGATCGACCAAGGGCTGATAGGCGTCATTGACATTGATATGACAGTAGCCACCGGGATTTTTCTTGAGATAATCCTGATGGTAGTCTTCGGCTAGGACATAGTGGCGCAAAGGTTCCAACTCAACAGCAATCTTTTGTCCCAACTGCTTTTCCTGCTCAGCAAAGACCTGTTCAATGACCGCCTTATCGGCTTGATTGGTATAGTAAACACCTGTCCGATACTGGCGTCCTACATCATTTCCCTGCTTATTGACCGACAGAGGATCAATAACTCGGAAATAATAAAGCAGGATTTCCCTCAGGCTGACCCGCTTTTCATCATAGATTAGATGAACCGTCTCTGCATGGTCCGTTTGATGAATCAGCTGGTAGTTGGTTGATTCCACCTGTCCATTGGCGTAGCCCACTGTCGTTTTCTTAACACCTTCAATGCGGGAGAAATACTCTTCCAAGCCCCAGAAGCACCCGCCTGCTAGATAAATTTCAGCCATAAAAACACCTCATTTCTTTGCGTCTATTTTCTCATAAAAGGAGTCGAAATTATAGCAATTTGATTAGAACTTTCTTCAAAATAATATGAAAAAGCTAGGTTTCAATACTTCTCAACCCAGCCATATTCTTCATTTCAAATCACAATAACGCTTGTATAGAAGATTATTCCTCTATATACTTCAATTTCCCACGGAAATCTTCTAGGTTTTCATAGCCTTTTTCTTCCATAATAGTCTTGAGTTCTGCGGTGATGCGCTCGAAGGCTACCACTCCTTCTTTATGAAGGGTTGTTCCGACCTGCACCATACTGGCTCCACAGAGGATATGCTCAAAAGCATCCCGCCCTGTCAAGACACCACCAGTTCCGATGATTTGGATTTCTGGTTTCAGGCGTTGGTAAAAAGCATGGACATTGGCCAGAGCGGTCGGCTTGATGTACTGACCACCGATACCTCCAAAGCCATTTTTCGGACGAATGACTACTGACTCATCTTCTATATAAAGGCCGTTTCCGATCGAGTTTACACAATTGACAAACTTGAGCGGATATTTGTTAAAAATCGCAGCGGCCTGGTCAAAATGCACAATATCAAAATAAGGAGGCAGCTTAATGCCTAGGGGCTTTTTGAAATAAACAAAAACCTCTGACAAAATTTTTTCCGTCGTTTCAAAGTCATAGGCAATCTGCGGCTTGCCAGGGACATTAGGGCAGGAGAGATTGAGCTCAGTAATCCCTTTAAAGTCGCTTGCCTGCACTTTTTTGAGAATGGTGTGGGTTTCTTCTGGTGACATACCGACTAAAGAGAGGAAGAAAGTGCGATTTGGTTCACTTTCCTGGAGTTCCAGCAGGTAGTCAAGATAGTAGTCTAAACCATTGTTAGGCAGGCCCATGGAGTTGATAGAGCCCAGCGGAACATCCTGATAGCGCGGTTCTGGATTTCCCTGACGAAATTCCAGCGTCGCTGTCTTGGTCACAAAGGTCCCCGCAGCAGAATCTTTGACTTCCGCCAGTTCCTCTTTTGTCATACAGGCAACTCCAGCTGCATTCATCAGGCAATTATCAAATGCAAAACCAGCAATCTGTGTCGATGTCGAAACCATAGTAAAACGCTCCTTTTTCTTCTGAAGTCTAAAGCTTCTTTCTCTTTTTCCTCATTATATCACCAAACTCCGCTTTTTCGTTTTTTAAACTGGAATTTTCTAACAAACGTTCGGGAATCTATCCGAAAGATATTTTTGCAAATTTTCAGAAAATTCAACTTTTTTCTTTACACCCCCAAAAAATTCTGCTATAATGGCTCATGTAATAAAATATAACAACAAAAAGGAGAACGATATGACATCTGCTAAAGAATATATCCAAAGCGTGTTTGCAACTGTGAAAGCTCGTAACGGGCATGAGGCTGAATTTCTCCAGGCGGTTGAGGAATTCTTCAGCACTTTGGAGCCTGTTTTTGAAAAACACCCTGAGTATATCGAAGAAAACATCTTGGCACGTATCACTGAGCCTGAGCGCGTGATTTCTTTCCGTGTTCCTTGGGTTGACCGTGAAGGCAAAGTACAAGTCAACCGTGGTTACCGTGTTCAATTTAACTCAGCTGTTGGACCATATAAAGGTGGACTTCGTTTCCACCCAACTGTAAACCAAGGAATCTTAAAATTCCTCGGATTCGAGCAAATCTTTAAAAATGTCTTGACTGGACTTCCAATCGGCGGAGGTAAAGGTGGATCAGACTTCGATCCTAAAGGTAAAACTGATGCTGAAGTGATGCGCTTCTGCCAAAGCTTCATGACTGAATTGCAAAAACACATCGGACCATCACTTGACGTCCCAGCCGGCGATATCGGTGTTGGTGGACGTGAGATTGGTTACCTTTACGGACAATACAAACGCCTTAACCAATTTGATGCGGGTGTCTTGACTGGTAAACCTCTTGGATTCGGTGGTAGCTTGATCCGTCCAGAAGCAACTGGTTATGGTTTGGTTTACTATACTGAAGAAATGCTCAAAGCTAACGGTAACAGCTTTGCTGGTAAGAAAGTGGTTATTTCAGGTTCTGGTAACGTAGCTCAATACGCTCTTCAAAAAGCAACTGAACTCGGTGCTACTGTCATCTCTGTATCTGACTCAAATGGTTATGTTATCGATGAAAACGGTATTGACTTCGATCTTTTGGTTGACGTCAAAGAAAAACGCCGCGCTCGCTTGACTGAGTATGCAGCTGAGAAAGCAACTGCTACTTACCATGAAGGTTCTGTCTGGACTTACGCTGGGAACTACGACATCGCTCTTCCATGTGCGACTCAAAACGAAATCAACGGTGAAGCAGCTAAACGCTTAGTTGCTCAAGGTATTATCTGTGTATCTGAAGGTGCCAACATGCCTAGTGACCTTGATGCGATTAAAGTCTACAAAGAAAACGGAATCCTTTACGGACCTGCCAAAGCTGCCAATGCTGGTGGTGTAGCTGTATCTGCCCTTGAAATGAGCCAAAACAGTCTTCGTCTCTCATGGACCCGTGAAGAAGTTGATGGACGTCTCAAAGACATCATGACAAACATCTTCAACACAGCTAAAACAACTGCTGGAACATACGGACTTGGTACTGACTACCTTGCAGGAGCAAATATCGCTGCCTTCGAAAACGTAGCTAATGCTATGATTGCCCAAGGTATTGTTTAATTAGTCGATACATCCTATCGGAGGACTATCATGAACTTACGGCCAATAGAAATGAGAGACAATCCAGCTGTAGCGCAGCTCATTCGAGCTAGCTTAGAGGAATTTGGGCTTGACAAACCTGGAACTGTCTACTTTGATTCTCATCTAGATCATTTGGCCGACTATTATCAACATCAAGAGAGGGCAGCTTACTTTGTTCTGGAAGATGAAGGACAGCTCGTTGGATGTGGTGGCTTTGCACCTGTGTCCGATAAGATTGCTGAATTACAAAAACTGTATGTCACTAAAAATAGTCGTGGCAAAGGTTATTCCAGTCGGCTGATAAAGCTGATATTCCAGGAAGCTTGCCTAGCAGGTTATGAACAGCTTTATCTAGAAACCGCTACTGAACTAGCTACGGCCGTAGCCATCTATCGGCACTATGGTTTTACAGCACTACAACAACCACTTTCTAACGCTGCCGGCCACCCAGCTATGAATATCTGGATGATAAAATCCCTCTTATCAGATGAATAAATGTCAGTATACTCTGGCCGTCTCAAGGACATCATGACCAAGATCCTCAACGCAGCTAAAACTTACAGACTTAGCAAAGACTACCTTGCAGGAGAAAATATCGCTGCCTTCGAAGAAAATGTAGCCAACGCTATGATTACCCAAGGTATTGTTTAAGCACAATTAAACTAGAATAAATCCGACTGCTTATAAAAGCAGTCGGATTTTTATATATCTAATTTTTCAAAAAATGTGCCTGCAGACTGCTTTTCTTTTAGCTTCTCCAGCAGCTCATTTTCCAGAAAAGGACTCAGGTCGTCAAAATCTTGACAAACCTTAAAGACAGTTTCTCTATCCATCTGACCATAAGCTAGTTCGTAATAGTCCTTATTATGATGCCAGTTCTGGTCATAGTTGTCATCTGTTCGCTGATAGTAAACGATATTCTGCTTCGGAGTCAGGTAAAGCTTCTGTGTGAGAATGCTTTTCTGATCTTTGGATAGTTTGCTACGACTGAAAATCTTGACACCTTGAAAAACCTTACGCTCATGGATACCTTGATTTGTGACTTTCAATTCGACCCTTTTATAGTGCATATAATCACCTCCAGAAATTACCTACATTATATCAAGTTCTGACAGATTATCAAGCAAAAGTGTTATTGCCAAAAGTCTTTCGTCGCCTCTAAAATCTCTTCTGTCGGTGTTACTGTCGCTTCAATAATGCTCTTGCCAGTATTTTTCAGATAGGCTTGTATCAAATGATAGCCATAAGCATAGCCCGCAGCATAAGGCATACCAACTGGAATTTGACCCTGTATCTCCGCGATTTCATCACCGTAGAGATAAGGGGCCATTTCCGCCATCCCTGTTAGCTGAAGCTGACTTGAGATGATGGGCTTGATCTCTTCTAACTGCTCTGGACTGGTTGAAGTGACCCAAGGTCCAATGAGCTCTTTGCCATAGAGCTCAGCTGCAAAAGACTCTGCCAATCCTTCACTAACTACCCAGTCTGCTAGTGTCGTCTGCTGATTCCATTTGATAAATTGGAAGCGGACATTATGGTTGCACTCGTGAGCTAGCGCTGCTTGTACTCGTGGCAAGGTATAGTCATTTGGTAGCAGACTAAGCATGAGGTAGCCTGGAATTCCGCCATCTCCGCTATAACCCTTATTGAGCTGTAGCATAGGTTTTTCTGGATTGCCCAATAAAATAGTAAAATGATAATCCTCGACCTCTAAATCATAGCCAGCCTGCTCAAAAAGACCGATACTCCTTTTAATGGTATCTTGGCAGTCTTGCCAGAGTTGATCAGAGCTCAGAGCGTCGATAGCCGGTCTATCCTTTTCTGACAGAGTTGCGGGCAACAGATTCATAAAGCCAAGTAGGAATAGAGCATCAAATCCTCCAGGGTACTTTGCTTTTAAAGGAATGTGTTGAGTTTGGTATTTGGTTGCAAAAGGTGCTAATATTTTAGCTCGAAAGCAACCTTCTCTCTTTTCTAAAGGTAGCTCGAGCATCTCTTGATAAACTTTATCTGAACGAATCATATTGATTTGCATAATAATCTCCTTTCTTATCTTGTATTACTATACACCCTCCTCTAAGGTCAGAGTCAAGAAAAAAGATTTAAAACTTTTATCTCAAATCTTCTTATCATTTATGAAATCAGCTACTTCCACTTGAAGATTTTTGAGAAGATAGGGAATGACCAGCTAGGACCAGCATTGCTTTCACTAGCTTTCTATTGTATAATGGAGAAATACTCTGTGGCGCATTCAGATAAATACGAATCTAATGAGTATGATTTTTACTGCTTTCTAAGCAATTAAAAAGCCACTGAACTAATTCATCTATCAATGAGAGAGCTCTGCTTTCTTACAGCCAAGCTTCAGCAATTTCTTTAACTGTTGGAGCAGACATTCTATCGTAACGAAAGGAATAGCCATGCTTCATCGAATAATTCTTACTTGGAAAAAAACAAATCTTATTAAACGAATTTCACTAGGTATCCTATGCGGGGCTTTATTAGCTGTCCTCTTTCCCCAAGCTTCAGCAATTGGCCTGTTGGGTGAAATTTTCGTTGGCGGTCTAAAAGCAATTGCCCCTCTCTTGGTTTTTGCTCTTGTAGCCAATGCTCTTTCTCAGCAGAAGAAGGGAGAGAAGAGCAATATGAAAACAGTAATTATACTCTATCTGTTGGGAACATTTGCGGCTGCCCTTGTTGCAGTTCTTATTGGCTTTGTCTTTCCGCTTGAAATTGATTTGGCAGACGCTAAACAGTCCCTCTCGCCTCCTGACGGCATCGGACAAGTTCTAAGCAACCTTTTGCTAAAGCTAGTTGACAATCCTCTCAATGCTCTTATTTCAGCCAATTATATTGGCGTTCTCTCTTGGGCTGTAGTTTTTGGGATTGCCATGCGTGAAGCGAGTCATCACAGCAAGGACCTGCTTCGAACCTCAGCAGAAGTTACTTCTAAAATCGTCGAATGGATCATCAACCTCGCTCCCTTCGGGATTTTAGGTCTGGTTTACACTACCATTTCTGGCAAGGGATTTCAGGCTCTACAAAGTTATGGTTTATTGCTCTTAGTCCTAATTGCCACTATGCTGATTGTCGCCCTGATCATCAATCCCCTGATTGTCTTTGCCATGCTTCGAAAAAACCCCTATCCTCTTGTTTGGCGTTGCCTCAGAGTCAGCGGTGTTACAGCATTCTTTACACGTAGTTCTGCAGCTAATATTCCTGTTAACATGAAACTTTGTCGAGACTTAAATCTAAACCCTGAAACTTATTCTGTCTCGATTCCTCTGGGAGCCACCATCAATATGGCTGGTGCTGCGATCACTATTAATACTTTGACCCTTGCTGCTGTTCATACTTTGGGAATCCAAGTAGACTTTGCTACTGCCTTCGTCTTGAGCATCGTTGCGGCTGTCTCTGCCTGCGGTGCATCTGGAGTTGCAGGTGGCTCTCTTCTACTGATTCCTGTTGCTTGTAGCCTCTTTGGTATTTCTAATGATTTAGCTATGCAAGTCGTTAGTGTTGGCTTCGTGATTGGGGTCATTCAAGATTCTTGCGAAACTGCCTTGAACTCCTCTACAGATGTCCTCTTTACTGCTGTTGCAGAAATGAGAAACTGGCCTAAAGAAAATCGCTAATAAAAAATCCCCAAGCTCATCCTATCGACAGGAAAGTTTGGGGTTTTTATTTATTTTTAGTTGATTCATTGAAATGATCGCTATTTTTTTGATTTGGGCTTCATCCACTTATCTTCACCATAAGTTACGGTATAGGAATGCTCATCCCCCTGCTCACCATCAAACACTAAGTCGAAGCTAATCGTCTTCCCAGGAATTAAATCCATCCCTACCTGAGAATGGTCAAAGGTAGAACCATCTAAAATATAAAGATTTCCTTTTTCATCATATAAGTCGAAATTATAGGGATTTAATAATATCCTCCGATTGGAAGTATTCTTAACCCTTACAGACACAACAACAGCAACCCCAGTAGCATCGTCACTCATCTTTTTACTAGTATCCATCTTTGCTGACTGAACAGTGATTTTAGTTCCATTTTGAAAAAAGACAGCATCGCCAAAATAATGATTAGGATGCTCATTTTTATAATCGTAAGCTCGATTTGAACTATCCATCTTACCATTTATCTTCAAACTATCCTCTGAAAGGCTGAAATTAATGAGCAATAAAACAACTGTTACCAAAGATAGAATGATGACCAAGCCAGAACTGATGACACTGGTCCAAAATAATGGCTGTTTATGTAAAGGCTTCTTAATTTGATAGAGATTCCCATCGGCATCAATCATTTCGTGTGGGGGATCATGTTTCATATTTTCTCCTCTGTCTAAAGGACTAGCTTTAGAATATTAATTTGGCAAATCAATGCCTTCCTTTAGTAAAGCTTCATGATAAAGTCTGTAAAAGGAATGGTAAATTTTAGTTTGAGTCCCACTTTGAACCATCATGCTAACACGAAAAACAAACTGGCTATTTTCTTCTAACTGAGGTCCCAAAATATCTGGCTCTTGTAAAATTTCAGGATAATCTTTAAGGGATGCTTGGTTGACTTTCTCAATCACACGAGCAATATTATCTAAATCTGTTTGTGCATTAATCGGAATATCAATCAAAACCCGCATATCTCCGCGCGAAAGATTGCTGACGACCATAATATTGCGATTAGGAATATAGTGAAGCGAGCCATCTGCATCCCGAATCTGAGTTGTTCGAATCCCAACACTAACGACTGTTCCCGCTATATTGATAGGACCATTGGTCAAGCGAACGCTATCGCCCACATCTAGCTGGCGTTCCAAAAGAATAAAGAAGCCATTGACCAGATCCGATAAAAAGCCTTGCGCACCCATCCCAATAGCTACTCCGGCAATCCCTGCACCAGCTAAAAGACTAGAAACTGGCAAACCTAAAATGGATAAAATCCAATAGATCAAAAGAAAATAAAGGGCATAATTAAGAACATTCTCTATCAAGCGACTAATGGTTTTCTGTCTGGCGATGTCAGTACTAGAAAATTTTAAGGATGGGGAGATAATTTTTCTGACAAAGACATGAAGAAGCTTCTTGGCAATGTAAAATAAAATAAATAAAAAGAGCAGAGAAATCAACTTGGAAACAGCATCATCTAAAATAGCCGTCCAATCAAACTGCTTAAAATAACGAGAAAAAATATTGCTTGAAAAAAACATTGCTTACCTCATACAATCCCATTTATCCCAGTACCAGAAGGAATATAATCTATTATAACACAAAGCCCATACTTGAAAAAGGCTGGGACCCTAAGAAAACTCAACAAAAAGCTGGGACAGTCTTTTGACTTGTCCCAACTTTCTTTATTTTTTCTCTCGACGTGCAGCCATAGGCAGAAGCAAGCCTAGACCCAAGAGGGCTATCGGAGTGATAATATTCGTGATGAGAGTGAACCACCACTCGGTTGGATTTGTTGTCATCTTGACTTGTGGAGCCATACCTAGAATACAAGCAAAGGCAGTGAAAGCAAATCCCCAAGCTCCCATAAGAAAACCTAGTCTACGATTTTTCATAAATTTGTATTCAACATTTTTAAATTTGTCCCATTTACGATACAAGAACATATAAGCTACAAATACCCAAAGGAAACACATGGGAGAAACGATAGCATTGAGATTGGTCATCCATACAACCAGACCATCGATTTCCTTCAATCCAAAAAGTGGCAGTACAATGATAATTGCTACTAGTACCCCTGTTAAAAGATAGCCATTAATCAGCATTCCTGACTTGGTACGCTTACGCAACCAGCTTGGAATAAAATCTTTATCTGCGCTACCCAAAAAGATTTGTAGAGGCGCATCGATACAAATGGCTAGTGTAGACGCTTGTCCTATTGCTTGGGTAAGAGCATAGATAGTAACTAAGAAATTGCCTATTCCCCAATGCTTTCCTAAAACAGCAAAAGCTTGGTAGGCGCCATTCCTCATCAAATCGTCTGGGATATGGTTGCTATCAAAAATCATGGCCATGGCAAGAGAGCCTAAAATAGCACAGGCTCCTATCATGACAACCATAGCTATCATACCTTTTGGAAAGCCCTTTGCAGGATTTTTCACTTTATTAACATAAGGAGAGATAGCTTCCGCTCCTCCTACTGAGAAGACTAAGAGTGCAATCGTTGTAAAATAGGAGAAGTCAAATTTTGGAATATAAGTCGATAACTGGTCCATATGTTGAGTGGCCAATTGTAGATCTGGCTTAATCAATGGCACACCAACAGCCATTAGAATAAAGAGAACCGACATGATCAGCATAGCTCCACCGGCTAATGTTCCCAAAAATTTCAAGGCTTTCAAACCCTTGGTCGAAATATACAAAAGGAGTAGGAAAGTTAGTAAAGAAAGGCAGACAATCATTGGCATGGATAGACTTTCCAAAATCCTTCCATTTCCTTGAAAGGCCCATCCTAAAGCAATTAAGATTGTTTGAGGTTTTTGAGCCAAATATGGTATCTGCACAACCCAGTAGGTCCAAGCCGCAAAAAAAGCTAGCTGTTTGGTAGAGGTAAACTTAATCCAGTCACTAACCCCGCCTTCACTATCCTTAAATGTTGAACCTAACTGCCCAACCATTAATGTGTAAGGAATAAAATAGATAATCAGCAAGAGAATCCATGAAGTGATCACGACAATTCCCTGCTGAGCAAAATTATTCACGACATTGCCTAAGCCCCAAACAATATTAAAGGCTATCAAGGCTATCATGAGCCAACTTAACTGCTTAGAATCTTTTTCTTCCATACGATTTCCTCCTTCCAATCGTTAAAAGCTCTTTTGTCTCTCAAATAGAGGCAGCAGTTGGATAACTTGTTAATATATTTCACTGTTATTATAACACTTTAAAAAATAAAATAAAGCGCTTTCATATTTCGTTTCTGTTTCATTTTTTCCATTAAAGAAGAGCATAAAAAGAACAATAAATCATCCGTACCTCCTTTGTTGATCCCTTCTCAACATTTAGAAAAAATAAAAAAATTCCCTAGCTAAGCAGAGAATTCTTATTTTTCCAAACAATTTTTTAAAATAAAAATCGATTGAGGAACATCTGAGAAAACTTGGCTTAAAAATCCCAAATGTTGCTGATCTTTGCTATCTAAAGCTACGGTGTGCTTAACATTTACAGTGCCATCATTATTCTCGATGATCTGATGTCCAAAAAGGATATCTCCAAACGGAGTCGCTGTTTTATCCCAAAATTCCTCAAAGGGCTTGACAAGTGTCAGCTGATATTCCATTGGGGGCATTCCTTCGAGTTCCATCATCCCACAAGAACCTGTCTTAAATCCACCATTTAATGTAATATTTTTTAAATCTTCTTCCCAGTCATACCACTTTTCAATATTTTCATAGTAGAACCATACATCTTCTTTTGCTGCTTTCATGCTTAAACTGAAACTAAATTCCATTACAATAACTCCTTTATAATATGTATACTTATTATAAGTGTATTTATAATGTTTGTCAAATGGTTTTCCACTCTAGCATTAGCATTTCTTCTAAATGAGCTACCTGCTTTGGTTCTTCTTTTCATACTGATAAAATGGAATCAGAACGATGTCTTGGTCGTATGGCTTGATTTTCGCTCTCTTATTTAACCATTTAGGCAATAGTGCGATTCCTTTCCCGTTTTCAACTAAGCTGATAATGTTCTCAAAAGAATCAATTTCTACAACTGATTTTAAATGAGCAAACTTCATTAAGCTTTGTTTTCTAAAAGGACAATTTTCATCTTTATTAACGAATATAGGCATTTCCTCAGTAGCCTTTATGCTACTCGAACAAGCATAAACCGACTTGATATGTCCGATAGTCTCATCATAATGCTTTAAATTTTCAATTTTTTGAAAGCAAAAAATTTTATCAAAGTCTTCCTGACGAGCAATGATTGGTATATCCGAAGTTTTTTGGATATTGATCTCACTTTTATCCAAATCAATTGTTTGTGAATTATTAATATCGTGATTGAATAACAATTCTGAAATTAAGATGGATATTTTTGAGGTTTCACATTTCTTTTTTAATTTCTCTAAATTGTTAGAAGTTTCCTTACAAAATTGATAAAATAAGTCTCCACTTTCTGTCGGAATTAAACCATTATATTTTCTGTAAAATAATTTTGTATCTAATTCAGTTTCAAGCACTTTCAATCTAGCACTGAGATTAGATTGCGCATATTGTAAAATCTTTGAACTTTTGTTTATTGACCTTGTCTCATAGATTGTCACAAAAATGCTCATATCATTAAAATTCATTTAAAACACCCTATCACTTTTTGTGATAATTATATCATTTTTAAGTATTATTCAACATGATATAAATCATTTATACTGTCAATAGTTCATTAGAAAAGGGGTACTGCTATGCAAGCAATGCAATATACTATAAAATTACCATCAGATTATGATATGGATATCATTAGACAACGTGTCCGAAATACAGGTCATTTAATGGATGGATTCGACGATTTGTTTTTCAAAGTTTATTTAATCTCTGAAAAGTCTGAAGGCCAATTATTTAATAGTTACTGTCCGCTATATATTTGGAAAAATACCAACGGAATGACAAAATTCATATTTGATGGTTACTTTGATCATATTTTAAATTCGTTTGGCTGGCAAAATATTGAAATCGGAGTGACTTCATCAGTCGAAATATCTGATCATTTTGACTCAAGTAAATATGCTACATTAGAAGTCATTGATATAGAAGTATCTGAAAGTTTAAAATCCTTTACCATTTACGAGCAAATGAAAACCAACGAAAGTGGCAAAGTCGTTATTTTCAATCCTGATAAATGGAAAAAATGTATCTTTACTTTTTATACCAATAAACCCGATACACAACTACCAACATTTGAAATTTTACACATTTCACAATAAGCACTATGATAAGTAATAGGGAAACGCCTGAGCAAACACTTCTTCAATGCTATTTTGCACAACTTGCTCTTCTGTATAACCTTTACTGTCATCGGCTAAATGAAAAAATCGTTACGACATGTAACGATTTTTTTAGCTATGATATTAACTCAATTCCGCGATAATAGCCTTGAGCTGGTCTTTGGTGTGAACACCTGCGACTTGCTTAACGACTTGACCATCTTTCTTGAAGAGAAGGGTCGGAATGGACATAATGCCAAATTCACGGGCAGTATTTGGATTTTCATCCACATCCATTTTGAGGATTTTCAGTTCGTCCTCATGGACTTCTCCTGCCAACTGCTCCAAGATAGGCGCCTGCATACGACATGGACCGCACCAAGTTGCCCAAAAGTCAATCAGAACCAATCCGTCTTTTGTTTCTTCTGCGAATGTTGCATCTGTAACTGCTGCTACCATAAATTTTCTCCTTTAATAGCTTACTTTTGTTAACATTTTACACCAAAAACAAGAGAAAGAAAAATATTTGCTACGGGTAGACCTTAGTCGCTCAGTGAGAAATGGTTGGTCATGAGATTGCTGGCATCCAAGAGGACCTTCTCCAAGAGCTGGTCTGTCGCTTCTTGCACCATGTCGCTCATGGCTTGATTTTCAGCTTCAAAGTCCACATCCTCGCCCTTGGCCAAAGCACGATCTACTCTACCAATCATTTCATGACCCCAGGCCATAGTCTTTTCCTGATAATCATCCAAGTCTCCAACATGACTGTTAAAATGAGCATCAGCCAGCCCAGCAATCAAGCGATTGGCCCAGTAGAAAGAATCCGTCGAAACCTTGTCCGTCGTGTTGGCAAAGTAGTCTGGCGTTGTTGAAACTTGAGTAAAGAAAGGAACAGCTGTATTGTAAGGCATAGAACCATAACAGATCCACTGGATCCCAGTCGTTTCCTGCGGTTGGTTAGGGCGCAGCTGCAAGATGGCTGTCTGACTGGTCCGATTGATCCCGATAGTCCGAAAGGCCCGTCTGCTATGGTGGTCTCCCTCTGCTCCATAAGGATCATAAGGCGAATCCTGATAGTGACTGCTCAAGACATACTTGACATCTTCGATCGTGATCTTGCGGTAAGGCTTGCGGCACCAAGGAATGAAGAAACTCCTTGGATCTTGCTCCACCTCTGGATTGAGAAAACGCTGGATATCCCAAGCACGCGGTGTATTGTAATGGCGATCCTTGTCCTTCTGGCTGCCAAAAGCATAACGTGGATTGAAGCCCTCATCTGAGTAATTCAGATTGAGGTGGTTTTCCTCGATAAAACTTTTAAGATTTGGATGACAGAGGAAGTGCTCTGGATTGTCAAATTCAAAATAATCACTGCCCAGCTGATTTGGATTGGTCACATAGGCATCGTCCGGCACGCGCCGCGCCATCCAATGGTGACCGCCAATGGTTTCCAGCCACCAGATTTCGTTGACATCTGAGATTGCAATTCCATTGGACTCATAAGTGCCGTATTCCTCTAAGATTTTCCCTAAGCGTAGAACCCCTTCACGAGCCGTTTTGATATAAGGAAGAACCAGCGTAAGGATATCTTCCTCGCTGATACCTGACTCTACCAAAGGATCAGCCCCCAGCACGCGGCTGTTGGTCGTAATTGTTTCCGTCGCGCTGACAGCAACATTGTAGCTGTTAATTCCAGCTGCTCCCCAAATCCCATCTTTGGGAACTGCGTCTGGCACTGCCGTATAGCGGACTGGATTGTCCGGCAAATCCATCTCAAAAGATGTCAAAACTGACTGATAATGACGGGGCTGGTCTTGTGGCTCCACTACGACAAATTTCTTGGGCGTAAAGACCCCATTTTGTGAATCCTCTGTACGAGCCACAATGGTTGAACCGTCGTAACTGGCCTTCTTGCCTACCAAAATAGTCGTGCAGGAATCTGATGCATGCTTTATTCTCATTATTTTCCCTCCGGTACTCTTTATGCTACTTACATTATAGCAAAAAGCAGGCCCTCATAAAAGAACCTGCTGTTATCTCTACGCTGAAACTTCCAATGCCCTATTCGATTTTCAAGACATAGGTATGCTCTTTGTAAAGCTCATCAATCTCAAAATGCTCTAAATCTTCTTTCCTTGAGACAATATAATGCCCTTCTCTTTGATAATAGCCTAAAGAATTTCCTGACTTGTCTGTCAGGCAGATTGTCTGCTGCTTAGTATCAACACTGAAAGAAAACGGTGTTTGATCTTTGGGGCGCCCGACCACTAAATAATCTTGACAAATCAGCTTGCCGCCCCACTTCTGATAGAGGTGATTTGCCTGCTCTCCGTCTCTGGTAAAGATGATCAAGGCCTCAACTTTCTTTTCATGCAGCTGCTCCCAAGCAGTTTGAAAGAGTTGACTGGCTATCCCTTGATTCTGAAAATCAGGATGGACAGCCAGATTAGCGAAATAAGCTATCTTTTTTCCTGGATAATATGGATAAGAATGACTTGCTTCTTCGGTGTAAATCCCAATATCTAGAAGCCCCACAACCTGATCATCTTCCACTGCTATGAGCTCAACCGAATCTTGGTAAGGTTCTTCAGTAAACTCATCCTTGCTGCGGCTCATATCATCAAAGAAAGGCGAAAAGAGATAACTCAAAGCCTTTGTATAAACCCAACTTTTCTCATAAGTCGAGTCATAGGTTTGTATTTTCATTTCTGGCCTCTTACTTAAAGATTACAATCGTCGCACCGCTACCACCGGCATTTTGCGGAGCATAGCCAAAGGACTTGACGTGCTTGTTGCGGCGGAGGTATTTAGTCACTCCTTCACGGATGACACCGGTCCCGATACCGTGGATAATATCCACCTGAGCCATGTTATTGAGGAGGGCCTGATCGATAAATTCATCTAGCTCTTTCATAGCTTCTTCATAACGCTTACCTCGTAAATCCAGTCTAGCTCTTGGTCCAGCAGTATTAGCTCGCTTGACCACATTGACCTGCTTGCGCTTAGGTTGCTGTTCCTTTTCAGCCTTGAGGAGATTAAATTCCTGCTCCTCTAGAGTCATCTTGATGAGACCTACCTGAGCTTCCCAGCGGCCATCTTTGAGCTGCTTGACCAAGGTTCCCCGCTGACCATAGCTGGTGACTAGGATATCATCTCCCACCTTGGGCGCCCGATTTTTCTTGGCCTGTTTGAGTACCTTATTCTTTGATAAATCAACTGTTTCTGGTGCCAACTTTTTGAGTTGAGCCTTGGCTTCAATAATCTCATGCGGTTTGAGACTGGACTTAGCATGAAGATTTTTAAGAATGCTCTCACTCTCTGACAAGGCCAAATCAACGATTTCCTGAGCTTCCAATCGTGCCTTATTGAGTTCGGTTTCTTTTTCTCGGTTAAACTCATTGTAAAGTTTTTTGAGGGCTCGATTAAATTTGAGATTTTCCTGCTCCACCTCGCGGATATTATCCAAGCGCTTGCGACTTTCCAGCGTCTGCTCTTCCAAGCGCTCAATAATCCGATTGACATCGCTGTCTGTGTTGGTCTGCTCTTGGGCATGGCTAACGATAACCTCCGACAAGCCTAACCGGCGAGCAATTTCAAAGGCATTGGAGCGGCCAGGCACTCCCTGCATAAAGCGATAAGTCGGTCGCAAACTATCAGTATCAAATTCCATGCTAGCATTTTCCACCCAGTCCGTCTCAATCCCATAGGCTTTGAGCTCAGGATAGTGGGTCGTCGCCATGGTTTTAATCTGCCTTAGCCGCAAATCTTCCAAGATAGCAATAGCCAGAGCTGCACCCTCCTGCGGGTCAGTCCCAGCTCCCAGCTCATCTAGCAGAACCAGACTCTCGCTATTAACTTGCTCCAAAATAGAGACGATATTGGTCATGTGACTGGAGAAAGTCGACAGGCTCTGCTCAATGGACTGCTCATCCCCAATGTCTGCAAAAATCTGACTGAAAATCCCGACGCGACTCCCCTTGTCCGCCAAAATTGGCAGACCTGATTGGGCCATGATCTGAGCCAGACCCAAGGTCTTCAACATGATGGTCTTACCACCAGTATTTGGTCCAGTAATGACAATCTCTGTCAAATCAGGTCCGAAATGCAGGTCATTAGCTACTGCATTTTCAATCAGGGGATGACGAACCTGTAGTAACTGAATGGCTTGTGTATCGGATATGGCTGGTACTACCGCTCCTCGTTCTCGCATAAAGGCTAACTTGGCCATCACCAAGTCAAGATGGCCGATGATCCAAGCATTGTTGGCGATTTCAGCTGCATGAGGGCGAATCATAGCAGATAGTTCTTGCAAAATTCGCAAGAGTTCGTAGCGCTCGTCCGCCTTGTAGTTGGAAATTTCCTCATTGAGATTGACCACTGCCCTTGGCTCGATATAAATTGTCGTTCCACTGGCAGAAATGTCATGCACCACTCCTGGAATCCGATTCCGATAGGTGTTTTTAACCGGCAGCACATTGCGACCATTCCGGCTGGCTACCACCTGGTCTGCTAGCATATCTCCCTTGTTCTTGAGAATTTCTTGCAAGAGATCTCGTACCTTGCTTTCATTCTCTTGGATCTTGCGACGAATTCTCCCCAGTTCTTCACTAGCAAAACTTTCAATAAAGCCCCCGTCGTTGACAGCTAACAGGCTCTCTTGAATAGCAGGGAAATCGACTAGATTTTCAAAAACACGGTTCAATTCTTGAAGTCGAACATTTTCTAAATCATTATAAAAAGTAACCAAGTCATGCGAAACGCGCAAAACCTTTTTTAAAACAAGCAATTCCTCGATATTCAGATCACCATCAAGCTCCAAACGCTTGCTAATAGCAGTGATATCCTTGGTTGCTGCCAAATGAAAATGCGGATCTTCTACTAAAATCTGCTCCATATCTGCAACTTCTAAAAAGGCTCTCTCAATTGCCTCTTTTTTTGTGGTCGGCTGTAAAACTTGTAATTCCAACTTTCCCTGCTCCGTTTGCAAAAAGCCTTGGAACAAGTCTTTTATTTTATTAAATTCTAAGGTTTCTAATATTTTTGTATTCATGATCTTATCTTTTTCTAGTGAAAAAGAACCCAGCTAGTAGGCCAACTGAGTCCTTTTATCCAATCATCTTGGTAACCCAAAAATACTTCAGGAGGCTAGATGTGATTGGGGTATGGTTAATAATAAAGCTTGCTAAACCACTGTGATTTAAGCGATCTTGAATAAAAGCTAGTGGTACAGTAGCGAAAATCGTTAGGAACATTTCAATGGCAAATAAGGAAATGAGAACAGCAATTACACCGCTTGCAACATTATACCAACGAGAATCCGTATTCCCTTTAGGTACTAAATGGATAAAAATCCCGATGAAGCGACCAATCGCATAAACAAAGGTGTAAATGATGAAAAAAGCTAGGCCAGCGTAGAAGACTTTATCTAAATGAAAGAGCTGATTGTTAGGAAAATAATACGTTGTAGCTCCTTCTATCGCACTTGAATAAGGGACCCACAAACTTAAAAAGCGGGCTAAACCTTGGTAAGATTGACTAGCGATAAAAAAGGCTACAATAGCTGATAGTAAATAATAAGCCTGAAGAACAATCCCTCTAGAGTAGCCAATATAGAAACTCCATGCCAAAATCAGTAAAATTAGTAGTGAAATAATCATAAAGGCCCCTCTGTTTGTAAAGATTTTTCTTTTATTTCAGTTAGGGCTTTTCGACGCAAGCTTTCTAATTCTCTTTCCTTGTCATCAAATTCAATTTCACGATTTAACTGAGTTGACAGACTATTAATAGCAAGCAAAATAGCCAAGGTTTCATCATCCGCTTGGGGCATTCTTTCCTTGATTGCTTGGTATTTTTCTGTCGCGACCTTTTCGACTTCCTCCATAAACAGATTATCAAACCCTGTTGTTAAAGTCATGGTCTTCTTTCCAAAAGTAAACTTATATCGATTCAAATTTGCCATAAAATCACCTCGTTATATTATACCAAATATCAAGCTTTTTGTCAGGTCGGGGCTTACCCCTCTATCCTGCTTTTCTAAAATATGCTTGAAGATAAAAAGTCCGTCAATCTTTTTTTCAACTTTACTCTTTTTTATGTTAAAATAGAAGGCATGGGACAATTCACCTTAACACCGAGTGAGCGGGAGATTCAAGCATTTCTTAAGCAATATAAAAAATATCTCAGCTCTAGTAAAAATCCTTATATCCGTTATTTTTTCCGTTTGGAGCAAGCAACAGCCAGCGTCTATACTTCTGGTAAATTACTCCTTCAGGGAGAAGAGGCAGATAAATATGCTCTTTTTTTCAAAGAGACAGCAGATCTCACTCAACCTCCTCAGAAAATCACCTACCAAGCTATGATAGGAACGGATGAGGTTGGTAATGGTTCCTATTTTGGTGGTTTAGCTGTTGTGGCTTCATTTGTCACTAAAGAACAGGAGGATTTCCTCAGAAAATTAGGAGTTGGAGATTCTAAAACCCTGACGGATCAAAAAATTCGCCAGTTAGCCCCTATCTTAAAAGAAAAAATTAACCACCAAGCCCTGCTCTTGTCACCCAAGAAGTACAACCAAGTCATCGCTTCGGGTTACAATGCTGTCTCAGTCAAGGTTGCTCTTCACAATCAAGCCATCTATCTCTTGCTAGAAAAAGGAATAAAACCTGATCAAATCGTAATTGATGCCTTCACTAGCAGCACCAATTACCAGCGTTATGTCAAGCAAGAGCGAAATCAGGTTGGTCAGGCGATTCATTTAGAAGAAAAAGCTGAAGGAAAATACTTAGCTGTGGCTGTCAGTTCCATTATAGCCCGCGACCTTTTCTTGGAGAATCTAGAGATTCTGAGCCAGGAATTAGGCTACCAATTACCAAGCGGAGCAGGAGCTAAAAGTGATCAAGTGGCCAGTCAGATTTTGAAGGCTTATGGTATGGCCGGTCTTGAAACAAGTGCTAAACTACATTTTAAAAATACTCAAAAAGCAAAACAATTACTAGAAAGGTAAGTTATGTCTGGTTTTAGAAAATTTATGAAAGAATGGGGATTTTTCATCCTCTTCATGGCTACTTTGCTCCTCTCCCGCCTCTTCCTCTGGTCCCCATTTTTGGTAAGTGGCCACTCAATGGACCCGACCCTTGCAGATGGAGAGTATCTACTCGAAGTCCGCTATCTACCCATCGACCGTTTTGATATCGTTGTTGCTAAAGAAACCGATGAAAATGGGAACGAGAAACGGATTGTCAAACGAGTGATTGGTATGCCTGGTGATACCATCAAATATGAAAACGACCAACTCTATATCAATGGTAAGAAAACTGATGAGCCTTACTTAAAGGAATACGTTTCTAAATTTAAAAAAGACAAATTACAGTCGACTTATTCTTACCGAAAGATGTTCCAGCAAATCGCTGAACAAGCCAACTCTTTCACTCAGGACTCTCTAGGTAACTCAACATTCACTGTCGAAGTTCCTAAGGGACACTATTTCCTTCTAGGAGACGACCGACTCGTATCACGAGATAGCCGGGAAGTTGGAAACTTCAAGGCCAGTCAAATTGAAGGAGAAGCGAAATTACGCTTCTGGCCACTCAATAAGATTGGTATCTTCTAAGCACCATTTGTTAAACAAATAAGAAGCAAGAAATAAAAAAGGCAGGACAGCAGATTTCATTGGCTTGTCTGCCTTTTTTTCTAGGATGAGATATATGGAATTCTATTTTTCAGGAACCGTCGAACGCATTATATTTGAAAATCCCAACAATTTCTTTCGAATTTTGTTACTGGATATCGAGGACACAGATGCAGAATTTGATGATTTTGAGATTATCGTGACCGGAACCATGGCCGATATCATGGAAGGACAAGATTACACTTTTTGGGGAACTCTTGTCCAGCATCCCAAATACGGGGAACAGCTAAAAGTAACTCGCTACGAAAGAGCAAAGCCAACTAGTAAGGGCCTGGTCAAGTATTTTGCTAGCGATCATTTTAAAGGGATCGGTGTTAAGACCGCCCAAAAGATAGTAGACCTCTATGGCGATAATACGATTGATCAGATCTTGGCCGATCCTGGCCGGCTCGTAACTATTAATGGCCTTTCTTCAGCCAATCGGGAAGCCTTCGTCAGCAAACTGAGACAAAATTACGGCACAGAGATGTTGCTCTCTAAACTCGCTGAATATGGCATTCCTAATAAATTAGCCTTGCAGATTCAAGATACCTATAAAGAAGAAACGCTGGAAATTGTCCAAAAATATCCTTATCAACTGGTTGAAGACATTCAAGGTATTGGTTTCAAAATAGCTGACCAGTTGGCCCAGCAACTTGGTATTGAAAGCGATGCTCCAGAGCGTTTCCGGGCTGGTCTTGTTCATACCCTTTTCAGCCAATCTATGGAGACAGGTGATACTTATATAGAAGCACGTGACTTGCTATCCCACACCATTGATTTGCTGGAGAATGCCCGTCAGGTTGAACTTGATCCTTCCTTGGTAGCGGATGAATTGGCCCACCTTATCGAAGAAGATAAGATCCAAAACGTTGAGACAAAAATCTTTGAAAACAGTCTTTATTTCGCCGAGGAAGGTATCCGTAGCAATCTGATTCGGATTCTAGAAAAAGGCAAACAAGAAACCTTTGATGCCCCAAAACTCGAAAGTATCATCGAACAAGTCGAGCAAGATTTAGGAATCTGCTATGACCATATTCAAAAGAAGGCCATCTGCGATGCCATTAATCATAAGGTGTTTATTCTGACGGGTGGGCCAGGAACTGGTAAAACAACTGTTATCAACGGCATCATTGCTACTTATGCTGCTCTTCACAAACTAGATTTAGCTAAGAAACAGGAATTACCTATTCTGCTTGCTGCTCCGACTGGACGAGCTGCCCGACGAATGAATGAATTGACTGGACTGCCCAGCGCTACTATTCACCGGCATTTGGGCATGACTGGAGATGACGATACCAGTCATTTAGATGACTATTTGGATGCTGATTTCATCATTGTAGACGAGTTCTCTATGGTCGATACTTGGCTGGCCAATCAACTGCTCAGCAATATTTCTTCCAACAGTAAAATCCTCATTGTGGGGGATGCTGACCAGCTTCCGTCTGTCAGTCCCGGTCAGGTTCTGGCCGATCTTTTAAAAATACCTCTCCTACCTCAAACTAAACTAACAAAAATCTACCGGCAAGGAGAAGATTCAACAATCGTTACCCTGGCCAGTCAAATCCAGCAAGGACTTCTGCCGGCTGATTTTACTGAAAAAAAGGCAGATCGATCCTATTTTGAAGCAACTAGTGAATATATCCCTGATATGATTAAGAAAATCGTAGCCGCTGCCATTCGTAGTGGCATCCCTGCCCAGGACGTCCAAGTCCTGGCTCCTATGTACCGAGGACCCGCAGGAATCGACCAGATCAACCAACTCATGCAAGATTTAATAAATCCATCAGAAAAAGACCAACTGGTCTTTGAAGCGCCAGACTGCCAATACCGGCAAGGGGACAAGGTCATTCATCTGGTCAACGATGCTGAAAGCAATGTCTTTAACGGCGATCTGGGCTATATCACCGACCTCTTGCCTGGCAAATACACCGACTCTAAGCAAGATGAACTTACCATCAACTTCGATGGAAATGAAATCGTCTATCAACGTAGCGAGTGGTACAAGATCCGCCTAGCCTATGCCATGAGTATCCACAAATCTCAGGGCAGCGAGTTTCCCGTGGTCATCCTACCTATCACCCGTAGTAGCCACCGCATGCTCCAGCGCAATCTGGTCTACACAGCCATTACCCGGGCCAAGAGCAAGCTGATCCTGCTTGGGGAAAAAGCAGCCTTTGACTATGCTGCAAAAAACACCGGTACCGCCCGCAAAACCTATCTGGTCGAGCGTTTTGCTGACCTAGAAGCCCCACAGGAACTTAGCTACACTCCTGTGGATAGGTTGGAAAAAGCTGTGGAAAACTATGTCTTGACAGAAGAAAATTTCCTGAAAATTGACCCCCTAATCGGCCTGACCGAGGAAGATATCCACAGTATATTCAGCACATAAATAAAAAGGCTGGGACAGAATTAAATTTTTTAGTTCTGTCCTATCGCCTTTTTTTATGTCTTATTTTTCCGGCTAAAGAGCTGCAGGAGCTCGTCAGTAAAGATATCCAGACCGACCGAGGTCATCATAAACTGCAGAAAATGGAAACGTTCTGGCAGTTTTTCGGGCTCACTTTCAAAAGCGGTCCCATGCATCCAGAAGTTCACCAGCAGCAGAAAAACTTCTGCAGCCTCTTCCGGATACTGGGTCTGAAGGGAGCCATCTGCCATCCCTTTTTTGATAATGTCACTGACCACAGGGGCGCCTATCCGCAGATTGTCCCGCATCATGGTCAAAATAAAGCCCGCGTCCTTCTCATACTCACCCACAATGCCGTCCGTAGCCCGGGCTGTCTGACTTTCCAGATTAGACTTGAGGATGGTCTGCAGCTGCTCTCTGCCAGTCAGATTTTCCGTAGCCTTGAGCCACTGCTTCATCTCTTCTTCCATCAACTCCTGCCGGCTCCTCATCACCGCCACGACAATCTCATTTTTTGACTTGAAATGATGGTAGATAGCCCCCTTGGAGATGCCCGCCGTCTGGGCGATGTCCTGCATACTGGTCTTTTCGGACCCCTTTTGGATAAAGAGCTGGGTTGCTGTATTTAAAATTTTTTCTCTCATGGCCTGGGATTTGTCTTTTCGCTGCGCCATTCTGTTCCCCTTTGTTTCTAATATAGCTTTATTCTACCAAAAAAGCCGGAGAAATACAAAATCATAAAAATATCTTTAAGCCTTGTCTTGCTGATCCCTTTGATACCAAAGATAGATACTGTAAGCCGCCATCAAGATATAGCCTAGGAAAAAGAGGGGATTTTCCGTTCCCTTGCCTACAAAGATGGCTTCGCCAATAGTATTAATGAGCCCATGAAAGAGGACACAATAGAGGACAGACTGACTGACCTTGTAAAGAGCTGCCAGCCAGAAACGGCTGAGCAGGCAACCGGCTGTAAAGAGCAGAAGAGAGGTCCCCGCCTGACTGGTGCCGGGCATAAAGAAGAGGGGCAGATGCCAGACAGCCCAGATTAACCCAGTTGCTACAGTTGCCAAAGGGAAGGGCAGGATCTTCTCCAGACTTGGCTGCAGGAAGCCCTGCCAGCCAATCTCTTCATTGCCGCCTATCAGAAAAGTCGTCATGAGAAAAAGCAGAGCAATCCTGAGGGGGCTAAAACCAGGCAGGAGCGGGCTCCAAAAGACTATGGAAAGGGTATAAAGAATTGTCAAAATCAAGAGATGGACCCAAGTCCTTTTTCGGGCCAATCCGATAGAAGCCAAGAGCTCCTTGAACGATTTTCCTAAGACCAGTTTGGCTCCAATGGCCGGGCCAAAAACACCAGCGATGGTTAGGAGCTGGGAAATAATAGGAATCCTCAGGAAAGCCGAAGCCAGCCAGGCAGACCAGCTGATACCAAAGGTCCAGGCCAGAAAGGGCAGGATATGCCTTGTCTCTGGCTCTACATGTGTTTGTGTGTTCATATGATTACTCCTTTTTCTTTGACAGAAGAGCGATTGCCAAGATTTTTAGCTTGCATCTTTCTGAACTCCTTTCCGATTGCCCTTCCAATACCACCAGCCGACCAGCAGGGCGGTCATGACCAGATTAGCAACCTGGAAGCTGAGATACCTTCCGCCATTTGTAGCACTGCCGACAATCGTCGCCTGAGCAAAGTTAATGCAGCCGTGAAAGACCATGCAGGCAAAGACAGAGGCCGTCTGCTTGTAGAGAGCCGCCTGACAGAAACAGAGCAAGATACCAAAGGAGAGATAGAAGGGCAAAGAAATCTGACTTTGACTCGTTCCCGGAATCAGCCAGAGGGGCAGATGCCAGGCCACCCAGACCAGAGCCGTGATGACAGTTGCCAGAGGGAAGGAGAATTTTTTCTCCAGAGCCGGCTGCAGGAGGCCCCTCCAGCCCAGCTCTTCGTTCCCGCCTCCAGCAAACGTGACAAAGGTCCAGCCCAAAGGAAACATCAGAACGGCATTGAGCGGCGGTAATACAGGATTGGCGATAAAAAGGGTCAAAACCCGAACCAGACAGAAGGCCAGCATATAAATCCACCAGCCCTTAGCATGAGAAAAGATAAAGTCCAGCATCTTCTTTGGATGAGAAATTTTGAGGCTGATAAAAGTTCCCAAGGCCGGTCCGAAGCCCCCGATGAAATTGAGAGCAAGGCCCAAAGGCTCAGCCCCGCTGGTCAGCTTCAGGGCGGTTAAAATATACTGAAGCAGCCAGGCTCCCCAGGTAATGCCAAAAGTCCAGGCCAGAAAGGGCAGGATATGCCTTGTCTCTGGCTCTACATGTGTTTGTTTGTTCATACGATAACTCCTTATCAAATGTAGAATAGTGAAAAGTCATCCGAAAACTGGACAAAGGCATCCTTTACTCTCAGTCTTTCAAATGATTGCCTGTTTTGAAACGCAGATTTTTTAAATCCGACCATTCGGTTTGTTTTGTTATAAAAAATAAAGACCTGCGCCAAATAGAAAACGTAGTCTTTTAGTCCTTGCCTAAAATAAAAAGCAAAGATAGACTAAATAATGCTAAAAGTTATGTCAGCACCGTTTAGCTACTGCCTGCTGCTTTTAGTTTCTAAGTTGTCCTGACTCTGATGCTTAAAACAGGTCATCTCTCTGCTACTTGCTCCTTTCTTTATTTTGCAATCGCCGGATATGCCAGAGATTGGAGGCAAGGCTCAGACCGCCTACTGCCATAATACCCAGTCCTCGCCATGGGCTAAAGACAGAAGTCAGCAAGCCACCAGCAAGGACAGCATATCCAGCTTTGACTCCCCACTTAGAATAGCGTATGCCATTCTCACCCTGTGACATCTTTTTCAGCTTTTCTGCATGCTGCTGCAAAAACTCTTTCTGACCTTCCAGCTGCCGATCCATCTCCTGATTCAACTTGAGGATGTGCTCGCTTGTTTTTTCTACTACAGATTTCTTCATTTCTGCTCCTTTCTTTTTAAAAACCGACCAGGCGGTTTTTTATTTTATAGACTCAGTATAACAGACACAGAAAACTTTGTCCAGTATTTTTTCAAAAAAGATTATTTTTAGTTAATGAAAATTATCAGCCAACTTAGAAACTCGTCACAAGCAACTCTCTCATGCTAAAAACTATATCTAAAAAAGCCCGGTAACGAACCAAGCCTTTATCTTTATTCAAACCCCGTCACTGTCAGCCCTAGCAGACGAATACCTCGTGGTTGTTCTTCCAAGCTATCGTAAATCTCATGAGCCGTTCGCTCGATTTGCTCCTTGTCTTGAGTAGCTAGATTCAAACTTTTCCTTTTAGTCAAGGTGGAGAAATCGGCATAACGGATTTTCAGAACGATGGTTCGTCCTTTCTTATCATGCTTAGTCAGGCTATTTTCTACCTTCTGTGTCAGCAGGGTCAGCTCTTTCTTGATATCCTCCTCACTATAGAGCAGTTTGGCATAGGTCCGCTCCTTCCCAATCGACTTACGGATGCGATTGGACTTGACTGGACTATTACTGATGCCACGCGCTTTACGATAGAGATCAAAACCAAAGCGGCCAAACTTATCAATCAAGGTCATTTCTGGTATCTTGAGCAGATCTCCACCAGTATAAACTCCCATTTCATGTAGTTTCTCAACACTCTTCTTACCAACCCCATGAAACTTAGCAATATCCATTGGCGCTAGAAAGGCCTCTGCTTCCTCAGGCAGAATAACAGTCAGACCATGAGGCTTCTCATAGTCACTGGCAATCTTGGCCAGAAACTTATTATAAGAAACGCCTGCCGAAGCCGTCAGTTGCAGCTCATTCCAGATATCGTGCTGAATCAACTT
Organism: Streptococcus sp. SG2; assembly: GCF_030439925.1. Taxonomy (NCBI): domain Bacteria; kingdom Bacillati; phylum Bacillota; class Bacilli; order Lactobacillales; family Streptococcaceae; genus Streptococcus; species Streptococcus sp. SG2. The sequence goes on along the minus strand of NZ_JAQFJD010000002.1, from coordinate 274,964 downwards.
GGCTATTTTGACTGCGGATTTAATCCCCAGCTTGTTTTCCGTTACATCCAGATAAGCCTCGTCGATACTCATTGGCTCAATCAAGTCCGTATAGCGTTTGAAAATCTCTCGGATCTGCAAGCCGACCGCCTGATATTTTTCGTAATTCCCAGAGATAAAAATCCCCTGCGGGCAACGCTCATAGGCTTCCTTGGAGCTCATAGCCGAATGAACTCCGAACTTTCTGGCCTCATAATTACAGGTGGAGACGACACCACGACCGCCAGTCAAGCGTGGGTCGCTGCCGATGATGACCGGATGCCCCTTGAGCTTAGGATTATCCCTGACTTCGACAGCAGCAAAAAAGGCATCCATGTCAATATGGATGATTTTTCTTGATGTGTCGTTAATTAAGGGGAATATCAACATTCTGGTCGCCTCTTATTCTTGTCTTCCAATTCTAGTATAACCTTTTTCTCATTTTTGCCCAACTATTTGCTAAGAAATTTCTCTCATCCGTCTATATAGTACACTTTTCGGATTTTCAGACAACTGTATTATAAAAGAAAAGGCTTACAAATCCCGAAAACACTTTGTGTAAACGATTACTATGTGTTATACTTTAACTATACAAATGTAACAGATACTTGTTACTAGAAAGAAAAAGAGGAATTTAACATGGTTGTTAAAACTGTTGTCGAAGCACAAGATATTTTTGACAAGGCTTGGGAAGGCTTCAAAGGTGAAGATTGGAAAGAAAAAGCAAGTATTTCACGCTTTGTTCAAGCTAACTACACTCCTTACGATGGAGATGAAAGCTTCTTAGCAGGTCCAACTGAACGCTCTCTTCATATTAAAAAGATTATTGAAGAAACAAAGGCTCACTATGAAGCAACTCGTTTCCCAATGGACACTCGCCCAGCATCTATTGCAGGTATCCCAGCTGGCTACATCGACAAAGATAACGAGCTAATCTATGGTATCCAAAACGACGAACTCTTCAAATTGAACTTCATGCCAAAAGGTGGTATCCGTATGGCTGAAACAACTTTGAAGGAAAATGGTTATGAGCCAGATCCAGCTGTTCACGAAATCTTTACTAAGTACGTGACAACAGTTAACGATGGTATCTTCCGTGCTTACACTTCAAACATTCGTCGTGCTCGCCACGCTCACACAGTTACTGGTCTTCCAGATGCTTACTCTCGTGGACGTATCATCGGGGTTTATGCCCGTCTTGCTCTTTACGGTGCTGACTACTTGATGGCTGAAAAAGTAAACGACTGGAATGCTTTGACAGAAATCGATGAAGAAACTATTCGCCTTCGCGAAGAAGTCAACATGCAATACCAAGCACTTGCTGAAGTTGTTAAATTAGGTGACCTTTACGGAGTTGATGTTCGTCGTCCTGCCTTCGATACTAAAGAAGCTATCCAATGGACAAACATTGCCTTCATGGCAGTCTGTCGTGTCATCAACGGTGCTGCAACTTCTCTTGGACGTGTGCCAATCGTTCTTGATGTCTTTGCAGAACGCGACCTTGCTCGTGGTACTTACACTGAAAGCGAAATCCAAGAATTTATCGATGACTTCGTTTTGAAACTTCGTACTGTTAAATTTGCTCGTACAAAAGCTTACGACCAACTTTATTCTGGTGACCCAACCTTCATCACAACTTCTATGGCAGGTATGGGTAACGATGGTCGTCACCGTGTTACTAAGATGGACTACCGTTTCTTGAACACTCTTGACAACATCGGTAACTCTCCAGAGCCAAATTTGACAGTTCTTTGGACTGACAAATTACCTTACAACTTCCGTCGCTACTGTATGCATATGAGCCACAAACACTCTTCAATCCAATACGAAGGTGTGACAACAATGGCGAAAGATGGATATGGCGAAATGAGCTGTATTTCATGTTGTGTATCTCCACTTGACCCAGAAAATGAAGAACAACGCCACAACATCCAGTACTTCGGTGCTCGTGTAAACGTTCTGAAAGCTCTTCTTACTGGTCTCAACGGTGGTTACGACGACGTGCATAAAGACTACAAAGTATTTGACATCGATCCTATCCGTGACGAAGTTCTTGAATTCGAATCAGTTAAAGCAAACTTTGAAAAATCACTTGACTGGTTGACTGACACTTACGTAGATGCTTTGAACATCATCCACTACATGACTGATAAGTATAACTACGAAGCTGTTCAAATGGCCTTCTTGCCTACTCACCAACGTGCGAACATGGGATTCGGTATCTGTGGATTTGCTAACACTGTTGATACATTGTCAGCTATCAAGTACGCTACAGTTAAACCAATCCGTGACGAAAATGGATACATCTACGATTACGAAACAATCGGTGAATATCCACGTTGGGGTGAAGATGATCCTCGTTCAAATGAATTGGCTGAATGGTTGGTTGAAGCTTACACAACTCGTTTGCGTAGCCACAAACTTTACAAGAACGCTGAAGCAACAGTATCACTCTTGACAATCACATCTAACGTTGCTTACTCTAAACAAACTGGTAACTCACCAGTCCATAAAGGAGTATACCTCAACGAAGACGGTACTGTGAACTTGTCTAAACTCGAGTTCTTCTCACCAGGTGCTAACCCATCTAACAAAGCAAAAGGTGGTTGGTTGCAAAACTTGAACTCACTTGCTAGCTTGGACTTCAGTTACGCAGCTGACGGTATCTCATTGACAACTCAAGTATCACCTCGTGCGCTTGGTAAAACTCATGACGAACAAGTAGACAACTTGGTAACAATCCTTGATGGTTACTTTGAAAATGGTGGACAACACGTTAACTTGAACGTTATGGACTTGAAGGACGTTTACGACAAGATTATGTCTGGTGAAGACGTTATCGTTCGTATTTCTGGTTACTGTGTAAATACTAAGTACCTCACTCCAGAGCAAAAAACTGAATTGACTCAACGTGTATTCCACGAAGTTCTTTCAATGGATGATGCTTTGAGCTAATAAGTCATTAAATTAAACTATAAAGGAAGATTGGTTTATTTCCAGTCTTCTTTTTTGATTTTACATGGAATTTTTATGAAGAAGCTTCTGAATTTTGCTATAATAGAAGAAAGTTTAGAAACACTTGGAAAGAGATTATGGAAGAGTCAAAAGAATTTAATCTAGCTGTAGATGTCATCATGCTAGCCGGCACCCTCTTATTGCAAAGCGGATCCGAAATCTACCGAGTTGAAGATACCATGATTCGGATCGCTCATTCGCAGGGGATTATTGATTGCAATGCTCTAGCTATGCCAGTTGCGATTTTCTTCTCAGTCGAGAATACGAATTTCTCTCGTATGAAACGTATCGTGCATTCAAATTACAATATTGAGAAGGTATGTGATGTCAACCAAGTATCCCGTCAGTTGACCAGTGGTCAGTTAACCTTGCAAGAGGCTTACGATAAACTCTTGCTGCTCAAAAACAAACGTCTGCCTTACAACAAGAAACAATTGACCATTGCAGCTACGCTCAGTGCCCCATTTTTTTCCATCATGTTTGGAGGAAATTTTTACGATGCACTTGGCGCTGCTGTGGCAACATTCTTTGGCTTTACCTTTTCACTGTACGCTGAGAAGTATGTACGAATTCCTTTTGTTACAGCCTTTGCAGGTGCCTTTGTTTTTGGTTTGTTAGCACAGGCCTGGGCCCGCTACTCTGGTTTTAACTCAACTGCAGACTTGATTATAGCAGGCTCTGTCATGCCTTTTGTCCCTGGGATTGCCCTGACTAATGCGGTCCGTGACATCATGACCAATCACATTAACTCGGGAATGAGTAAACTTTTTGAATCTCTTCTCATTACCCTAGCTCTTGGTGCGGGTACTTCCGTTGCCCTTGTATTAATGAAATAAAACTATGACAATACTAACTTTTTTCCTCCAAGCTCTTGCAAGTTTGTTGGCTATTATCACTTTTCTTATCGTTTTAAATGTCCAGCGCAGAATGCTAATTCCAGCTGGTCTACTAGGGATGTCTATCTGGCTTCTTTATTTGCTTTTAAAAGGCCCGACCAATGTTATCGTAGCCACCTTTGTAGCTGCTATCGTCGGATCTTGCTGTAGCCAAATTATGAGTGTTATTTATAAAACTCCTGCAGTTGTATTCATCCTGTCAATTCTGGCCCCCTTAGTCCCTGGCTACCTCTCCTATCGAACAACCGCATTCTTTGTAACTGGCGATTATAGTAAGGCCATGGTTAATGCCACCTTAGTAGTCATCTTGGCCCTCGTTATTTCGATTGGGATGGCCAGTGGTACAGTTGCGTTAAAACTTTTTAAGTATATTCAAAAAAGAAAGCACGTCCACTATTGAGTTGACTATAAAGTCTAAACAATTTTGATGCTTCTGATTAAATCTTAGTAAAAATAGGTTTTTCACTAAGATGTTTTAAGTTCCCTGTCTTTGTTCGACGGGGCTTTTTTATCAGTTTTATTTTGAATTATGGTAAAATAGATGTTGAAATACTCTTGATAATCATATCAAGATATGAGGTTTTAATATGAAAATAGGAATCGATAAAATTGGTTTTGCAACCTCCAATTATGTCTTGAAATTAAACGATTTAGCAGCTGCCCGTGCTACCGATCCAGAAAAACTAAGCAAGGGACTCCTGCTTAAAGAACTCAGCATTGCTCCTCTGACTGAAGATATTATCACCTTAGGAGCTGCAGCTGCAGATCCCATTTTGACAAGTGAAGACAAAGAGAAGATTGACATGGTCATTGTTGCTACGGAGTCAAGCATTGATCAGAGCAAGGCAGCGGCCGTTTTTATTCATGGCCTTTTGGCGATCCAGCCCTTTGCCCGGAGTTTTGAGATTAAAGAAGCCTGTTATGGTGCTACTGCTGCACTTGACTACGCCAAACTCCATATTGAAAAATATCCAGATAGCAAGGTCCTCGTTATTGCCAGTGATATTGCCAAATATGGTATTAATACTCCTGGTGAACCAACTCAGGGAGCGGGAGCTATTGCAATGTTGATAAGCAAGGATCCTCGTATCTTAATTTTTAATGAAGATAATGTCGCTCAAACTCGTGACGTTATGGATTTTTGGCGCCCAAATTACTCGACAACTCCTTATGTAAATGGACTTTACTCTACCCAACAATACTTGGATTGTTTGAAAACAACCTGGTATGAGTACCAAAAGCGCCACAAGCTTTCTCTCAAAGATTTTGCTGCCTACTGCTTCCATCTTCCTTATCCAAAACTGGCTCTTAAGGGTCTCAATAAAATCATGGATAAAAGCCTTCCTCAAGAGCAGCAAGATCAGCTTAAGGAAAATTTTGAAAAGTCAATCCTCTACAGCCAAAAAGTCGGAAATATTTACACAGGTTCTCTTTTCCTAGGCCTTTTGTCCCTCTTAGAAAACTCAGATAAACTTAAGGCCGGTGACAAGATTGCTCTCTTTAGTTATGGTAGTGGTGCTGTAGCAGAAATTTTCAGCGCTTCCTTAGTTCCAGGCTATGAAAAACAGCTGTCACGGACACGTCTGGAGGAATTAGACCAGCGTCAAGCTCTTTCTGTTGAAGAATACGAGCATATCTTTTTTGCAGAAGCCGAGCTGGATGCGGAGGGCAATGCCAGCTTCTCTGGCTATGAGGAACAAAGCTTTGCTCTGGCGGAAATTGCAGAGCATCAGCGTAAGTACATTAAAGTTGAGAAATCATCATGAAAATAAACTGGACTGGATTTTCCAAAAAAACTCCTGCTGAACGGCTACAGATGCTGAAAGAAAAGGAACTTTTACAAGATGAACATTGGCAGCTGCTAAACAGTCAGCAGACTTTGCCTTTGGAAACAGCCAACCAGATGAGTGAAAATGTGCTGGCAACTCTAGCCCTACCCTACTCTCTGGTGCCAGACTTTCTGGTGGATGGTAAGACCTATCAAGTTCCATTTGTGACAGAAGAGCCATCTGTGGTAGCAGCGGCTAGCTTTGCCGCTAAGATTATCAAACGTTCAGGCGGATTTGAAACTGAAGTTCACAAACGCCAGATGATTGGGCAAATCGCCCTCTATCAGGTTGATAATGCAGACCAAGCCATCAAAGGTGTTCTCAGGAAAAAGAAAGAGTTGCTGGAGCAGGCCAACCAAGCCTATCCATCGATTGTGGCTCGTGGTGGTGGTGCTAGAGATCTTTGGCTGGAACAAAAGGAAGACTTCCTCATTTTTTATCTATCTGTGGATACGCAGGAAGCTATGGGAGCCAATATGCTCAACACCATGCTAGAGGCTCTCACTCTCCCTCTGGAAGAGCTGACTGGTGGTAAAAGTCTGATGGCTATCCTGTCAAACTATGCAACAGATAGCCTCGTAACAGTCCGCTGTGTCATCGACTATCGCTTTCTCAGCCGGGATAAGGCTGAGGCGGAACTTCTTGCGGATAAGATGCAGCTGGCTAGCAAGCTAGCCCAGGTCGACCCTTACCGAGCAGCTACCCACAATAAAGGCATCTTTAATGGTATTGATGCTTTGGTGATAGCTACTGGAAATGACTGGAGGGCTATAGAAGCTGGCGTTCATGCCTATGCCAGCCGAGAAGGAAGCTACCGCGGTCTCTCTACTTGGACTGCGGACCCAGACAAACGCCAGCTTCATGGCCAGATGACCCTGCCCATGCCCATTGCAACTAAGGGAGGCTCCATCGGCCTCAATCCCGCAGTGGCAGCTAGCTTTGACTTGCTGGGGCAGCCTCAGGCTAAGGAATTGGCATCCCTCATCGTATCGGTTGGATTGGCGCAAAATTTCGCTGCCCTCAAAGCCCTGGTCAGCACTGGCATCCAAGCCGGACACATGAAATTGCAAGCCAAATCTTTAGCATTGCAAGCTGGAGCCCAGGACGAAGAAATTGCTGCTGTAGTCCGTCGCTTAACAGCCAAGAAGACTTTCAACTTAGCTGCTGCTCAGGAAATCCTAGCTGACTTACGAAAACAGGACAAGTAAAAAGGCCATTGATGGCCTTTTTTGTATGTCTTTATGCTATTTAATCTGTTCCTGAGCTTCTTTCAGTCGCCCATAGAGTAGATAGGGTACATTCTTTAGTTCTTGCAAGTTTCGGCAGGACAGGGCACACATGATGAGGCGCAAATCCGATTTCCAGCCTTCTACAATATCAATAACCTCTTCCACTGAGTGATTCTCTACCAAGTCCAGCATGGTACGAGAGAGGCCAACCGCCTTGGCTCCTAAGACAAGGGCTTTGATCATATCCAAAGGATGGCGGACACCTCCACTAGCCAAAAGTTCGACCTCATAGCGAAGTGGCTGAAGAGCTAGCAGGCTCTGCAGAGTAGATTGCCCCCAATCATTAAGGTAGTCACGATTACCACCCCGCTGATTTTCAATATAGGCAAAGCTAGTACCGCCACGGCCAGAAATATCAAAAGTCTGAATCCCCAAGGAGCGCGCTTCTTCAACAGTAGAGCGATCCATGCCAAAGCCAACTTCTTTAAGAATTAGGGGAAGATCCAGCCGCTGACTATAATCTGTCAAGTGCTGGCGCCAAGAACGAAACTCCCGCTCGCCCTCCGGCATCAGCAATTCCTGCATGAGATTGACATGAACCTGCAAAAATAGGGGCTGCAAATCAGCTACTGCTTGCTGGGCAGCTTGATAAGGCTTGTCCAAGCCGATATTAGTTGCTAGTAATAAATTAGGCCGACCAGCTGCCACCCGATAGGAAGGATCAGAAGGTTTTTTCAAGGCTGCGCTGTAAGAGCCAGTTACAAAAAGAAGGCCGCAACTTTCAGCTACTTGAGCCAGTTTCTCATTGATTTGACCGCCCTTTTGGCTGCCGCCAGTCATGGCATTAATGTAAAAGGGAAACTCCCAGTCACGGCCAGCAAAGTGAGTAGATAGGTCAATCTCCGCCAAATCGTACTTGGGCAAAGAGCGGTGAACCAGTTCCATTTCATCAAAACTGTTGTAACTCGGACGCTGCTCTAAAGCATATTTGATATGGTCATCCTTACGATTCTGGCTCATCATGGTCCATCCTTTCTCTATATAATAGCTCAATGCCAGCTGCTTGCCAGGCTTGAATCAGTTGGTTGCTAGATGCGGCATCAAAGCTGAGAGCAATCCCGCAGTCGCCACCACCGGCACCGCTGCTCTTAGCCACACAGTTCAGTCCCTCTGCCGCTTCTTTTAAGACTTTCAGCCTGTCTGTATAAATAGCCGGGCTGAGCCTTTCTAATAGCTGGCTAGCCTTTTCCATACTAGACTTAATAGCAAGCTTATCTCCTGCTAGTAAAGCCCTCTCCAAAGCATCAACCTGTGTCCTACTGCCTGTCAAAAAGGACTCTGAAATAGCTGACTTAACCTGATTGACCAAGTCCTTAGAAATTGCCGGCTGCTTGGTCCAGCCAACTAGAAAATCCATGGCTAAGCAAGGCTTAATACTGCGAATTTCAAAACCCCAATCCTCTGCTAGTAATTGCTGTAAATCAACTTTGTCCATGCGCTTGCGGACCAGCTCTCTATTAAAAGACCGGTAGTAAATCAAATCTTCATAAGCAATGCAGGCTAGATCTCCCATGGAGCCATTGTCTCCGTGCTTGAGGAGAACGTAAGAAGCCAGCTTAAAGAGTAGCTCTGGCTCTAAGTTCAGCTCATAAAGGGCTGCCATGGCCTTGAGAGTCAGAATAACCACACTACCACTGGAGCCAATCCCGAACTTCTTGCCGTCTCTTTCCATCTTGCCACTAATCTTCAGTGAAAAAGGCTGAAGTTGGTAGCCTAAGGTCAGCAAATAAGTGTTCATAGCCCCTACCGTCTCCTGAATCAAGGCATAATCAGGGTCTGGCTCTAGGCTAGCGCTGTGTTCAAACATATCTGATGTCAAATGATAGTCAGGCGCTACCTGGATTTCTCCAGTCATATAGATAGGGATGTCCTTGATAATGGCCGGCTGACCAGCCGTCAGCACTGCATATTCACCTGCCAGATAGAGCTTGCCGCAGGTTTGGACTCTTGCATTAGCTTTCATCTGACAGGTCCTTTGTTTTGGAGACGATAAGCCGGTAGTCCTTCTCAAGTATAGCAGCCAGATGGTCTAGGTCTTCCTCCAAGCAGAGGACCTTGACATTTGGCCCCGCGTCCATGGTAAAGTAGCAACGCTCGCCCTGCTCCCGCAGCTTTCTAACAGCATCCATAGCCTGATAAGACTCCTCTGTCAGATAAGAAAACGGCGGATAAGCTTTTTCTGTCGTAGCATGCATCCGAAGAGCATTTTCTTCTGTCAGCTGACCAACCTTAGCAAACTCATTGTCCCGTAAATAAGCTAGCATAGCCTGATAATCCAAGGCAGACTGGGCAATCCAATCTGGGAAAATGGTGGAAGTTTTAGCACAGAGCTCCATACCGTCACGGCTGGAAATGGGCTTTTTCTCATCGTGCAGAACCAACATAATCATGGCTAGCTTCAAATCCGTCTTGACTGGATAGATGGCTCCACTGTCCTTATCCCAGGCCGCTAGCGGACCAAAGAAAGACCGAGCTGACGACCCAGAAGCAAACTTGGCCAATTGAGCCAGCTCCTGTATCTGATAGCCTGTCTGAAAATAAACATTGCAGGCCTTGACTAGGGCTGACAAACCACTAGAGCTGGAAGACAGACCCGCCGCTGTTGGCATATTATTGCTGGTATCAACACGGACAAAACCATCTTCTGGAGAGCGGAAACGATCAATTATCTTACTGATTTTGGCATGTTCTGCCGGACTTTGCAGCTGACCGTCAATATAAAACTCATCTCCAGTCGCTGAATCTGGCAAAGGAGTCAGCTGAGTCTCGGTATACATATTTTCCAGTGTCAGGGAAATACTACTGGTAGACGGAATCATCTTTTCTGCATCTTTCTTGCCCCAATATTTAACAATTGCAATATTGGCATAGGATTTGACACTTACAGGCTTTCGATCCATGTGTTAATGGCCCCTTTCTCTCTCAATACGGTGGCTAAGACATCCGCCTGATTTCTTTCTCCTACAAGAGCAATGACACAGCCACCCAGACCGCCACCGCTCATCTTAGCTCCCAAAGCTCCATTTTCAAGAGCTGTTTCAACTAGTTCATCAGCTTTCTGGCAAGACACTCCTATCTTGGCTAACTTCTCATGAGCCTTGGTCATAGCTTGTCCCATCGTCATCAGGTCCTTGATAGAAATGGCCTTCTCAAGGATTTTTGTTAAATTCCCCAATTCCTGCAACAAAGGCAGAGCCTTTTGACCCTGACTTTCTACAGCACGGATGGCTTCGCGAGTATGACCGTGAATACCTGTATCTGCAATTACTAAAAAGGCATCTAGATCCAGCTTAATTTCACTGAAACCGAAATTGCGGATGAATTTGATAGCTACATCACTGAGGCAGGTCTTAGCATCAAGGCCGCTGGGATTCATATGGGCAATCATCTCTGCCCGATTGGCTAGAATCTCTAGGGTTTGGTCATCCAGCTCTTCTTCAAAGTAGTCAAAAACAGCCCGAATAGCTGCAATACTAACCGCAGCCGATGAACCCATCCCTCTCTTTTCAGGAACCATAGACTCCACCTGACAGCGTATCTTAGCACCTTGCTGGCCTAAATGTTCTAGACAGGCAAAAACAGCCATAGACAGCGTATCCTCAGCATAAAGAGTCCAGGGACGTTCAGACGAAAAGACCCGGCAGGTTACTTCGATATGGTTGAGTGGCAAGGAAATAGCTGGATATCCATAGACTACCGAATGCTCCCCCATCAAAATAATTTTACTGTGTGCCTTTCCGACACCAATTTCTTTTGTCATGATCTTTCCCTATATTTATTTCTTTAACTATTATTTTAATATACTTTGAAAAAAAAAGCGATTTTTACGAGAAAAATCTTTAGGATTCAAGGAACATGAGAAAACTCCGAGCATAGAAGTCGGAGTATCTTATAGTTCCGTTTTTATCAGATTCATCAGCTGGTTGCGATCTAAGATCCACTGAGCCCGCTCGTCTTTTTCATAGGTCCGGTTGGACAAGAAAATGACTGCCTTTTGCTCCTTGCGATTATACATGATAAAGGTTCCCGTGTAGCCAGTGTGATCCAGCCAGTCGTCCTCCAGATTCCAGGCTAGGCTACGTCTTTTGCCAGGCTCCTTGGAAAAATTCTGGGTCAGATTGGCCGCAAAGTCATCCTGCAGATAATGCTCTAGAAATATTTCCAAATCCCTGAGAGTTGAAAATAAGCCAGCACTACCAGCATGGATGCCTAGAACACGCGCCTTGGGATCATGAACCTGACCATCCTTGACACCGCGAACGGTCGGCACAGCTCCTGGAACTGGCCCAAAACCTGTCTCAGCCAAGCCCCAAGGCTGGAAAATCTGATCTTGAAAAATCTGGTCCAAGGCTTGACCATAGATTTCTTCCAACATGAAGCCCAAGAGCAAAAAATTCACATCCGTATAGCGAAAGGTCTTATCTTCAAGCACTGTCAAATGATTGAGTGCTTCTTTCAACTCGAGAGCTGTCAATTGGTCACGATTGGGAATAAAGGGATCAAGCCCTGACGTGTGAGTCAAGAGTTGGCGCACAGTCACATCTTCTCGATGAAAGTCCGGATAATAGTGTTGCAAGGGCAAATCCAGATCCAGCTTTTCCTGCTCATATAAAAAGGCTGCTAGAGTCCCCACTCCGACCACCTTGCTGACGCTAGCCAGATCATAGACCAAGCCCGCTTGAGTGACTTTTCTTTCTTGCGGATCAGCCAAACCAAAGTAGAATTCCTGCCACTGGCCAGCTTGATATAGGGCTAGGCTAGCCCCAGGATAGATTTCCTGATGAATCTGCTCTTGAATTTTCTCAAAAATTTTTTGCTTTGTCATGCTTGTTCAAACCACAAGTCAATCTGACTATCATCTGTCGCTAAAAGAAACTTTTTAGACTTAGGAACGAACAAATCACGTCCTTCAAGAAGCTCAGCCAATTGATCTACATCAAAACGTTCCAGAGAAAACTTAATCATAGACAAGTCCCAAGTTGCTGCATTTGCAGCCAATAAATCTTGGCCTTCTTCCTCTTTAAACTCAATTGGTAGCGTATCGCCAAAAGGTTGATAATAAGTTTGAGCTACTGATTTATTTGGAACATTGAGAATCACTTTTTCAATATAAAATTGTGTTAAGCCAGTGAACTCAGCCTGTGTCTCAAATACTGGAGTCTTTTCTAGAGCACGGAGTGTTTGAGAATCATCCTCAGCATGAACTAAGAAAGTATCTCCCTCTGGGGAAACAGCCTTGAAAGCATAGCCTTTCTCACCTTGGTAGACCTGTAAAACAGGATGTGCTTGTCCTAACAAAGCTTCAATTTCTTTTGGCTCTTCGACCTTTATAGTGATCTGAGCTAGTTTTTTAGGGCCAACAACCTTACGAGAACGTGCACCTGGCGATTCTTCAATCACTAATCTTTCGCTCTTTGTCTGATCTCCCAAACTGACACCTGGGCCTTCTTCCAACAGATTTTTCATCCCTAATGTCTGACAATAAAATTCTAAGTTTAAACGACGATTGTTCGTTTTTAGTACTGGTACAGCCTTAATCGTTTGATGATTTCGTGTCATAAATTCCTCCAAGTCTCTTCTATTTTAGAGGATTTTCTCCTATTTGACAAATAATTATATAAAAATTTTCAAAAAACAAACACAAGCTGAAACAAAAAGTAGCAGGTCATTCCCTGCTACTTGTAAATCAACAATAAACATTGTGGGCGACAACCAAACCATTGGCAGACTCAAATTCATACTGCAGGTAATTTTGGTAAGTTCCAGGCGCTATGATCCCTCTTACATTCAAAATAGCAGTCCCAGCCTGACCAACAATCGAGTCCGCCAGCAAACAACAATTGGTCGAAAGAATAAAATAGCTTTTAAAACGGCTACTCTTGAATTTATAAAGCTCCGCCCCTAGCTCATGCTTTAATTTATAAGCATAGGTGGGACTACCATTAAGCTCCTGATCACTTGGTTCCCATGGATCTAGCAAGTCATCGATTTCCCTCAGACGCTTTTCAACGGCCTCTCTTTCCTGATCAGTTAAGGCCAGAGAATAGCCAAATAAGGTCTTTTTACTCTCTTTTTTACACAAATCGATATAAGCATCTTTATCCACTTTAAATAGTACCCCGTCACCAATAGTACCAAATAATTTCTGGGAAAAAGGATCATAACTGCCGTAGGAAATTACCTTCCCCTTATAGCAAATATCAACATGACCAATCGCTCCAAATAGGTTTTCCTTAGAAGTATGAACAAGAACCTCTAAATCAGCCTGCTGCTCTCCTTTGAGGACCCGATAAACGCTTGATAATTCCTGCTCCTTCGTCCCGCGTAGAAAATGGTTGAAGCGTTCTAGTTGTTCAAAGGGAATAAAGGCCGCTATGATGACAGGCAGGTTGACCCGAAAATGTCTGCGTAAATCTTTTCTTTCCTTATCAAGGTCAAAGAAAAGTCCATCTCTCATATTGGAAATTCCCAACAAAATCAAATAAATACCTAAAAATAAAAATTGTAGACGGCCATCTGTAGCTGGCGAAAAAATGGTTGTTAGAGCAATCAAACCTTGAAGAATCGCATCAAATAAATAACGAAAACCTCCTTTAGCCCGATCACAACGGTAGAGGTAATAAGTAATGGCATAAACCACAGCTGTCGCCAACTGATAAAGTCCTAAAATAATAATGACAACATTTACTGAAAGGTTACCAAGTTCATTCAAGCCTGCTAAAAACAAGCCAAAGATGATTCGTAGAATCTCAGATGTCAGTGGAATATCTTTCTTACCAGCAAAAAAGTAGAGGATACTATTAAACAAGCCTACTAGAAAAAAATAGAGGCTGAGCAAGTCCAAAGCCAGCTTTGTAAACCCTGCTCCATTTATGATAACAATCATTCCCAGTAGAATGGCTAAGAGACCGAAAAGCAAGGTACGCCGTCCACTTAATCGATCCATTTTAAATGGGACAATCTTCATTCTCTTCCCTCCAGACTATACCTGTATTCTTCCTTACTATGAAAAGATAAGAAGGCAAAAATATATACCAAAATCACTTCTTTCCCTCTGTCTTCAAGTCAGCTAAGTCTTCTAAAAAAAAGGGCTTGCGCCCTTTTAATTATCCATAGATAAATTTGTACAACATAACAGCGGTGATACCTGCAAGGATTGGTGCCACGACTGGTACCCAAGAATACCACCATTTTGAATCACCCTTGTGCTCTCCAAGAACAGACTTAGGCAAGATTTCATGAAGAATACGAGGTCCCAAGTCACGAGCTGGGTTCAATCCAGGACCAGTAGGTCCACCAAGTGAAGTAACCAAAGCCATCACAAGGAAACCAAGTGCCAAGTGTGAAACAGCCAAACCACTAAAAATGTAGTGACCAACTTGTGCTTTACCTTGGATAGAAGAAGTATCTATACCCTGAGTAGCTGCATATTTAATAATCTCAGCTCCAAAGAAGTTCTTTGTCATTGCAATAGCAGCAAAGAAAAGAACAAAGGAACCAACAAACTCATTTACAAAACCATTGATAGTTGCTACTTTGCGAGACTCAGGTGTTCCATGATCGATGCTTGAAATCGTTGAGAAACTTCCCAATATTGCATTTGGATTTGTTGTTTGCAAGTAGTAAGGACGGTGAGTCGCAACCACAAGGGCTTGACCGAAGATAGCTCCCAAAATCTGAGCTGCAATGTAAGGAGCAACATGTCCCCATTCAAAGTAGCCGCTGACAGCCAACCCCAAAGTAAAGGCCGGATTAATATGGTTTCCTGACACATTTCCAAACATCAAAGCAGGAATCATAACACCCATTCCGTAACCAACTGCGATTACCAACCAACCGCTTTGATGACCTTTAGTGCCTTTCAATTCAACGTTAGCTACAGCACCGTTTCCTAAAATAATCAAAATGGCCGTACCCAGAAATTCTGTGACGTATTTCGCCATCCATGTAACATCCATGTGTTCAATCTCCTTATAAAATTTTTAGACAAACTTTATTGTATCAGTTATAATGGAGAATGTAAAGGTCAATTTTATATAAATACAAAAAAGGAGTAGTCTCATGCGTTACAACCAGTATAGTTACACAAAAGCAAGTGAAGAAGTTATGCTGGACGAATTGGCTCGTTTAGGATTCACTATCCAAACAACTAATTCTCCTAAGGAAAACCTTCATCACTTTCTTCAAAAAATTCTCTTTCGCTATCAGGACGTCAACTATGTCCTCTCTAGCTGGGTAGCCGACCGACAAACAGATCTGTTAACCTTCTTCCAATCCGACCAGCAACTGACTGAAGAGATCTTCTATACCGTAGCCCTACAGGTCTTAGGTTTTGTTCCCTTCGTGGACTTTGACGATGTAACAGCCTTCTGCAAGGATATTCATTTCCCAATCACTTATGGAAATATCCTCGAAAATCTTTATCAACTGCTCAATACTAGAACCAAGTTAGGGAATATTCTAATTGACCAGCTTGTCAGTGAGGGATTCATTCCAGAAAGCAATGACTACCACTTCTTCAACGGCAAAAGTCTAGCAACCTTCAGTAGCCATGAGGCCATTCGCGAAGTCGTTTATGTTGAATCCCGTGTGGACACAGATGGAAATGGCAAGCCGGATTTAGTCAAGGTTAGTATCATCCGCCCTTCTTATGAAGGACAAATTCCTGCAGTCATGACTGCCAGTCCCTACCATCAAGGTACCAACGATAAAGCTAGTGATAAGGCTCTGCACAACATGAATGTAGACTTAGCCTGCAAGAACCCTAGAACAATTACTGTTCAAGAATCTAGCATTCAAACAGTAGAACCCCAAGGACAGGCAACTTTAGTTGAGACAGCTGAAGAAAAGCTGGGCCATATTGGCAGTTACACCCTCAATGATTACCTACTTCCTCGTGGCTTTGCCAATCTCTACGTATCTGGTGTTGGAACCAAGGATTCAGAAGGGATGATGACCAGTGGAGATTATCAGCAGATTGAAGCCTACAAAAATGTCATCGACTGGCTCAACGGTCGCTGTCGCGCCTTCACAGATCACAGTCGCCAAAGAGAAATCAAGGCAACTTGGTCTAATGGAAAAGTTGCCACAACTGGAATTTCTTACCTAGGAACCATGTCAAATGGTTTAGCAACAACGGGGGTAGACGGGTTAGAAGTCATCATTGCTGAGGCTGGTATTTCTTCCTGGTATAACTACTACCGTGAAAACGGACTTGTCACTAGCCCTGGTGGTTATCCAGGCGAAGATTTTGAATCACTAACTGAGCTGACCTATTCACGCAATCTCCTAGCTGGCGAATACCTACGTCACAATCAAGCTTACCAAGCCTACCTTGACCAGCAAAGAAAGGACTTGGAACGAGAAACTGGTGACTACAATCAATTTTGGCACGACCGCAACTACTTGATCCATGCAGATAAGGTCAAGACTGAAGTTGTCTTCACTCATGGCTCTCAAGACTGGAATGTCAAACCTCTCCACGTCTATAATATGTTCCATGCTCTGCCAGCTCATATCAAAAAGCACCTCTTCTTCCATAACGGTGCTCATGTTTATATCAACAACTGGCAGTCCATTGACTTTCGTGAAAGCATGAACGCTCTTTTATCCAAAAAATTACTAGGGCATTCATCCGACTTTGACTTGCCACCCGTCATCTGGCAGGACAACAGCCAGGCGCAAAACTGGATGAGCCTAGATGATTTTGGAAATCAAGAAGACTACTCTCATTTCCATCTTGGTAAAGGCTCTCAAGAAATCCAAAATCGTTATTCAGACGAAGACTACAATCGCTTTGCCAAGAGTTATCAAGTTTTCAAAAATGAGCTATTTGAAGGCAAAACCCAGCAGATCACCCTTGATTGGACGCTGGAACAAGATCTCTTTATCAATGGACCTGCCAAGCTCAATCTCCACCTCAAATCTAGCACCAACAAAGGTCTCATCTCCGCCCAGCTTTTGGACTATGGACCTGCCAAACGCCTAACCCCAATCCCAAGCCCCTTGGAACCAAGAGTGATGGATAACGGGCGCTACTATATGCTGGACAATCTGATGGAGCTTCCTTTTACGGACACTCCACACCGCGTCATCACAAAGGGCTTCCTCAACCTGCAAAATAGGACTGATCTCTTAACTGTTGAAGAAGTAGTCCCTAATCAATGGATGGAACTATCCTTTGAACTGCAACCAACAATCTACAAACTGAAAAAGGGTGACCAACTGCGTCTCGTCCTCTACACTACTGATTTTGAGCACACTGTCCGCGATAAGACAGACTACCATCTAAGTGTTGATATGGAGCATTCTAGCTTAAGTCTGCCTCACAAGAAATCTTGATAAATAAAAAAATAAAAGCACATTTTGTGCTTTTATTTTTCTCGGATATAATTTTTTGCGTACTTGTCGTAGTTTGGTTTTTCCTTACGATTCATTGCCAAAATCATGGTTCCTTCGAGATAGTTATCCTCTGAAGTTGGCTGTAAGAGAACAGCGATATTTTTGTCTGCATCAGGGAAAATAATTGAATATTTCTTCCCTTCCATTTCAATCACGATATATTGAACATTATTTTTAAATCCAACCTCTACCTGCTTATACTCTGCTTCTTGTCCATTCACACTGACCTTCTTGTCAGTAAAGGTTACAGTAGTATACTCATGGTTAGAATCCTGAACATTCCACTTGCCTTTAAGGTTTTGTTTGCTGTTGCATCCAGCTAAAATAAAGAGAGGAATCAAAAGACTAAGCAACAAAAGGCTCCATTTGTGTTTTTTCATTAAGAGATTTCTCCTATATCTAAATTTTTAAATATTCTATCATAATCTCAACTTTTTCGTCAACATTGCTTTGAAATGATTCTCTAAATGTTGAAGCAGATTCTTGCCACTTTTTTAAAAAATGATATAATTTGAAGAGTGTAGATTACCAAATGTTAATCCTCAAATAGGAAAGGAATTATAAAAATCTTATGATGAACATGCAATCAATGATGAAGCAAGCGCAAAAGCTTCAAAAGCAAATGGAACAAAGCCAAGCAGAATTGGCAGCTACTGAGTTTGTAGGCAAATCTGCTCAAGACTTAGTGACAGCAACTTTGACTGGCGATAAGAAAGTTGTAAAAATCGACTTCCAAACTGCTGTTGTTGATCCAGAGGATCTTGAAACCTTGTCTGATATGACTGTCCAAGCGCTTAACCATGCACTAGAGCAAATCGACGAAGCAACCAAAAAGAAAATGGGTGCCTTTGCAGGTAAACTGCCGTTTTAATCACAAAACCCTCACTCTGATTAGAGAGTGAGGGTTTTCTCTTAGCTTCCTGGAAAGTTTAAAAGGTCAGCTGCTTTATTTTCTAATAAGGTCGAATATTTAGGATTGTCCTTCAGCTCTTTAATCGAGCTTTGAATGTATTCAACATCGTCTGTGATAATCCCATCCACCCCTAGTCTAAAGGACTTGGCTACGGCATCTTCTGTATTAATGGTCCAAGTATAGAGTAGTTTATCTGAACTCCATAGCTTATTGACAAAGTTTTCATCTAGGGTCGAATATTCCATGGTATAGCCAGATGCCTTGGTTCGAGGGAAAATGGTGTTATAAGGTAAAATGAAGAAGGCCGGTATATCCTTATCATAATCCAGCACCTTATCAATCACTTGATAATCTAGCGACTGCATTTGATGCCCATATATTTTGATGTTAGCTGCATATTTCTTCAAGAATCGCTCCATCATATCTGAAGAGTCAAGTTTGCTTGTTTTAATTTCAATCAAAAGGCGCTGTCCCAGCTGATTGGCTCTTTTTAAATAAGCATCAAAACTTGAAATCTTAGTTCGATGGCCATTTTCCGAAATATCTAGAGCTGTTAACTCTGCTAGCGTCAATTCCTGAGGATGTTTATCTACTCCTGCTAGCTCTTTTTTAAGGTGGCATCATGCATCATGACGAACTGGTCGTCTTTTGTCTCTTGTACATCCATTTCGATATAGTCTGGCTTGAGTAAGGCTGTTTTTTCTAAAGACTCAATTGTATTTTGTACCCCATTTCCATTTGAAACTCCCCGGTGAGAGATGGTCAGAGGAATGGTTTCCAAAGGAAATTGCAGATAAACATAGCCTTCCAATCCAAAAATTAAGCACGACGCTAGAAGTATCAAAGCCCGTAACCAAGGATTCCCCTTTTTTCGAGGATAGTCTGCCAGTGACTTATCAGTCAAGAAAGATAGAAACTTGATTAAAAAGTAGCTCAGCATGAAATAATAAGCCAGCTTCATGACTACAAAATTGAAGACTCCGACACCAAGACTAATTGCATTAGACTGGGTATCCGCATATTTTTGAAGAAAGACAATACCAATGACAAAGAAGGCGTAGATAAACAAACTTTTGAAAACAATCCAAGATAAGTGCCATGAATAGAAAATGAGCCGTTTTCTGGTCTTAGCCAGGCTAAATCGGATGGCTTCTCTGACAGAGATTCTTTCTAAAAAGATTTTGGGGATGGCAAACATAAAGCGCACTGCCAACAAAAACAGGATTATTGCTAGAATCCCTATCGCCCAGCCCAAGTAGTATTGATTGCTCAGATATTCCTGTATAAACTCCGGAATTAAAATCTTATTGAGGTAGTATATTTTTAAAATCTGTCGGAAAAATGGAAAGAGAATCCCCATATAACACACAATAAAGAGAACCTTTCCTGGTCTAGCTCTCAGTAGCATGATCCAACTGTCTCTCAAAGTCGCTTTAATAAAGCCCCAATGGGAACGTTCTTCCTTATCTAACAAGTTGCGTACGCCCATGAAGATAATGCCTGCCTGGAAATAAGCGACTAATAAATTGATCAAAAATAGGCCTAGAAACTGGGCAGTCACAAGCCAATTTGCTGTGAAAATACTTACAGCGTTGTTATAAGATAAGAATTCGTAGCCCGTCTGCTTGAGCAATGATTCAGCCGCCCAAGACGTAAAAGGAATCCAGGCAAATTCCATGGCCATAAAAACCATGAAAAAGAGTAGCAAGATCTTATCTAAATTTCGATAGAGACGTTTGAAGCCTAACTTTTGCGGTTTCATCTTCATTCCTTCTTTTTTAAAACAATAAATCTCAGTTTTTCAACTGAGATTTTTCTTACTTCCCAAATAAACGCGCCCAGAATCCTTTGTTTTCCTGCTGTTGGACTTGCTCTTTTGCTTCGTCCAACTCTAACAGTAACGTTTCGCGCTCACTCATAGCCTTGGCTGTCAGCTGTTGTTGCTGATCCAGTTGCTTGTCCTTCTCCGCAATCTGAACGTCCTTAATCCGAAGTTGTTCGTCTTTGCGTTTTAATTGCTCATCTTTTGACTTGAGTTGGTCGTATAGACGGAGAATCTCTGCATTTTTCTCGTCTACCAAAATTTCCATCAGTTCGCGCTGTTTGACGTCTTCGCTGACTGGTTCATCCTCAAAAATGGTCTTCTTGTATATCTCTTCCAGTTTAATTAATCCGCTGCGAGTAACAACCGTTACTCCTTTTTCATTTTTTGTTGTATCTTCTTCTGGGAGAGCTTTGACACGATTGTTAATCGCTTGGCGACTAACTCCGAGAATCTCAGCTAACTCGCTGACTGTCTTTTCAATTGCCATAATTTCCTCAAATACTTTTTCTAGATATAGATACCTAAATCTTATCATATCAAGGCTTCCCTGTCAAATTTCCCAATATTTTCTAAGCTTAACTCCTATCCATTTTTCTCCCTTTTATGATACAATGAGACAGATTAGATTACTTTGAAAATGAATGACTACACCAAGCTTAAAACGATCATTTAACTGCTCATTAGTGGACAATATTTCCTAAGAAACATTCACAATTAAACCTTAGCCAAATTTATCTCAGAAAGGACGATAGGAATGAACCATTTCGACACAATCATCATTGGAGGAGGACCGGCTGGCATGATGGCTGCCATTTCCAGTTCTTTCTACGGACAGAAGACCTTGCTTATCGAGAAAAATAAACGCCTAGGCAAGAAACTAGCCGGTACAGGCGGTGGTCGCTGCAATGTGACCAATAATGGAAACTTGGATGACCTCATGGCCGGTATTCCGGGCAACGGGCGCTTTCTTTATAGTGTCTTTTCCCAATTTGACAACCATGATATCATCAACTTCTTTACAGAGAACGGCGTCAAACTCAAGGTTGAAGACCACGGACGTGTTTTCCCAGCGACAGACAAGTCCCGCACCATTATCGAAGCTTTGGAAAAGAAAATTGCAGAGCTGGGCGGCACTGTCATCACCAATACTGAAATCGTCTCCGTTAAAAAATCCGACGATCTTTTCACTGTCAGATCCAGCAACCAGACTTGGACCTGCCAGAAATTGATTGTGACGACTGGCGGCAAGTCCTATCCTTCAACAGGCTCGACAGGCTTCGGTCATGATATTGCCCGACACTTCAAGCACACAGTGACTGACCTAGAAGCTGCTGAAAGTCCTCTTCTGACTGGCTTTCCCCATAAAGTGCTTCAGGGGATTTCGCTGGACGATGTGACCCTCAGCTATGGCAAGCATGTCATTACCCACGACCTGCTCTTTACTCACTTTGGCCTATCAGGCCCGGCAGCCCTGCGCTTGTCTAGCTTTGTCAAGGGTGGAGAAACCATCTTTCTGGATGTCCTTCCTCAGATGAGTCAGCAGGATCTGGCGGACTTTTTAGAAGAAAACCGGGAAAAATCGCTGAAGAACTGCCTGAAAATCCTCCTACCCGAGCGAATGGCAGACTTTTTTGCCCAACCCTTTCCCGATAAAGTCAAACAACTCAATCTCAGTGAAAAAGAGGCCCTCATCAAGCAAATCAAGGAACTGCCCATCCCTGTCACTGGCAAAATGTCCCTGGCCAAGTCCTTTGTAACCAAAGGAGGCGTCAGCCTCAAAGAAATCAATCCCAAAACTCTAGAAAGCAAACTGGTTCCCGGCCTCCACTTTGCTGGAGAGGTCCTAGACATCAATGCCCACACGGGTGGCTTCAACATCACCTCTGCCCTCTGCACTGGCTGGGTGGCAGGAAGCTTGCATTATGAGTGATAGGTAAAATAGTAGAATCATAAAAAACTGGTCGAGGAAAATCCTCGCCAGTTTTTATTCTTCGTTTGTCCGCACATAAGCGGCAATCACATCTGACGTATACTGAGCTGTGCCAATTCCAAATTTGTCGATGTTTTCCTTAAACTCTGGATTATAGACATAGCCTTTACCGATATGACCAAAGACTTGTAGCGAGCAGTCAAAGCCATAAGTACGAATGGCTTGTAAAAGACGCCCTGCCTGCTCTTGATTTTCTGACGCTTCAACTGGCAAGCCTTGTCTCATATTCTCTGCCAGACTTTGAAAAACTTGATTGAAGGCTTCGGTTGATTCTTCTTCCCGTCCATTTTGACGAGTCAATGCTTCTGCCATAACTTCTTGACCGTATTCTTCAACAGCTTCTTGATGATATTTGTGATTGTCTTCGTAGGTAAAACCTGCGAATTTTTCTTTCATTGTCATTTTTCTTTCTCCTTTTTGAGCTTGAATTGTTTTTTGCAAGGTCGAAATCAAAGTATCCAAGCGGTCTCTTTCTTGCTCAAGACAATCCAACTGCCTTACCAGATGTGGCAATAGGGCCTGATCGTCCTGACTCAAGAGCTCTGCTATTTTCTCCAAAGAAAAGCCCAGATACTTGTAGTAAAGAATGACTTGCAACCTCTCTAAATCGGCTTGACTGTATGTTCGGTAGCCATTTTCTGATTTAGCAGGCACCAAAAGTCCGATTTTGTCGTAGTGATGTAGAGTTTTGACTGAAACGCCTGAAAGCTGTGCAGCTTCTTTAACATGATACATGAAAGACCTCCTTTCTACTATAGTATAATCCCTAACCTTAGGGTAGGGTCAAGTGTTGTTAAAAAAACTCCCCACTTAGATTACAAGGGAGTTTCATAGCTTAGTTTTTGGTTAAAGAAAATTCAAAAGCATAGTAATTTGAATAATCAAGAGGTTGATCAGCAGGACCAGTAAACATGACAGGTGTGAATTTACCATTTTCTAAAGTAAAGCCTGGCTCAGCTTTCCCTATACCACCAAGACCTGTTATACCAGGAGTCAATGCACTATATTCTCCTGAAACCAACTCCCACCGATAGAGGTTTTGACTGATTTTAATGGCTCTTGCAACAGCCTTTACATCGCTCTTCTCCCCATAACTGCTAAAGTTAGCTTGAGTCCAAATAGATCCATCTGCGCCAACAGTCATTGTAATCTCCTCAGCTTGAGGACTTCTTCCTTTCCAGACACCAACCAATTCTGATGGAACAAGGGAGTCTGCTGTAGGAGCTTCCTTAGCGCTAGAACTGGATGAACTAGTTTGGCTTGATTTTGAAGCATCCTCACTAGAAGAAACTGAAGTTTGGCTGGATGAAGTCGATGACTCCTTGAAACTGCTCTTACTAGACTCACTCGATTTACTCTGACTAGACTTACTCGATTTACTGACCTTATCGCTGGATGAACTCTTTGTTACGCTATCTTTTGGCGAACTGCAGGCTACTAAAATAAATGACAAAGCTAGAAATAAAGATGCATAAAGGAGTTTTGACAATGATTTCACCATCATGGTTACCTCTTTTCTACTTTTCTACACTCTGAAATTATTATAGTTCTTTTTATTCAAAAAAATCAAGTTATTTTTGGAATTGGCTTAAAATCTTTACTTATATAAAACCTTTTGTAAAAATGGCCAAACTAGGTAAAATCTATAAACACTTTATCAACAGCGAATGAGTTCAAGTGTCCTATTCCATAGGCTATGTAAAAGCAAGGGAAGATAAAGTGATTGAACCTACTTAAAAAGGAGAAAACAAAATCATCACTAAAGTATTTTGTCAAATCTTCCCTAAATCAATAAAACAAGAGGATTGATTTCCTATTTGTGAGAAACCATAGCAATAAAGCCCAGTTTTTCTTGATTCTTTTGGAACATCTTAAACATCTTCATAAATTGGCCGTAGTTTTCTTTCTTGAGGGCATTGAAGCAAATTTTCAGAGTGCCGCCTAGTCCTTCGTCATATATCATCCCTCGAAGGCTCATCAAGGTCATTTCGCCGACAAAGGTGTCTACACGGTCAAAAGCATGAGAACGTGCCAGCTGAATCCAAGAGCCTTCTGTCAATGGGCCAACATTGACGTTAATCGCACGTGACAGCTCTTCCCGGACATTCTCATCTCTTTGCTTAAGCATGACATCATGAGTCAGAAGCACACCGCCGGGCTTCAGCACCCGGTAGTACTCTTCCATACATTTAGCTTTCCCCTTCTCTGTCTGCATGGTCAGCATGGCTTCATTGATAACGATATCAAACGAATTGTCATCATAAGGTAGCTTCATAGCGTTGGCTTGTTTAAATGTGACGAGTTCACCAACGCCAGCCTTGTCTCCATTAAGTCGCGCCTGAGCCAGCGCAGCCTTATCTAAATCAACTGCAGTAATTTGGCAACCATATTTTTTTGCTAATTCAATCGTTGTAGTTCCCATATTGCAGGCTACCTCTAGAACCTTTTTATCACTGGAAAATTTCCCTTGCTCTATCAACCAGTCGGTTGCAAGCTTACCTCCAGGACGAAGACGTTTCTTTCCTAATTTTGCTAAAAATTTATGACCTGCTTCTGCCATGGTCCACCTCCTTAGTCTAACAAGACTATTATACCACGATTATGAAATATTCTGACATTTCTAATAATAAAAAAATCTCTCTACCTGAGATAGAAAGATTTATAAATTACTAGATCACTTGAATCACTAAACGTAACAAGGCCACTAAAATTACGCCACAAACCACTGTCAAAATTAAGTTTTTATACTTAAATGCTATGTAAGTTGTTGGAAAAATCGCTAGCAAATCCAGCCATTTAAAACTTGGCAGCTGACCTGTTTTAGCATTGGTGACACTGGACAGGATAAGGGCAAAGATAATGGAAACTGGCAGATATTTGAGGAAGCGCTCTACCATAGGTGGAAGCCCCTTGTACTTGACTAGGATAAAGGGCAAAACCCGCGGAATCCAAGTGACCAGGGCTGACAAAAGAATGACCAACAAGATATATTTACTTATCATCCAAGATCACCCCCACCGTACAGCCTAGCAAGGTTGCAAAAAGCACCGCCAGCGAATTTTGAAGCAGCATGGTTAGGAGCAAGTAGCTAAGGCCCACCACACCTAAGACTAAAAAGAGCTTCTTTATCTTGACCCGTCGCAGCATGATTGTAAACTGAGAAGAGAAGATTCCGATAAACATGGCGACTAGGGCAAAGTCCAGGCCAAAGCTCTCAGGATTGGGCAGAAGGCCACCTAGAGCTGTTCCCAAAATTGTACCCAAAATCCAAGCAGTATAGCCCATAAAATTATTGCCCATCATCCAACTCGCAGCGATTTCCTCTGTATGTGCCCGCTCCCCCATCAAGACTCCATAAGATTCATCCGTCAAAAAAGAGCCGATGACAATATTCTGAGTCAAGCTAGACTTACGAAAAAGAGTTGATGCATGTAAACCGAGCAGAAGATTCCGGATATTAATAAGAAAAACGGTCAGTGCGATGGCCAAGACTGGCGCCTGCTGGGCGAATAAACCAATCATGGCAAACTGGGCACTGCCTGCATAAACCAGAATACTCATCACCCCCATCTCCAAGGGATTCATATGAGGTGCCGCCATGATGCCGCAAGCTAGACCAATTCCAATATAGCCCAGAGCCGTTGGCACTGCCGCCTGCGCCCCCTGTTTAAATGTCTGTCCGCGCATTCTTCTCCTTTACTCCATGGTTTCAAAAGCCAGACTCGGCTTAGCATTCAGGTCCAAACTGGCAAAATTCTTCTTATTCCACTCGCTGACACTAGCATAAGCAATCATACCAGCATTGTCACCGCAAAGGCGCAGAGGTGGAATAATCACCTTAACATCCTGAATCTCAGCTGCCAAGCGCTCTCTCAGACCTTGATTGGCCGCAACACCGCCCGCCACGACCAGAGTCTTGACTGGATATTTTTCCAACGCTTTCTTAGTCTTGGCCATAAGAATATCCATGACCGCCGCCTGAAAGCTTGCTGACAAGTCTTGGTTAGACAAAGATTCTCCTTTTTGCTGTGCATTGTGGTGCAGGTTGATAAAGGCCGATTTGAGACCAGAAAAAGAAAATTCCAGATTATCTTCCTTGATCATGGCCCGCGGAAAATCATAAATATCTTTGCCTTGATGAGCCAGCTGATCAATCTCCCTGCCTGCCGGATAGGTCAGCCCCATGACTCGACCGACCTTATCATAGGCTTCACCGACTGCATCATCTCGAGTTTCCCCCACAATCTTATAGTCACCAGCCTGACTGACATAGACCAGCTCAGTATGACCACCGCTGACTAAGAGGGCCAGCAAGGGAAATTCCAAGGGCTCCACGCTCTGGGCTGCCATCAGGTGCCCGGCCATATGATTGACCGGAATCAAGAGAATATCATGAGCCCAAGCAAAGGACTTGGCCGCTGCCAAGCCGACCAGAAGCGCCCCAACCAGGCCAGGACCGTAGGTGACGGCCACAGCTGTGACTTGCTCCTCACTAATCCCTGCTTCTGCCAAGGCCTCCTCAATACAAACCGTAATAACTTCCACATGGTGGCGGCTGGCAACTTCCGGTACCACTCCGCCAAAACGCTTGTGGCTCTCAATCTGGCTGGCAATGACATTGCTCAAAAGCTCAGTTTCATTCTTCAGAACCGCCACACTGGTCTCGTCACAAGACGTCTCAAAGGCTAAAATATATCTATCTTTCATGGATCTCTCTTTTCATGACAATCGCATCTTCCACCGGAGCATAATAGTAGGCCTTCCGCCGCGCGATTGCTTCAAATTTTTCTTTTTTGTAAAATAGCAGAGCTGGCTTGTTGGACTCCCTCACTTCAAGAAAAATTTCTTTGTCTGCTGGTAAAAAGTCAAACAAGGCTGTCGCGATTTTCCGCCCCTGATAGCTAGGCAATACAGCAATCTGCAGAACTTCTACTTCAAAGTCTGTTTCCTGCCAGACTAAGAAGCCGACAAGCTGACTCCCATCTTCTGCTAGCGCACAACTGTTCACATCCGAGCGCAGAACCTCTTCCATTTGCCCCATCGTCCAAGGGCTGACATCATAAACTGCAAGTAAAAGCTGTTCCAGCTCTTCTGCGAGAGTTGCCGCGTCCATATCTGAGCTATCGCTCCATTTTTTTATCTCAATCATAGGCGCTGAATGTAAGAATCGCTGGATTCCTGGTGGGTCTTTAGCCAATTTTCCTCGGCCTCTACCCGCTTGAGATAATTAGGAACAAAGTCATGAATAGACTGGGCTGGCAGTTCTAAGCCTAGACGACCAATAGTTGCTGCGTCTGGTAAGGTCGGCTGAATGGCAGCCTGAGGAAGAGTTGCCTCAATCTGCTCCGCAAAAGCTGCTGTCTCTCCGACAAAAGTGACTGGCTGGTCAGCAGCGCCAGCTATTTCCAAAACCTCTGCCAAAGGTAGATGAGCTTCCGACCGTACAGCCTGACCAGACTGGTAAAAGCCAGCGTAGACATTATTGCGGCGGGCATCCATGACAGGAATGACCAAGCCTTCCACCTGCTCTGGGACTAAAGCTAGCAAACTAGATACACCAACCAGCTCAATCTTGAGGGTATGCGCCAGAGTCTTAGCTGTCGCCACCGCAATTCTCAGACCTGTATAGCTACCTGGTCCCTGAGCTGCTACGATACGATCCAAATCCGTCGGTTTCATGTCCAGACTATTCATGAGAAAATCAATAGCCGGCATAAGGGTAATGCTATGATTTTTCTTAATATTGAGCGTAGTCTGAGCCAATAGATGCTCATCTTCTAAAATAGCTAGAGACAGTGCTTGATTAGAAGTATCAAAAGCCAATAATTTCATTCTTATCTTTTCCTTACTCGATTGTCTGCCTTATATTATACTACGAAGAGTGCGATTTTCCAACTTCTTTTCCCTTTAGACAGAAGAGAAAAATGAAAACGGCTTCCTCTTCTTTTTGGATTTCTAACTTTTACTAATAACGCATTTTATGATATAATTGTTATAATTGTAACGAACCAAGATTAATCTATTACCCAGAAAACTAAATATAAAAAAACAGCTGATAACTTGGCTGCATGTTTGTTGTAGATTAATCGTGAAATGAAAGGAAATAGAATGATTTATAAAGTTTTTTATCAAGAAACAAAAGACCGTAGCCCACGTCGTGAAAACACTCGCTCTCTTTACTTGGAAATTGAAGGGGATAACGAACTCGAGGGACGTATTAAGGCCCGTAAACTGGTTGAAGAAAATACTGATTACAACATTGAGTTTATCGAACTCTTGTCTGACAAACACTTAGAATACGAAAAAGAGTCAGGCACTTTTCAAGTAACGGAGTTTTAAACCATGTCCTATACTTTAAAACCAAAAGAAGTTGGCGTTTTTGCCATTGGTGGTCTAGGAGAAATTGGTAAAAACACCTACGGAATCGAATATCAAGACGAGATTATTATCGTTGATGCAGGTATCAAATTTCCAGAAGACGATCTTCTAGGGATTGACTATGTCATCCCCGATTACTCCTATATTGTAGAGAATATCGACCGTGTCAAAGGTGTTCTTATTACTCACGGTCACGAAGACCACATCGGTGGTATCCCATTCTTGCTTAAACAGGCTAATGTACCTATTTATGCTGGACCTCTGGCACTAGCCCTTATTCGTGGCAAATTGGAAGAGCACGGACTTTTACGCGATGCCAAACTCTACGAAATCAACCAAAACACTGAACTGAAATTTAAAAACCTTAAAGCAACTTTCTTCCGTACGACCCACTCTATCCCAGAGCCTTTAGGAATTGTGATCCATACTCCTCAAGGTAAGATTGTCTGTACCGGTGACTTTAAGTTTGACTTTACTCCAGTCGGTGAACCAGCTGACCTGCACCGTATGGCAGCTCTAGGCGAGGAAGGCGTTCTCTGCCTACTATCTGACTCGACCAATGCTGAAGTTCCTACTTTTACTAATTCTGAAAAAGTGGTCGGACAATCGATTATGAAGATTATCGAAGGTATTCATGGACGCATCATCTTTGCTTCCTTTGCCTCAAACATCTTCCGTCTTCAACAAGCTGCAGAAGCTGCGGTAAAGGCTGGACGCAAGATTGCGGTCTTCGGTCGATCTATGGAAAAGGCGATTGTTAACGGGATTGAATTAGGCTATATCAAGGTTCCTAAAGATACCTTCATTGAGCCAAATGCTATCAAAGACTACCCTGCTAGTGAAGTCCTGATTATGTGTACCGGAAGTCAGGGTGAGCCTATGGCAGCCCTGTCACGTATTGCTAACGGTACTCACCGTCAGGTTCAGCTACAGCCTGGAGATACAGTCATCTTCTCATCTAGTCCTATCCCTGGTAATACGACTAGCGTTAACAAGCTGATTAATATTATCTCTGAAGCTGGTGTAGAGGTTATTCATGGTAAGATTAACAACATCCACACCTCTGGACACGGTGGCCAGCAAGAGCAGAAACTTATGCTCCGCTTGATCAAGCCTAAATATTTCATGCCAGTCCACGGTGAATACCGCATGCAGAAAGTCCATGCTGGGCTAGCCGTTGATACTGGAGTTCCAAAAGACAATATCTTCATCATGAGCAACGGCGATGTACTAGCTCTGACAGCTAATTCTGCCCGCATAGCTGGTAGTTTCAATGCTCAAGATATTTATGTCGATGGAAACCGTATTGGTGAAATCGGTGCTGCTGTCCTGCGCGACCGTAAAGACCTATCAGAAGACGGGGTGGTACTTGCTGTCGCAACAGTCGACTTTGAATCACAAATGATTCTAGCAGGCCCAGATATTCTCAGCCGTGGCTTCATCTACATGCGTGAGTCTGGTGATTTGATTCGCCAAAGTCAGCGTCTTCTTTTCAATGCTATCCGCATTGCCCTCAAAAATAAAGATGCCAATATCCAGTCTGTCAACGGTGCTATCGTCAACGCCCTTCGTCCTTTCCTTTATGAAAATACTGAGCGCGAACCAATTATTATTCCGATGGTGCTTACACCAGACGAAGACAACTAAAAAATAGCTTTGCCACTTGGGCAAAGCTCAGATTGAAGACAAACATCGTTTGAGTGTTTGTCTTTTTATATCTTCAGCGCTACTATTCTCAAAATAGGCTGGAATCTTTATCAAAATAGTTTTCAGCGAAAAATAAAAAGGCTTCCCCGCCATCATTTTTACCAATTTTTTGATATTCAGGCATGCCAAAGTAAGTCCAACTTTTGCCTTCATTTTGGACTTACCTACTTCTCTCGTATAACGTAGATTGTGGTATTCTTTGGCCGTGCCAAAAAGCCGCTCCACCGTTTCTTTACGTTTCTGGTAAAGTTCCTTGCTTCCCTTTTGATGCCGAATCTCCTCACAAATCTCTAAATACTCCCTCCAAATATGGCGAGTAACGACTTTCTGTTTCTTTTTACTTTCTGTGCAACTGGATAACAGAGGACAAATTGCGCAAATCTTAGGATCACTTTTATACTCACGATAGCCATCGCGATTTGTTGTAGAGTAAGCTAACACTTGATTTTCAGGGCAAAGATAACAGTCATAGTAGTCATCATAGATAAAGTCCTTAGGGCGAAGCTTCCCTTTCTTTCCACGAGGGCGAGTATAAGGGAATACAGGTGTAATATTTTGGTCAAGGAGGAATTTTGCAATACTTGGAGTCTTGTAGCCAGAGTCGGCGATAAGGTAGTCAGATTGGAGCCTTTCCAACTGTTCAAAAAGTGCAAGAAAAGCCTGACTGTCATGCACATTGCCAGCATCGATACTATAAGCTAGTGCCCATCCATGCTTATCGCATCCTACTTGGGCATTGTAGGCGAACACTTCCTTATGCTCCCCTTGTGAAACCAACCACTTTCAGGGTCTGTAGTAGAATTCTTCTTCGGTTCAGCCTCGCTTTCTTTTGCGGGCCCGAGAGACTTTTTTCAGTACTTTTTCCGATCTAAGCCAATCTCAACTTCCAGTTGCTCACTCATAAACCTAGCTTGCTTGTCTAGAACTTGATGAGTATATTTATGGTTATTGGCTGTGGCCTTGATATGAGTCCCATCAATAAAAATCTCAGTCGGGTCAATCAAACCTTGCCCCCATACAATGGATAGGACATAATGAAAAAATTCCTCGATTACTTCCTTATCTTGAAAACGACGATTGTAATTTTTGCCATAAGTGGTAAAATGAGAAACCTTATCGTTTAAACTCAAACCCAAAAACCAGCGATAGGAGGGATTGACCTCAATGTCCCTGATAGTTTGGCGCATGGAACGTATACCGTAGAAACATTGGATGAGAGGGATTTTAACTAGCATAACAGGGTCTAAACTAGGACGACCTTTATCTTCAGAATAAGTATCTGCGACTAAGTCATAGATGAAGGAAAAATCGATCACTTGCTCAACCTGACGAAGAAAATGGGCTTGCGGAACGAGTTCATCTAGCGTGTAAAAACCAACTTGATTGCGGTTGTAGTCTAGATTTTCTTTGTGAAACATAGGGAACACCTCACAACTTTTCTTACCTCTATTATACGACTTTACACAAAGAAAAGCCCTTAGAAATTTGTAGTTCTAAGGATTTTGTCTTCAATCTGAAAGAACAATTTCAACTGTTCTTTTTTTGTACTTATTTTTATGAACCAACCACTACTCTTTCTCTTTATTAAACTTCACGCCGCTTCCGATACTTGACTTCAAAACCACTCTAAAAAATATCGAAAAGAAGTTTGATATTGAGAATGGTTAAGATAATGGAAACTGCGTAACCTAGGATTGTGTTCCACTTGGCATTAGTAAATTCTCCCATCAGTGACTTCTTAGAGGTTAGATAAATCAAGGGGAAAATTGAAAACGGAAGAGCGATTGAAAGAAAGACCTGTGAATAGACCAATAACTGATCCAAGGTTTTTTCTTGATGCCCAAACAAAACGGCGACTATAATCACAGGTAGCAAGGCAAAAATACGTGTACCGATACGGATAAGCCACTGAGGCAATCTTAGATGTAAGAAACCTTCCATGACAATCTGTCCTGTCAAGGTACCTGTAATGGTCGAATTCTGGCCACTTGCTAAGAGGGCTAAAGCAAACAAAGTTGACAGAATTGAGCTAGCTATCGCTCCTGCTATCGTCGAATCCTGTAAAGCATTGTACATTTGGGAGAAAGCTGAAATTTCAGATGCATGACCAAAAAAGAGGGAGGCACCTAAAATGAGAAGCAAGGAATTTACAATAAAGGCTAGAGACAACTGAAGATTTGAATCCCAGGTCATAAAGCGCACTGCTTTTCGAACATCCTTCTTATCTTTGTGATTTATTTTCCTTGTCTGGGATAGAGAGGAATGAAGATAGAGATTATGGGGCATGACTGTCGCACCTACAATCCCTAGAGCCAAGGTCAATTGACTTTCATGACCTGGTAACGGTGTTTCAAATAAAGTTGAAGTTGGTAAATAACCACCAATAATCCCTTGGATACTTGGATTGGATAAGGCCACAAGATAGGTAAAGATGGCTAATATGGTTAAAATAAGGGTCGTAACAATAGCTTCAATTTTTTTGAAACCAAATTTCATCAATAAAAGTAATAAAAATACATCTAAAACGGTTAGAAGGATAGCAATCATAATCGGTATTTTAAACAAAAGATTTAAGGCAATCGCTGAACCTAGAACCTCAGCCAAGTCTGTCGCCATTAAAGCCAATTCTAAAATCACCCACAAACTATAGCGAAGCCACTTGGGAGCATGATGAGCTGTTGCCTGCGCTAGGTCCATCCTAGTCACGATACCGAGCTTTCCAGCCATCTGTTGTAACTGCATAGCAATGATGGATGAAATCAAAATAACAAATAAAAGACTGTACTTGTAGGAGGCACCACCAACCACGCTGGTGATCCAGTTTCCTGGATCCATGTAGCCAACTGCCACAAGTGCACCAGGTCCTAAGAATGCTTTTAGATTTTGCCAAAAATGATTGTTATTTGGAGTCTCAATAGATTGATTGATCTCAGAAAGAGAGACTTTTTCATAAGAGGACATAGGGATTTCCCACTTTCTAATCTGTCTTTACATATTTCTTAATATAATATTTTTTGAAAGAATGATGAAAATAGTTTACCTATTTCCAATTCACCCTTATTATATCACATTTTGTAATGATTCCTAAGAAAAGAAATGATAGTTGAAATAGGCAATATCAGTATTGTAAAAGCCAGCGTTTTTTGTAAACTTTAATGGTGTTTGGCAATTGACTTCCATCTATTTGAAACAAGCTCAGCCTAATCTCTTAATCAAATGATATTTGGTAATGCCCTTTTGTGGGACATCTGCTAGACTGGCGTAGATTTCATAACCTTGTTTGAGGTAAAAATCCTTGGCCTGATAGGATTTGGTGGATAAGGTAATACTAGTTGCTCCTGCTTCTGCAGCCTTTTCTTCTAGTTCTGTCAATAGAGATGCTCCCAAGCCTTTTTTTGGTTCGCTTTATCCACTACCAAAGCTTTTATATGAATATTTTCCAGCACCTGTTGGGCATGGAGCAAGGCAATTAATCGATCATCCTCCTTCCGCGTCAGATAATAATCTCTGGGCTCTAGTTTTTCAAGCATATCTGAACCAAAGCAGACTTCATATTGCTCATCAAAAACCCGCTTAATAAAATCATCAAATTTTTCCATCTTACTTCTCCTCCACGAAAAAGCAGGAGACTTTCAGGCCACCTGCTCTATCATTAGTATAGATCTAAATAGTTATCAATTTCCCATTGCGAAACAAAGGTTGCGTAGCTAGCCCACTCGATACGTTTAGCCTCTACAAAGCTAGTATAGATGTGGTTTCCAAGGGCATCCTTGACGACTTCATCCTCAGTTAGAGCCTTGATAGCATTGTGTAAAGTTGAAGGAAGGTCTGTAATACCAGCTTCCTTTCGTTCTTCTGCTGACATAACATAAATGTTCTCTTCAACAGGAGCTGGTGCCTGAATCTTATTTTCAATTCCGTGAAGACCCACTTCAAGAAGAACAGCCATAGCAATATAAGGGTTAGCCATAGGGTCTACAGAACGCAATTCCAAGCGAGTTCCCATACCGCGAGATGCTGGCACACGAACCAAAGGAGAACGATTTTGCCCTGCCCAAGCGATATAAACTGGTGCTTCGTAGCCAGGAACCAAACGCTTATAAGAGTTGACGGTTGGATTCATAATAGCTGTATAGTTGTAGGCGTGTTTGATCAAGCCACCCAAGAAATAGTAGGCTGTATCCGACAATTGCATACCTCTTGGATCCTCAGGATCAAAAAAGGCATTTGTCCCATCTTGATTAAATAGAGACATATTACAGTGCATACCTGAACCAGCAATACCAAACTTAGGTTTGGCCATAAAAGTAGCATACAAGCCATGCTTACGAGCTATGGTCTTAACAACTAGTTTAAAGAGCTGGATTTTATCACATGCACGTAGAACTTCATCATATTTAAAATCAATTTCGTGTTGACCAACAGCTACTTCATGGTGACTAGCCTCAACTTCAAATCCCATACTTGTCAAAATATTGACAATCTCTCGGCGAGTATTATCAGCTAAGTCTGTCGGAGCTAAATCAAAATAACCTCCTTTATCATTCACCTCTAAAGTAGGATCTCCATTTTCATCCAACTTAAAGAGGAAGAATTCTGGCTCTGGTCCAAGATTAAAGGATTTAAAGCCCAGCTCCTCCATGTGCTTGAGGGCGCGTTTTAAGTTGCTACGCGGATCTCCCTGGAAAGGAAGACCTTCTGTCGTATAGACATCACAAATTAATCCTGCAACGCTACCATTTTCATCTCCCCAAGGGAAAACAGTCCAAGTGTCCAAATCTGGATATAGATACATATCCGATTCGTTAATCCGAACAAAACCTTCAATAGAAGAACCGTCAAACATAGCTTTGTTAGATAATACTTTGTCTAACTGTTCATCTGTTGCAGGGATTTCCACATTTTTCATTGTTCCCAAAATATCTGAAAACATAAGACGGATAAAGGTAACATTTTTTTCTTTAACTTCGCGCTTGATATCAGCAACTGTAATAGGCATGGTGATCTCCTTATGGAATAAAACAATAGTTATGGTCGTTTTAATTGACCAAATGTCGGCACAGAGGATGCAAATCTACTCTGTTGCACAATGTCGTTGTGTAGTGCACGTCGAACGTCTTTTGCGCTCACTGGTTTTTTGGCCATTGCTTCACGTTCAGCATACTTACGCTTGATTGCAGCAATATTATAGCCTTCAGAAATATAGTCTTTTATTTCCAGCAAGCGATCCATGTCATTTAGGGAATACATACGACGATTCCCTTCTGTTCGCTCAGGTGTAATCAGCTGCTGATCCTCATAATAGCGAATCTGCCGAGCCGTTAAGTCTGTTAATTTCATAACGCTGCCGATTGGGAAAACTGCTAAATTACGACGCAGTTCTTTTTCTTTCATTACATCCTCCTTTCGTAAGATATGAAAATTCTAAAAACTAAAAGAAAAACAAACTAGCAAGCCTGCTTTAGTGCGAGCATGTGATAGTAGAAAAAATCACTCTTCTTTTCGGATAAAAAGAAATTCTAATCATTCTTTCTAAGTTTTTAGTTGGAATTCAACTCCTTACTTGTATGACCAATATCAGCAAATGAAGCAAAAACTTCACTCTCCACTAGCCAAGATTACCACTATTATATTCCTAAAGATTTATCCTGTCAAGAAGGAATGTTACTTTTTCTGACATATTTATTTGCTTTTCTCTTTTCTAAAAAAAGAACGCAGGCGATTAATGTCATAATTTACTAACATGGCAACGAATACACCAAGAAATGTCTCAAAAATCCGGGCAAATACGTAAACAATCGTATCCCCTTCAGAAACCGACAGTGTAATAATCAAGAGAGCTGATACACCACCAATTACCCCTGCTTTATTGTTCATGGCAACATTGGTCATAATCGTTAGCATGGTACAAATCGGAACAAAAAGCAAGGTGACCCAGAGCTGATCTTGAAAAACCTTATTGATGAGGAAAAAAATCAAGGCATAAAAGCCACCGATGCTATTTCCTAAGATACGAGAAGTACCAAAATGCACGCTCTTATCAAAATCTTCCCGCAAGCTAAAAACGGCTGTCAAAGCTCCTATCTGCAGGCCACCCCAGCCAAATAGACTAAACATCAAGAGAATGATAAAAACCGCCAACCCTGTCTTAAAAGTCCGCATTCCTAATTTGAATTTCGATTTATCAAACTTGTACTTGCTAAAATAGTTCATTCCTGACCCTCTTTCAAATCAAATTACTTTCATTCTAACATATTTTCCAACAAAAAGCCTTCTTATTTGCAACGTCCTCTCATTCTCACCCTCTATATCAAAATAAAAAAGATCTAGAGCAAGCTCTAAATCTTCAATCAAATTAGTTTGGATAGATATACGTTACATTTCCCAAAAATTCATTGGGGTTAAAATAACCGCGATAATTATCAATTTGCTTTTGACGATTGTAATTAGCTTCTAGCACTTGGATTGTACCGTCGCTCTGAACGTCTGTAACATAAGCAACGTGACCATACTCTCCTCCGTCCCAAACAGCGATTGCGCCTACTGTCGGAACTGTACCAGTAACATAACCTTGATTGCTGGCATTGATAGCCCAAGTATTGGCATTCCCCCACCAGTTGCTTGCCCAAGGAGCTAATTCCTTAACGCCCCAAGTACATTGTCCGATTGGATAAGAGTTACCATAGTCAGTCGGGGTATTTAAAACAACATCATCTACATCAGATACCAAATCCGCATTACTGCTCACACCATAACCTGAATTTGCATAAGTAGAAGTAGCGCCGTCCACTTCCAAAACATCACCTGGGTTGATTGTATCAAAAATAGATTTGCCATTTTTCGCAGCTAGATCATAAGGGCTCATTCCGTGAGCACTAGCAATTCCAAAGAAAGAATCACCTTGTTGTACAACATAAGAATCTGCATGTGCAACTTGAAGACCAGCTATAGCTGAAAGAGCTGTAGAAGCAACCACAAGAGCTGTTTTAATAAATATTTTTTTCATAAAATGATTTTCTCCGCAAAATTTGATGTTAGCATAATCATACCTTATTTAGATGTCAGTTATCTTATCCCAATATTTTGAAATGATTACAAATTCTATATATTTCTGATACATAAATTATATAGAAAAGTAAAAAAGAAATAAGGCCGGAACACTGGGTTCCAGCCTTAAAATCTATAGAGTCCTAAATTACCAACTCAGAATAGCTGACAGAAACAGCAAAGATGAAATAAGTTCAAGCTATTTGATTAATCTTCTTTGCGCTTTGCTAGACCTAATCCTAAGAAACCAACAAGGGCAGCCAAGCCTAAGTAAGGCATATAAGTCGCATCATTTGTTCCTGTTTTTGGAAGTGTAGTTAATTCTTTACCAACAGAAACAGGAATTGGTGCTGAAGGATCTTCAACTTTTGGACTAGGAACTTTTGGTTCTTTTGGTGTCTCAGGTTTGTCAGGATCCTTTGGTTTTGGCGTTGGAATTGGTGTCGGTTTGTCTGGTGTTCTTGGTATTGGAGTTGTTGTACGTACTGTGTTAGATGCATAAGCAACCTTATTAACAGTATTTACATAAGTATTTTCAAATGTTCCAATAGCAATTCTGCGCATTTGAAGGTAGGTTTCAGCTTGGAATGGTGAATCCAAACTAATCTTTTGTAAGAAGTCTTCCTTGAAACGAACAGTTACAATACCATTTGTAGCATCTGTTTCAGCAGTTGTTTGAGACGTTAGATCTGTACCTGCCTTAATCACTGAACCATCTTTCATTGTCAAGTTCAGAGAGCTGAATGTCTTGTAATTACCAGTATACTGATCACCAGCTTGGTCATAATCATCCACAAAGCTGTAATCTTCTAATTCCTCTGAATGATTTTGTGGAATGAGGCCACCAATCAGACGATAGTTAAATGTTTGATACAATTGAATTGTTTGACCATCCAGATTTTCACTAGTTGGATCTAGACTCACTGTTACGTCTTTTTTCGGTGTGATTTTCGGTACGTTGTTAACCACTACTTCTGTAGCATAGCCATTTCCAAAATCAATTTGATAGGCCTTGTTTTCATACTTACCACCTGTCTTACCAAATTCAGACTTAACAGTCATCGGATCTGTAATGACTAGTGATGTTCCAGTTGCTACGTATTGCTTGTAAAATTCTTCTGGATTATCAGCAGAGAAGAGTTGGAAAGCACCCTTAACAGTAATGTTAGCTTTCTTCAACAAGTCTTGAACTTTCTTAGGAGCAGCTTCTAGACTGTCATATTGTTGAACGCTGACACCTGATACTTGATTTCCTTTTTCATCTGCAACCTTAACCAAATCAGGGCGAACATCTAAAGCTTCCTCTGGATAATCATCTACGTAGTAGAAGCCGTTTTGGATTGCTTCCTTAGAAGATTTATCACCTTTATATTGATCCAAATCCCATGTTAATTCGTAGTAGTTGGTTGAACCAGCTAAAACTTCTTTTCCATCGATATTAAGGCCTTCTTTATTCTTATTTACTTTCGTTGGCTTAATATAGTTGTTATTTGGATTATCAGGATCATTTGGTTTACCAGGAGTCGTTACACGAACAACATTTGACTTAATACCATAAGCATCATTGACTGTCAAAGTGAAGTTATTCGTATAAGTTGCCCCATCGTTCAATACTCGACCAACAACCGTTGGATGAAGAGTCTCAACAGGTTTAGTTAAGTCAGCATTGTATGTTGCCAATGTCTCATCAGTCGCCTTAAAGGTTACAGTATGACTGGCTTCATCATAAGTTGTATCAAAGCCTGTACTTGCAGCCTTAGTTGCATCCAAGTCAAACTTATAACCAGTTGGTAGCGGATCTACCAATACAAATGAAGTAGTTTTTGGACGTCCAGCTGTCAACGCTTCAGTTTTCAATTCAAACTTAACAATTGACTGTTTAGCAACCAATGTCCGATCAATATCTACACCATCCTCATTCTTAATTTCTTTATTAATCTGAGGCTGAGCTAATAAACTGCTATAGTGGAAATGAACTGTCGGTACAACTGGTGGAGTCGGCAACTGCTTAGGAGTTGGTGCTAGCGGTGGAGTTGGCAATGGATCATATGTTGGCTCTTCCGGTTTTGACGGCTCCGGTTGATCTGGAGTCTTAACTGGCGGAGTTGGCTCATTTTCATATGTTGGTACTACTGGTGCTGGCTCCAATGGTTTCTCTGTCTCATATGTTGGCTCTTCCGGTTTTGACGGTTCCGGTTGATCTGGAGTCTTAACCGGTGGAGTTGGCTCATTTTCATATGTTGGTGCTACTGGTGCTGGCTCCAATGGCTTCTCTGTCTCATATGTTGGCTCTTCCGGTTTTGACGGCTCCGGTTGGTCTGGAGTCTTAACTGGTGGAGTTGGCTCATTTTCATATGTCGGTGCTACCGGTGCTGGCTCCAATGGTTTTTCCACTTCATAAGTAGGAGCTTGTGGTTCAGTTGGCG
This sequence comes from Streptococcus sp. SG2, assembly GCF_030439925.1. NCBI lineage: Bacteria > Bacillati > Bacillota > Bacilli > Lactobacillales > Streptococcaceae > Streptococcus > Streptococcus sp. SG2. The sequence continues at coordinate 235,230 of NZ_JAQFJD010000002.1, read as the reverse complement.
CTACTGGTGGAGTTGGTTTTTCCTTGGTAACCCTAGGCACATTGACCGCACGAATCTTACCGTTTAGTGAATACCAAATATTTGGTCTTTTAGCTTCCGTATTATCTTTTCCAGAAACAACTGGCATTTGAGATTCAGGCATTACTAGAGTAGCAGAGATAGCCCCTACTGTTACGCTATTGTTTGGACCAGACATACGGATGGCACCAGCTCCATACCAAGAGTTAGGTGCATCAGAACTGTCCCAACCTGATCCTTCTTCGCCGCCCCGTTTATACATAGTCCAGCGGGCACCACCCTGATCTTTCCTAAAATTGAGAGTATCAGTTGCGTAAATCTTGCCATCTTTTTCTCCAATAGAAGAACCTGAAATCTTAACGAAAGTTCCAGTATAGTCTTTAGCCATCTCAATGGAGTTATGTTCTCGGTTGAGGGAAGCAACAGATAGAAGAGCATTGTCAAAATCAATCGGTTTCCCATCTTCATCATAGAAGGTAAATTCATTTTTAATAAAAATGGACGTGTTCTTTTCAGGTACACCATTATAAGCAGAGGCAAAGACACCTAGAGTTGGATCGGTAAAGATACCTAACCAAGCCTTGTCAACATTTTTGAATTTTGAATCGGAATCAAGTGTATACTTGAAGACGACCTTAGAAATCTTTTTACCATTATAGTAAGATTTTTCAAGATTTGTATAGGTAGCTGTCACGCTTTGACCGCGTTCCAAGAGGACAGATGCAAATTTTACCACTGTGTCATTGCCGACAGTGGTTGTCCAACCAGCCTTATCCCCGAAATTGCCGTAAAGTTCCATGGAAGAAGTCACATCATCGGCTTGTTGAAGGTAACTAACATTAAGGTTATCAGGCTGAAGAATCTTTTTAGAATATTGAGCTGTATCATGACTAAAGGCCTCATCAACTGCAGAAGCTTTCAGCATTTTTCCATTAGTTGTCAATGATAACTGTGCATTTGGCTCTGAATCATAAACTAAATTTTGAGCAGACGGCTCTGACAAGTTACCATCTTCGTTTTTATGATTTTCAAGTTCTGCAAGGGCAGCTTTAATTTTGGCCTGTTCATCTTCATAAGCCTTCAACTTAGCCGGATACTCAGCCAACTCTTTCTTATATTTGGCAAGATCAGCTTCATATTTAGCTAATTTTGCTTCATAGTCAGTTTTAGCTGCGGCATTACGTTGCTTGATTTCTTCGTTTTCAGCTTGGAGCGCTGCATTTTTTGCCTTGTTGTCTTCAACGGCCTTCTCATAAGCTGCTTTAGCATCCGCATTTGCCTTTTGAACACGAGCCAATTCCGTCTGATATTCGGCTAGCTTAGCTTGATAGTCTGCTTCACTGTCTTCGTTGGCTTTCTTTACTGCTGCCAAATCTGCTTCATATTGCTTCAATGCTGCTTCATAAGTCGCTTTAGCTGCGGCATTCCGTTGCTTAATGGCTTCATTTTCAGCTTGAATGGCTGTATTTTTAGCTGTGTTTTCTTCAACAGCTTTTTCATAGGCTGCTTTAGCATCAGCATTTGCCTTTTGAACACGTGCCAACTCCGCTTGGTAAGCTGCTAATTTTGCTTGGTAGTCAGCATCATTATCTTCCTTAGCTTTTTTAATAGCTGCAAGATCTGCTTCATACTGCTTCATCGCTGCGTCATAGTTTGCTTTGGCAGTTTCATTGCGTTGCTTAATCGCTTCATTTTCAGCTTGGAGTGCAGCATTTTTAGCAGTATTTTCCTTTACTGCTTTTTCATAAGCTTCTTTAGCTTCAGCATTCGCTTTTTGAACACGAGCCAATTCTGCTTGGTAAGCTGAAAGCTTATTTTGATAATCAAGCTGACTGTCTTCATTAGCTTTTTGAACAGCGGCTAAATCTTTTTGATATTGAGCTAGCTTCGCTTCATATTCTGCCTTTGCTGTCGCATTAGCATTGTTGATTTTTTCAACTTCAGCTTGATGAGCTTTCAAATCTTCTTGATACTTATCTTCAGCAGCTTTGTTTTCAGCATTGATTTTATCTGTTTCAGCCTGATGAGCCTCTACTTCTTTTTTATAAGCTTCAGTTGTTTTCTTTATTTCTTCTGCTTGTTTAGCGTAATCACTCTTGATTTCAGCTTGCTTTTGCGCATTTTCTGCGGCAGTTGTGGCTGTACCTTTATCGCTTGTTTGATCTTGTACAACATTGACACCTGCTGCTTTGGCATCCGTCACTGCTTTATTTAAATCATCAGCAGATACTTCTACTGGCAGAGCACCATCTTTAGAACCAGCCTGTGCTTGACTTTGGCTTGCTGCTTCAGTTGCTTCTCCCTGTGCTTCAGGCAGATTAGTAGCTGGATTCCCAGTTGTAGTGACTGCTACATTTGCTGTACTATTTGTTTCTGTAACTTCATCAGCCAAAACTTGCTGATCTGCAATAGCAATCAAAGCTGCCCCTAAGACAGCTCCACATAAAGTCTTAGCGACTTTACTTTTACGAAAACCAAAAACTTCTTTTCTTTTGTTCATTTCAAACCTTTCCTTTAAGCATAATTAGTTTTATACATCAGTCTAATAATAGCAGTTTTACAGACTGTATGCAACTAATTTACCTACTTTTTTTCTAAAGAATAGATGAAAGCCTTTTATCCACAAAATCAGGTCAGAATATTAGATAAAAAGATGGCTAAAAGCCATCTTTTTATGATATCTTATTTCTCTGTAAGTGCTGCAAGACCTGGTAGAACCTTACCTTCAAGAAGTTCCATTGAAGCACCACCACCAGTAGAGATCCAAGAGAATTTGTCTGCACGGCCAAGGTTGATAGCTGCAGCAGCTGAGTCACCACCACCGATGATTGATTTAACGCCTGGTTGTTTCACGATAGCGTCCATGACACCGATTGTACCAGCTTGGAAGTCAGGATTTTCAAATACACCCATAGGTCCGTTCCAAACAACAGTCTTCGCACCAGTCAAAGCTTCATCAAATTTAGCGATAGATTTAGGACCGATATCCAAACCAAGGAAACCTGGATCCACTGCTTCACCTTCAGTATCTTTCACTTCAGTGTAGTCAGCAAATGCGTTTGCTTCTTTTGAGTCAACTGGCAAGATCAATTTACCGTTTGCTTTTTCAAGAAGAGCTTTAGCGACATCCAATTTGTCTTCTTCTACAAGTGAGTTACCGATTTCGATACCTTGAGCTTTGTAGAATGTGTAAGTCATCCCACCACCGATAAGAACTTTATCAGCTTTTTCAAGCAAGTTTTCGATAACACCGATCTTGTCAGATACTTTTGAACCACCAAGGATAGCCACGAATGGACGTTCTGGAGCTTCAACTGCTTCTTGGATGTAGGCAATTTCATTTTCAAGAAGGAAACCAGCAACAGCTTTTTCAACGTTTGCTGAGATACCTACGTTAGATGCGTGTGCACGGTGTGCTGTACCAAATGCATCGTTTACGAAGATACCATCTCCAAGTGATGCCCAGTATTTACCAAGTTCAGGATCGTTTTTAGATTCTTTCTTGCCGTCAACATCTTCAAAACGAGTGTTTTCAACCAAGAGAACTTGTCCATCTTCAAGAGCATTGATTGCTGCTTCCAATTCAGCACCACGAGTTACACCTGGGATAAACTTAACGTCTTGACCCAATTTAGCAGCCAAGTCAGCAGCTACAGGAGCAAGTGATTTACCTTCTTTGTCTGCTTCTTCTTTTACACGTCCAAGGTGAGAGAAGAGGATTGCACGTCCACCTTGTTCAAGGATGTACTTGATAGTTGGAAGAGCTGCAGTGATACGGTTGTCATTTGTGATCACGCCATCTTTTACAGGAACGTTAAAGTCAACACGAACGAGAACTTTTTTCCCTTTCAAGTCAACGTCTTTTACAGTCAATTTTGCCATTGGATATGACTCCTTCTATTTTTAATACATGATAATTATATCACAAAAGATGTAAAAGAGGTAGCAAAATCCAATCATTTCCCCTGCTTAATTATATCCGTTTCATCAGCAAAGTAGTCAATTCATTCACACTTAAACCGTAATAAGTTGTTTTTATACCTTAAAAGCTCCTCATCTAAAACAACCAAACCTCCCATATGCAGTTTACGGGAGGTTCGATAATTTAGTCAGGTTAGCAGTCTTTTTACAAACGCCTTTTTCCTTTACATCTAATTACATTGATTTCTTAATCTTCTTTTTTCTTACCTGCTAGGAGAAGGCCACCGAGAGCCGCCAAAAGGATTGACTCTGCTACAAATGATGCTTCTTGGCTAGCTGTATTAGGTAAGTTGCTTGCAGACGTTACAGTATTTTCTTTTTTAACATCCAGAGAATTAACTTCTTCCTTGGCTGATTGAGAAGATGAATTTGCTAAGTTCTGACTTTGATAATTTGCAGATCCTCTATCCATTTCCTGATAGTTTAGATGCTCAACAGTTGAATTTGCATTCGGTTGAACTGGACTCAAACGACCATCACCTGGTAACTGAGGATGAAGCGGTTTAGAATTATCATTACTTGGAACAGTAGGCTTATCAGGTTCAGATGGTTGATCAGGCTTGAGTGGCTGGTCAGGCTCACTTGCTTTTGGTGTCTTGTAGACAAGAGCATAGTGAGTAAAGTGAGGCGCCGTGAAGATAACCTCATTGCCTACTTGCTCAAAGGCTAAAGATTGGACTGGTTGATTATCTGGGAAGAAGAGAACTTGTTCAACTTCCTTGCCAGCTTCTACTGGTATTTTAACGAGAGAAGCATGCTGGGTATCAATATCTCGTCCCTCTTTATCTACTCCCTCTATGTCATATACCTTACCAAGTCTACCTGCAAAGGCTTCTTTTTCCGCAGCATTAGCCTCAACAACTCCGACTTTCAAGCCTTTAACTGGAGTGGTTTCCTTATTTGAAAATTGAACTTCAACTCCTGTAGCTGAATCTACAAAGACAGTCGGTTTGTCTTCTTTAAGTAGAGCAATCAACGCTTGAAGAGAAGTTTTGGCTGTTTCAAGCGCTTCTGGGGTTACTTCTGAAGAGGCCAATAGATCTTTATTTTTATTCAATAAATTGAGTAAAGCATCTCCAGAAGGATGATTTGGCTTTTGTGCAAGCAAGTCTTGAGCTTCTGTTGCCAAAGTATCCAATTCAGAAGTTTTGGTTGCAAAATTCTTTCGGCCATCCAAAGCCTTAAATGCTTGAGTCAGTTTAGACAGACTTTCGTCAACCTGTCCTTGTGTACTTGTATCATGGTCTTTCAGGATTTGCTCTGCACTTGCGATTTCCTTGAGCAAGGCATCTTTGTTTTCCTGACTTGCAAAGCTGAAATCAACCTTATTTTGCACAGCAGTGGCTTCTGCCAATTTTTGCTTCAAATATTCATCATTTAGAGCTGGTTTTGGCGATACAAACACATCATAAGTTGTCGTCACACCACGATAACTAATCGAAATTGTTTGGCGTCCTTCTTTGTGAGCATCATATCCTATAACTTGGACACCTGCTTCATCTAAAGCATGTTCTTCAGTTGTTTCATCATCAAAAACTAGACGGAAACGTCCCCCTTGGGTCTCAAGACTTTCACCAACAATGTAGTCTGTTTTAGGTTTTTCAATCAATTCAAGTCCCACAGGTGTCTTCTCTCCTGCTTCGCTATGACTGACAACATAAACTGTCAGTGATTGATCCAGTTTTTGGCCCAGATAAGATACTTGTAAATGCTGCTCTCCTAATTTAGAAGGATCATAGCCAGTTACTTCAACCCCGCTATTTGATAGCTGAATCAACTGATCCGCTTCTCCCCCTTTAAAGCTGACACGAATGGTACCACCCTTCAGAGATAGAGCATCTCCTTGACGATAAACCTTTCTTTCAGGTGCTGTTTCAAGTTCGACTTTAGATATTTCTTTATCTTCTTTAGGTACTTCAATAGCTAGCACATTACTAATATCCTTACCTGCAACTTGTGAGCGATAATATAGTAAGCTAGGCAGTTTAGCAAAAGCAAGAGGTTTAAAGATGAGATTACCGTCCTTATCAGCTGTCATAGTTGCAATCGGTTTTGTCGCATCGCTGCTATCATAGAGGGATACTGTCGTCTTAGCTGGCACATCTTTGAAGCCTACTTGGACATGTCCATTTCCAAGAACACGTGCAGCAGCATTTTTCATCGGAATATTAACTGTCTCAGTATCTAGGCTTTCATACATCTTCCAGTTATAAATCCGAATTGCCCGCCATGGAGTCCCGTTATCAGCTGTAATGACATCTAAGCGCCAGTCTTGTGCTCGAATTGGCTTATCTAATACAATATCTGACACATGGTCCTTATTGCCCCGGACAGCCTTGGCTAATTTCCATTCGCCAGCTTCATCCTTGTAATATAGATCAAAGTCTCGCGTATTCATCTTACCATCATCAACAGACTCTCCGCCAGCTCCAGCATGTTCCATAACCCAGCGGGTTACCGTGCGTGGCTGAGTCAAGCGAATGTCTACCGTTCCGCTTAGTTGGGCAGAGGACCATTTATCTGACAGACTGGTAATAGTACCATTCAGCATGCCTTCAATACCTTCGCTTCCATCTGCATCAGGGAAGCTTGAAGCGGTCACTTTGGCTCCTAAAACTACATTCGGCGCTAAAGGTTTTGGTAAAGAAGTATCGGAAACTTGCATGCCCCAATCAAAGTCAACCGTCCCTGCATCTGAACGAAGACCGTTCTTTCCTACCGCAACGACTTTTAGCTCTTGCTTACTACCCTTGGCACTAGCTGAACGAGTCACTTTAGCCAAATAAGCTGATGTGCCAGAAGTTCCAGTTACTAGACGCCATTGATCACCATCCTTTTCATAGATTTCATAATAATCTGCATCTGCACTTCCCTTAAACTGTAGCAAGGCTTCGGCTTCCTGAGCATTTTGAAGACGTTTAGCTTTTACAACGACATCCTTTGGCGCAGCTGGTTTCTCTTGGTTAGCATAGATGGATAATTGTCCTAGATTAAACTTATAATCTTTGACATCACTGTCGTGGTCAAAGAACATTTTAACCCCATAAATCGTTTTACCAGCTAGAGAAGATAAGTCAAAGGTCTCTGTCTTCCAGTCTTTGCTAGTTTTGAGTTCTTTCCATTCGTACTCAGAATAATCTGGTTTGGTCGCAAGAGCAACCCAAGCACTCGTTCCTTGACCACCTTTATGCGTTAGGCTAAGTTTGGTCTTATCACTAACTGGAATCTTAGTTGAATAAAGCATAACATTCTGGCTGCTATTTGCATCCAAGTTTCCCTCAAAAGCTAGTGAATTTCCACCGTTATAGGCTTCATCAAAATCATAGCGCCCCTTCAGAGGTGCACTACCTTCCGAGTGCTGAATCCACCAACGCCAAGTCGGCAAGAAGCCGGATACCGAACGATAGTTCCATTCTCCATCTTTAGAAACTTTTCCATCTACAAACCAACGTTTCCCGTGACCAGTATTAAAGGAAGTATTAAAATCAGGTTTAGTGATAGCTGTTTTATCAACTACCAAGTTTGACATACCATACCAAGATTGGTCAGCTGGTTTCCCCTTACTAGGATCACCTTGGAAACCTGTCCAGAAATAATTTTCATGAGTATGGTAGCCCTCACCTGTTTTACCAAGACCAGTGATAGTATCAGGTGCATACAGACCTAGAGAAAGACGGAGTTTCCCATTTTCATCTAGAATGGCATCCCAGTCCACATTGGTCTTGTAAGAACCGCCCTTTTGTAACTCTATCCCAGCCAAAACATCGTAAGGATTGCGTTTAATCCATTTTGCAGTACTGATTGAATAATCTGTCTCTGCTTTACCCCAGTTAAAGTTAGCAAAGAAAGTATCGACTGGATTTTCACCATCTTTAGGCTGCATAAACTGATAATTATATTCTCCAAGGGCATTTTCATGATAACGACCATATTCGTAGGTCATGGCATCATACCAAGAATATTTAATCGGGTAATTCAAAGAACGTGCATACTCTTTTGTATAGAGCAAGAAGTCACGCATTTTAGGTCCTAAAGGCTCTACCTGACTACCAGTTGTTTCTTGGTTAATAAAATAGCCATCATAACCATAATACTTGGCAAGCTCAACTAATTTACGAGCAATAGGAAAGGTCTTTGAACCTTCAGAATCTTCTTTTAAGGCTTCTGCAAATCGTTCCTGATCCTTAGCGCTGGAAGACCAATTAAAAAAGAGGGTACCATAGATAGGAACGCCATTTCTATGCGCAGCATCAATGACATCTGAAGTAGGAACTAACCCATCCCAGAAAACCATCGAGTGTAAATATTGCCAATAATCGAAGGCATAGGCCTTAAATTCCTCACCGCCAACAGAAGCATGGTCAAGTGCTTTAGAGTTCATATTAGACAAGGCCTGAACCTTAGCCTCTGGATTTGCTTGCTGATTGATTTGATGCCCTTGATAACGTTCAGCCAAAGGCACGCTAGCACGGTTAATCTCATCATCTTCTCGAGCCCCAGGTTTCCAATTTAGCAAATCTTGCCAAGTATCAAACTTAACTTCTTTTGGCTTTAGTTTTTTCTCTTCTTGACTTGGTAGATCCTCTACGACTTTTGCTTCCTTAGTTGCAGGTTTTTCCTCTTTCTCTGCGACAGTTGCTATATCTTGACTCTCTACTACTGGTTTTTTATCTTCAACAACTGCTTGATTTTCTGTATCTGGCTGTGCTGCTTGACTTGCCTCCTCTGAAGCAGCTTTCCCTTGTGCTTCCTCTGACGCCTCTTCCTTCGGGGCATCTGCATTGACTAAAGCCACATCACTAGCTTGGGACAAGTCTGTAAGCTTCTCTTCTGCCGAAACATTTGCCACTCCAAAAAGAGCTATCCCTACTAAAACAGAACAAACTCCCAAGCTTAACTTTCTGATGCTAAATTTTTGCTTTTTATAAAATTCCATGTTTACCTTGACTCCTTCTCTTCTTTTCTTAGTTTTGCGACTATCCAATTCTAAATACTAACACCACTCCCTTTTAAAGTAATCGCTTACATTTCTCTTTAAAAAAGAAAACTTCATTCAAAACCATTCTACCCTTTGCTTACTTTCATTGTCAATCCTTTCTATCCCATCCTATAAATAGGGCTTAAATCTCTAAAAAAAGTACAAAAAAAGAGAGCTAAGCTCTCTTTTTCTATACTATGAATTATTTAGCGATTTTCGCGAAGTATTCAAGAGTACGTACAAGTTGTGCAGTGTAAGACATTTCGTTGTCATACCATGAAACAACTTTAACCAATTGTTTACCGTCAACGTCAAGAACTTTAGTTTGAGTTGCGTCAAACAATGAACCGTAAGACATACCTACAACGTCTGAAGAAACGATTGGATCTTCAGTGTAACCGTATGATTCGTTAGCAACAGCTTTCATAGCTGCATTTACTTCATCAACAGTAACGTTCTTTTCAAGAACAACTACCAATTCAGTTACTGATCCAGTTGGAGTAGGAACGCGTTGTGCAGCTCCGTCCAATTTACCGTTCAATTCAGGGATAACCAAACCGATTGCTTTAGCAGCACCAGTTGAGTTAGGAACGATGTTAGCAGCACCAGCGCGTGCACGACGAAGGTCACCTTTACGGTGTGGACCGTCAAGGATCATTTGGTCACCAGTGTAAGCGTGGATAGTAGTCATCAATCCTTCAACAACACCGAAGTTATCTTGAAGAGCTTTAGCCATTGGAGCCAAGCAGTTTGTAGTACATGAAGCACCTGAGATAACTGTTTCAGTACCATCAAGAATATCGTGGTTAGTGTTAAATACGACTGTTTTAACATCTGATCCACCAGGAGCAGTGATAACAACTTTCTTAGCACCACCAGCATGCAAGTGTTTTTCAGCAGCTGCTTTAGTAGCAAAGAAACCAGTTGCTTCAAGAACGATTTCTACACCGTCGTTAGCCCAGTCAATGTTTTCTGGGTCACGTTCAGCAGAAACTTTAACGAATTTACCGTTAACTTCGAATCCACCTTCTTTTACTTCAACAGTACCGTCGAAACGACCTTGAGTTGTGTCATATTTCAACAGATGTGCAAGCATTACAGGATCTGTAAGGTCGTTGATGCGAGTAACTTCAACACCTTCTACGTTTTGGATACGACGGAATGCAAGACGACCGATACGACCGAAACCGTTAATACCAACTTTAACTACCATTCGTGATTTCCTCCTTATGAAAATCAATAAATATTTTATGTGAAAAGAGTAACTTGAGTTGCTACAAATCACTTTTCAACATTATTATTATATACCTATTTGATATAAAATGCAACTGATTTCATCATTGTAAGAGAAACTTGTTCATTCTTTCAAATCTTTTTCAAGGATATTTTCAGATAGCTTTTTTGGAAAGAAAAAAGCACCCTCAAGGGGTGCTCAGGCAGAGCTATTATGCTTCACCTTTATGTTTTTTGATAATTTCTTCTTGTACTGACTTAGGTACATCTTCGTAGTGGTCAAATACCATCATGAAAGTACCACGTCCTTGTGATGCAGAACGAAGAACTGTTGCATAACCGAACATTTCAGCAAGTGGTACATAGGCACGAACGATTTGGCTGTTACCATGAGCCTCCATACCATCAACACGTCCACGACGAGCTGTTACGTGACCCATAACGTCACCAAGGTTTTCTTCAGGAACAGTGATTGTTACCAACATCATTGGTTCAAGGATAGCTGGTTGTGCAGTCTTGGCAGCTTCTTTCAATGCAAGTGAAGCCGCAACCTTGAAGGCTGTTTCAGATGAGTCGACATCGTGATATGAACCATCGTAAAGTTTAGCTTTCACGTCAACGATTGGGTAACCAGCAAGGACACCATTAGCCATTGACTCAATCAAACCTTTTTCTACCGCGGGGATGAATTCACGTGGAACCACACCACCGACGATAGCATTTTCAAACTCGAATCCTTTACCTTCTTCATTTGGAGTAAATTCGATCCAAACGTCACCGAATTGACCTTTACCACCAGATTGGCGTTTGAAGAATCCACGAGCTTGAGTAGGAGCGCGGAAAGTTTCACGGTAAGATACTTGAGGAGCACCTACGTTTGCTTCAACCTTGAACTCACGACGCATACGGTCAACAAGGACATCCAAGTGAAGCTCACCCATACCAGAGATAACTGTTTCACCAGTTTCAACGTTTGTTTCAACACGGAAAGTTGGATCTTCTTCAGCCAATTTTTGAAGGGCAATACCCATCTTGTCTTGGTCAGCCTTAGACTTAGGCTCAACCATCAATTGGATAACTGGTTCTGGAACGTTGATAGACTCAAGGATGATTTTAGCTTTTTCATCTGTCAATGAGTCACCAGTAGTAGTATCTTTCAAACCTACGGCAGCAGCGATATCACCAGAATATACTGTTTCAATTTCTTGACGACTGTTAGCGTGCATTTGAAGGATACGTCCGATACGTTCACGTTTACCTTTAGAAGTGTTCAATACGTAAGAACCAGATTGAAGGACACCTGAGTACACACGGAAGAATGTCAAACGACCTACGAATGGGTCAGTCATGATCTTGAAGGCAAGAGCTGCAAATGGCTCTTCATCAGATGCTGGACGAGTTTCTTCTTCATCTGTATCTGGGTTGATACCTTTGATTGCTGGGATATCAAGTGGGCTTGGCAAGTAATCGATAACTGCATCAAGCATCAATTGAACACCCTTGTTCTTGAAGGCTGAACCACACAATACTGGGAAGAACTCAACATTGATAGTTGCTTTACGGATACCAGCTTTCAATTCTTCGTTAGTGATTTCTTCACCTTCAAGGTATTTCATCATCAAGTCTTCATCAGTTTCCGCAACTGCTTCCACCAATTTTTCACGGTATTCTTGTGCTTGTTCAAGGTATTCAGCAGGAATATCTTCTTCCAAAATATCTGTACCAAGGTCGTTAGTATAGATTTCAGCTTTCATCTTGATCAAGTCAATGATACCACGGAAGTCATCCTCAGCACCGATTGGCAATTGAATTGGGTGAGCGTTTGCTTGAAGACGGTCATGAAGAGTGCTTACTGAGTAAAGGAAGTCAGCACCGATTTTGTCCATTTTGTTAGCAAATACAATACGAGGAACTCCGTATTCAGTAGCTTGGCGCCAAACTGTTTCTGTTTGAGGCTCAACACCTGATTGTGAGTCAAGAACGGTAACCGCACCATCCAATACACGAAGAGAACGTTGTACTTCGATTGTGAAGTCCACGTGTCCTGGTGTGTCGATGATGTTTACGCGGTGGTTGTTCCATTGAGCTGTTGTCGCAGCAGATGTGATTGTGATACCACGTTCTTGCTCTTGCTCCATCCAGTCCATTTGTGACGCACCTTCGTGAGTTTCACCGATTTTGTGAATTTTACCAGTGTAGTAAAGGATACGCTCAGTTGTAGTTGTTTTACCAGCATCGACGTGAGCCATGATACCGATATTACGTGTTTTTTCAAGTGAAAATTCGCGTGCCATGAGGTTATTTTCTCCTATTAATTTATTTTACAGTTTATTATAACATTATTTAGCAAAAACGGATAGGCAGGACCTACCCGTTCTCAATGTTTATCTGATTTTGTTGGTTTCAACTTGTAGATAAGTTGAATTATAGCTAAGAGCTGACCTAGCTCAATTGAACTCGGGCTAAAAGCTCAAGTTAGCCTATTTGAGCTGGAACGGGATGCTGTGTGAAAAAGATAAACTTCCTTGTATCCATCGAATACTGCGTCAATTGCCTATTCTCACTTTGCATCCTTACCGTTCCTAGTATCATGATCTAGTTGAACTCAAGCTAAAAGTCTAGAGAAAAAGATGAATCTCATTGGTTGCAATCGCAACCTGCTTCGATTCCCTATTTTCTCTGGGACTTTATTGACGCTTTCGCATCCTATCTTACCAACGGAAGTGTGCGAAGGCACGGTTGGCTTCAGCCATACGGTGAGTATCTTCGCGTTTCTTAACAGCTGCACCAGTGTTGTTAGCAGCATCCATGATTTCTTTTGCAAGACGGTCTTGCATTGTGTGTTCACCACGAAGGCGAGCGATTGTTACCAACCAACGAAGTCCCAATGTTGTACGACGTTCTGGACGAACTTCAACCGGTACTTGGTAGTTAGATCCACCAACACGGCGAGCACGTACTTCAAGAACAGGCATGATGTTTTCCATCGCTGTTTCAAATACTTCAAGTGCATCAGTTCCAGTCGCTTCTTTGATTTGCTCGAATGCTCCATAAACGATTGAAGCTGCTGTACCACGTTTTCCATCAAGCATAACGCGGTTGATAAGACGAGTAACTAATTTTGAATTGTAAAGCGGATCTGGCAATACTTCGCGCTTAGGCGCACGGTTTTTACGACTCATTTCTCTTTATCCCCTTTCCTTATGCTTTTGGTTTTTTAGTACCGTATTTAGAACGGCCTTGTTTACGATCAGTAACACCTGCTGTATCAAGTGCACCACGAACGATGTGGTAACGTACCCCTGGAAGGTCTTTTACACGTCCACCACGAAGAAGCACAACACTGTGCTCTTGCAAGTTGTGTCCGATACCTGGGATATAAGCAGTTACTTCGATCAAGTTACTCAAACGTACACGAGCAAATTTACGAAGGGCAGAGTTAGGTTTTTTAGGCGTCATAGTTCCGACACGAGTCGCTACACCACGTTTTTGAGGTGCACTTTCGTTAGTTGGAACACGTTTCAAACTATTGTAACCAACGTTCAATGCTGGTGATTTAGATTTTTCTACTTTTGATTTACGCGGTTTGCGAACCAATTGGTTAATTGTAGGCATCTACATTCTCCTGTATTTTTTTAATTTTGGTGATGGTACACTTGGTGACAGCTACCATCTGTGTGTACTTTTGCAACATTTGTCAGCACGTCTCTGTACACTTTTGAGAGACCAAAAGTAAAAAGTACCGTCTATCATTATAACACGGGCCAGTTGGCGAGTCAATAGATTTCTTCATTTTTTGCTCTTTTTACTTTGTGAATCTTGAACTAATACAAATAAGAGAAGCTCTTAGGAACTTCTCTTATTGTGTAGTTGTGTTAGCAGAAGGGGCTTCTTCATTTTGTGTTTGAGTATCAACTGTTGAAGATACTGCTGGAGTTTGGATTGTCGGTGCTTGATAGACTGGTTGCTGTTGAATTTGTGGTTGCGTAGCATTTGCAGCTCGGTTTGCAGCTATGGTATCTTTAACTGCCTGAATCCTATCCTGTAACTTAGCCTTAGCATCTAGATTCTTCACCTTGTCAACTGCAGCCTGTGCAAGTGCCACGTTTTCTTCGGTCTGCTCAGCTTCTAATTCCTTCACAAGAGTTTCTGCATTAGCAAGACTTTGTGTATCCAAAGCTTTCGCTTTATCTGGATTTGAAGAAGATTTTTCATTAGACGAATCAACTTTGGAACTAGACGTACGGCTGTATGAAGCAACTGTTGAGGACTGGTGACTTGTTTTGTAGTTTGGCTTTATAAAAAACAAGCCAGTAATCAAAATCACTATTAATAGTAATAAAACTCCTATACGAACCCAAATTGGAATTCGGTCAAATTTCTCAAATATACTTCTCATAATCCTTTTCCTGCTTATTTATCAAAAATATTTCCGACTTCAACATCGATTTTATTTTCTTTTACATCGATATTGGTCACTTTCAATAAAGATTTATAAGACAGATGTTCTCTCTTTTCCTGGGCGTTATCCGCAAAAACAGCTACACCTGCTAACTCCGATTCGAATTCAGCAAGCAAGCTAATCATCCCATTGATTGTACCGCCTCCCTTAAGGAAGTCGTCCACTATCAAAACTCGGCTACCTGCTTTCAAGCTACGCTTTGATAAAAACATCTTTTCGATCCGATCGCTGGAACCAGAAACATAGTTAACGCTAACAGTTGAACCTTCTGTAATTTTTAAATCACGACGGACAATCACAAAAGGAACATTTAATGTATTGGCCACGGCATTAGCAAGAGGAACTCCCTTAGTAGCTACTGTCATGACAGCATCGATTTTTTGATCGCGAAAAGCTTTGGCGATAATCCGCCCAATACTATTTAAAATAGATGGCGTGCTCAAGAGATCTGATAGGTAGATATAGCCACCTGGTAAAATGCGGCTACTTTCTGACAATTGATCTCGCAGTCCTTCCACAATTTCTCTAGACTCTCTATCAGAAATAGAAGGGGTAAAGATGACTCCTCCTCCCGCTCCAGTAATTGTTTCAATAGATCCAATCTCGATCTCTTCAAAAGCGCGTTTGATGATGACAATATCTTCTGAAATAGAGGATTTAGCTGATTCATACTTTTCAGCAAAAGTATTCAGACTAGTCAGTTCATAAGGGTGGTTTAAAAGATAGTTTGAAATTACCACCATTCTGTCACTTCTTCTTAGTTTCATATTTTCACCGTTCTTGTTATTTTTCTTCATTATAACATACTCTATCAAAAAAAACGAACATTATTTCAAATATAATGCTCATTTTTCGTTTTTTCTTTAGTCTAAATTGGGTTTATAGAAGGAACGATTGTCCATAGCAAAAATACGACTGGTCATTTCTCCTTCCCCTACCTTGGCCAGAGCTCCTGTCATCATCATCATTTCCGCATCCAAGTTATCAATCATATGAAGAATCTCCGCCTCCATAATCCTTGGACGAACTGGACTTCCATATTCAAGCAAACCATGGTGACTCAATATGACATGACGTAAGACAATCACATCTTCCTTACTGTCGTCAATCTTCAATTCTAGAAGAACTTTTGTAATTTCTTCGTCAATTAAAGCAATGTGGCCAATTAAGTTGCCACGAACTGTGTACTCGGTGTCATCAGGACCACTTAGTTCGATTACTTTTGCTAAATCGTGCAACATAATTCCAGCAAAGAGCAAACTTTTGTTGAGCTGAGGGTAGATATCACCAATCGCATCAGCCAAGCGAACCATAGTTGCCGTGTGAAAGGCTAAGCCAGATTCAAAAGCGTGATGATTGGTCTTGGCCGCAGGATAAGAATAGAATTCCTTGTCATACTTGCTATATAAAGCTCGGACAACACGTTGCCAAACCGGATTTTCAATCTTGAAAATCATCTGAGCCAAATAATCTCGTAAATCCTTCGGATCCACTGGAGGTTTTTCTTTAAAGTCAGCTGGATCGTTAGGCTCACCTGCTCTAGGAAGACGTAGAACTAACTGATTAACCTGAGGAGTATTATTGTAGACTTCTCGGCGACCTTGCATATGGACAACTTTTCCAGCTGTATATTCAGCTACGTTATGGGGCTGGGCATCCCAGAGTTTCCCTTCGATCTCTCCACTATCATCTTGAAAAGTAAAGGCGATATAATCCTTCCCTGCCCTCGTCTGTCGAACTTCAGCGGATTTAATCAAGTAAAACCCTTCAAAAAATTCATCTTTTTTCATTTGGTTAATTTTCATGATCTTCCCTTTCTTCTGGCACATCAAGCAGGTCTATATGCAAATCTTCATCTGACAATTCAATCTGGCGTAAGGTTCGCTCAATGGCATTTGTTCTGCGCGTCAGCAAATCATCAATATTCCCCGAAGCGTGCTGCAAATGCTTCTGCGCCTTAACCAAAATACCTGCGAATTTATTAAATTCTAGTTTGACGCTTCCCAAAACCTTGCTGATGTCATCCGCACTCTTTTGAATGTTCAGAGTTTTGAATCCAACGGATAGTGAGTTGAGTAGGGCTGATAAAGTCGATGGTCCAGCAACTACAATCTGCTCTTCTCTACGAAGGTTGTCAAAAAATTCTGGATTGCGAACAACTTCTGAATAGAGACCCTCTGTCGGTAAAAACATAATCCCAAAGTTGGTTGTAGCAGGAGGTGCTAAATACTTGCTGCGAATGTCTTTTGCAAAGCGTTTAACACTATTTAGCAGGGCCTTGCGATAGAGTTCAATCTCTTCTTTATTACCAGATTCATAAGCGTCTTCCAAGCGATAGTAATCAGCCAAAGGAAATTTCGAATCAATCGGTAGATAAACATAGTCTTGATCAGTTTGCCCAGGCAACTTGACTGCATACTCAACTCTTTCACTAGAGCCTGAAACAGTAGCAAACTCCCGCTCGTACTGACTTGGAGTCAAAATATCTTCGATAATCTGACCCAGCTGCAACTCGCCCATAATACCACGAGTTTTAGTATTTGAAAGGACCTTATTAAGGGTTCCAACATCGCGCGCAATATGCTGCATTTCACCTAGACCGCGGTTGACTGATTCCAATTGCTTAGAAACAGACTCGAAAGAGGTTTGAAGCCGAGTCTGAAGAGTCTTTTCCAATTTTTCTTCTACTGTCTGTCTCATTTGCTCTAGACGTAATTCATTAGACTCTTGAATCTGTTTCATGCGTTCATCTGTCTTATCGCGATTCTTTGTCAAATTATCACTGATTTCTGCCCGTAAATCTGTCAAATCCCGATGCAAACTTGTGTGTAGAGAACTAAAACGATCTCCCAAGCCTATCTCTAGATTTTTTTGTTGAAGCAAGGAATTTTGTCTTTCCTGCTCCAAACGATAATCAAGCTGATCTGATAAATGGTCAGCTTGCGCTTCCAAGATTTCTTGAACATCCTTCTTTTGCTGTGTTTGGCTTTGACAAAGCAAGAAAGTCAAAAGAAGATTGGCTACCAGCAAAATGATGATAAGTATCTCCATCTTATTTCCTATCTTTACTATACATAATCACCACATACCCAGAATCAAAAGACAGGGAAATGGGCTCACCTATAAATTCGTTAGAAGCATAGACTTTTTTAAAGAAAAAATTTTTTTCATTTAAAGGATACTTGGCTCCTTCAATGGTCAAGGCAATATCCTGTGTTGGCATAAAGGCAACATAGGCCATTCCTTCTATAGGATCGATTAAATGTTTGCCTGCCGGTCGATAGGTAAGCAGGTTTTGTTCATCTTGCAAAGCAAGTCGCTCCATATAAGGAGCAATCTTTGGGTTGCTAGGAAGAAAAACATTGGCTAGAGTATGATCCATACGGCCTCCAAAAGCAGCAAAAATAGTAACATTTGCGTCTGGATAGCGCTCAAAAGTAGCCGTGACAGCCAACTCAAGATCTGTATCATCTTTTTCTGGCTGGGCACATAGGACCTCTTTAGTTTGCTTTTGAATTAGCTCAAATTCCTGCGGGGATACAGAGTCGAAATCTCCTACCGCCAAATCGGGAACTATACCTTGCTCTATCAAGTGGAGACTGCCTCGATCCACACCGACCCAGGCATCAACATCTGAGGGTAATTCTTCTAATTGACCTCCAGCAACTAGAACAACCTTAGTCATGTAAGGCTTCCTTCAAGGTTTGAACTTGATGGTCGACATCGCCTTTAAAGACATAGCTACCTGCTACAAAGACGTTAGCGCCAGCTGCTTTTGCTTGCTTGATGGTTTGATTGTCAATACCACCATCAACCTCGATATCAAATTGTAATTGTTCTTGTTCCCGAAGGCTCGCTAACTCACTCACTTTAACCAAGGTCTCAGGCAAAAAGGCTTGTCCGCCAAAGCCAGGGTTCACAGTCATCACCAAGACTTGGTCTACCAAGCCTAACACATGCTGAATCGCTTGAACTGGGGTACCCGGATTGATTACGACACCTGCTTTTACTCCTGCGGCACGGATTTGTTGGAGCGCTCCATGGATATGGGGAGTCGCTTCTACATGGATTGTAATAATATCTGCCCCAGCACGAACGAATTCCTCGATATGCTTTTCAGGATTTGTAACCATCAGATGACAGTCAAACACCAATTTGCTATGTGGACGCATGCTAGCTACAACACCCGCTCCAAAGGTGATATTAGGAACAAAGTGGCCGTCCATTACGTCAATATGAGCATAGTCAGCTCCAGCCGCTTCTAGTCTTTTCAATTCACTTTCAAAATTAGCGTAATCAGCGCTTAAGATAGATGGTGCAATTTTAAATTGTGTCATAGTTTTTCTCCTGTTTCCTATTTAGGTATTTTCTTAGCTGTTTTTTTATAGGTTTCTCTTCGATTTTCAATCTCACTGAGAAATTGCAGATAGTTGTCAAAGCGAAAAGTTGCTATCCGACCACTTTCGACCGCTGGCTTGACTGCACAATTTGGCTCATGGGTATGGGTACAAGTACGAAACTTACAGAATTTGCTAAACTCAGCAATCTCGGGAAAAGCTTGATTGAGATCTTCAGCCGTACTCACCTCGTAATCCAATGACGAAAATCCTGGCGTATCAGCGATCTTCCCGCCGTTCAGATTGTAAAAGCTGACAGCCCGTGTCGTATGACGACCTCGGCCCAGACTTTCAGAAATCTCGCCTGTCTCTAATTGTAAATCTGGGGCAATCTTATTGAGAAGAGTTGATTTCCCAACTCCTGTTTGTCCCATAAAAACAGTTATTTTATCCGCTAGAAGAGGTAATAATTCCTCAACGCTTTGGACCACATCATAGCCAATTGTTCGATAGACTTGTAAGAATTCATCTAGCTCATCTTCACAATCCAGCAAATCCAGTTTACTAATATAGAGAATCGGATGAATCCCTTTATGTTCCAAGAGAACCAAGAAACGATCCAAGAGATTTGGATTAAAATCCGGTTCCTTGGCGCTCATGATAACAACCGCCTGGTCAATATTCACAATCGGAGGGCGTACAAGACTGTTTTTACGCTCTGCTATTTTTAAAATATAACCTTCTGAGTCCTTTTCTGCTGAAAATTCAACCTCATCACCAACATAAGGTGTCTGTCCTTTTTTTCGAAAATTTCCTCTAGCTCTGGTTTGATAAATTTGCCCAGCCGACTCTACATAATAGAAACCAGCTAAGGCTTTAATGATTTTACCTTGCAAGATTACTCCTTAAAAGTTAGTACACCCATTATAACAAAAAATGTTTGATTTAGCTTACAAGTTTACTAAGAAAGCCACAAATTCTTTAGTTGTAAGATTTTCTATATAAACAAGGACAGAATGTTGTAAACGCTTTCTAAAAGTTTTATAATAGAGAGGTAAATAACAAACATCTATATGCCTCGTGTGAGGAATGGGACAAGTACAATTAGAAGGGAAGGTGACAATCACAAGGCACTTGTCCATCTGGTTACTACTGGAATTCCAGTGAAGCAGAAGCTTCTTCATCAAGAAGCAAGTCTCTGACTTCGTTAATGGTTCATGCTAGCTATAAGGAGGTTATTTATGAGCCTTTCATTTCTCTCAAAGAGCAACCCGCTCATTTCCAATGTCAAAAAAGGGAAATTTTTGACTCCTTGGTTTTTAGCTCCCTTCATCCTTTACTATATTACCCAATATATGTCTCCGATCAGTAGGGCTTCGACTAACTTTTTCTTGGACAAGCAAAGTTGGATTCCTGACTGGTGGAATATTTTGGACCTTTGGTCCTTCCTCTACACCATTATCGCCTTCTTCCTTTGGGTCAAATTCATTGAAAAACGACCGATACGAACCATGGGATTCTCTAGAGGAAATGGCCTTCCCGAATTCGCTAAAGGTGTGTTGGTGGGTGCCATCATGATTACGACCGTCTTAATCGTCTTCTTCATTACAGGAGATGCTAAGTTTGACCGGATCCAATTTAGTTTGCCTTTCCTCGTTTCTTGGATTTTAGTTCTCATCGGCTATATTTTCCAAACAGCTGCAGAAGAGATTTACATTCGCGGATGGTTGATTCCCATTATTTCCTATCATAAAAACACCTACATAGCCATTTTGATTGCTTCTACCATGTTCTCTTATTTCCATTTGGATAATAATGGTGCTTCTTGGCTCTCAACTGTCCACCTATTCGTTTTTGGCCTTTTCACAGCCGTTTACGCTCTGAAGCGCGGAAATATCTGGGGACCTTGTGGCTTCCACTTCGCTTGGAACTTCATCATGGGTAACGTTTATGGTTTCCATGTCAGTGGATTTGACAGCGAGTCTTCCTTGATGTACTTTACAACTTCCAATCGTACACTTATCACAGGTGGACAATTCGGACCTGAGGGAGGAGTTCCTGGCTTGGTTGTCTTCATTTTAGCTCTCTTATGGGCTATCTTCATCTTGAAAGATACATCCAAAGAACAAGAAAACCTCTATCCTCAAATTGTAGAATAAATAATACAAAAGTAGCAAGAAGAGGTTAGAGAAAAATTCTTCAACTTTTATTTGCAATTCATCATGACTAGAGGCTGGAATAAATCTTCCAGCCTCATCTGATTTTATGGATGGCACTGTCTAATCTGGCCATTTTTTCTTGGATTTTTTAAAAAATATGTTATAATAGAGAACAAGCGGAGGTGGTGGAACGGCAGACACGCATGCTTCAGGCGCATGTGCCCGTACGGGTGTGAGGGTTCAAATCCCTTCCTCCGCATCAAAAGCAACCCTATCAATCATGATAGGATTTTTTCTTATTATGGAGAAGAAGGCTACTGCTTAGAAAAACTAGGAAGGTCAGGCTTCCTGTTAAATATTTCTCTAATGGACTCGCACTGATAAAGAAATTGAAAAACGTAGCCAAAAATAGAAACACAGTTCCAACTAAAATGACTTTCCTCAAAACTGAAGACCTCAAGCCACTTTTCAACCAACCACCAAAAGCTAGATAACTAAAACTAAAGAAAGCCCACAATGAGAACAGCAGGAAGTTAACCGGCCGCAACCATAAAGGAAATACTACAAAAGCACCACCAAAGACCAAACGTCCCAGAGGCAGGCCTAGCATCAGCAAAAAATGGAGCAAAGACTGCGACATCCAGAGTAGCCCAGAAAACAAAGATAGATATTTCGCTCTCATATGAACCTCATGAATAAAATAGAAGACCAGCTACCAGAGAGCAAGTCTTCTTTTTTTATAGTCCCTCAGACTTTAAAGCGTCACTCAAGCGGGCAAAAGCTGCCAAGTCTAGCGCTTCTCCTCGAACATTGGCCGCAAGATCGGCTTTTTCTAAAGCTCTTTCAAGCTTGGTCTTGACTTCTTCAGACTTACCGAAATAACTAGTCAGATTATTCCAGAGAGTTTTCCTGCGATGGACAAAACTGGCTTTGGTGACCTTGAAAAAGAATTTCTCGTCCTGGACCTCAACTGCTGGTCGCTCTCTTCGCACCATCTTGAGAATAGCCGAATCCACATTTGGAGCAGGCACAAAGACTGTCCGAGGTACGATAAAGGCTACCTTGGCCGTCATGTAATACTGGACCGCGATTGACAAACTGCCGTAGGCCTTGGTATTCGGCTGAGCCGAAATCCGATCCGCCACTTCTTTTTGCATCATTACGACAAACTCACTAAAAGGAATTCCGCTCTCAATCAAATGCATGAGGATCGGCGTCGTGATGTAGTAGGGAAGATTTGCCACCACCTTGATAGGCAGGTCTGGATTTTTAAACTCTGCTATGTACTGGGCTAAATCAACCTTGAGAATATCCTGATTAACCACTGTCACATTGTCAAAATCGCGCAAAGTATCCGCTAAAATCGGCACCAACCGATCATCTATCTCAAAGGCCATGACTTCCGCAGCATTTTCTGCCAAAAACTCCGTCAAAGCCCCAATACCAGGACCAATTTCAATGACATTGACCTTTTTGTCAATCTCAGCAGTATCCACAATCTTCTGGAGGATGTTGGTATCAGTCAGGAAATTCTGACCGAAAGATTTTTTAAAGGTGAAACCGTGACGCTCCAGAATGGCACGGGTCACACTATGGTCTGCAATTCTCATCTATTCTCTTTTCTTTTTAAATAATTTTCAGGTGTAGAATGGTAAATCAGCTCAAATTGGTTATCACCATTTGCCTCTTCAATCATTGTCTTTAACAAGGCATCTGATTGAAGCGTCTCTTTTGTTTTTGTAAAGTAGGCCCCCTGTTCCCCATTGATATTGCGAAGTTCCCATGCAACATCATTTCCTTGAACAAGAGGGAGATAACTATCTTCTTCAAGAAAAGCAAAGAAAGCTCCTACCGTCATTTCTTCAGACACTTCATATTCTGTCTTATGTGGAACAGTATCATCTCCTGCACTAACCGAGACTCTGTCAACTATAATCTTCATATTTACCTCTTCTACTGCTTTGGAGCATCATTTAACTCGGCACTTAGTTTTTCCATTTCTTTGAAAGAATCTTGGCTTATGTAACATCCCGCTTTTAGATACTCTGTTCCATTGACAATATAGTCAAACATAGCAATCATATTCCCTGCCGGCTCGATCATACCGTTCCACTCTTCATCAAAAACCATCCGCAGACGTTTCCAGTCTGTAAAGAGAGAGATAGCTTGTCGGCCGTCTTTTCCTTCTCGAACTGGTAAATCTAGACTAGCCCCTCTTTCTAACATTACTTCCTTGGCTTCATCGCTCGCTTCAGGGAAGTTCTCCCCTCTTCGCACCGGAATGAGGAATTTAGCCTTAGGCACTGCCTTTGATAGGAAGCCATAATAAAGCCTGTCTACCAGCTGTTTGTCTTCAGTGTCAGGCTTGCCTAGCTGTCCAAGTAAAAGTAACCATCTCACTACATCAGGATTCATGACAGGCACCTGGATCTCAGGTAGATTTGAAAAATCAGGTTTTTCTACCAAGTTTTGAGCCTTGATGCACACATCATCTGAATTCATGATAATTCCTAGCGCACCATTAAGGTAAAAAGCGGAACCCAAGAAGTTTTTAATAGCTTCCTTGTCCTCTGTATTTTCAATCCGTCTCACTTGGGTATTCGGCTGACTGTCAAACGTTTCTTTGTAATGATGGTACCAACGAGAAGTTGAGAGGTGAATCAAAGGATCTGTACACAGGTAGCCATCATCCCCTCTGTCATATGTCTTTGAAAACATATAGGGCTCTCCTGTTAATTGCGAATAAATCACATAGACCTCATCTGCTTCAAGTAGCTTGTCTCTTACAACTTCCTCAAGGTGGGCAATTTTAGCCAGATTTTTTTGATATTCTTCTTCGCTTCCATTTTGTCGATTCTCTCTACAATCCCATAAGAACAAACGCAAAATTTCTACACTATCTTCTAAACTAGCTCGCAGATAGTCTTCATTGCTCATATCTCCATTCTGCATTTCCACAAAAGATGTATAAAGGGCATCTGTATAACTAGATAAAAGCTGGCGCTCATCTATATTGGACGTATAGAGAACACTCCCCTTTTTAAGTCGACCTGCGACCTCAGATGCAGCTACAACAATATGGGCAAGGGGCTCATCTGTCAAGAAGTTAGAATCTTCTTTTCCATTGCTTAATTTTTCAACCGTCAGCTCGCCAAAAGACTCAAAGCTTTCGCCAGGATTGCATACTTGCAGACGGTCGCCTAACTTTAAGTTTCCTTTCAATCTGCCCAAGATCAACAGCTGATCGGACTTCCCAAGTGCAAAGAAGTCAAACACTCCCAAGCAAGCACTTGTCTCAATTTTCTCTTTTACAACTTCTGTTGCAGATTCTATTTTTTCTTTTTTCTTCCCCAAATTAAACCAAGCCAATGCTATTTCTCCTTATGGACTTTATTTTTTAATTCTTTATACGTTATCCTTTACGCAGGTCATTTGCTCAAGCAAAGTGCAAAGTTTTTTCTGCTCTTCTTCCTTGTAAGCAAATGCGTTAGCCTTTACTTCTCTGCATTTCTCGTCATACAAAAAGCCCTCATAACCATCTTCTGTAGATAAGGCTGTATAGACTTTCGCCATTTCTTCAGGACTAATCGAAAATTTTGACTTAATTTTATACAGATTTTTCATAAAAGCGCTGAGGTGATCATAGCGGTTCATATCTACTTTGACATTGGTCACACGGATTGCCTGCACCTTGATGTCTTTCCAATGTTTCCGCATATAAAGCGACAGCATCAATAAGGCCAACTTATTCTGATAATAGGTCTTAGCAGGGCTGTAATGTTTTTGACCAGATAAATTTTCAAAATCAAGCTTTATGAAAGGATACAGCACCAACCCTTGAGAAGAAATATTAATAATCCGACCACTCTCAGACTTTTCTAGTAAGCCTCTCAACAAGACAGAAAGTAAAAAGGGAGCAACCACATTGGTCGCAAATTGCTTTTCCAATCCCTCCCTAGTCAGGATTGGCTTTTTGACTGACAAATCAAAGTCAGCTGCATTGTTAATCAGGACGTCTAGAGCGTCTTTCTTTTGGATATACTGTTCTACTGCTTTCCTGACGCTCTTCACATCAGATAGATCAACCAAGATATAATCTACACGTGGATTTCCTGTTTGTTGGCGGATTTTCTCACAGGCTTGCTCAGCAGCTTCTTTTCGCCGGCAAAATAAGGTCACTGACCAGCCCTTTTCAGCTAACTGTTTAGCAGCCTGATAACCAATACCACTATTGCCACCCGTAATAATTACTTTTTTCATTCCTTACTCCGTTAGACTGAATACTTACGCATGGTTTCTTCCACTTCCGCCAAGGTCACCCCAAACAACTCCAAGCGTTTGAGGAGCTGTTTACCATTGGAGTAGCCGATACGGAGCTCTTCACCCAGATACTCTCGACGCTGACGGCTGTCACTCCCCATAAGTAGTCCCAGTCGCACAAGGTCACTTTTGGTGATGTCAAAGTCGTCCTCATCATCGAAATGTCCAACCAGACCAGCCAATGCCTGCTGTAAATCCTCAAATGAAGCGTGCTCTACTCCGAGCGACCGACCTTTGTTCTTAGACTTGGGAGTTGCCTCATCTCGTCGGAGAAAGGCATGTTGAGCAGTTGGCACAGCCTCCATAATTATTCGACGAATGCGCTCACCATTGTAGTCTGGATCGGTAAAGACAATAACCCCACGTAGCTGGTGCAGTTTCTCAATCCGCTCTAGATCTTCTTCATTGATCGCAGATCCTCTCGTCTCGTAAGTATCAACTTGATAAAACCGCTGCAAATTGGCTGTGTCATCCTTGCCCTCAACGACGATTACTTGAGGGATTTTTATCTTCTCAGTCAAGCCCAAACACCTTCTTTGCATTGGCATAGGTCGCCTGCGCTACTTCTTCGACAGTAAGCCCACGCAGCTCAGCAATTTTCTCTACCACATAGCGGGTATAGGCTGTTTTATTTTCTCGGCCACGTTTGGGAACAGGCGCCAAGTAAGGCGCATCCGTCTCGACGAGGATTTTGTCCAAAGGCAGGTTCTGCGCAGCCTCCTGAATATCTGTCGCTTTTTTAAAGGTGACGACTCCAGAAAAGGAAATCATCATTCCTAGCTCGATAAAGCGCTCTGCCATTTCCAAAGAACCTGAATAAGAGTGCATGATACCACCTCTAGGTCCGACACCTTCACTCTTGATAATCTCATAGGTGTCATCCAATGCGTCACGTGTGTGAACGACAAAGGGCAGGTTCAGCTCTTTGGAGAGCTGGATTTGGCGTCGAAAAACCCGCTCCTGAACATCCTTAGGCGCAATCATCCAGTGATAGTCCAGACCAATCTCGCCCAGAGCTACAACCTTGGGGTGACGAAGCTTATCCAGCAGATAAGCTTCCACCGCCTCATCATAAGTCCCCGCCTCAGTCGGATGCCAGCCAATCGTAGCATAAAGCTGATCATAGCTGTCCGCCAACTCCAAAGCGCGCTCAATGGTCGGTCGGTCAAAACCGACAATATTGTGTGCAACAACACTCATTTCTTTGGCTAATTGAAGCTCCTCTGCCTCTCGACCAGCAAATTCTTCCACATTTAAATGCGTGTGTGTGTCAAAAATTTCCATCTTTTTTACCCTTGCCTTTTCTTCTAACCATTATACCAAAAAAGTCTGACAAAAAAAGAACTGGCTCCTCGTCTTGCTTTACTAGTAGAAGCAATCATTTGACTTCAAAACTTTTAAACTTGCAGTTTCTGATCTTTAATCGATAACTATTTGTTATTTTTCGATAGAATCTTATTGATTATCGATAATTTTTGTGTTATAGTTACTAAGAACTAAAATATTTGTCGGAGGATATTATGACCAACAAAACAAAAAAGACTGCTGAAGATTGGAGCATCAGTCTTACAAAAATCAGCATTAGCCTTTTATTTATTGCTTCTACTATCTTAATCTTCCTAGGTCCTTGGATTGTAAATCTTATTATCGTCTTTCCTTCCCCTCTCGTTCAAGGCGAGGCCCGATTCTGGATTTTGCTCTTGCTAGGTTACGCCTTAGGAGGACTGGCTTTGACCTGCATTGTCCATCTTTACCGGCTCCTTCATCATATCGGGCAGGACCAAGTTTTCATTCAACAAAATGTTCAATATCTCCGATATTTGGGCTGGGAAGTTGGAATTGTTGCTCTTATCTCACTTTTCATGGGACTGACAGTCTATCTACCTATGCTCCTGGTAACAGTTTCTTGTAGTATTTTAACTTTAATTATCCGTGTCATTCGCAATGCTTTTGGCAAGGCTATTGAACTGCAAGATCAAGTAGACTACACAATTTAGGAGGGCATATGATTCAGATAAATTTAGACCTTGTCATGGCACAAAAGCGTATCAGTGCCGGTCGCTTGGCTGAGCTGATTGATCTAACACCAGCCAATCTATCCATTTTGAAAAATAATCGAGCCAAAGCAGTTCGCTTTTCAACTCTCAATGCACTTTGCCGAGAATTGGAATGCCAACCCGGCGATATATTAGAATATATTCCAGATGAAAAAGAGGAGGCATAAAATGGAAAGAATTTTACAAGAACAGATAGAAGAGCAAGACTATCAGCTAGACGATCTAGATGATCTAGAAGAACAGACGATCTTTAGCCCTTTAGATGACGCCCAAATAAAAATCTTTAAAATTGGAACTATTGTTTTCTACCTGGTAGCTTATTTTTACACTGCAATCCTAGTGCAGCTTAAAACTATTTACTCTCTCCCAGTCACAATCGGTCTTTTACTTTCGACTGAGTTTCTAATCAAAAAATTACATACAACCTCTATCCCATTAAAAGAAGGCGCCAAAAAATTAGAGACGAGAGTTTTTTTCACTCTAACCATTGCTCAAGCCATGGCTTTAAGTATTTGGGGTGCACATCAGCAGTTAGATTTTTTCCAATTTTTAGCTATCCACCTCTCTTTTGCCTTCTACGTCCTGTCCCGTACAGGTTGGCTAAGCCAGGGACGCTTAGGGATTATGGTTTGGTTTGATCTGATGCAAGCTTTCTATTCTCTACCCTTTAAAAACTTTATGGCTTCTTGCATCGTATTTCTCCATGAGGAGGAAAGCTCTGAAAAGACAAATGACAGCTATTCAAAGAACTTCCAACATTTTGTTATCCTAATAGGCAGCCTCTTGGCTTCAGGAATCCTGGTTTACTTTGTTTGGACTCAGCTAAGTCAGGTATCAGGTAATTTTGCAAATCTCTTCATACAATTGTCCGATTTTAGTCAGACCTTCTTTGACTCACTTTTTTCCAAGATTGATATAGCTACTATACTAGCACAGCTATTTCTTGCTATTCCAGTCAGTCTCTACTTATATGGACTCATTGTGGGTAGCTTGCTCAGCGAAAGAACGTCTACTTTTAACTACCAAGTATTCCAAGAAAAAGTTCAGCCACTAAGGGCTATCCCTAACTTTGCAGCATATATTGTCATTGGAAGCTTACTTTTAACCTATATCCTTTTTTTCACAACTGGTCTAAGCGAGCTAGGAAATCTTCTGAGCGCTGGAACTGTTACAGAAGCCATTTCTCCCCAAAGTGCGTCTTCCATTGCGGTCACTGGGTTCTGGCAACTTGTTAGAGTTTCTCTTCTTAATTTTGCTGTTTTAGGAGCTTTTTATCTCATCTCTAAAAAACCGCTCTGGGATCAGATAGGTACACGGTTAGCAACCACTCTGCTCTTTATATTTGCCACCTTGCTGACCTTACTTGCAGGATGGAAATTATTTGGTGTCTATATTTACCTTTATGGACCAACTCCTCTACGGTTACTTTCCGGCTGGTTTGTCCTCGTCTTATTGGTTTGGTGTTTGCTCATCTTGATTCGACTGTATAAACCTATCCAAGCTATTCGCATCGGTATCCTTTATGCTATGATTAGTTTCACCATACTTTGCTATCTATATCCTTTTTTACTGAAGTGATAAGCTAATTTGAATATAAAAGACCAGAACGATTTTATCTTCGATCTGGTCTTATTTTTATTTATAATCTCTTTATCAGCATAATAGAAAAAACCAGTGGTCTCGAGTTTCCACTGATTTTTCTTGTTATAATCGTTTTGATTAAGCAGCCAAAACTTTGCGTCCTTTACGACGACGAGCTGCAAGTACGCGACGACCGTTTTTAGTAGACATACGATTACGGAAACCGTGTTTACGCGCGCGACGGATTTTACTTGGTTGATAAGTACGTTTCACGATGAATACCTCCTCTTAGATTCTTGTATTCGTTTAGCCGGCTAGTTGTGATCAGTTACTAAACATACTTTACTATTCTATATGATTCTAAGCCTTTTGTCAATAGTTCCAGAAAATAAGTTTCCTTTTGAGAACGGAATCATAGAGGCCTTGTTGCTTCATAAAATGGAATCAGGGCAGTCATTGCTTCTTGTAAATTAGACAAGACTTCTTCTCTAGAATTAGCCCCAGATAGATTAACATCGTATTTGGCTAAAACCTTGCGAACCTGACCTTCTTGGACCTGTTTCATAAGTAACCTGCGATTATCTTCTGTGCCTTCAAAGCGCTGACTCACACCATCTATCTGAGCAAAATAATAAACTGGTCTATCAATAGGTACTTGCAAGATTCGATTTTGCTTTGAGAGACTATCTTCGTCTTTCTTACGCTCCATGAAGCTAACTTCGAGCGATACCCCAAAATCATCTGCACTTCCATACAAACGCAGAGCGAACATAGGCTCAGTAATTTCTCCATAGCCTTTTAGATAATTCCAAAAATGAGGACGCAGAACTTGAGCTTGGTTCATCCATTGACTCGCTCTTTCCAAACTTAACTTCGGATAAAGGGCCTGAAAATCTTTGACTAGATCTATGAACTCTTTACGAGCCGCTTGGCCCTTAGCTCTCAGATCCAGCATGACCTCACGAAGGTCTCCTGCTTTTTCTGGAGCAATATACTTAGTACCTTGATAAGGAAGATAAGCTTTTATAGCTGGGAAAAGTGACATAAAATTTCCTTTCTTTACTCTCTATAATAGAAAACCTCAGGGTTATTAACAACAACACTCTGTGTTATAAGAATTCGATCTTGTTTTTTATCAGAAGCATCTGCTATCGTTTGATTATCCGCAGTCACAGACATATCAACACCTGCTGGAATGAACAAGATGGCTGCACCCGGACCTCCAGAGGATACTCCACCTTGTAAATAAGAATCAATCATTCTAAAATTATTTCCCAATTTTAGGTCGTTATTAACCAAGCCATTTTTATCAAATACTAATTCACTCCCCTTCCCATTTCTCCATCTGCCTTCAATACTAGAATAATCTCCTTTTTGGATGGCTTCCAAATCCAATTGAGACGAACGACTTTGTTCTTTCTGATTTCCAACACTTGTCGTTGCTTG
The DNA here is from genome assembly GCF_030439925.1 of Streptococcus sp. SG2. Taxonomy (NCBI): domain Bacteria; kingdom Bacillati; phylum Bacillota; class Bacilli; order Lactobacillales; family Streptococcaceae; genus Streptococcus; species Streptococcus sp. SG2. The sequence goes on along the minus strand of NZ_JAQFJD010000002.1, from coordinate 204,658 downwards.
ATAGTTTTCTATGTCTTTCCACTTTAACGAAGATAGATCAAGCTCTTTTTTAGATCCTGTCCCAAATACTGTATGTTGCCCGCTTTCAGAATTTGGATCCACACCTGCAATTTGAAAATCTGCTTCTTTTAGCACATCTACACCACTATTATCAGATCTCAGTTGATAAAGATAACCCTTAGCATCAGGGCTTAGAGAATGCCATTGGGCATAAAAGACTGTTCCATCAGTATAAATAGTTGTGACCTCTCTGCTTCCGCCTGCCGAAGCAACTCTAGATTGTGCTAAATAAGTAGAAACACCTTGCTTCAAGTAATAGATTGCTGCCAAATAATATTGACCTTTGAAATGGTGCCCAGTTAGCAATTCTTTAGTGCCGTTTCCATCAATATCATAAAATGCGTATAAATTTGCTCGCCCCTCTGATGTATCATTTTTTAGACTATCCAAAGTACTTGCATATGCTTTTTCATCTTGCTCAATAGAATTCGAAGAAGTCTGAGATGGCTTTGATGGTTTTGGAGTACTTGAAGGAGATGAATGATCTCCCTTCGGACTACATGCACATAAAAAAATTGCGCCTGAAAGTAATAAAACAAGTATTTTTTTCATATTCTTTCCCTCTTTGATTTTCTACATTCAAACTTATTATCTATAAAAGAAAGGAGACGGAGACAATGGCGTCTCAGTCTCACTTTGTTGTATAAAAAATTCTGACATAGTTAATAATTGAAGCTTTTACTCACTATCAATATCAACTACGACGTAACGGTTTGGCTCGTCGCCTTCTGAATAGCTAGTAACGCCATCCATTTTAGAAATGATTCGGTGGATAATTTTGCGTTCGTTGTTAGACATTGGATCTGTCGGCTGGCTACGGCGCTCTTCCAAAGCTTTGTTAGCCAATTTTTGAGCGTAACTTTGCAAGACTTCAGCCCGATGTTCCACATAGTCATTGACATTAATAGAGATATAAAAACTCTTTTCATAACGAATATAGAGATAGTTCTGAGCCAATAGTTGCAGAGCTTTGAGAACCTTTCCGTGGTATCCAATCACACGGCCAGGTTCATTGGTGTCAATCTGCATATTGACCGTACGACGGTTGTAACTAGATGATAAACTTGCTTCAACGTCCATTTCATTGATGATTTCTTGGACATAGGCTGTCACATCTGAGACAACTTCTTCAATGTCATAGTTTTCTTCAACTTCGATACCTAAATCTGAAAACTCTTGATTAGCTGGTTGGCTCTTTTCTTCTGATTCACCTTGTCTTACTTGGTTTTTAATAAGGTCAATTGTTCCAGTTTCCTCTAAAATAGTATTGGCTTGTTTATCATGTTTGAGGATTTCTGCCTTAACTTCGTCTGAAACTTTCTCACCTTCGCCTTCAACCTTCTTGATTGCAGCGACAACCCGACCCAAGTCAACTGTTTCTTCACTAACACTTTTGACCGGTTCGTTTTTAGCATTAACTTCCTCTGGAACACCTTTTACAGCTTTTTGATTAGCCTTGACCATTGTTGTTTCGCTGATTGGCTCCACATCAACTTGGGCGGGCTTTTTACCAAATAAACCTAGAAAACCTTTTTTCTCACGTGAAATAACAGTAATATGTGCTTTCATACGAGGAATATCTAACTCACGCAATCCTTCTTGAATTGCTTCTTCTACACTTGCTCCTGTAAATACAACCATTTGCAAGAGACCTCCTTATTTTTTCTTTTTCTGTGCTTTTCGGAAGGCACGTTTTTTCTTTTCTTCTTGTTCACGCGCAGCATTAAGCTTAGCTTCGCGCTCTGCGATCATTTTGAACGGATTGCTCAAAACTAAAGTCTGTCCTACTTGGTAGGCATTTGACACTGTCCAGTAGAGGGCTACCCCACTGGAAAAACTCAGGGCAAACCAGAAAATCAAGAGTGGCATGAGATAGGTCATAACTGTCATCGCTCCATTTTTCTCTGCCAAGCCCTTGTTATTGAGCCAACTACTCAAGAAAGTAAAGAGAGCAGCAAGTACGGGGAGAATAAAGTAAGGATCTTTCTCTGCCAAGTTAAGCCAGAGGAAATGACCTGTTTTCATAAATTCAACTCGGGTAAGAGCTTGAAAAAGGGCCAAGAGTACGGGCATTTGAATAAAGAGTGGTATGAAAGATGCAAGCGGATTGACACCTAATTCCTTGTAGAGTTTCTGTGTCTCTGTCGCTAATAAATTTCTGCTCTCCATATCTTTGCCTGGATATTTTGCCTGCAAGGCTTTGATATGTGGCTGAGCTTCCTGCATCTTGCGCGATGAATTCATCTGGATTTGGAAGACTGGCAAAAGAACTGTTCGAATAACAATGGTAAACAGGATTATTCCAATTCCCAAACTACTATTAAAGGATAAGAAACGAATCGTTTCCGCAAAGAAAAAAACAAATTTCTCCCATAAATCAGTTGATTGTGACGTGACTTCGCTCGTTCCGCAAGCGGTCAATACAAGCGAGGACAAAAGCAGGAGACCTGCTAACTTACTCTTCTTTTTCACTGAGAATCCCTTCCTGATAGATTTTAGCTAGTTTCAGCACATGTAGCAAATTCCGCTCAATTTCTTTGTAATTCAACTCTTCCACTCCCTTACGAGCAATGATGACAAAGTCAACCGGTTGCAGCTCTTGTCTATGCTCTATCAAGACATGGCGAATCTTCCTCTTAATCCCATTTCTGACAACTGCATTCCCAAGTTTTTTACTGACAGAAAGCCCCACTCGAAAGTGTTTTTGATCTTTATCCAATTTATAGATGACAAATCGTTTATTAGCCACACTTTGTTTATCATTAAAAATCGCATTGAAATCTTTTTCACTCTTGACGCGATAGCTTTTTTTCAAAATTTAACTCCATCTACCAAAATTATATCTATTATACCATATTTTTCCAAAAAGCCAATGCCAGCAACCTTTAGCGCTATTTCCACCTTCATTTATAGCTTTTTATAAAGCAAAAACATCGCTCTTTTTCACGATGTTTTCTAAATATTATTTATTGTTCAGATCTTTTTTAGCTCTTTCCAACTCCTGACGAATCTGTGCAAATCCTGTCCCGCCAAGGGAATTACGCTTTTGCACAGCCGTCTGCGACTCAAGAACTTGATAAATATCTTCTTCAATCAGAGACGATACTTCTTGATAACGGCTCAGCGGGATATCCTGTAGATAATAGCCTGCCTTGCTACATTCCAGCACCAACCTCCCGACAATCTCATGGGCTTCCCGGAAAGGCAATCCTTTCTTAGCCAGATAGTCAGCCAACTCTGTCGCATTGGAGAAATCCTGCTGGGTTGAAACCAGCATTTTTTCCTTATTGACCGTCATACTAGACAGCATACCCGCCATAATATCTAGTGACTTTTTGATGGTATCTACTGTATCGAACATACCTTCCTTGTCTTCCTGTAGGTCCTTATTATAGGCCAAGGGCAGGGATTTCATAACCGTCAGAAGGCTGAAGAGATGACCATAGACCCGACCACTCTTGCCCCGAATCAGCTCCGCCATGTCCGGATTTTTCTTTTGCGGCATAATGGATGATCCAGTACTAAAGGTATCTGATAAGCTGACAAAGCCATATTCATAGCTGCACCAGTTAATCAGCTCCTCGCAGAGACGAGACAGATGCATGATGAGAATGCTGCTGTTAGATAGAAACTCCAAGATAAAATCTCGGTCACTTACCGCATCCAAGGAATTGTGATAAATGCCTTTGAAGTCCAATAAATCAGCTGTCAACTCTCGGTCAATCGGAAACGTTGTCCCCGCTAGAGCCGCTGCTCCCAAAGGAGACAAATCCGTATGCTCCAGATTAAAGGCAAAGCGCTGACTATCCCGGCTGAACATCTGATAATAGGCCAGCAGATGATGAGCAAAGCTAATCGGCTGGGCATGCTGCAGATGGGTATAGCCTGGCATGATGGTCTCTACATGCTCCTCTGCCAAGTCCAGCAACACCTGACGCAGATTCAAGAGTTTATCCGCAATCTGACCGAGCTGATCCTTGAGATAAAGGTGCATATCTGTCGCTACCTGGTCATTACGGGAGCGAGCCGTATGAAGCTTACCGGCTACTGGACCAATCTCCTCGGTCAGAAGAGCCTCCATATTCATATGAATATCTTCATTGCGCACATCAAACTCAAGCTCTCCAGCCTCATAACGTGCCAACAGCTTTTCTAGGCCTGCCTGAATAGCAGCTGCTTCCTCTGGAGCAATAATTCCTGTCTGCCCCAGCATTTTGACATGGGCTAGGCTACCCTGCAAGTCATAAGGAGCCAGACGATAGTCAAATCCGATGCTGGCGCCAAATTCCTCTACCCAGCCTTCCAGTGAGGCTTCAAAACGTCCGCCCCACAGTTTATGATTCGCCATAGGAAAGCCCCTTTCTATTTGTCTTTGTGAGCCTGAACCTCTGCGTGAACCTTAGACGGAAGACCCCATAGCTTGATAAAGCCAATCGCGGCATCCTGGTCAAAGGTATCTGCACTGGTATAGGTAGCCAGATTTTCGTCGTAGAGAGAATTGTCAGACTTACGCGCTACAACTGTCACAGATCCCTTATAAAGCTTCACTTTAGCTGTTCCATTGACCACTTGCTGAGTGGACTTAAGGTAGGCAATCAAAGCTTCTGTCGCCGGATTAAACCAGAGACCATTGTAGATGAGATTGGACAGCTCATTTTCGATAATCGGTTTGAAATGAGCCAGTTCTCTAACTAGAGTCAGATCCTCGATTTCCTTGTGAGCAGCCAAGAGAGTCACTGCACCAGGGCATTCATAGATTTCCCGAGACTTAATCCCCACCAGACGATTTTCCACATGGTCAATCCGTCCAACACCGTGTTGTCCTGCCAAGTCATTCAGCTCAAGGATCAAATCCGCAAGCTTCATCTTTTTGCCATCTAAAGCAACCGGCACACCCGCTTCAAAGTCAATATTTACATAGGCTGGGCTGTCTGGCGCTGCTTCTGGCGCAACCGTCAAATCATAGGCATCTTCCGGTGCTTCATTCCAAGGATTTTCCAAGACTCCGCACTCGTTAGCCCGACCCCAAAGATTTTGATCGACTGAGTAAGGACTATCCAGATCTGCAGGAATTGGCACACCATTAGCTTTGGCATAATTGATTTCTTCTTCCCGAGACCATTTCCACTCCCGGACTGGAGCAATCACCTTGAGCTTTGGATCCAAGGAGGCTATAGCCACTTCAAAACGGACCTGATCGTTTCCTTTTCCCGTACAGCCATGTGCAATGGTCGTCGCCCCCGTCTTGTGGGCAATTTCAACTAATTTCTTGGAAATCAGAGGTCGGCTCAGAGCGGACACCAGAGGATATTTTTGTTCATAGAAGGTGTGTCCTTGCAGAGCAACCAGGACGTAGTCTTCCGCGAACTCGTCTTTAACATCAATGACGTGAGATTCAATAGCGCCAACTTTCAGCGCCTTATCATGAATGAAATCCAAATCATTTCCCTCACCCACGTCCATGCAGACTGCGATCACATCATAATCCTTGTTCAGCCAAGTAATAGCCACCGATGTGTCCAAACCTCCTGAATAGGCCAAAATAACTTTCTCTTTAACCATGCGATTACTCCTACCCTTCTATATTTTGTATTTTTAAACATTCTACGGTATGAAAATGCAAATGTCAAGAGAAAGTCGATATTTATTAAAATAAAAACGTTTTATCAATTTTTATTCAAATACAATATATTATATACTGGATTAAAATAAAAACCAGCCCAAAAGCTGGTTCATCTTATTGAATTTGATTTAGCATGTTCTCGATATGCTGGATAGATTTTTCACGACCTAATAGGTAAATCGTATCTGGAAGTTCTGGTCCATGCATTTCCCCTGAAACGGCAATTCGAATCGGCATAAAGAGGTTTTTACCCTTGATACCTGTTTCTTTTTGGACTGCTTTGATTTGAGGGAAGATGTTTTCTGTCACAAATTCTTCATCTGTCATAGCTTCCAGCTTCGCTTTGAAGGCTTCTAGAACAACCGGAACGGTTTCTCCTGCCATAACTTCGCGCTCAGCCTCTGTCAACTCTGGGAAATCTGAGAAGAAAAGATCTGTCAGAGGTACAATTTCATCGACTGACTTCATTTGTGGCTTGTAAAGCTCTACTAATTTTTCAGCTTTATCTGTCAAACGTCCTGCTTCTTCCAAGTATGGCTTCGCCAGAGCAAAGATTCTTTCGAAATCTGCATTTTTAATGTATTCATTGCTCATCCAGTCTAGTTTCTTCTGGTCGAAGGCTGCTGGAGACTTGCTGAGGCGGTTCTCATCGAAGAGTTTAATGAGCTCTTCGCGAGAGAAAATCTCATCTTCACCACCAGGATTCCAACCTAGCAGTGCAATAAAGTTAAAGACTGCTTCTGGCAGATACCCCTTCTTACGATAATCCTCGATAAATTGAAGAGTGTTGGTATCGCGTTTAGATAGCTTTTTACCAGTTTCGCTATTGATAATCAAGGTCATATGACCGAACTCTGGAGCTTCCCAGCCCAGCGCCTCATAAACCATAAGCTGCTTAGGAGTGTTGGCAATGTGGTCGTCTCCACGGATAACGTGAGAGATCTGCATGTCGTGGTCATCAATGACGACAGCAAAGTTGTAAGTTGGATATCCGTCTTTCTTTTGAATAACCCAGTCACCACCGATATTGCCACCTTCGAACTCAATGTCACCTTTGACTATGTCGTGCCATTTGTAGATACCTGACTCATTAACAGACAGACGAACAGTTGGTATGATTCCAGCTGCTTCACGTTCAGCAATATAAGCAGCTTTTTCTTCTTCGCTCATGCCAAGGTATTCGTTGATGTAGCGAGGTGTTTCACCTGCTGCTTCCTGGCGTTCGCGCTCGGCTGCCAATTCTTCTTCTGTGACATAAGATTTGTAGGCTTTTCCTTCAGCTAGCAATTGGTCAATGTATTTTTGGTAGAGTTCCAAACGCTCAGACTGACGGTAGTTTTCATGTGTTTCTGGACTTTCATCCCAATCCATGCCTAGCCAACGCAAATTTTCAAGCTGTGAACGTTCCCCATCTTCTACATGGCGCTTGCGGTCAGTATCCTCGATACGGATAATGAAGGTCCCGCCATGATGACGAGCATAGAGGTAATTAAAGAGCGCAGTCCGCGCATTTCCGATGTGTAAAAGTCCAGTCGGACTTGGTGCATAACGCACCCGAATAGCTTTTGCCAAAGCAGATCTCCTTTATATCATTCTTTTTATCATCGAGGACCAAAGGGCCTCTTTTCAATCGTTTCTATTATAGCACAAGTAAGAAAAAAAGATTACCCGCAAGCAATCTTTTTTTCATTCCCAAACTAATTGGAAACTAGAACATTTATTTATAGAACTTCATGGATTCGCCCGGTATCCACATCATAGACGCCACCGGAAATTTCTACATCATCAGGAATCAAGGGAGACTTACGAAGTAATTCCATGTCCTCCCGTACACTTTCTTCCACATCTGTGAAGGGCAGAAAATCTTGCCCCTTAACATCCACGCCTAGTACATTTTCAAGGTGACAGGCAAATTCTGGATTGGTAAAGGTCTGAGCCCCACAGTCGGTATGGTGCAAAACCACTACTTCTCTGGTCCCCATCTGTTGCTGAGAAATCACTAAGGATCGAATCATATCCTCCGTTACACGCCCACCAGCGTTCCGCAAAATATGGGCATCTCCAAGGGCCAAACCTAAGGCCGGAGCCACATGAAGTCGTGAATCCATGCAGGTTACAATAGCAACCTTGGTTTTTGGTTTTATTGGTAAATGAGCTGTTCCATGCAAGTCGACATACGCTCTGTTGGCCTTCATAAAATTTTTAAAGTAAGACATATTCACCTCTGCTTCATCTCTGAAAAAATTATTTGATTATCAAATAAATTAATCTTATCTTACCAGCTTTTTTAAGATTTGTCAGAGATAAAGCTTCTTACTCATGAAAAATTTATATGCCCAGGAATAGTCAAGCCTACTCTTTTGTAGGAATATATCCACCCAAAATTTTAGCGAAAGTTTCAACATTTAGACTTTGGACATAGATTTCTCCTGTACCTCGGAAGGTATTAACAACACCTTCTCCTGTACCGACAGATTGTAAAAAACCATTTTCCAAGTGAATGTCATAATGCAAGTCTTTGCTCCAGGCAACAACATGGGCATTATCAATTGTCATTTCTTGGTCTTTCAGTTCAATTTTCTTGATAGCTCCAAAGGCATTGACTAAGAGTGTTCCTTCTCCTTGAGTAGTCATGACAAAGAACCCCCCTTGACCACCAAACAAGGCACGGCCAATAGACTGGCGTTCCATCGTGTAAAATGCTGAACCATCCAAAGCAAGGAAAGCTCCATCGTTCAATCGATATTGATGCTCTCCCAAATACAAGGGCATTACCTGACCCGGAACATTAGGAGCTAGAGCTAAGAGGCCACCATCTGCATCAGATAAAGCTTCTGTAATAAAGGTGCTTTCACCAGACACCATCGAACGTCCAACTGCTTTAACTAATTTACCAAGACCAGATCCTTTTGCATTCAGTTTGGTTCTTAAGTTAACACTAGAAGAATGATAGACCATGCTTCCGCGCTGAATATAAGCTTTTTCTCCTTTATCTAGTACAATTTCTACAAAAGGAAATTGGCTATTGTTTTCAATAGTAAAATTCATGCGATTATCTGACATCAGATTTCTCCTTTTATCTTGTTTTGAGCAAAGAGAACTAATCCTTGCACCTGTTTTATTTATCTACCAAGGTCGTTACATTGACAGTTTTATTTACCTATAAAGCAAGTTTCTAAGAAAATACTTTCTTTAAGACTTCCCCAATCGTTGTCACACCAATGACTTGGATATTGTCTGGAACTTTGAGGCCGTTCAGAGAGTTTTTAGGAGCGTAGACTTTGGTGAAGCCCAGCTTTGCTGCTTCGTTGATGCGCTGCTCGATACGGTTAACCCGACGGATTTCACCAGTCAGACCAATTTCACCGATAAAGCACTCTTGAGGATTGGTAGGTAGATCTTTGTAGCTGGAAGCAATGGCTACCGCTACTGCCAAATCAATGGCTGGCTCATCTAGCTTAACTCCACCAGCTGACTTGAGGTAGGCATCTTGATTTTGCAGAAGGAGCCCCGCCCGTTTTTCTAGAACCGCCATGATGAGGCTAGCTCGGTTAAAGTCCAGTCCAGTCGTGGTCCGTTTGGCATTGCCGAACATGGTCGGAGTAACCAAAGCCTGCACCTCTGCCAAAATTGGCCGCGTTCCTTCCATGGTCACGACAATGGAAGAGCCTGTCGCACCATCCAGGCGCTCTTCTAAAAATACTTCACTGGGATTGACAACCTCAACTAGCCCGCCAGATTGCATCTCAAAAATGCCAATCTCATTGGTCGAGCCAAAGCGGTTCTTGACTGCTCTCAATATACGGAAAGTATGCTGGCGTTCGCCCTCAAAATAAAGCACGGTATCCACCATGTGCTCTAGCGTCCGAGGACCAGCTAAGGTGCCTTCCTTGGTCATGTGACCAACAATAAAGGTCGCGATATTATTGGTCTTGGCCAGCTGCATGAGCTCAGCTGTCACCTCGCGAACCTGAGAAACAGAGCCTTGGACACTGGAAATTTCCGGCGACATAACTGTCTGAATGGAGTCAATAATCAGAAAATCTGGCTTGATTTTCTCAATCTCTGTGCGGATATTTTGCATATTGGTCTCAGCGTAGAGGTAAAATTCACTGTCAATATCACCGAGGCGTTCCGCCCGCAACTTAATCTGCTCAGCTGATTCCTCCCCGCTGACATAAAGGACGGTGCCCTGATGAGAAAGCTGAGTGGACACCTGCAATAGCAGGGTGGACTTCCCGATACCAGGATCTCCACCAATCAGAACCAGACTGCCAGGCACGACGCCACCACCCAGCACACGATTAAACTCGTCCATTTCCGTCTTGGTCCGATTGACATCAATCGAAGTGACCTCAGCCAGCTTCATTGGCCGAGTCTTTTCACCTGTCAAGGAAACACGGGCATGCTTAACTTCTGCAGCCTCTACTTCCTCAACAAAAGAAGACCACGCTCCACAATTAGGACAGCGACCCAGATACTTGGGCGAATGGTATTCACAATTTTGACAGACAAAGGTCGTTTTTTTCTTAGCGATGGTAATTCTCCTTATTTTCTAATAATCCAAACAAAAGTAGATAAGACCTGACACACCTGCTCTATATTAGTAAAGCCAGCCTCTTCCAAAAGAGAATAATCTGGCTCTCCGTGACGGATAAAAATGATTTTCATACTAATGTCCTCATAAAGCTATCCAATCTTGATTCCGCAATCTTGCCATTGCTTCAGTGTTTTAGAGAATTTCTTCTGATTTGCAACTCCGACAGCGGACAAATCGATGGAAACCTGATAATTCTCCTTGACTGCTGCCAAAACGGAAGCCTTGACACAGCCATTGCCATCGACCCCAATACACTCTATGCTTTTAGCACCATTTCCCTCTAAAAACTCTTTTAAATCCGGATTAGTAAAGCAAGAAGCCCGACGCTTCTCAAAGATGCGAGAAGATACAACCTGCAAACCAGTCGCAAATTTCTTCTTCCTATCTTTTCTCTCCCAGAAAAAACGGTTGAGAATATAGATAACCTGGTCGCTGGGATAGCTGGCTATTTTGTCATTGACAGCCCCAGTCAGTGCTTCATTATCATATGCTTTTCCTGCAGCAACATAATCTGACTGCATGTCTACAACTAATAAATAGTCTCCCATTTTCTCACTCTATTTCCCTGTTGATCCAAACCCGCCAGTCCGCACGCCATCTGCTTCATCTCCATCCGCAATTAAAAAAGGTGCAAAGACAGCCTGCACGATACGGTCTCCAACTTCAAGGACGACTTCCTGATCTGTGATGTTTTTCATCTGAGCAAAGATATGCCCTTCGTTTCCAGGATTGCCATAATAGTCGCCATCAATAACTCCAACGGAGTTAATCAAAACCAGGCCTTTTTTACGAGGATTGGACGAACGGTCGTAAAGATAAAGCACCTCGCCCGGCTGCATATAGGCCTTGACACCAGTCGGAACCAGCTTAATCTCCCCTGGTGCAATAATGGTGCGTTCTGCTACTTTTAAATCATAGCCAGCTGCGTGAGCCGTCTCTCTCTTGGGCAGCAAATCTTCATTTGTAAAGCTAGAAACCAGCTCGAATCCGCGAATTTTCATGTATTTCTCTTTTCTATTTTTTCTGCTCCTATTATACTAAATTCGCTAAAAACAAGCAAAAGAACCGCCGATTGGCGATTCTCCCTAGTATAGATCTCTGATGGTCTCTCCATTATCCATATAGGTAAACTGCTCCGTCAAATCTGATGTGAAAACTTGATACATTTCCTTAAAGCTCACAGCCAGTGAGTAGCTATCAAAATCTTCACGTCTAATCCAGAACACCTCACCTTCGTCGGATGAAACCAGCTCGCCTTCAAAACGATTGGTCTTGTAAAGAAAAACGATGTAGCGCTCATCTTTTTCAGTATAAAACTGCTTGACACCACACAAGCGAGGCTCATAGATAGTCAAACCCGTTTCTTCCTTGATTTCTCGTATCACTGATTTGACAAAGGATTCACGATTTTCAACATGGCCACCTGGAAAGCAAAGGCCGGTCCAATCATCATTTACTTTATTTTGCACTAAAATGCGGTCTCCATCGTAAACCATACACATATTTGTTAAAATAACTCGCTCCGCTCTTGACATCCCTGTTCCTCCATCTACTGACCGATTCGCTTGGCCTACTTGTGACTCATTATAACATAAAAGACATCAAGTTGTTGAAAATCCAGATTTCCCAGCCTTTCCAGCAAAAAAACCGCCGATTGGGCGGTTCTTATAGGGAGATTATTATGAAAAAGAAAAGTTTTAGGATTTCTAAACAAAGTTAGGAGGTCTTTGTTTATGGTCTTAGTATAAATCTCTTACCTTAAACTTTCCTAAAAGCAAACTGAACGGTTTAAAATTTTTTATAATTCCTGCAAAAGATAGTGAAATAGCTCTAAATTTCCCTTTTCTTCGCCGATCAAAAACTCCGGATGCCATTGAAGACCAATAATCCGATGGTTATCAATGGACTCGATAGCTTCAATTGTGTTATCTCTGGGATCAAAGGCTGTCGCGCGAAAATTAGGAGCCAAATCCTTGATGCTTTGGCGGTGAACGGAATTAATCCGGCTAGCTTGACCAAATAAACGCTCTACAACACTCCCCTTTTCAGTACGAATCGAATGCGAAGTCCCAAAAGGCTGACCCTGCCAATGATTATCAATCTGCTGGTTTAAAGTACCACCAAAAGCAACATTTACCAGTTGCAAACCGCGACAAATTGCCATAACAGGTTTGTTCTGGCGTAAGGCTTCTTTTAAAAGTGCTAATTCAAATTCATCACGGGCGATATTATAATCGTCACTGTCAATAGTTTTTTCTTCCCCATAGAATTTGGGATGGACATTCTGTCCACCTGATAAAATCAGCTTGTCTATGGTTTCTACATAATCCTCGACCAGGCTTCTATCGCCAAGAGGAATCACCATTGGCAGACCACCAGCCATTCGTACGCCGTCCACAAACTTTCGTGAAACAGAGGTGTGAATATTTTTTCCGTCTTCATCAACTGGGCAAAGATTGGCCGAAATTCCAACAATTGTTCTGCACATAGGAGACTCCTTTCTCAAGATATACTATATCTTACCACGACTGCCATTTCAAGTCCAATAAATTTTTTTAAAGCTACTTATAAAAATTTTTTATCAAGTACTTGCTAGAGAATTTTAAGAAAAAACTCCCGAATGAAATTGAAATTCAAACGAGAGTTGAAAGATGTGAATTGACTCTTTACTCAAAAACAAACTGATTATGATAGAGTTCTGAATAGAATCCTCCGAGTTGAAGAAGTTGATGGTGGTCCCCTTGCTCAATTACCTCTCCGTCTTTAAGGACGATAATCTGGTCAGCATTGAGGATTGTCTTGAGGCGATGGGCAATGACAAAGCTAGTTCGGCCAGCCACGATGGCTTCCATAGCCTGCTGAATCTTGCTTTCTGTTACCGTATCGACATTAGACGTCGCCTCGTCCAAAATCAAGACTTGCGGGTCCGTCAGCAAAGTTCTAGCAATGGAAATCAACTGTTTCTGCCCAGTTGAAAAGATATTCTGATCATCATCCACCAAGGTATCATATTTGTCTGGCAGACTTTCGATATAGTCATGAATATGAGTCGCACGCGCAGCCGTTTCGACCATCTCCTGACTAGCATCCGGCACACCGAAGCGGATATTGTCCCGAATCGTGCCACTAAAAAGCACCGAATCCTGCAGAACAATCCCCACATGGCTCCGCAGACTGTCCAAGTCATAATCTCGAATGTCGCGACCGTCAAACTCAATACTGCCACTATCCACATCGTAAAAGCGATTGAGCAGGTTCATAATGGTCGTCTTACCTGATCCAGTCGGGCCAACAACAGCCGTCATCTTACCCTTAGGAGCAGAGATAGACACATCTTTGAGGATGGGCTTGCCTTCTACATATGAGAAATCCACATGCTTGATCACCACAGAGTCTGTGAGCTCTGTGAAAGCAGGTGCATTCTCTGGCCGGACTTCCTCAGGCGCATCAAACATCTCCTGAATCCGGTCAGCCCCTGTAAAGGCCAACTGCAAACTGCCCCAGCTGGCTGCAATCTGGATGATAGGCTGATAATATTGCTGAGAAAACTGGGCATAAGTCGTAATCAAGCCAACTGCAACAGCCGTTTCAATATTAGGATCGCTAAGCAATACAGCCGATCCAGCAAAAATAACGATGGCTGTATTGATCAGACTCATTCCGTTCATGATGGGGAAGAGAAGCCCTGAAAAAGCCCTGCCCTTAAAAGTAGCTGAACGGACTCGGTCATTTTGCTCAAGGAAGCCTTTGATAACTTCTTCTTGCATGCCCTGAACAATAACAGCCTTCTGACCGGAAATGGTTTCATCCATATAGGCATTAAGTTGACCAACTTCTTTTTGCTGTAGGTTAGTATATTTTCTAGCTAGTCTAACAATCACGACTAAAACCACAATAGCTAGGGGAGTGCTGGCAACAGTAATCCAAGCCAAGCGAGCATTCTGCCGGAACATGATGATCACAAGGACAAGGTAGAGAAGAATATTGCTTAAAACTTGAATCATACTTTCGTTCAAGGCCTGAAGAATATTGTCCAAGTCACTGGTAAAGCGTGACAAGATATCCCCGTCCTGATGACGATCAAAAAAGGATACGGTTAATTTAGCTAGTTTTCCAAAGAGACCCTTGCGCATCTCATTGGTCGAATGCGAAATAACTCGGCTCATCAAAACCATATAAATTAAGCTAGAAATTGATAGACAGAGAAAGGTTAGAAACAGCTTGGTCATAAGGGACGTAAAAGCAACTAAAAGCTGATTTTTTTCTCCGCCATTAGCCAAGGCGTTGCCTAATTCAACTAGATGTTGAACAGCCTGACCAACATAAATCGGAAAGAGCACTTGTAAAATAGTGGAAACTATCATCATTACGATCACAATGATAAAAGATAATGTATAGTCTTTAAAATATTGCCAGAAAAATTTTACAGTCCGCATCTTACTCCTCCTTTCCTTTCTGTGTCTCGTAGATCTCACGGTAAACTTCATTTGTTGCGACTAGCTCTTTATGCGTTCCTTGTCCGATTAAACAGCCTTGGTCTAAGACCAAAATCTTATCTGCATGGACAACCGAGCTAATCTTTTGGGCAATGACAATGGTGGTTGTACCCTTCAAATCTTTGTTTAAGGCTTCTTGAACCAATTTTTCTGATTTGGCATCTAAAGCTGAAGTCGAATCGTCTAAAATTAGAATTTTGGGATGGTTGACGACTCCACGCGCAATGGACATCCTTTGCTTCTGGCCACCGGAGAAGTTATTCCCACGTTCTTCTACCTGACTATCAAAACTATCCGCCATACGGCCGATAAACTCACTGGCTTGGGCAATTCCTGCTGCCCATTCCATCTCAGGCAGGGATGCATCGAGTTTGCCTTGGCGAAGATTGTCCGCAATGGTCCCGCTAAAAAGAATAGCCCGTTGCAAGACAATAGAAACATTTTTACGAAGACTTCCCTGACTGACTTCTCGTAGATCCTTACCGCCAATTGAAATAGAACCTTCCTGAGGATCAAAAAGACGGGGAATCAACTGAGCCAAGGTAGACTTACCAGCACCCGTTGCACCGACAACGCCAACCATTTGCCCCGGAGCAACTTCAAAACTAATATCTTTTAGAATTGGGCTTTCATCTGTTGGATAGGTAAAGGTCACATGATCAAAACGAATACTACCTTCTAAGTCTTCATCTGCTATATCTGGGAAGGTCATTGCAGGCTCTGTATCTAAAACCTCATTGAGACGTCTCATTGATATAATAGCCCGCGTCACACCATTTCCTAAAAAGCCAACCATGATAATGGTAAAGATAATTTGATTCAAGTAGCCAATGAAAGAAGCAATCGAACTGACCACTCCCGCGTCTGTAGCAACCATGCCTGATAAGGTCCAAATTGCCAGATAAATAGCCCCGTAACCGACAAACATCATCATTGGTTCAACAATTGAAAAAGCGTAACCGATAAATAGATTTTGATCCAAGAGCTCATCAGAAACCTGACTGAACTTATCAAATTGTGCCCTTTCTTGCACAAAGGACTTCACCACCCGAACTCCTCGAAGATTTTCTTTGGCGATGGCGTTCATGCGCTCTAATAAGATTTGAAATTTTTGAAAGCGCGGCCCCATAAGCCCCATCATCATAGCTGTCAGTCCAGCTACAAGTAAAATTAGAAGGGCAATAATCCACCAAAGAGACGGTACCGTTACAATCGCTAAAACAACTGATCCGACAAATAGAATCGGCAGGCGAAGCAGGATTTGAAACATCATCATGACCAAATTCTGTATTTGATTGATATCATTGGTCATCCGAACAACCAGATTTCCAGCATTGAACTGCTCAATATTGGCATAAGAGAAAGTCTGGATCTTTCGAAAAGTCTTCTCCCGCAAATCAGATGACACCGCTTGGGCGATATAAGCTGCTGTCGTTACATTAATACCACCAGCAAGCAAGCCAACAATCCCCATACCAACCAGCCAAGCCCCCGCTTGATAAATGGCTTTACTATCACTCATCTGCAAAGCATCCAGGACCTGCTTAAGGAGCCAAGGTTGCAACAGTGAACTAGCAATCATCAAGCCAGTCATTACAATCGAACACACAACAAACCATTTGTACTTTAATAAGGTTTTTACAAACATCATCTTCCCTCTACTAGTTTTCTCTTTTTCCTTTGTTTTCTTACTATATCACAGAAAAAATCAATGTCAAGCTTATTAAACTTAGCTTTAAAATGACTATAAGAAAATGAGAACATTTAAGCTTGAAAACGATTTTTTTCTTTTAATATGATAGAATAGAGTAGAATACTCTAGTTAGAAATGGAAATAAGAAAGATGGATAAACAACGAGTTGCTGTAATCGGTCCTGGCTCTTGGGGTACAGCTTTGTCACAAGTGCTAAATGATAATGGTCACGAAGTACGTATTTGGGGTAACATTGCTGAACAGATCGATGAAATCAACCAAGCGCATACAAATACACGTTATTTTAAAGATACTGTCCTCGATGAAAAAATCAAAGCCTACCATAGTCTAGCAGAAGCCTTGGATGGTGCTGATGCGGTTCTATTTGTGGTGCCAACCAAGGTCACAAGACTGGTCGCAAAACAAGTCGCTCAAATCCTAGATCATAAAGTTAAGGTTATGCACGCTTCTAAAGGTTTGGAACCAGATAGCCATGAACGTATTTCTACAATCTTAGAAGAAGAAATTCCGGGTGAATTGCGTAGTGAAATTGTCGTTGTTTCAGGTCCTAGCCATGCTGAGGAAACCATTGTTCGCGATATCACTCTCATTACGGCAGCTTCTAAGGACCTAGAAACTGCCAAATATGTACAGAAACTTTTCAGCAACCACTATTTTCGCCTCTATACCAATACAGATGTGGTTGGAGTCGAGACTGCAGGTGCCCTTAAAAATATTATCGCCGTCGGAGCTGGGGCTCTACACGGCCTAGGCTATGGCGACAATGCCAAGGCTGCCATTATCACGCGTGGACTGGCTGAAATCACTCGCTTAGGAGTGAAACTTGGCGCTAGTCCTTTGACCTATAGCGGTTTATCTGGAGTTGGTGACCTTATTGTTACCGGAACTTCTATCCACTCTCGCAACTGGCGGGCTGGGGATGCTCTGGGACGTGGAGAAAAATTAGCGGATATTGAAGCTAACATGGGCATGGTGATTGAAGGAATTTCCACCACCAAGGCTGCTTATGAACTTGCTCAGGAATTGGATGTCTATATGCCTATTACCCAAGCCATTTATAAAGTCATTTATCAAGACCATGACATAAAAGAGGCTATCTTCGAAATCATGAACAATGAATTCAAGGCCGAGAACGAATGGTCATAACCAAATCTGCATCTAGAAGGGATTTACTAATGTCAAAAGTTAAGAAAGCTGTCATTCCAGCAGCTGGCCTTGGAACTCGTTTCCTACCTGCTACTAAGGCGCTTGCTAAAGAAATGTTACCTATCGTAGACAAGCCAACCATTCAATTTATCGTTGAAGAAGCCCTCAAGTCTGGAATTGAAGATATTTTAGTCGTAACTGGTAAGTCAAAACGTTCGATTGAAGACCACTTCGACTCCAACTTTGAGCTTGAATACAACCTCAAAGAAAAAGGCAAAGATGACCTTTTGAAATTAGTTGATGAAACAACCGGTATTGGCCTGCACTTCATTCGACAAAGTCATCCGCGTGGGCTGGGAGATGCTGTGCTTCAAGCTAAGGCTTTTGTCGGCAACGAACCTTTTGTTGTCATGTTAGGAGATGACCTTATGGATATCACTAATGATAAAGCTATGCCACTTACCAAACAGCTGATGAACGACTATGAAGCAACTCATGCTTCTACAATTGCTGTTATGCAGGTCCCTCATGAAGAAGTTTCTTCATATGGTGTCATCGCTCCGCAAGGCGAAGGTCTTAATGGACTTTATAGTGTCGAAAAATTTGTTGAAAAACCAAGTCCGGAGGAAGCTCCAAGTGATTTGGCAATCATTGGTCGCTATCTGCTGACTCCAGAAATTTTTAAAATCTTGGAAAATCAAGCTCCTGGTGCTGGAAATGAAATCCAACTGACAGATGCCATTGATACTCTTAACAAGACCCAGCGCGTATTTGCCCGTGAATTCAAGGGTGACCGCTACGATGTTGGTGACAAGTTTGGCTTCATGAAAACATCTATCGATTACGCTCTCAAACATCCGCAGGTCAAAGATGATTTGGAACAATATATTATTGAACTTGGTAAAAAGCTAGAAGAGAAAACTAAAAAATTAAACTAAGGATGAAATACGACCGATTGGTCTATTACTCAAAACACAAAGACACCTAGATTTAACTAGGTGTTTTCTTATATCCAATGACTGGCTTTCTCAACAGAAAAATTAGTTTCCGTTAGAGAATGTCCCAATATTCTTGAAATCTTTTCCGCCTTCATAATTTCCTGCAAAACCAAAGCGGTTGTTTGGATTCCCTTCTGCATTGGCAACTGTTGTTTGTGGAGCTTGACTTGGCTCTTGAGAAGCTTGGCTTTGTACCTGAGGAGCTTCAGCGCGAGTAGATGTTTGTCCGAATACTTGCACATTTGCTGTAGCTGCATAGCCAAAACGATTGTTTGGATTCCCTTCTGCATTAGCAGGAATATCATGAGTCGGAGGTGCTGCAACATAGTATTCAGCAGGAAGTACGTTTTTATTTACTTCTTCAGTTGCTTTTGGTTTTTCTGGAGTTTTTGGAGTATCTGGTTTTTCAGGTGTTGATGGGTCTTGTTTATCATCTGGTTGTGAAGCGCGATAAGGATCAGACTTACGTCCAGCAGCTTCTAATTGTTTTTCCATCAACTTTTCATAGTCCTTGAAGTGTTGGAAAAGACGATCTGATAAATCAAGTGCATCTTTTGTAACTTTGTGTTCAGCAGCTTTAGCAGCTTCTGGTTGGTCTTTCAGTGAATAATACTCAATATCCTTCTTCTCTTGATCAATGATAAATTGTTTTTCAAGCATCTTCCAATGATCTTGAACAGTCTTGCCGAAAATATCTTGGTTCTTAATAGCCATTTGGTCAATATGCCATACTGTCCAGTACCATGAGTTTGGATCATAAGTAGCAGTTTGAGGTTTAAAGGCTTGATAAGTATCTTTAACGTTACCATAGAAAGGTACATATGGTGTGTTACGTGATGGTCCTAAACCGAGCCATACTTTACCACCAAAAGATTTTGGCAACTTCGGATCAATTTGATAAACATGGGCATCGATAACATTTTCATTACCAAGAGCATATTTGTATTGATCTTTCCGAACAGCATCATTTGCCCCATTGTCGCCTTGCTTCTTGACCCCAATTTGATCATCAGGTATAAAACGACCATTCAAGTGTTCAAAGCGGTTCCGTTGCAAAGCAAAGGCATCTTCAAGAGTAAATTTCTTGTTTGGATCAGTTGGAGAGCGGAAGAGTTCATACTCATCATCTTCATAAGTAATTTTAGATTTAGGATCAAGAAGTGTAATTCCTGCATATGTACGAGAACGATCCCCTTCTGCGTATTTTTCAGGTCCATATGATTTAGCAATGTGGAAATTACCATCTTTATCTGTCTTGTAGTTTCCTGCTTCTTGGGCTACTTTTTCTACATCTTTAGAAGCAATAACATTTTCTTTGTCATTCAAATCGACATGGCCAAGGTAATAGGTGTTAGCAAAAACAGCGTATTTATCTTCTGGCACCTTCACTGCTACATATTGGTGACCAGATAAGATTTCCATGTACCAAGTTTCTTTTTGGTCTGCAACAACAACAGTATTTCCTTCAGCAGATCCCTTTTCTTCGATGACTTTTGCAAGCAACTCAATTGCTTCACGAGCTGTTTTTGCACGAGGCAAAATAACATCCAACATCGCAGCCTCTGGAAGGCCATCTGCTTTAAGAGGGTCTTTTGCAAGTACTTTTTTATTTGGAATTGCTGTAACTGTAGATGTCATTGAAACACCTGCTTCATTAAAGCCATGTTCCCCGAAAGCACCGTTACTACCATCGCCACGAGCAGAATCATAAGTTGCAGTATACTTCATTTCGTTGGCTGCGTGTGGATAAGTGAAACCATTAGATTCATCTACAATCTGGTCACCCTCCTTATAGTTTTTTCCTTCCACAACAACATAGTTTTTATTGTGTTTCCCACCATTGGGATAGTAAGGATAGTCTTCCGTACGGCCAAACATGGTTGAACCGTCAGCTGTCAACTGGCGACCAAAAATAAAACCACAACAAGCTTGAACCGCTTGGATAGGCAACATGAGGATTGCCATCACAGCAATGACAACTTTGAATGTTAACTTCTTCATCGCTAACTCCTTTTTATTTTTTTGGAAGTCCTAGACTCCCTATATTTACAACCATAGTATACTCCTTTGACCCTGTATTTGCAAGCGCTTTCAAAATTGTTTATTTATACGTTTTACAGATGTAAAATAGGGAAAACATACACCTAGAAATATAAACATTTTAGAAGTTTACTAATTTATTTCTGCTAAAACTAATTAAGAGTCCATTTTATAAAATATTGATACATCAAATTATTGAAATTCCTTGTTTCATCAAAAGTTATAATTATAAAAAAGTACCGCTATTCAAAGCGGTACTTAGCTTGATTTTCTTAAAAAATTGGTCTTTGAAAAGTCATAAAAATCAAAATGGCTGCTAATCCCAGATAGACTATTAGGGCTAAAAATCTTTGTGGCTTACTAAATGCATTGCGTTCGCCTGAAACTGGTAGAATCACCGCACCTAAAGCTCCACCAACAAGACCACCTAAGTGACCAGAAAGACTGATTCCTGGTAAGAAACTCATGATTAGATTGACAGCCAGTAGGCTCATATAGGATTGCCCCAACTGCTGAAGATAGTAGTTTCGTGTGGCATAGCGCAGAACGACGACTGACGCAAAGAGACCAAAAAGCGATGTAGAGGCTCCTGCAGCCAGACTGTTTGGTGAAAAATATACGACGAATAGATTCCCCATCACCCCAGACATGAGATAGAGCAATAAGAATTTCCATGGTCCGAAAATATCTTCTATCTGACGGCCAAGGAAATACAGAGTGAGCATATTGACCACAAAATGCTCTAAACCAATATGGACAAAAATAGCAGCAAAAACTCGCCAAAACTCTATAGGTATCTCTTGGATTGTATAGCCATGTACTGCCCCAAAGCGATACAAGGCTTCCGTACTACTATATTGGAAACCGTAGAAAAGAAACATTAAAGCAAAGACAAGGCTCGTTATGATCAATAAAATACTTGTCACTGGGTAGTTTCTATCGTAGATTTGTTTCATATATGATTAACTCCTTTACCGAGACATCATGCAGATCCGGTTTAAAATTCGCTAGCTGAATTTGATAAAGCGTACTGACACTAGCACCAGAAAAATCAGCCAGATAACGGTCATAGTAGCCACCGCCGTAACCGATCCGAAATCCTTGAGAATTGAAGACCACACCTGGCACATGAATCAGATCAATTTCTGTCTTATCCACAGCCTCTTCACTTATCGGCTCCATAAGACCAAAGGAGCTTTTTTGTAGGCGACTTTCATCATAATCAACAAATATCATCCGCCCCTGGCCATAGGTTTTGGGCACTAAAACCCGCTTGCCGTCCAACTGAGCCTGCTTGATAAAGGCTGCGGTAGAGACCTCATGTGGCATAGAAAGATAAGTTGCGATGACTTTAGCTTCTTGATAAGCTCTTGACTGGAGCATGTGTTGGGTCAGCCAGCCATCTGCTTGCTCTTTTTCTTTACCCGACAGTTTCTTCATCTGGTTCAGTACAGTTTGTCTCAGCTCTTTTTTCATGCAACCCGTCCCTCTTTTCTTATCTGTCATTGACTTTATAATCTAGGAATTTCCCAATCTTTTCAATAGCAAAGGGCAGTGCCGCCTCATCCGGTGTCATCTTTGGATGATGAAGGGCATAGGGACTGTCCACTCCCAGCCAGAACATGACGCCCTTGACCTTGCTGAGTAGATAGCCAAAATCCTCACCTGTCATCGCCGGAGCAATATCAATCAGCTCCACTCCGTCTTCCTTCTGGAAAAAGTCCATCAGTTCACCTGCCAGATCAGGATGATTTTCTACAGGCAGATAACCGCCTTGCTTGAGTTCCAAGTCCAATTCCAGACCGAAACTTTGGGCTATCCCCTCTGCTATTTCCCGTAAACGTTTCTGGGTCAAGAGGTTCATCTCCTGAGTCAGAGTCCGAATGGTACCATGCAAAAAGGCTGTTTCTGCGATGACATTGTTGGTCGTGCCAGCATGGAGTGAACCAAAGGTTATAACCGCTCCCTCGATAGGATCGACATTGCGGCTGACGATGGTCTGCACTTGGGTGATGAAGTAGCTAGCCGCCACCAAAGCATCATTGGCTTCATGAGGAAAAGCCGCATGGCCGCCCTTCCCTCTAAAGGTCAACTTGACTTCACAGGTACCAGCAAAGAGGGTTCCTCTGTTAGTGGCAATATCACCAACTTTGAGATCCGGCCGCACATGAAGTCCGTAAAATTCATCTGGCAGCCAATCGCCAAAAGCACCGTCTTCATACATGAGCATGCCACCAGCCTCATTTTCCTCAGCAGGCTGAAAGAGAAAGAGCAGATTGTGGGTAGGCTGAGAGCTCACAGCTTGCTCTAGCAGGCCTAGAGCGACCGTCATGTGCATATCGTGTCCGCAGGCATGCATTCGGCCTTCATGGGTACTAGCAAAGTCCAGACCTGTCTCCTCGACAATCGGAAGACCATCAATATCTGTCCGCCAGCCAATCGTCTTATCCGGTGAACTGCCCTTGATAAAGACCAAAATACCAGTTCGCCAAGTTCGGATTTCCACAAAGTCTAGATCAGCAGTTATGCCTTCAATGACCTGCATCAGGTAAGCATGAGTCTTGTATTCTTCCAGACCGATTTCTGGTATTTGGTGTAAATCTCGGCGAATTTTTAGATAATCAAGCATCATTTATTTCCTTTATTGTCTTATCAAACCAGATAAAAGTCTGACCGCACCCAATCAACTTCAGGCGCGGCACTGTTATTTATGCAATATTAAAGTGTGCGAAGAGCGTCTTCTAGAGCTGTCTTCTGCTGGGTCTTCTCATCAATGGTCTTGATAATTCGAGCTGGAACACCAGCAACCACTACATTTTCAGGAACATCCTGAGTCACAATCGCACCAGCCGCAACAACGGAGCCACTGCCAATTTGTACACCTTCAATCACAACCGCATTGGCACCAATCAGCACATTGTCTCCAACCCGAACTGGCTCAGCGCTAGCTGGCTCAATGACTCCCGCTAGAACTGCACCTGCACCGACGTGGCTATTTTTTCCGACAATAGCTCGGCCACCCAGGATAGCACCCATATCAATCATGGTCCCAGCGCCAATCTCTGCACCAATATTGATGACTGCCCCCATCATGATAACAGCATTGTCACCAATTTCGACTTGATCACGGATAATAGCACCTGGCTCGATACGGGCATTGATGTCGCGCTTGTCCAAAAGTGGCACAGCCGAGTTACGAGCATCTTGCTCAACGACATAGGTCTTATTTTCCTCTAAGTTCACTAGGAGGGGCTTGATTTCTTCCCAGTCTCCAAAAAGAACATTGCCTAATTTCACAACAGACCAAGGAATGGTACCGTGCAATTCTCCGTTAAAAGTTACCTTGACAGGAGTCTTTTTCTTGGCGTCAGCGATAAATTTGATGATTTCTTGAGCATTCATTTTAGTAGCAGACATAATAGCACCTCTTTGTTCTTTCTATTTTTTGAACTAGGAAAGAGGCAAGTCTCTCCTAGCTATCTAATGTTTTCTATTATAACACAATTCGGTCAGTCAGTTTGAACTTTACTAGACATCGAAATCGTTTTTGGATTCTTGGACCTTTTTCAAATGAAACTTTCCATCCTTGTCCCTTGCAAATTCCAAAAGGACGAAGGTTTTATCCTTTGTTTGGTAGGCCATGTTCAAAATAGAGTAGCCTTCAATGTTTGATTTATAATACCTTTTGGGAACTCCCACTTGATCAACTATCTCTATATCCGTGATGCCTTTTTCTTCATCTGGGCTAATCCCTCTAAGAAAGGCAAGCCTCTCATCCGTCAGATATTCTTTTTGAGTAGTATCATAAGAAACACTGACAAGATGTGGACCAGAACCTCTGTTCCAGAATTGAATAACAGCCACGCCTCCGCCTTTTAAATTATAAGTCAGTGACAGCAATTTGTCCTTTTTGCCCACTTTCATTTCGTTGCTAGTTTGGGCTAAACCATATTGACGAACAAAATCAGAGACGTGAAGGTTTCTAGTCCCATCCTTTTCAATCTTATACTTTACAAAGTCAATCCTCTCCCAATCCAAAGCCTTAGCATTTGGAGAACTATACTTTGACTCTGCTCCCATTGCCTGATCATCTTTATGAGAATTGAGTCCCTTCCCAATTAAGATAAAGAGTCCTATAACAAGCGTTAATACTGCTACAGCAATTAACTTTGAAGAGAAACGAGAAGTCGGTTTTAGCCTTTGCGTTCTTGCTTCTTTAGCCTTTGATTGATGATCTGATCTACTAGAACCTAAATTTTGTTTCAGTCTCGGTTTTTTTACGTCCTTGGAATTCAATTCCGATATTGGTGTAGCTGGCTTCTCCGAAATGGCTTCATTTGTTGGTTTGGCTTCCTCATTGCGCTTTGATGCAGGTGCCGAGTCAGGCATTTCATTAGAATTTCTTCTCGAAGATTCTTTTGTCTTGCCAAATCGTTCCTTATGTTCTTTTCGTAGTTTGTCTAAGTCTCTTTTTTCCATTCTCTTATCCTTTTTCTCCCTTAAACGAAATCAATATCCTTCTATCTAGTTCCCTATCTCCATATATATTCTAGTCCTTCTCGGATACTCCAAGTAAATGCCACTTCATTATCAATATATATAAAAATCTATCTCAATATTGCTACATCTCCCCTGATTGTAACATATAATCAGTGAAAGGAAAACCGCAGAATCTAGAAATGAGTCCCTTAGGGATACCCTAAAAAATGAGAAATACAAACATTCCCCTATTAGATTTTCTGAGTAGTTAGGTTAGTGAATCCATTTCGACTAAACAGATAAAGACCTGGAATTTCCATTCCAGATCTTTCAAAAAATTTTATTCAAACTTTAAGCTACTCGCTCTTCATACCTTATCAGGAACCTCCAAGTAAACGAGACTAAGTTGCTTCTCAATCGGCTCCTTTTTTAGCTAAAAGGAAATCTCCATCTGCCTGTTTAACAAAGGTCAACTTGTACTCATCCGAACCCGATGAGTTGAATTGAATCCTCATTTTGGTAATTACTTCATCTGTTTCAATATCTTCCCCTGCAGACATCGTCAGATATAAGACTGCATTATCCCCGATGACTTCCTTATAGGAGACCCCACCTTTACCTGTTTTTGGATCTCCCACTTTCAGCTTATCATAATAATCAGAGGGCATATAAGCGGCTTTAGCCTTTCTGTAATCACCTGAATAAGAAATATTTTGTAAGTAGTAGCGATCACCTTCCTTCTTAAAGGCAAGCTCCATTTCACGAATTGAGCGATAGTAGAAACTATCTTCATCCTGGTCATAATCATCTAATTCGCCCCACTCTAAATCAATTCTATCTCCTCGAAACGAACCTTTTATAGCCTTACCATACTCATCAAGAATATCTTCTATGGGAGTTCCTAAATCTGGCTTATCGTAATAACCAAACTTAAGAGTAGTGAGATTATTGATATCCCAACTAAAGTCTGACTTTTTGGGGTTGATGTATTCAGCTGCCACATCTCTTTTTGATTTACCCGTATCAGCTTTTAAATTGATGATTGGATAGAGGCGTTTGGTCAGATTCATATCCCCTGTAGAATAACCAAAAATTAGACCAACTATCAGCCCCAAAACCGCAAAACCTGTGATACAAATAAGCATTCGCCTTTTTCCTGCTTTCTCTTGATCACGATTTTCAGGCACGTCAAATGGTATCTGTGATTGATTTATATTCATCTTTCATCTATCTCCTCTATCTTAATCTCGTTCTGTGCCAATGTATAAGAATTCCCCATCCGGTTGTGCTAGGAATCGTAATGTCTTATAATCATCATCAACTTCATAGAATACCTTTGCAATCACTCGATTAGAGATATACTTTTCTCCATTAGCAGTAATATCGTTTTCCGTTTCAATTTGGATAGATTGTCCATGTTTTTTCAATAATTCTGATAAAGGAGTCCCTCCCTTGCCTGTTTTTGAATCTCCTTTTTTCAGACTTTTAAACTCTTCATTTGTCAATTTATAATCTTTTGAATTGTCAGTATCCTTTTCATCTTCATCTTCGTCTTCATCTTCTAGTTTCTGCTTATCATGGAATTCGCCTAGCGCATAAGCTTGTACATGCTTTAAATAATAATTGTCACCTGATTTTTCAAAATACATAGTGACGCTTTGACTTTTTGAAGACTTCGATCTATCCCAAGAAAGTTTAATCCCCTTCTTTTCATAATCCACACCAGAAGCTAATCCATAGGTATTAACAATTTGATCTGCAGTTAATCCATGACCATCCTTATTGTTATACTTCAACAAGCCAAGATCTTTAAGAGAAAAAGTAAAGACAACCCTGTCTTTCTCTGTGATAAAGCCAGTTTCTGTATCTTTAGCTTCAGCCTTGGCTCGTTCTATACGTTTATATCGCCTAGTATCAGCTTCGGACTTGAATGATTGTCCCCAAAGATAGCCAACACCTCCACCAATCAGTCCAGCAATAAAAGCAGCAAGGACTGAGAAAGTGATCAACTTAATCCAACCGCGTTTAGCTTCCGATTGACGTTCTTGATGATTTTCCTCTTGAGAAACTAAATTGTTTTCTTTCTGATCAGGTTGTTGATCAGTTTGTCCTTCTTGCGATTTAAAAGGCTTTTTGTCCTCTGTTGTCATAACATCTCCTTTACTAGCCATTTTCACCCACCACTCTCCTCACTTTCGTGAATAAAGTCTGACGTGCAAAATTTAAATGTAATAGTTCTAATATATCATAAAATCACAAGATTGGCCAACGCCCCAATAGATAAAGTGGACTATACAAAAAAGACCTCTTTCGAGGTCCTTTCATTTGTCTATTAAAGGCGAGCGTTCAATTCTTTGCTCAATTCTTCAAATCCCGGTTTTCCAAGAAGGGCAAACATGTTGCGTTTGTAGGCTTCAACACCTGGTTGGTCAAATGGGTTGATGGCATTCAAGTAACCTGAAAGGGCGATGGCCAATTCGAAGAAGTAGATAGTGTAGCCAAGAGTGAAGGCATCTTGCTCTGGAAGAGTCACGTACATGTTTGGTACATCACCGTCAGTGTGGGCAAGAAGAACACCGTCAGTCGCTTTTTTGTTTACAAAGTCAACGTCTTTACCTTGAAGGTAACCAAGTCCGTCAAGGTCTTCTTCCAAAGTAGGTATGATCACGTTCTTACGTGGTTTGTCAACACGGACAACTGTTTCAAACATGATACGAGTTCCTTCTTGGATAAATTGACCCAATGAGTGCAAGTCAGTTGAGAAGTTAGCTGAAGTTGGGTAAATACCTTTTTGGTCTTTTCCTTCTGTTCAGGCACACCTTATGGATGCATCTGCTGGAAATTCCCTTGCACTGGCTGGCTAGTTTGATTGACTTCAAGCTCTTTGCGCTTGACCTTGACCGTCTTTTTCTGGCATGCTTTTATCCTTATAAATTTTGTTGATTTGTCATATTGCGAAAACATTGAAAAACAATGACAAATTTTACAATATTAAAACATAAATTATTTTCCCTATCAAAAAGGGAGTGGGAAAGAACTTCAAACAAGTTAAAAAGTTCATCTTCCCACCCCCCACAGTTGATCAGGCAATCTTTGGGGCTTAAAAAGCGAAGGAAGATGCCAATCAACCACCGCGTCATCTATTTTTTCTAATTTAGACCCAGAAGCCTGGACTTTTTGTCCAAGCTCTGAATCAATTTTTTAGACTTTTATTTTTCTAAATTGCTTGATTTTAAATTTTGTTATGGTCAAGCAGTTTCGAAAATCTGAATGGTAGAGTCCTTTTCAATTACTACTGCTTGGTCTGCTGCAACATGGAGAGTGCCCGGCAGGCTGCCCTCTTTTGAACCATCAAAAGAAATCGTGATATGGCCCAGTCCAGTTAAATTTTTTTCTACTACATTTCCTACGGCAGTAATCGAATATTCCTGACTATCTACCACCAGCTTTCCACCTTCTAGTATTGCACCTAGAAGATTTTTGTTATCGATTTTAAAACAATACTCTGCTAAGTCTTCCGGAGCTTCTTCTCCAAACAAAATGAGCATATTGGCATCTTGAATCATATTCTGAGCTTCAGGCCCCACTTGAATTACTTTAGCTTCAAAAATTTTCTTCATCTAATTCCTATTCATCCTTTCTCAAATCTGTCATAAACTTATGCTTATAGATAAGTTTAACATAATAGTTGCTATGTTTACGTGCATCTATCAAAGGTTTACTGATAAAGGCCAATACTAGCTATCCAAGCTACTAGCACCCGCGGAACACCATTGAGAAAGCGTGAATAAAGCACAGAAGGGACACCAACCTCAACTGTTTCAGCCTTGGCTTCAGATAGACCGAGTGCTACAGGAATGAAATCACAACCGTTTTGAGTGTTGATAGCAAATATAGCTGGCAGAGCCATTTGGGGCGGAATATTCCCTTTGCCGATTTCAACTCCAATTAAGGTTCCAATAATCTGACTGATAACAGCTCCGGGGCCTAACAAAGGAGATAGGAATGGCAAGGAACAGATAAAGCCAATCAAAATGAGTCCCCAGATGTTCCCAGCTAGGGGAACCATTAATTTTGCCAGCCAATTTCCAACACCTGAACCTTGAATAACCCCAATCAGCAAGGAAACAAAGGCCATGAAAGGAATGATCGTGTTGAGCATTGTTTGGATGGCTTCACGAGCAGCCTGGTTGAAAGTCGCAACGACCTTCCCAGCGCCCATCCCAATTCTTGCTACAATACTTGTTTCAGCTTTTTGCTCTGTAATTTTTTTACTAGTATCGTAAGTTGGCTTTTCTGTTACCACAGTTGTCGCTTTTTCGTCTTCATTAGCAGCAGAAATTTGATTAAGGCCAACTGCTGACACATAGATTTCCTCGGTTATATATTGAGCTAGAGGCCCACTTTTCCCTGTAGCGACAATATTTATTGTAGGGATCCCCTTTTTAGGATAAATACCACAGCGAAGAGTACCGCCACAATCCACGATTGCTAAAGCAATTTCCTCATCTGGGATAGAAGTTTTAAACCCATTAACAGCTTCCATACCGGTCAAATCAGCAATTTTATCCACAATATCTGGCTTTTCTCCTCCGCCAGTGATATAGATGAATTTATGCTTAGCTTCACTAGGTGTAATGACCAAAGGTCCTCCGAAACCGCCATTTCCTTTAACAACTTTTATACTCTTATATGACATAATTTCACTCTTTCTATAAATCAAATGTTTTACTCAAGGTAACACCTTGCTGTTTTGCTACATAAGCAGTTGTAAAATCGGTCACCCAACCGCCTACAAAGTTCATGACAAGCCCAACAAGCATGTAACGAATGGCTAAGTCCATTTGACTTAAACCTAAAGTTTGAATTCCTGTTGCAATTCCCATCCATACAAACAATTCCCCAGGATTGATATGCGGAAATACACCATTTGAAGTATGGCAGAACTGCATCTGAGCTGCTACAAAACTAGGTTTATAATATTCTGGTAAGAAACGTCCCATACTGATTGCCATCGGATTCCCCAGCATAAAGGCTGAAATGAAAGGTAAAATCATATACCGGCTAACAGGATTTTTAGCAGAAATCTTAGCCAGGGAATTGACCTTCTCTTCTCCCAAGAAAGCGATAAGGGTATTCATTGCAATCAATAGCATTAAGACAAGTGGTACAATATTTGTCATCCAGCTAATAAAGGTTTCTCCACCTAATTGGAAGAGTTTCATAAAACTCTCTGCAAAATTTGTAATGTGATTCATAAGGAACTCCCTTTCTTATTTTTTTTAAATAACTGTTTAATAGATAATTGTAAGTAATTCGCATAAAAGCCGAATCCCAGAAAAGAATCAGATGAACTTGTCTCTTTCTCAATACCTGCCTCATGCCAAAGATAGACTTTTCTAGCATCTTCTATGGCTGATTGCATCAACTTATTTTCTTTTCTCACAAGAGGATTATACTTGTCAAAATAATGGATGTCTTCTCCAACATAATCGTCCATATTTTGAAAACGTGCTAAGATTGTGACTCCTTGCATTTTGCTAGCTTTAAGAACCCGACCGTTTTCATCAACCGCGAACATGACAATCGTACCGGATTTGATTCTTCCGGACTTCCTGCCAATCGCTACGCGCCCCAGTCTTCGGAGCATCGTATAGGTCTTATTGAAGTCTTTGAGTTGCTGCCAGCCGAGGAACATTTGAAATATATAAGCTGCCATGACAAATACAGCGAAAATTATTAGCGAATTCATTAAAATACTCCTTTGCTCTTAGAAAATGATAGAAACTCTGTCTCTGTTTCTACAGCCCTCAATGCTTCTTTTAGAGAAGGCTCTCCTGCAATTCGAAAAATGTCGTCATACAATTCCAGCAATTCACTCTCCATTTTGCTTTCAATTTCTGAGGGAATGGCGACTAGAAAGATAAATTCAATCCAATCATCTCCTTTTTGATAAGGCTCTTCTAGCTTTCCAAACATTAAAATAGTCTTTGCATAACCCTGGTTAATTGTATGGGGGAAGGCAATTCCTCCACCAAAAATGGTTGATTGTTTTTTCTCCCTATCAATTATCCGATTTCTAAAACCTTCATCAATCATCTGAAGTTTCTCTAACTCTGCAACCATATTTAGCAAGTATTGCTGATAGGTTTTTTGGGGACTCAACCGAAGAAAACGTAAGCTGACTGTTTCTAGATTTTTTTGATGAAAAGCATTGACCCTCTGCCATTCTTCCTGCAGCCATTGATCATCAAAAAGATGATTAACTTGAATGACTGGAGATTTAGAATCTTTATATTTTAGAGGAACTGTCGTAAAAATCGCGAAATAGTCCTGATTCAAATCCAGATTAAAATCTTCTTCAGAATACTGAGTAATGTCTACATCATTTCCAAGGATTCGTCTGAGTTGCTGAATAATCATCGCAGCAGTTCCTCTTCCTGTTGTGCAAACTACAGCTATCTGCTTGCGAGAACCATTTACAACAGAGTTTTGCTTTCTTAAAATCATTTCAAAATACAAAGCCAGATATCCGATTTCAGATAATTCCAATTCAGAACCAAAAATTGCAGATAGTTCTTCTCCAGCAATTTTCGCCATTTCAAAAGCAAAAGGATATTGAGTTTGAACCTCGCCATGGAATATATCATTAGCTTGCACATGGAAAATCAGTCGATTGATTAAGGGGCCTAGATGAGACTTGATTTCTTCAAATAATTCTTCATCATCAAAGTTAACCAACATTGTTTCTTTGACTTTCTTGACAATCCCTTGAAAAATGTTTGCAAGCTGTTCAGATTGATAAGACGGCTTGCTTAAAGTGTCAATAAAACGGATATTAAACGGAAAACACAAAAAGTCTATTTCAAACTGACTGAGGGAAATCTTATAAGTCATCTCAATATGATAGATTAATTTTTCAACCAAAGGTGTCTCTGTTAAATCATTCCTATAGTAAGGAATAGGGCAACTCAACACCCTAGATGCATGAATACGCTCCACCATAATTGAAATTGTCTTTCGAAGGAGTTCCTTTGTTTCTTTCGGGATTTTATACTCCTGGAGTAGCGTCTCCAGAAAAGAAGATGTTGCCTCGGTGAGTGTCTTTCCTTCAAAGTAAGGGGCCACTTGGTGAATATAGAGCAAGCGCAAATTCAGCTCGGACCCCAAGACCTCCAGCCCACGGTTGGGCTTTCCTGAAATAGTGATAGAGTAACTCTCTGCCAAAGATTTTACTTGTTTTAAATCCTTATTAAGGGTACTTCTACTAACACCTGCTTCCTCAGCCAAGTCGTCAATAAGAAGAGGGGAGGTTGACTTAATTAAACGTTTTAGTAAATAGGCAATTCTTTTACTGGAAGAATTGAAGTCACTCTCCCGTTTTAAACTACCAGATAAAATCCCTTCCAACTCAGTATAGTCATACACCTCTAACATTAACTTATCATCTTGTGAGATAATCTGGATACTCGGAGCCAAAACATCATTTAATTGTTGGATACTCTTTTGCAAGGTTTGCATACTAATATCCAGCTCTGAGCGCATATCTACTAAGGAATAAGTTGGCTGTGAGACCATTTTTTCTAAAATGTTATACCATCGATTTACTATGGTCAACTCTCTTCCTCACCTTCATTTTTTTAACCGCGAGTTTTCCCTCCGGCAATATTTGTAGTGACTCCAGTTATATAGCTAGAACGGTCTGAAATATAGAATGCTACAAGGTCAGCTACTTCCCGTAGTTTACCACTTCGTCCCAAAGGAGTTGTTGAAGTTGAAGCATAACCAGCTCGAATATCTTCTACCGTCTTTCCACGGGTATAAGCAAGAGCTTCCTCATAAGAAAGAGTTCGAAGTCCCGTAGCTTCCATAATTCCTGGAGCAATTCCAACCACACGTACACCATGCTTACCCAGCTCTTTTGCCCATGAACGAGTGTAACTATAGACTGCTGCTTTTGTGGCAGCATAGGCACTTTGTCCTTCAGAACCTTCCAAGCCTGCTTCTGAAGCCATGTTCACAATTACACCTTTTCCATTTTTCACTAAAATACGTCCCACTGCCTGACTAACCAGATACAAACCTTTTTGATTAATCATCGTTACTTTTTCGAACGTCTCATCGTCCAATTCGTAAGGACCTTTAGGATTTTCTGCATCGATTAATAATCTAGGGATATTAATCCCTGCATTA
Source organism: Streptococcus sp. SG2 (assembly GCF_030439925.1). Classification (NCBI taxonomy): domain Bacteria; kingdom Bacillati; phylum Bacillota; class Bacilli; order Lactobacillales; family Streptococcaceae; genus Streptococcus; species Streptococcus sp. SG2. The sequence goes on along the minus strand of NZ_JAQFJD010000002.1, from coordinate 171,309 downwards.
TTGACCACTGCATCAATATTGCCAAATCTTTCAACTATTTTGGCAACACCCTCTTCTACTTCAGAGCGAGAAGTTACATCAACTTTCACAAATAATAGATTTGGATGACGCAAATCGTTGTCGCTAAGATCGAAATTCGCTACATTGACACCTAATTCCAGCAATTCTTCAACGATTGCCTTACCGATCCCAGATGACGCGCCAGTCACAAGAACTGTTTTGCCTTTTATGTTTAACCAATCATTCATTTTGATACCTCTCAAATTTTATTTACAAGGCAATTATACAGCGCTTTCATAAAAGAATTAAGACACTCTTTTTTATACTGTTCAAAAAAATAATAAACTAATTATGAGGCTTGTAGTAAAAAATCCACAAGAAATGAACTTGTGGATCTCTTTTTATACTCTAAATGAACTCAAGGCATATAAGAATCAAAGGCGTGCATTCAACTCAGCACCCAGCTCTTCAAAGCCTGGTTTTCCAAGAAGGGCAAACATGTTTTTCTTATAAGCCTCAACTCCAGGCTGGTCAAATGGATTGATACCATTCAGGTAGCCAGAAAGAGCAATAGCCAACTCAAAGAAGTAAATAGTGTAGCCCAAAGTGAACTCATCTTGCTCAGGCAGTGTCACAAACATATTTGGAACTCCACCATCAGTGTGTGCTAACAGCACTCCATCTGTAGCTTTTTTATTGACAAAGTCAACATCTTTTCCTTGCAAGTAGCCAAGACCGTCCAAGTCTTCTGCCAATTCAGGAATCAGCACATTTTTGCGAGGTTTATCTACACGTACAACTGTTTCAAAGAGGATACGGGTACCTTCCTGGATAAATTGTCCCAGAGAGTGCAAGTCTGTTGAGAAGTTGGCTGAAGTTGGGTAAATCCCTTTTTGGTCTTTCCCTTCTGACTCACCAGCCAGTTGCTTCCACCACTCAGAGAAGTATTGCAGAGATGGTTCATAGTTAGCTAGAACTTCTGTCAGATAACCTTTACGGTACAAGATATTGCGTACAACTGCATATTGATATGCTTCATTTTCAGCCAACTTATCAGAAGCATAAGCCTTGCGAGCAGCATTTGCTCCTTCCATTAACTTGCTGATATCAGCCCCTGCAGCTGCGATTGGCAAGAGTCCCACTGCTGTCAATACTGTAAAACGACCACCTACACTATCAGGCACTACAAAAGTATCCCAGCCATTAGCATCTGCTTCAACCTTAACTGCACCTTTAGCGCGGTCTGTAGTTGCATAAATCCGTTTATTTGCTTCTTCCTGACCATACTTCTTAACCAAGAGTTCTTTGAAGACACGGAAAGCAATAGCAGGCTCTGTAGTCGTTCCTGACTTAGAAATAACGTTGACAGAGAAATCTTTGTCTGATACATAGTCTACCAAATCAGCCAAATAGCTTGAAGAAATAGAATTTCCAGCATAGAGGATTTGAGGTGCCTTGCGTTCTTCCTTGCTTTGTAGATTTACAAAAGAATTATTCAAGAAATCAATAGCTGCACGAGCTCCTAAATAGGAACCACCAATACCGATTACGATCAATACCTCACTATCAGATTGGATTTTAGCAGCAGCCTTTTGAATACGAGCAAATTCATCTTTGTCATATTCTTCAGGCAAGTTCAACCAACCAGTCATTTCTGCCCCAGGACCTGTACCATTTCGCAGAGCAGAATCTGCAGCAGTCACTTGAGGCTGCATATAATCTAGTTCATGTGGTGCTACAAATTTATCTAACACCTTTGAGTAGTCAAATTTAATATGTGACATGTTTATCCTCCAATTGTTCTTTTCTTTTATGATAACGCTTTAAGAAAAAATAAGCAAGTGCTTTCACTATTTTAAAACGTTTACATTTTATATTCTATACTATTTTTCTAAATAAGCTAACCTTAGGACATAACCGAGAGCACTCGTTTGCGTAAGTCAACAAATTTTAGGCCTATTGAGAAGAACAATTTTGATTGACAAGAAAACAAATACGCTTCTTAAGATTGGATGTCAGCTGAATTCATTTCAGGTCCGTTCAAACTAGATTCGCTGCTCCAATATTCATCTGCACCTTTTAGGCTTGATTCATTATACTTCGGAACCTAGTTCTCACTTTGTTCGAACTGCGTCAATGCACCTAAGTTCATCCGCGTCCGTTGGACTTGATTCACTAAGGGCTATCATAGGTTTACAGCTTTTTCCCTAACGGGAAAAACTGCATCCATTGCTCTAGGATTCGTCTGCGTCCCTTGGACTTGACGCATCAAGAGCAATAGAAAAGAGCACACAGTTCACTTCGCTTAGGGCTGCTGGATTCCTCCCCTGACCCGCTTCACGCAAAACTGTTGCTCCATGAATAGTATATCATATTTTTTTACTTTTGGCGACGATTTCTGAAAAAATCTTGCATGATTTGAGCGCACTCTTCTTGGAGAACACCTGCCTCCACCTCCACTCGGTGGTTTAGTCGTTCATCTGTTAAAATATCATACAGGCTACCAGCCGCACCAAACTTTTGATTTGGTGCTCCGTAGACAACATGAGGTATACGTGCTAGGCCGATTGCTCCGCTACACATGACACAGGGTTCAATGGTCACAAAAAGCGTTGTATCCAGCAAGCGCCAGCTATTCTCATGCTGATTCGCCTCTTCTATTGCCATAATTTCCGCATGCATAACCGCCCGCTGCAACTCCTCACGTGCATTATGCCCACGACCAATAATCTGACCGTCTTTTACGACGACACAACCGATAGGAATCTCGTCATTTTCTAAAGCAATTTTGGCCTCTTTCAAAGCCTCCTGCATAAAATATTCTTTTTCTTCTTGACTATAGTTCATAGATTTTCTGTTATCTTTCAAATTCTCTTCTGCTCTATTATAATGTTTAGAGCCAAAAAAAGCCACCAAGAATCTTGGCGACTTTTTAGGAGATTATGAAAAATTTTAGGATAGGTATATCATAAACTCCCTTACTTAAAGAAAACTTAAAGTTTTTTAGAAATTCCGATTGGATCGATTATAGCCGTAGCGCTCCATAAAATCTTCACGGAATTCTAACAAGTTATCATCCATAATAGCTTGGCGAACTTTCTTCATAAGGTTTACTAAGAAGTAAAGATTGTGGTAACTTGTCAAGCGAAGACCAAATGTTTCGTCAGCCTTGAGCAGATGGCGGATATAAGCCCGCGTGTAATTGGTACAAGTGTAGCAATCACAGTTATGATCCAATGGCGTGAAATCTTCTTCAAACTGGGCATTTTTGACGACTAATCGTCCTTCGCTAGTCATACAGGTACCATTTCGGGCAATGCGAGTCGGCAAAACACAGTCAAACATATCCACACCACGGATAACACCATCAATCAAGCTATCTGGCGCTCCCACTCCCATGAGATAACGAGGCTTATTTTCAGGCAACATAGGTGTTGTGAAGTCCAGCACCGCATTCATCTCTTCGTGAGACTCACCAACAGCCAGTCCTCCGATAGAGTAGCCTGGGAAATCCATGCTGACCAAGTCTTGAGCAGACTGGCGACGCAAATCTTCAAAGCCAGCCCCCTGAACAATACCAAAGAGACCTTGGTCGTGCGGACGGCTGTGGGCCTTGAGTCCACGCTCTGCCCAACGGCTGGTCCGCTCAATGGACTTTTTGACATAGTCATAAGGCTGGTAGAACTGCGGGCATTCATCAAAGGACATCATAATGTCACTGCCCAGATTGTTCTGGATAGAGATAGCCTTTTCTGGCGATAGGAACATCTTGGAACCGTTGAGGTGGTTCTTGAAGGTTACCCCTTCTTCTGTGATGTTTCGACTATCAGCTAAAGAATAGACCTGGAAACCACCACTATCGGTCAGAATAGGTTGGTCCCAGTTCATGAACTTGTGCAGACCACCTGCACGGGCAATTAGCTCATCGCCTGGACGTAGCCAGAGATGATAAGTATTGGCCAAGATAATACCCGACCCCATTTGCTTGAGTTCCTCTGGTGACTGGGTCTTGACTGTCGCCTGAGTGCCGACCGGCATAAACATAGGCGTTGGGAAGGTCCCGTGAGGTGTGATAATCTCTCCCAGACGGGCACCTGTGTGTTTTTCTTTTTTGATCAATCGATATTGAATCGGTGAATCTGACATTTTTACCTCCGACGCTGGGAAAGACAGTCCCAGATCTTATTTTTTGTGGAAGATTCCACAAGATACTGTATGATTTTATCAAAAAAAGCCCCGTCTGTCACGGGGTATGATATAATAGATAGCATTACTGGAGGTTTTTATGAATTTACGTCAACTAAGGGCTGAAGCCCGTCTCCTACAAAGGAAAATACCAGGACTCCTACTTCTCTTTTTCATCCCGATTATGATCTTGTTGCTTAGCAATTTTTTGGGTGATTCGCAAGAGGATTTGATGGAGTATTTCGCGTCAGTTGATCTAAAACAGGCTTTCTATCTTGAAGTTAGTCGCGGTCTTTTCTCTCAAGTTATCAATTTCGTCATCTCTCTTTTTATCATTTCAGCGTCCTATGCTTTAATTGATTTGTTGCGCAGGCAAACTGAACAGTTGAAGTTTTCGGACTCTCTGCGTGCTTTTTCCAATCAAATCTTTACTCCCCTTGTACTTACTTTGTTTTGCAAGCGTCTGATTTTATTTTGTTGGAGTATTTTACTTTGGGTTGGCTCTGTCATTTCTATATTTACGAGCTACCGCATCCTCTATATCTACAATCAAGCTCCTAATAATCAACTGTCTGATCAAGCCATTCAGCAGATTAGCAACTACTCGCCTTCTCTGTTTCTGGGCTTGCTTCTCGTTACTCTAGGCTTGATTATCTCCCTTCCTCAGTGTTATGCTTATTCGCAAGCTGAGTTCCTTCTTTACGATCAACTTAAAGAAGGAACTTACCAAGGTCCGCTTCAAGTCCTTCGTCAAAGCCGGCTTATGATGAAGGGATATAAAGACAAACGCTTTATACTAGATGTGAGCTTTATCGGCTGGCAGGTTTTAATGTTTCTGACCCTTGGTCTTGCTGGAATCTATGTTATCCCCTATATCCATACTAGCTCCGTCCTCTTTTATGAGCAATTAAAAGCCCTAAAAAATAAAAGCAACTCTGCTTGAGTGTACTGACCCCAAAAAGTTAGACAGTAAATCTAACCGATTGGGGGTAGTTCATAAGGCAGAAGTGCTTTTTGTTTGTACGCTATTTTAAGCCAGCTCGACTTTAAAGACCAATGGCAGATTAGTCTCAACTTCAGACAAGAATATCCGTAAACCTTGAGAAGTTTGCTCCCATTTCAGTGCTTTTTCATAGTCTAGCAAGGAGACACTTTTTATAATACCGTGAAAACGAGAGGAGGGATTTTCCCTTTCATCCGCCAAGGCTTCTACTGTCAGCCATTGATCCATAACTGGCTCCATTGCAAATACATAAACAGAACCTCCCTTGGCTGTAAAACGGAAATCTTGATGAGTATAGGTTACAGTATCATCATCTGAAAATGGTCCACTAGCCGGCTGCGTCGGCCCTTCTCCAAATTGTCTCCAAGCATAGGAGTCATATATCGCTGGGCCATTCACCTCCAGCCAAGCTCCTATTTCCTTTAAGATAGCCTGATCTCTCTCAGGAATCGAACCGTCTCCTTTAGGTCCGATATTGAGCAGGAGATTCCCATTTTTAGAAACTACATCGATCAAAGTTTGGATGATTTCTTTAGCTGATTTATAATCCAGTTGCTCTGTGTAGCCCCAAGAATTGCGTGCGATAGCTGTATCTGTCTGCCAAGTGAAAGGCTGTATCTCCGCAAAGCCACCGCGTTCCATCTCAACAATCCCAGACCCAAAAGCCAGAGCATCGTGCTTGTAGCAAATACTAGCCGGCTTACCGGTCGCAACTCCCAAATTATAATAATAGGCCGCAAAAAGTTTCAAATGTTCTTTAAAGGCTATATGTTGAATCCACCAATCAAAGTACAAAATCTCTGGCTGATAATCTCGGACAAGCTCACAGGTCCGCAAAAGCCAATCATCTAAAAATTCTTGATCAGGATAGGGCTGACCAAATAAATCATGGTGATCTGGCTCTGGCATAGCTGGCCAATAAAGTTCATCTCGGCTGACTTCTTTAGCAATGTCACTATCGAATTCTTTCCCATGTGAGAAGAAAAAATGATGCTCAGCCCGATGGGAAGAAGTACAGAAATGAAGATGGGCTTGATCTGTTGCCTGCTTTAACTCCTGTAAGATATCCCGCTTTGGCCCCATTTCCACACTATTAAAAGGTGAGAGCTGACTTTCATAAAGCTGGAAACCATCATGATGCTCAGCTACTGGAAAGATGTAGCGCGCCCCAGCCTCTTTAAATACCTGTACCCACTCCTCCGCCTGAAATTTTTCAGCAGTAAATAGAGGGATGAAATCCTTATAACCAAAATCCTTGTGGGACCCATAGGTTTTGACGTGATGTTCAAACTCGGCTGTACCTTGGATGTACATATTTCGAGAATACCACTCACTCCCAAAAGCCGGGATACTATAAAGCCCCCAATGGACAAAAATCCCAAACTTGGCTCCTTTGAACCAGTTGGGCACCTGATAGGTCGCAAGAGAATCCCAGTCTGGATAGAAAGGCCCTTGATTGGCAACTTTTTTGATTTCTTCTAAGCTAATTTTCATCGCTACTGCCTCATTAGTTTATTTTAAAACGCTTTCTTTTATTCTACCAGTTTTTTGGAAATTAAACAGATTATTTTAGCAAAAAATGATTCTAGATTTGCTTATCCATCATATTCACTCCCATCAAAAATATATTCTTCCGTATGAGGTAGTAGGGTTATCTCATCCTCTTGCTTGACATGATGGTAATCTTGAAAATAGAGAATCTTTTTTCTCCTGCATAAAAAAGTGGGATCATAATCGGTTTTCCATTTTTGCAAATACGATAAAAAATCGCACTGTCTATCATATTTTCAATAAAAATACCATCCTGCCCCTCTGAGATCAAACGTTGGAAACGGGCTAATAGCTTACCATGATGATCATATAAAGCGATCGTTGTAAGACCTAGCGGTGTTTCTTCTAATCTTTTTGGAAGCATTGTTTTTTCCTCCTTCTACTGAGATTATACCGATTTCCCCTTGCTCAAAACAGGACATGGATGTCACTATGATATTTGATGCTTTTAGCAAAAAACTCTTTTTCTAAAAGACTCATTTACAAGAGGACTTTAAAACCTGAACTAGAAAAAAGAAGGCTAAAGCAATGTTCAACCTTCTTTGTCTTTGAATCTGTGAATAGGATCATTTTGCAGGCAATTAGTTGTTTTCACAGATACACATCATTTACTAATTTGCCACTCGGTAGTATGGATGAAGTGCTACGTCAGAACTTTGACCAATAATTAAACGATCCTGATTTTCGTCTACTTGATGTACAGCCTCATCTTGACTATAGGCATCTGGCAGACGAATACCACCTGGCACTAGTAGACATAGAGCCCCACTCAAATTTTTGGCTCGGAACTCTCCAATATATAGCCCATCACGTATTTCTTTTAAAAGTATAGCCCCATCTTTGTTCGTTGTCCCATTATTGTAAATAACCAGCTTGTCTCCTTGGTCATTTTGCCAAGTTCCCGCAAGACTAGCGAAGTTTCCCTGTGCCAATTCATCAAAGTTGAAATTGGACTGTTGATTAGTGCTGTCTTTGCTCTGGTCTGCCTCAGAGGAAGGGGGAGTATCTTCTTTTTGACTAGCTTTGGAATCCTGGCTACTTGAGTTGGCCGTAGCCTTTTCCTTTGTGGATGATGTTGCTGATTTTTCGCTGGATTTGGTAGTCTGAGTAACCTTGCTTGAGCTTCTAGCAGTACTTTCTTGCTTATTCCCACAAGCATTGAGAATGAAGCAAGTCGTTAAAGACATAATAACTAAAAGAGTAAATTTTATAGTCTTCATCGCTAATTCTCCTTTTTGTAACAAAAGAAATATTTTGTAATTTAATTGTAATCTTTTGTAACATATATGTCAATAGTTTTTTGATTATATTTTAAATTTAATAGGAGGCTACAAAAAAAGTGACACTTAAACTGAAATGTCACTTTTAAAATTGGGTAAAGATTAAAATCCGTCTAAATCTTGACAAATTCGCTGAAAAGCTGTCTCAAGCGAATCCTCATCTGTGAAAAAGACTTCCTCTTCCCAGCCTAAGAAATCCCGTTCTTTCCACCAGCGCTTCATGTCGGCTGGGGTAAATTCTTCTTGTTTCGCTCTGGTCTGATGACGGCGGACCGTTTCTTCAAAAGTCAAATCATAGTAATACGCTAGAGTCTGAGAACCAAATAAATTCCGCAGTAGCTCTAGCATCTGTCCGTATATGTCTGTCTCATAAAACCCTTCTACCAGAACCAGCAGATCATGTTCATAACCGAAGCGAGCCAGCGTTTCCGTCAGGTCAATAGACAAATTTCCCGGCTCAACCTTTTCCTTGAGCATGTCCCGTCTAACCGTATCCTGCGATATTAAGAGAGTTCCTCGACCGTAGTGAGCATGCAGTTTTCTGGCCAGGCTAGACTTGCCAGAGCCCGAATTGCCACGAATGATAACTAACTTGGCCATCTTATTCGCCCAGAATCAAGCGGGTATGCTCGCGTTTAATACAGCGGTCCATGACAATATCGTCTCGACCAGCTGCCCGCAAAATCTGCTCGGCTTCCTCACTCTCCAAGCCCAACTGAGCCCAGAAAACCTTGGCATCAGCCTGCAGAAAATCATGCGCCACATCCGGCAAAAATTCACTGCGGCGGTATACATCGACAATATCCACTGGGAATGGAATGTCTTTGAGACTGGCATAAACAGTCTCACCAAAAATCTGACGGCCCGCTACCCGCGGATTGACAGGGATAATGCGATAGCCCCGTTCTTGCATCTCTTTGGACACACGGTTGCTGGTTGTTTCTTCGCGGTCAGACAGTCCGACAACAGCAATCACTTTGCTGTTTTTCAAATAATGCTTGACGATTGCATCGCTGGGATTTTGAAAATGATAAGTCATAGATTTCCTCCTCATTCATAATAAAGCTGGATAATTTTGCAGTGTTTGCGTCTTAACTGAGTCTGAGCTAAAACCTCGGAAAATAGATAATCCGTTCTAGGAGCATCGCTTCTCCGTCCGAATTGCTAATTTTCAGTCGGTTTTGACTCTCTTTGTATCTTGTCTTACTTCGCCTCGTACCAAGTCTGGCCGGCATTTTCATCAGCTACCAGTGGAACGGCTAGCTCAATCGCAGCTTCCATAGTTTCTTTGACTAGCTGGCAAACGGCTGTTAGCTCGTCATTTGGCACTTCCAGCACGATTTCATCGTGCACCTGCAAGAGCATGCGAGACTTGAAATTTTTCTCTGTCAGAGCTCGATCCAGATTAATCATAGCGACTTTGAGAATGTCTGCGGCCGATCCTTGGATCGGGCTGTTAATGGCTGTGCGCTCCGCAAAATTTCGGATGTTAAAGTTGCGGGAATTGATGTCCGGCAAGGAGCGGCGGCGATGGTAAATGGTCTCTACATAGCCCTTATCACGCGCTTCACGGACGATGGTTTCCATATAATTTTTGATTCCTGGGAAACGCTCAAAATAAGTCTGAATATAATCTTTGGCAGCCTTGCGAGAAATGCCCAGATTATTGGCCAGACCGAAGTCGGAAATGCCATAGACCACTCCGAAGTTGACAGCCTTGGCATTACGACGGTCATTAGGTGTCACATCCTCTGCCTTTTCAATACCAAAGACCCGCATGGCGGTAGCCGTATGAATATCTTCTCCATGCTGAAAGGCAGCAATCAAATGCTCGTCCTGCGAAATGTGAGCCAGCACCCTCAGCTCAATCTGGGAATAATCCGAGCTGAGAAGCACACTGTCTGCCCACTCCGGTACAAAGGCCTTGCGAATGAGGCGCCCCTGCTCCAAACGAACGGGGATATTCTGCAGGTTCGGGTCAACCGAGGACAGGCGACCCGTCTGGGTCAAATCCTGAACATAGCGAGTGTGAATCTTGCCGTCAGCCGCAATCGCCTCCTGCAGTCCGATGATATAAGTGGACTGGAGCTTGCTGATTTGACGGTATTCCAGAATCTTAGATACAATCGGTGCAATCGGTGCTAAACGCTCCAGCACATCCACCGCTGTCGAGTAGCCCGTCTTGGTCTTTTTGGTGTACTCCAGCGGCAACCCCATATCCTCAAAGAGAATGGTTCCCAGCTGTTTCGGCGAGTTAATATTAAACTCCTGACCAGCCAGATCATAAATCTCCTGCGTCAGGCTTTCCAGCGTCTTTTCATTTTCTGCCTGCATGCCCTGCAGGGTTTCCCGCTCAACCTTGATCCCCGCAATCTCCATCTTAGCTAAGACAAAAGCCAACGGCTGCTCCATTTCAAGCAACAAATCCAGCTGATCGTGGGAACGAAGCTGTTCTTGCATCGGCTCTTCTGTTTCCAGCAGCACCTGGATCTTACGAGCTAGATGCTCAAAGAGCTGCTCTTGCTCCGGCAAAGCGCGCTTGGCTCCCTTGCCATACACCTCGTCATCAGTTGGCAGGATTGTTTGGCCGTAGAGGCGAGCAATAGTCGCCAGCTCATTATCCTCGACCGTCGAAAGCAAATACTTGGCTAGGCGCGCATCAAAGGAGGCTGCTGGTAGTTCAATGCCGTAATGACTGAGCAGTACCTTGGTCCGCTTGAGGTCGTAGGTTTTTAGAGCTGTTTTTGTCAAAAACTCCTGAAAGAGAGGTTGTTGCAGTAAATCGCTGGAGCCGACATAAATCTGACGGCTATCGCCCCAGGCAAGACCGACAATCTCTTCCTTGTGGTAGTTGTCACCCAAGATTTCAAAATAGAAAAATTGCTCCGGTGCCAACATATCTGCTGTCACCTCAGTCACTTTGGTAAATTCAATTGGTTTGACTTCTACTGGCTCCTGAGTAGTCCCTAGCTGAGCTTTGAGCTGCTTGAAGCCCATCTCGTCGTAGAACTTGCTCAGAGCCTCTACCTGCGGACCCTTATAAACCAAATCATCTAGCCCGATTTCAATCGGAGCCTGAGTATTGATGGTGGCGAGGGTTTTAGACAAGAAGGCCTTGTCCTTGTCATTGATCAGATTTTCCTTCATCTTAGAAGCCTTGAGCTGGTCAATGTTTTCATAGAGATTTTCCAAAGAACCATACTCCAAGAGAAGTTTGAGACCAGTCTTCTCACCGATCTTAGTCACACCGGGGATATTATCCGACTGATCGCCCATCAGCGCCTTAAGGTCGATGAACTGCTCTGGCGTGATGCCCATTTTTTCCATGAGATAGGCTGGGGTAAATTCCTCAAACTCGGCCACACCTTTCTTGGAAATCTCCACCACTGTATTATCATCCGTCAGCTGAATCAAGTCTTTATCGCCGCTGACAATGGTCACATCGTAAGGCACAGCTGTTTTTTCAGCCATCTTGTCCAATGTTCCGATGATGTCATCTGCCTCATATTGAGCCAAGTCATAGAAGTGAATGCCTAGGTGCTTCAGCATTTCACGGATAAAAGGTAGCTGCTCACGAAATTCATCCGGTGTCTTGGCCCGACCAGCCTTATAGTCAGCATACATCTCGGTCCGGAAGGTCGTCTTACCAGCATCAAAAGCTACTAGAACATGAGTCGGCTGCACGCGCTCCAAGAGATGATTGAGCATGAGGTGGAAGCCATAAATGGCATTGGTATGCAGGCCCGATGGACTCTTGAAACGGTCGATTTGATTATAAAGCGCAAAAAAAGCGCGAAAAGCAACGGACGAACCGTCGATTAATAATAATTTATTCTTATTTTCCATAGGTTTATTATAACACGAAAGGCGGACAAAGACAGAAAAGTCGGCGTGGAAAATAGAAAGTGATTTTAACTACTCCTCTGTGTTATAATAATAAAAACTGGAGGTAAAAGATGTTTCCAATCCGTATTACAACTCTGATGACTGAAGAAGTTTATAAAAGATTTTCTTGGGCTATTCTCGTGCGACGAAAAGGATTTGTATTATACATAATCATACTGATAATCGGACTGTTCACCTACGTAATGTTCAGTCCGTTAGAGAAAAAGATAATTTCTATCATATTGGCTCCTCCTATTTTCGCCTCTATGTACTATTTTGGCATGAATTATCAGATTAAGAAAGCTTATCAAAAAAATCCTTTATTTCAGAACATGGAAGTCACTCTGATATTTGACAGAGAGGCTTTTATCGCAAGAAATATACGTGGAGAATTTCGCTATACCTATGATGATATTGTCAAAGTCATTATGACAAAGCAAGATTTTTATATCTTGATTGGTGAGAATACTGGCTTCCCTATTGAAAAAAAGAACTGCACTCCCGAGGCTCTTGAGTTCTTGCTGGAACTTCACATTGAGCATATGTAAAAGAAAAAGCAGGCTAGACTGACAGTAGATCAGTTCTGGTCTGCTTTTTATTTTGTAAATAATTGCTTGATATCCACCAACTTCTCGATTTTCTGATTGATTTCTGGTCGGTAGTCACAGAAGTTAATGCACTGGATGCCACTGTTAACGGCGACATCCACATCCAGCGTCCGGTCGCCGATATAGTAGGTTTCCTGTTTATTCAGGCCATATTTCTCAAGCAGATAGTCGACACCTTCTGGGTGGGGCTTGCGCTCAAAGCCGTTGGCTGCTGTGATGATTTCTGTAAAATAGTCATGAATACCCAAGTCTTGCAAGATTTGATGGGCATTGAGTCCCTTGTGGGTATAGACAAACTGGGCAACGCCCTGCTCTTCAGCCCAAGCCAGTATCTCCGCTGCTCCTTCCATCAGATGGACTTGAGCATTTTTCTCCTTTAGGCTTGCTCCTCGGAAGGCATTCATATCGGCAGCGTCCAGACCTTTCTCAGACGCTACTTTTTCCAAGAGCTTCTGGACAGAGTGCTTTAGGATATAGCTGTGGATACCTTCTCTGTCAAAGTCCAGACCATAGTGAGCATAGGTTTCCTCAATCCCTGCCAAAATAGCATCATAGGAGTCCAGCAAGGTGCCGTCCAAATCCCAAATAAACGCTTTTGTCATGTGATTTCCCTCATTTTTCTGTCAAATAAAACCTTTAAAAATAGCCAGCGGAAGCCATTGTCCAAGAGTGTCCCAGCCCAGACCCCCGGAAGGCCCAAGCCAAATGTCACACCCAGCAAGTAACCTGTAATGATGCGAATCAGCCACATACCAATAGTCGTGGCATAAAAGGGCAGTCTAGCATTGCCTAGCCCCTGCCAGACAGCTGTGTAAATCACGGTTCCCACTGCCATGGGAGTTCCCAATAGAGAGAAGAGGATAACTAAAAGACTAGCTGTGATCGCTCCGCTATTGTCCGTATAAAGCAAGGTCAGTGGCCGACCAAAAGCAAAAATCCCTAGAGCCACGGGTAGCATACAAGCAAAAGATAGCCAGAAGGTCCGCTTGCGAATCAGACCGACCGCTCGCATATCTCCCTCACCAACCGCATGGGCTACCAACATGACTGTTGCTGTTGAGACCCCAAAGATTGGCATATAGTTAAACTGAGTCAGAACTTCACCGATAGCATTCCCAGCTACAGCTTCCGTACCAAAGGCAACCACAATGGCGATAATCACTACATCACCCGCCCGCATCATAAGCCGCTCTCCAGCAGCTGGCAGAGACAGGCGCAAGAGCTCTCCATCTAAGCCCCAGCTCCAGCGAATCTTGAAAAAATCCAACTCTCGCCAAAGAATGACTACACCGACCAATCGAGCCAGCACGGTTCCCAGTGCTACACCGACAATACCAAGCTGAAAGACGTAGATCCCTAGACCGGACAAGAGAGCATTGAGTACATTTGTCAGAAGACTGACATACATGGGAAATCTAGGATTGCGCGTGACCCGTACCAGAGCTCCAAAGCTAGTCATCAAGCCCAGTAGGACAATAGTCCCACCAACCAGAGCCAGATAAAGACCCCCAGCTTCAGCCACTGCCTTTTCTGTCCCCAGAAGATCCAGCATCTGCCTGCCAAAGAGTAGAGAAATCAGCCCCAACAGAAGGCTCAAAAGCAAGGTCAGCTTGATAGCCTCGGTTGTATGATAAGCTAGATTTTCCTTGTCTCCCTGAGCCAGAGTCTTGGAAATGAGACTAGAAATGGCAGCCCCCAGCGCGATAAAAATCGCCTGATAAATAGTAATGATGTTGCCAGCCACCGAGACACCAGATATCGCAATCAGTCCAAGGCTAGCTACCAGATAGTTGTCTACCATCCCCATGAGCATTTGCAAAAAGTTCTCCGCCATTGCTGGCAGGGCGATATTCATGATTTTTTTATAAGTCGTCATAAAGAAAATTCTTCCTTTTAAGCATAAGCTACTTCACCTTTCCATAGGGCATCTCAAGAAAAAATCAGCCAGATATCTAGCTGATTTTAGGCTTTCTAAGCAAACTTTATAATCCTAAGTAATCCTCAACCGCTGCCTGCATTTGGTCTGCAGCAACCGTCGTTTTGTGGCGAACCGGTGCTGTTTCTAAGCCATCCACAGCTGGTGGAAGTGCTACGCCAGAAAGTTCGTGCAGTTGGTCCAAAGCCTCGAAGTCACTAAGTCCTGTTTGGCCAGTCACAGCCTCAACAGCCACAACTGGGAACTTGTAAGGACTAGCGGTAGACGCGATAACAGTCTTGCGCTGATCACCTGTCTCTGCCAAGTATTTTTGATAGACAGCAGACGCAACGGCAGTATGAGGGTCTTCGATGTAGTCAGATGCTTGATAGACCCGCTTGATTTCAGCAGCTGTTTCTTGCTCTGTCGCATAATCAGCCGCAAAGAGCTCTAAAATCTCAGCGTCAAAGTCTGTCAGTTCATACTGTCCATGCTCATTCAGAGCCTCCATTAGGGCAGCTGTTTTCTCAGCGCTATTACCAGACAGATGGAAAATCAAGCGCTCCAAGTTAGAGGAAACCAGAATATCCATGGACGGACTAGACGTCACCTTAAAGCTCCGCTTCTTGTCATAAACCTGAGTCTTGAAGAAGTCTGTCAGGACATTGTTTTCATTCGATGCGCAGATCAGCTTGCCAACTGGCAGACCGATTTGCTTGGCATAGTAGGCCGCCAAGATATTACCAAAGTTCCCTGTCGGAACTGTAAAGTTGACCTTGTCTCCTACTGTAATTTCTCCCGTCTTCACTAGCTGAGCATAAGC
This sequence comes from Streptococcus sp. SG2, assembly GCF_030439925.1. Classification (NCBI taxonomy): domain Bacteria; kingdom Bacillati; phylum Bacillota; class Bacilli; order Lactobacillales; family Streptococcaceae; genus Streptococcus; species Streptococcus sp. SG2. The sequence goes on along the minus strand of NZ_JAQFJD010000002.1, from coordinate 156,059 downwards.
ATAGACATAGTAGACAATCTGTGGCACCAAACGGCCGATATTCATAGAGTTAGCTGATGAAAACTGGAGTTTGTGCTCCAAGAGACGAGCTCGTAGGTCTGTGTCATTGAACATATGCTTGACATTGGTCTGGGCATCGTCAAAGTTACCGTCAATGGCCACCACATGCGTATTGGCACCTGTCTGGGTCGTCATTTGCAACTCTTGGACCTTGCTGACACCATCTTTCGGATAAAAGACAATGATCTCAGTCCCAGGAACGTCCGCAAAGCCTGCCATAGCCGCCTTGCCTGTGTCGCCAGAAGTCGCCGTCAAAATGACAATTTTATTTTCCAAGCCGTGCTTTTTGGCTGCAGTTGTCATCAGATGAGGCAGGATGGACAAAGCCATGTCCTTGAAGGCAATGGTCGCTCCATGGAAAAGCTCTAGATTATACTGACCATCCAGCTTGACCAAGGGAGCAATCGCTGCATCATCAAACTTGCTGTCGTAGGCATGGTTGATACAGTGGTCCAGCTCCGCTTCAGAAAAATCATCTAAAAAAGCAGATAAAACCAACTTGGCTACTTCCTGATAAGAAGCGTCTTTGAGCTTGGCAAAGTCCAAATCGACCTGCGGATAAGTAATAGGTGTAAAAAGGCCTCCGTCTGTTGCCAAACCTTGCAGAATCGCCTGGCTAGCTGTTACTCTATTCTTTTCGTCACGTGTTGATTGATAAACTAAAGTCATTCTTTCTTTTCCTTTATCTGTAATTCGTTTTATTATACCAAAATTTATCAGAAAATTCTCGCTTTTTCACAAAGAATATAAGAAAAAGCCCATTTCTGGGCTTTTAATTGTCTTATTTATTCATTCATAGATACGTGCACGTGGTCGTAATGGTTTTCAGTCACACTACCACGGTCTGGCATTTGGTTCCAAGTATTGGCTGGACCGTAAATGCTATCAAATGGTGCATAGAATTTCTGTTGCCAGATAACATAAGAGATGCCTCTTCCGGTCATGTTAGAAGTAACATCAGCTGCAACCTGATTTCCTAACTCAGTATTGTTGCCAACGATAAAGTCAGCGGCCAAGCCCTTACCATGATCTCCGCTATCACCTGGGCGATAGAGGCTGAATTCTGTAATTCCATATTTAGCTGCGATTTCTTCTTTCAAAGCAGCAGTTTGCGGTCTCAAACCTTCATTAGCAGCGTTATTGCTTGTTTGAGTTGCTACAGCTGGAGCAGTGTAGGTTGGAGATTCAATATTAGTAACATCTTGGTTAACCTGCTCTTGGTCCAATTGAGGGGCCACTTGCGTTACAGCTTCTGCTTGAGTTGCCTCAGGCTGAGCTGGGGTTGCCGGTGTAGCTGGTTCAGTGATAGGCTCAGCAGACTGTGGTTCACTCACTTCCGCAGCAGGTGCCACTTGACTTGAAGCCGCTTCTGGAGCTGATTGAGCTTCTGCAGGAACTGCTGGAGCCTCAGATGACACTTGTTCTTCCACAGGGGCTGGAGCCACTGGAGATTCAGTCACTGGGGCTGCTGGAGCTTCAGCATTTGCTTCAGTTGAAGGAGCCGTAGTTTCTGACGTAGCTACCTCAGGCTGAACTGGAGTTGCTGGAGCTGGCTCAGAAACCGGTCCTGTTACAGCTCTTGTTGCTTGTGGACTTGTAATTTCTACACCAGTTATTTCGTTTTTATCATTTGTCGTAATATTTAAAACTGTATTTGGATAGATTAGATCGATATTAGCAATCGCGTTAATATGAGCCAAAACATTTACATCCAAGTCAAATGCTTCCGCAATTGTTCCAAGAGTATCGCCATATTGGACTGTATAAGTCTGTTGATTTTCACTACTAGTAATGTCAGCTTTGATTTGATCAACTGTCCTAGCTGTCCAATTTTGTGATTCCTCTTCAGCATTGGCTGTTATCAATGGGAACACCGACAAAGCTACTGTTGAAGCGAATAGCATTTTTTTATTGATTTTCATATGTAAAGTACACCTTTCTTCATTCATACTACAAATCTCATCTTAACATAATTTCCCCAAGAATAAACCCTTTTTCATCCGATTTAATCGAACTGTCTGACCTTTGTAATATAGAGACGCACTTGTAACATATCCTCAATAGTTAGTAATAAATATACAAAAAATAGGACAGCTTTACTTCTTAATAAAAGGCGATTATACATTGGTATATCAAAGCATTAAAAATGATTAATAGCTTTTTATTTCAGATTTTCACATAGTCAAAGAAAGGCTAAAATAAGCCTAAAAACTCGGAAAAAAGAGAACTGGGCTTGAATTCATCGAATCCATCGTCCAGTTCCTATTTTTTTATTCAGTTTTCTTTATTTTTTTGTATCCTGCGAAACTGACCCCGACCTAAGCTCTTGGCAAAAAAGATAAAATCTCCTAGAAGCTATCGCTTCTCCGTCTATTTTCCTATTTTTGCTGTGAGCTCTTAACGGTCTTGGTATCTTACTTCACCTTCATCATTCGGACGAGGCTAGCCCGTTCGGCTTCTTCTAGCTTCATCTCGATGTAGTAGATGGTTTCTTTGAGGTCAGGGATGGTAGCATACTCTAGTCCGTTAACTCGACGGCGGGTTTTCTCGATTTCATCCGCCATGAGCTGGCAGCTTTTCTCAATCTCAGCCAATCGCAGCAGGTCAGGAAGCAGATCGCTCATACTTTCAATGGTTTCATCCATCTGGCTGTTAGACGCCACATAGCTATAAACCACGTCTCCTTCGTCATCACCATAGGGATTGTCAATATGGGCGTGCATCTTGGGCACGCGCACACTCATGATATTCTCAGTCTCCACATGTAGATTGACTTCCCGCATGGGCACAGCGAAAATCTCCTCGACCATGAGATCGCTCTCCAGCGCCTTTGCCATGACAAAGTCCTGCAGATGACCGACCAGAGCGGATTCGACCTTTTGGCGAAGCTGATTGTTCTCACGGACAGACTCAATGAAGCGCCGCATCAGCTCATCCCGCTTATCCTTGAGCAGTTTATGCCCACGGACAGCCGTTTTGAGACGGGCTTTTAAGTTATTCAGCTCCATCCGAGTCGGCTTGACATTGAGTCGTGTCATCTTTCTTCCTCCTTGGTCTGCGGCAGGTATTGGTCAATCATATCGTCCTTGATCCGCTTAAGCTCCGTTCTAGGCAAGATGGATAGGAGTTCCCAGCCCAGATCCAAGCTTTCCTCGATGGTTCGGTTGGTCTGGAAACCTTGATTGATGTATTCCTGCTCGAAGCGATCGGTAAAGCGCACATAGAGCTTGTCCGTTTCGGACAGGGCGGATTCCCCCAGAACGACAGCCAACTCCTTAGCCTGCTTGCCTTGCGCATAGGCAGCAAATAGCTGGTTCATAGTCGCGGCATGGTCTCCCCTGGTCTTACCCTCACCTGAACCCTTGTCCTTGAGACGAGACAGAGATGGCAGGACATTGATGGGCGGACGATAGCCGCTGTTGTAAAGGTCGCGTGAAAGGATAATCTGACCTTCCGTAATATAACCCGTCAAGTCTGGAATCGGATGGGTAATGTCATCCTCTGGCATGGACAGGATCGGAATCTGCGTCACAGAGCCTTTCTTGCCGACCAGACGTCCAGCCCGCTCATAGAGGGTGGACAGGTTAGTATAGAGGTAACCCGGATACCCACGACGGCCCGGCACTTCACGACGAGCTGCGGAAACTTCCCGCAGGGCTTCACAGTAGTTGGTCATGTCAGTCATGATAACCAGAACGTGCATGTCCTTTTCATAAGCCAGGTACTCGGCTGCTGTCAGGGCAATCCGTGGCGTCGCAATCCGCTCGATAGCTGGGTCATTAGCCAGATTGATAAAGAGCACCGAGCGGTCAATGGCTCCTGTCTCCCGGAGGTCATTCATGAAGAATTCGGCTTCTTCAAAGGTAATCCCCATGGCCGCAAAGACCACGGCGAAGTTTTCATCAGAGTTAAGCACGGTCGCCTGACGGGCGATTTGAGCGGCCAATTCCTTGTGGGGCAGACCAGAGCCAGAGAATACTGGCAGTTTTTGCCCCCGAACCAAGGTATTAAGGTGGTCGATGGCTGAAATACCGGTCTGTATAAACTCATCCGGATAATCGCGAGCTACTGGATTGATGGCTTGACCGTCAATATCAAGATATTTCTCTGGCAAGATAGCTGGGCCGCCATCAATTGGCTTACCCATTCCATTGAAAATCCGACCCACCATGTCTTCTGACACCGGCAGCTCTAGCGGACGGCCGGTAAAGCGGACCTTGGCTTTTTCCAGATTGATACCGCTAGATCCCTCAAAAAGCTGGACCATAGCCTTGTCTTCCTGGACTTCCAGGACCTGGCCCTGACGCTTGCTGCCGTCATGCAGCTGGATTTCTACCAATTCATTGAAATGCACGCCAGCAACTTGGTCGACAATCATCAGAGGGCCGACAACTTCACTGACGGTGCGGTATTCTTTAATGACGCTCATTGTCTAGTCCTCCTTGGGCAAGAATCTGGTGCAGGGTTTCCTCGATAGTCTGACTGAGAGCCTGAATTTTTTCCAGCTGGTCTTCATGGATAAACTTGCTGCGGGCAATTCGATCACGCAGCTCCACTGTTCCTTCCATGATTTCCCGGAAATAAGCTCCCAGCTCCAAGGCACGATTGGCCTCCGCATCGAAGGTCAGGATATTGCTCAATAAAGCCACCTGTTTTTTGAAAGAAGTATAGGTGTCAACATCATCAAAGGCATTCTGCTGCAGGTAGTCCTCACGAATCATCTTGGCTGCATTCATGGTCAGCCGGTCCTTTTCAGACAAGGAATCCAAGCCAACCAAACGCACGATTTCCTGCAGTTCGCTTTCCTTTTGCAGGATATTCATGGCCTTGGTCACCTTTTCTGCCCAAGTTATCTTCTCATGCTGGTCGATATATGCTCCCACTTCGTCTAGGTAGAGCGAGTAAGAGCTCAGCCAGTTGATAGCTGGGAAATGCCGGCGTTGAGCCAGCTGGGCATCCAAGCCCCAGAAGACCTTGACAATCCGCAGGGTATTTTGCGTCACCGGCTCAGAAATATCTCCACCCGGAGGTGATACGGCCCCGATAGCAGTAATAGAGCCTTCACGCGCAGTCGAACCGAGTGTCTTGACCCGACCAGCCCGCTCGTAATACTCAGCAATCCGGCTACCAAGATAGGCTGGATAGCCTTCGTCACCTGGCATTTCTTCCAGACGGCCGGACATTTCCCGCAGGGCTTCTGCCCAGCGAGAAGTGGAGTCCGCCATGATGGCCACGGAGTAGCCCATATCACGGAAGTATTCTGCGATCGTAATCCCTGTGTAAATCGATGCTTCCCGAGCCGCTACCGGCATATTGGAGGTGTTGGCAATCAGCACCGTCCGCTGCATGATGGACTGGCCAGTTGATGGGTCAATCAGTTCTGGAAATTCATTGAGTACATCGGTCATCTCATTGCCACGCTCACCGCAGCCGACATAGATAACGATGTCAACATTGGCAAACTTGGCCACCTGATGCTGAACGACAGTCTTACCAGCCCCGAAAGGTCCTGGTACGGCTGCTGCTCCCCCCTTGGTTACTGGGAAGAAGGTATCAATGACCCGCTGACCTGTCACCAAAGGCTCAACTGGAATCAGCTTCTGAGCAAAAGGACGCCCGCGACGGACTGGCCATTTTTGCATGAGATTCCCTTTAAAAGTAGACCCATCCGCCTGCTCAATCTCGTAAATAGTCTCTTCAACAGTGAAACTGCCAGCTGAGATATTGGCCAAACGTCCACTGACACCGACTGGCACCATGATACGGTGCTCCACCAGATTGGTCTCCTGCACCGTTCCCAGGATATCTCCAGCTTCAACACTATCACCGACAGATAGACTTGGAACAAAATCCCACTTAGCCTCCCGGTCTAGATTTGGCAGTTGAACACCGCGGACGAGGAAGTCGCTCTCCGTGATGGTTTGGAAACGCTCCAAAGGCCGCTGAATCCCGTCAAACATCTGAGAAATCAGACCTGGTCCCAACTCAACAGACAGAGGACTTCCAGTCGTGATGACCGGCTCTCCCGGACCCAAGCCAGAAGTTTCCTCATAAACCTGAATAGAGGCTTGGTCCCGCCGCATTTCGATAATTTCACCGATCAGCCCCAAATCGCCAACCCGGCAGATATCCTGAATATTCGCTTCCTGCATCCCTGATGCCAGCACCAGAGGACCAGAAACTTTGATAATCTTTCCTTGACTCACAATCTTCCTCCATTCTTGGGAGATTTTTCTTGTTTCTCAATGAAAATCTAAGCTCAAACTAAGCAACCGTTTGAATTTCATTTTCAAAGAGTATTATTGTTTCTTTTTATTTTAAAAATCAGATAAAGCTTTTATTTGTTGGCCCTTTTCGTCGAAATTGTCTGGGCTTAGCCATTTTTCTAGACGACTCTTAACGGCCGGCCAATCCCTGTCAATCATAGACAGCCAGTCCGTGTCTCGGTTACGCCCCTTATAGACTACCGCCTGACGAAACCTGCCTTCATAGATGAAACCAAGCCGCTCAGCTGCCCGTCTTGAAGGCTGATTGAGGGCATCGCATTTCCATTCGTAGCGGCGATACTCCAGCCCTTCAAAGACATAGCGTGCTAGTAAGTACTGGGCTTCTGTAGCCAGCCTAGTGCGTTTCAGCTTGGGCGAATAGGTCACAGCTCCCACTTCGATAACGCGGTTATTTCGGTCAATCCTCATCAAGGCAAAAGTTCCAAGAACCCTACCGCTCTCCCTGTCCACAATCGCATAGTGGAAACGATCCTGTGCTACCAGCATCTGATCTAGCTTCTGTGACCATTCTACCTGACTTTGGGCAGGATTTTGAAAGAGATAGGTCCACATATCCGCAGGAGAATCCGGACCATACACTTCATACAAATCCGCTCCATGCTTGTCCTTGGACAAACGCTCGATAATAACATACTGGCCTTCAATTCGCTCCAGATTGGGTAATTCTCCCGGCTGAAAATCCGGCAGAGCATCCCCAATGGGTTGGCCTAGTTCATTCATTCGCATAAAAACCTCACAATATATCCTGTCCGACAGCCTTTTCGACATTTTCATGAATCCGCGAAAGGGCCAGTCCCGTGCTCCCCTTATGAGTAGGAATGAGCACAAGAGCTGGAATCTCCAACTGGTCATAGTAGGCCAGGGTTTCTGGAATATCCGCTGCCATATCCTCCGTCAGATAGATAATGCCGAAATCTTCACGGGCTAGCCGACGCAAAGTATTAATCGTCTCCTGAGCTTCCTTCACTGGAAAGGTCTGAAAACCAATCAGCTTAAATGGGAGAATGGTGTCGCGATTCCCCACGACAGCAATCTTGTAGCTAGTCTTGTCCATAAATCGGTCGCATCCTTTCTCTGATAAGCTCTACCGGCAGCTGATTGTCCATACCGGTCAAAATCAGCCGCAGATTCTTGACTTCCAGCTCCTTGCCTAGCAAATAGCGAGCGAGAGGAAGCGGTCCATCTGTCTCAAACTGACCAGCCGCCAGCAACTTAGCCTGCAAGAGGTCCGCTAGATATTCTAACTCTACTGTCGTCAAGGTCTGGTTCCGCATTTTTTCCTCATAGGAGCGCAGATCAAGATCGTAAGCACAGGGATTGACCTGACTAAACCAGGTCAAGAAATCCCCCTGCTCTGCCATGGCAATCCAGTTGGCAGCAGAAAGGCTTCCTTCATCAGACAGGAGCTGCCTCATAAAGCTGCGCGGTTTCTCCAAGCCAACAGCCCGCTTGACAGTGATGGCATTGTAAAAATCAATAGTCAGATTCACCAGCTGCAACAGACGGTCATCTTCCAATTCCTGTGTCAGGCGCTTGAGATGCTGGAAATAAGCCATGTCCATGCCAATCTCCAGCACGCGCACATCCTGATAATCCTGGTATTCCTGCCAGGTCGCAAGCACCTCGTCTAGCATGAAATCTGGACAATACTCAGCCGAAAAGGCCATAACTAGGTGCTCTAAAACCTCCAGCGAATAGGTCCCCACCGGCATCAGCAAATGCTCCAGGGACTGACCTGTCGCCCGACCCTTGAGAAAAACCTTGAGATTGTGGTAGGTATAGCGGAGCGTGAAAATCTCCACTAGCTCCTTACTTGGACTGATCTCAAGCGCCCAATTATAAACGGAATACAAATGCTTCATCAGTACTTGCTCAATGGAATTGAGATCCTTGATAGCTTCAGCATCCATGGCATAGACCGTTCCCTGCAGAAGAGCCGAACGGCTGGCAGCATCGTCAGTCTGTAGCAACTGATCATATTGCTGGGGCGTCAAAAAGGAAGCCTCCTGCACGCTAATGGCTGTATTGACTTGAGAGAAGCTTGTTTCACTCATGGTCCGCCTCCTATTCTGCCTGGTCTTTGAAAATATCCTGAGCCAATCGGTAGCTTTCCTCCTGCCAGACAGAGTTCAGCAAGTCGCGATAGAGATAACTATCATCCACCCGTCCTTGGCTCAGCACAAAGCCTGCTTGATCGGCTATAAACTGGTCTGAAAAATGCACTTGCGGAAAGACCTTTTTCAAGTCTTCTAACTTGATGGAGTTAAATTTCTCAGCTGATAGAGCACCGAAAGTCAGTGTCAATTCTTCCTCTGGGTATTTAGCCAGGACACTCTTCAGAAAATGCTCCTCTTCAGCTGGTGACCAAGCCGCCATCTGAGCATAGGCCTCCTCAAAAAGCTCTCTGAGAACCCGCTGCTTGATGACCAGAGTAGACTGGCGCTTTTGATTTTCCAACTGCTGAATTTCACGCTGACTGCACCGGCTGATTTCTTTCAGCTGCTGCTCCCGCTGTCCAAGCTTTTGCCGAACCAGCTGGGCCTCACGTTCCTTGGCTTCCTGTTCTATTTTCTCAGTAGCCTCGGCCAAAAGCAGACGCCCCTTTTCGTGAGCCTGCTCCAAGACAGAAGCTTTGAGATCTGATATGTCAGACATAAAAGCCTCCTTACTTCACATTCAGAACCATGATGAAGGAAACAACGAAGGCCAAGATGGCGTAGGTTTCTACCATGGCTGCTAAGATAACCCCTTTCATGACCTCTTCTGGTCGCTTGGCCAAAATCTGAATACCAGCTGTCGCCACTCGTCCTTGATGCTTGGCTGAAAAGTAACCAACAATCGCAACTGGCAAAGCAGCTAGGAAATAAGCCACACCTGATTGCAGAGCCAATTCTGGCTTGATATTAAAGAAGACGGTAATCCCGATAACAAAGCCGTAGAGACCTTGGGTACCTGGCAAAAGCTGAAGAATTAGAGCTTGAGCGAATTTTTCTGGTTGTTCTTTCAAGAGGGCTGCCGCTGCCTGACCTGTGCTTCCAACACCCAGAGCTGAGCCCATTCCGCTGAGAAAGACCGCCAAAGCTACTCCCAGACCTGCAAAAAAGGCGCCACCGTAAGTTCCAAAATATGATGCTAAATGTTCCATGATTTACTCCTATGAAAATGCTGTAACCGTCGTAAAATCAACAGCTAGTTGAATGAATAATGCTTGTTTTGATGTTGTAGAAAGTGTATTTCAAAAGATGAGTTTCTCATCTTTTATCATAGTTTCTAATCTTTATTTCTTGCTTTGCTGAACGTATTTCTCACTAGGCTTGAGCGGAGTGAAAGGCTTGCCGCCACCGTCGTAGAATTTCCCGAAGAATTCCACGAAAATCAAACGTGCCCCGTGCACATAACCGGACAGAAAAGATAGAAACATATTGACCAAATGCAGGGCAATAAAGAGCAGAATACCAATGCTAAAGCGAGCGACAGGTGGAAAGAGACTGACAATCAAGTTAAAAGCCGAGCCAATGCTGGCCCCAGAAAGTCCCAGAGCCATCAGCCGCGTAAAGCTGACCAGGTCTCCTACATAGCCACTGACATTGTAGAGATTAAAGAGACCTGACCCCAATCCTGCCAAGCTTTTAGCACTGACAATAGACACTGCCAGTATACCCAGAGCATTGATGATGGCCAACCACTGACCAATCGTTGCTGCAAAGGCCAAGGATGGGAAGAAATTTCCCAGGGCCAAGAGTAGCAGCCCCAGCAAAATCAGCACCCAAGCAAAGCCTGCATTATAAGCTTCTGCATAATCCTTGAGGCGGATATTTTTCAGACCGCTGAGGAAGAGGCCCGCCAGCACCGTAACAAAACCAAAGACAACCGAAATAACCAGAATCGTCATGGCGTCGGAGCTGGTGCTAATCAGAGCGAAGGGCAGTTCAAAGCCAAAGAAAGAACCATAAACCAGTCCCCAAATGATGACTGCCACACCCAGCAGGCGGAAGAATCGTAGATTCTTAGCCAGTCCCGGCTTAACATGCAAGAAGTGCAGCGCCAGACTGGTGCCTACAAAGAGTAAAAGGCCGTAGCCGATGTCAGCGACCATCATGCCAAAGAATACAAAGTAAAAGAGCGAAACGACAGGGGTTGGATCCTTGTCACCATACTTAGGCAGGGAATACATCTCCGTCACTAGCTCGAAGGGCTCCACCAATGCATTGTTTTTAAGCTTTGTCGGAACCTTATCTTCCTCGTCCTCTCGAATCTCTCTGACCTGAATGAGAATGCTCTGGCCAAACTGCTCTGTCAAGCAAGCCTCAAGAGCTTGCACTTGATTGCTTTCAATCCAGCCTTCCAAGGCTGCCAGGTTTTGCGTACTGGCTAACTGGTTCTTACTTTCTTGGCGAGAGGAGAGATTGCAGAGATAGTCCAGCTGAACCTTGAGCTGGTCCAACTCATTCTTGGAAGCTGCCAGACTCTTGGTCATAGCATCTGCCACTGCCTTCTGCTGTCGAATATTGGCTTTTAGCTGGGCTATTCGCTCAGCAGGCAGTTCCACGTGATCGTACTCAAAAGGCTTAAAGCCATACTCTTTCAATACTTTGCGAACTTCTTCCAGAGAGCCTGCCTTGTAAAAAATAAGAACCCCATGCTCCGTATCATCGGTAAAGACTTCCTGAAACTTCAGGTCAGGATGTGCTCCCAGAGTCAGACGTAGAGCGTCGTCATCGGTATTGGGAATCGTCCCAATCAAAGCTCCCAAATGGCTGAAAGTCGCTGCTGCTTGCGGTGTTAGCTCCAAAGGCTCCCACTTCTCCAACGCAGCCACTTCCAAGCGGTCAGCTCCTATCTGATCTTTGGCCTCTTGCAAGACCTTGAGTTGCTTACTGATTCCTTCCAGCAACGCCCCCTCATCGCGAGACTTCCCTGCCTGCTCTAAAGCAGCAAAGGATAGCTCCAAAGGCTCTTCTTTTAAGGCTTCCAGCAGTTTCTTTTTGGGCATAAAAGGCTCCAGATCTGCAATTAGCCTCTCGAGCTTTTCCTGACGACTGAGCAAATCCTGCTGAGATAGCTGCTGATCCGGCCGGCCGACTAAAGCTTGCTCAAAGGCTGCCTGCCAGTCCTCTTCCTGCCGCAAGTCATGAATCTGAACCGACTCTAAACCCTGTAGGTAAAAGAGAAGCTGGTCTAGCAGTTCCTTGGGCAGGAGCAGAGACAGTTGCCGCATTTGACTAATGGCCATAGGCTTCTACCACCTTCTCTACAATAGCTCGCGCCAAGTCTGCTTTTTTATCCGTCAGCGCAGCCTCAACCTTATCTTGGTTACTCTGTATAGTCAGCTCCAGATCCTGCTCAAGCTTCTTAATTTCTTCTTCTTTTTTCTTCGCTAAACTCAGAACAGAGGCTTCCGTCTCCTTGTCATAAACCAGGCTCAGCTCTTCCAGCCTAGCTGTCTGCTCATCCCGCAGCGACTTTATCTGATCCTCATAGCTAGCTAGAACATCCTCTGCAGCTTGTTCAATTTCTTGCATCTTCTCTAAGGTCGTATTTGTCATATCCCCACTATCTCCTTTGGGTTGTATGTTCTTTCATGTGTAAATTATAACACATTTATGCTTTATCCGTCATAAGCTACAAGTAGTTGCTTATGTTCAATTACTGTACAGACTTATATTCTGTCATATAGAAATATCTTTCTCAGATTCTCTTTTCAAAAACAAGTTCGCTTATGTTTTTACAGATTATGTTATAATATAAACATATAAAAACGCTTACTAAAATTTCAAGGAGATATTGATGGGAAATCAGCTGCATATTATAGAAATCATTGAAAACAGTTTAGATAGTATGACCGGCCTAGAAAGAGAGATTGCCCACTACTTCTTGAACTCTACAAATATTCAGGAAGATCTATCATCGCTTCAAGTGACCAAGCAACTGCATATTTCACAGGCAGCCTTGACTCGATTTGCCAAGAAGTGTGGTTTTAAAGGTTATAGAGAATTCAAATTTCAATACCAACAGCAAACTACATCGAGTGAGCCCGAAGCGCCTTCTCCCGGGCACGACTTATCACGTCGTGTCTTGCGAAATTATACACAACTTCGAATGCAGACAGAAGAAGTCATAGATGAAGACAAACTACAGCGAATAGCTACTTTGATTGAAGATGCTGATCGGGTTTATTTCTTCGGCATTGGCAGTTCTGGTTTAGTAGCACGTGATATGAAGCTACGCTTTATGCGACTAGGAGTCGTTTGTGAAGCCCTGACTGATCAAGATGGTTTCGCTTGGACAACTAGTATTTTAGACAAAAACTGTCTTGTCATCGGATTCTCCCTGTCAGGACAGACTCAATCTATTATTGATAGTCTAATTGATGCTAAAAATATGGGGGCAAAAACAGTTTTGGTCACTGGACAGCCCCAAAAAGTCCAAAAAGATTTCACAGAAATACTTGCTGTAGCTCTGCAAAGCAAACCTGAATTTATCCTGCGTATATCAGCCCAATTTCCCATGCTTCTTATGATTGACCTCATTTATGCCTTTTTTCTTGAGATTAATCGTGAAAAAAAAGAAAAAATCTTCAATAGCTTTTGGGAGAACCAGAAACTAAATGGCTATCACCGCCGCAATACCCATAAAAGATAAAAACGAATCAGGATTTTCTGACTCGTTTTTCTTTTTCAGTTCTCGCTTTTTCGTCTTTTTCACAAGGGAAGGATTGGACCGTAGATTTCCAATTGGGGTTGAACTTTTTCTATATGAAAAGTATCGTAGGTACGCCACTTTTGATAAGTAGACTGATCCAGTTTGAGGCTACTAAGACCAATTAAAAAACTAGCACTTTTATGAAATCTTTCAAGAGCAATGAGGATACGATTATCCAGAGCCTTGGTTTTCTCCAAACTCCTCAAAACTTCTACTAAGCACTCGTAAAAGCGGATTTCATCACTCGACCGAATTGCCTTCTTTTGAAAATCTTCTATCAAAGAACCTAGAAGCTGAGCAGCTTCCTGAATGAAACTTCTTTCTGTCATTTGATTTTCCTCTTGAAAGACAAGGAACCTGAGAAAAATCTCAGGTTAAGCTTGTCTATTTTTGAAATGATAGTAGGCTCCAAACATACCCGCAGTATTTTGATGATGAGCAAAGGCCAGTTTGGTTTTGTCAGCAATGCTTGGGACTAAAGCTTCCTGCAAAGCCGCCTGAATACGAGGTCTAAGAATAGCTTCTTGTCCCATGATGCCTCCTCCTAGGATAACAACTTCCGGATTAACAACATAGCAGATATTGGCAATTCCTTGGCCCAGATAGCCAACCATGCGATCAATGCCCTCGATACAGAGTTTATTGCCCTCAGTTGCTTCTTTGAAAATCCGACGGCCATTCCAATGCTCTGCGTCTTCTCCGTGTAGCTCAGCCACATAATTGACTAAAGCAGTTGTAGATGCCACATCCTGAAAGGCTCCGTCTGGTAGATGCAGGTAACCGACCTCACAAGCAGAGTTACTAAAACCATGGAAGACCTGACCATCTACGACCAGACAGCCTCCGATACCTGTACCGATTGTCAAACAAAGGGCAATCTTGGCTCCCTTGCCACTGCCTGACATAGCCTCCGCCAGACCAGCACAGTTGACATCATTTTCAATCTCACAAGGCAGGGAGAATTTTTCTTCCAGCACTTTTTTGAACTGGGTCCCAGCGTAATTCGGAATCTGTGGCCCGGCATAGAAAATTTCACCTTTGTCTGGATCCACCATGCCAGCTGAAGAAATACAAATCCCAGCCAGTGGTCCTTTTTCTAAATAGGCTGCAACAATTCCTTCAACTTTCTGCATAATTCCCGGACCGCCTTTGTGGGCCTCCGTCGGCATTTCATGTGCTTCCACCAAGGTTTCCGCCTCGTCGATTAAGCCATACTTGATATTGGTACCGCCAATATCAATAGCAACATAGTGTTTCATAGCACACCTTCTCTCTAGTGTTTATCCTGTTGCTTATAAAAATTGCTCCTTGGTTTGTCTAATCAACTGAGCAGCTTCTTCCACAATTGGCCGATCACTTTCCTGCACTGGTGTCAGAGGAGAGCGGACAGATCCGATGGTCAAGCCTTCATTAATTTCCAAAACGCCCTTAATAACAGCGTATATATTGCCGCGGGCACTGGTTAATTTTCCGATGATGGTATTTATCGCATATTGCAACTCTTTAGCCCGTTCCAATTCCTTGTCAGCAATCAGTTGATTGAGTTTGAGGAAGAGCTCTGGCATAGCCCCATATGTACCACCAATACCAGCTGCAGCACCCATGAGTCGGCCACCTAAGAATTGCTCATCTGGACCATTAAAGACTACATGATCTTCTCCCCCAAGAGCTACAAAGGTCTGAATATCCTGCACTGGCATTGAAGAGTTCTTCACACCAATCACGCGCTCATTCTTGAGCATCTCCTTGTAAAGGCTAGGAGTCAAGGCTACACCAGCCAGCTGAGGGATATTGTAAATCACGAAATCAGTATTAGGCGCCGCCGCACTGATGTCATTCCAATACTGGGCAACCGAATACTCTGGCAAACGGAAATAAATCGGCGGAATAGCTGCAATAGCATCCACACCCAAACTTTCCGCATGACGAGCCAGCTCCATGCTGTCTTTAGTATTGTTGCAAGCCACATGGGCAATGATTGTCAGACGCCCCTTAGCAACTTTCATCACTTCTTCTAGAACCCGTTTTCGGTCTTCCACGCTCAGATAGATACACTCGCCCGAAGAACCGTTGACATAAAGACCTTGCACGCCCTTGGCGATGAAGTATTCCACTAAAGCGCGAGTCCGCTCCGGGCTGATTTCACCTTCCTCGTCATAGCAGGCATAGAAAGCAGGAATGACACCTTCATATTTTTTTAAATCTGACATAGTTTTCTCCTAATGTTTTAGAAATGAGAGGGACGAAAATCATTGTTTCATCCCCACATCTTTTATTTTACAATTTCCGATAATTTAACTTTACGATCTTCAAACATAGACTGAGTACATGCATCTGCTGTCGCAATAGCCTCCAGAGCTGCTTCTCCCGTCAATAATTTTTTGAATTCTTCTGTTACAGGTGCTCCTTGCATAATTTCATGAAGGTAACGCATTTCCTTATCAATAACAGATGATAACCATAATGGGGTACGTTTACCAGGTTTCCCATAAGCAATCGCTCCATCCATTTCTGTACTATGGTAAATACGAGTACGATCATCATCTTCTTCCTGTGACTCATGGATTAGGAAATAACTTTCTTGGCCATCTAATTTGAGAGTTCCTTTACAGTTGAACAAGTCCAGACGAATCGCACCTTTTGTCCCTTGAATCAAGACATAGTGTTCACCCCAGCGATAAGCAGAACCCCATTCTAGCAGAGCAAAACGCTTGTTTGAAAATTCCATATTAACAAAAATCATGTCATCTTCATCACCAAAGTTTTCTCCCTCATGGGCTACATTACCGCCAGTCATTGTAACAGTTTCAGGCATCCCACCCATGAGAAATTGAACACAGTCCAATTCATGGATATGGTGATATAAGTGACCACCAGATTTTTCTCGAATTTTTTTCCAAGATACTGATGGTTGTTGTTCCTCCCATCCATTACGAGCTGTATGACAATATAGAACGTCCCCAATCACACCTTGATTGATTAGTTCTTTGGCATGATGAACACCATTAAAGAAGTTCATGATATGCCCTGCCATAAAGGTCACATTATTTTCTTTACAAGCGTCTACCATTTCGCGACAATCCTCATAGGAAAGAGCAATTGGTTTTTCACAAAAAACATTTTTTCCATGTTGAGCTGCTTTGATAACCGGCTCTTTGTGCAGATTATTTGGAGAAGCTACAATAACACAATCAACTTCATCGCTAGCGACTAATTCATCTAACGATGCTGCAACTTTTGCTCCTAGCTCTTCAGCTACTGCTTCCGCATTTTCTGGATCATAAACAACCGTAATCTCTGCACCATCGTTTTTTTGCATATATCGAGCCAATTCAGCTCCAAAATATCCTGTTCCTACGACGCCATATTTAACCATTTGTTTCTCCTTTGTTATGGTGTATAACATTTTTATTTTTTCTATTTCACAGATCCCTCAGACAATCCTTTTGCTATCTTATTTTGAATAATAGAGAAGAAGATAATTGAAGGAAGGACGACGATAACAGAAGCTGCCATCATATCTCCCCAATCCAGAATTTCTGAACCGTTTAATGAACGAAGTGCTACTGCTACTGTCATCTTACTGGTATCATTAATTAAGATTAAGGCATATAAAAATTCATTCCAAGCATTGATAAAAGTATAAATTGCTGTTGCCACAATCCCTGGTGCTACAATAGGTAATACAATCTTATAGAATGTCACAAATTTATTTGCACCGTCAATTCTAGCTGCTTCTTCAATACCGATTGGGACAGTCTGGAAGAAACCTACCAGAAGCCAAACCGCATAAGGAACACTAAAAGATAGATAAACCATCATTAAACCAAATAAACTATTTGTCAAGCCAACTTTTGCAATTGCTATTGAGTAAGGAATCGCCAACAAAATTGGCGGGAAAATATAGGTAATTACAAGCAATCTAGACATGATTGCTCCTAGCTTTGGAAAGAATCGAACAATCCCATAAGCAGCCATTGCCGAGATAATAATTGCAATGACTGTAGTCGTAAGGGCAATGAGTAAACTATTTTTGATATTATCAATAAAGTGTAAATCATTAATAACATGAACAAAATAGTCAAAAGTAAATTGCTCAGGCCAAAATCTAGTAGGAAACTGAGTCAGTTCTCCCTTACCCTTTACTGATGAGATAATGATCCAAATCAAGGGGAAAATAGCAACTATTGTTGCACCTACCAAGAGTATATGTGAAAGAATATCTAAATAAATTCCTGATTTCTTTTTCATTATTTTCTACCCTCCTTTTCCCACTTGCTTATAATGCCAAAATAAATAAAGCAAACTGCCATTAAGAAGATAAAGAGTAAAACAGTTACAGCTGAGGCACGACCCAACAATTTAGTTCCCCATCCAAGATTATAGGCAAAAATTGGGAGAGTCATTGTTGCATTTGAAGGTCCTCCACCTGTAATCAGATAGATGATATCAAAATTATTAAATATCCATACTGTTCTTAAAACAACTAGAAGCCCTACTACGACTTTAATATGAGGGAACACAATAAACTTAAATACTTGCCAACTAGACGCCCCATCAATTGTAGCTGCTTCAAATTGCTCTTCTGGAACTGTTTGAAGAGCAGACAAAACGTTGACCATAATCATTGGAGCACCAAACCAGATATTGATAAATACCAAGCAGATGAAGGCCCATGTGCTGTCTGTTAAAAATGCAGGAACATGATTCATGAGACCTAATTTAACAATCAAGTTTGGTAAATAACCATAAACTCCGTTCAAAATCCATTGCCATGAAAAAGCTATAACGATAGTCGGGAAAGCCCAAGGAACAATCAAAAGAGTGCGATAGAGTTTCTTAAATCGTCGTACTCGATGCAGGGCTAAAGCTAATACAAAACCTACTAAAACTTGCCCAACCAGCGAGAAAACCGTCCACTTAATGGAGTTAAAGAACGCATTAAAGAAGTTGGGATCTGATAGCACAGCCTTGTAATTCGCTAATCCAACAAATCGATAGTTTGGCATGATTAAATGTTTGTTGGTAAAGCTAAAATAGATGCTGGAGAAAAATGGATAAACAAATAATAGTCCAACAATGATAATAGCAGGTAATACAAACACCCATCGAGTCAAATTTCTATTTTTGACCATATGCTTATTCCTCTCTAAAAACAGAGGCCACATAATTGTAGCCTCTGCTATTATTATTTAACATCAACTGCTACAGTTTCAAATAAATCATTCAATTGTTTTTCTGCATCCTTAGCAGCCTCCATTGGATCTTTACCATTTGTAATAATATCTTGGAACATTTGTTCAATGATATGTTGGTTTGTTAACATTCCAGCTTGAACACTTGGACCATTTTCATATCCAATAGCTGTACCTTTTTCTGCCGCTTTTGTAATAACTTCTTCTGCATGTTGGAATTTCTTACGGACGTCATTATCTTTATAGGCTGGATCATCGCTAATGCCTTTGATGGCAGGCAACATTCCGACAGGAGTTGAATCCAAGAAATGAATATAGTCTTTCTTTTCATACAAAGATTCTAAGAATGCTTTCGCTACTTCTGGATGTTTTGAATTCTTCCAAACTACCAATGGAATATTAGAAGTTTCAATACCATAATCTTTATCTGATTCTTTTACTTTTGGAATCGGATAAGCATCAATCGCATCAATTAATTGAGGGCTATTTGCTTGGATACCACCAATATGGAATCCTGAGTTAAAGTCAAAAGCTGTCTTTCCTTGATAGAACAAAGTAGCTTGTTGCAAGACATTAAAGTTCAGTGAATCTTTTGGAGAAAATTCCTTGTACATTTTCACCCAATATTTAATTCCATCTTGAGCCAATTTGCTTGTCAAGTTGGCTTTCATATCCTTTGTCAACAGACTTCCACCGCCACTTCGTACATAGAAATTCAAGAAGCGTGTCCCCATCAGATCATTTGTCCCAAAAGGAACAGACAATCCATAAACTCCATTTTCTTTTAATTTTTTAGAAGCTTCATACAACTGGTCCCATGTTTTTGGAACTTCAATATTATATTGTTTCAATAAATCAGTGCGAACCCACATGACTTGAGCATGGGAGTACAATGGAACAGAATAAAAATTGCCATCAACTTTTGCTTCATCTAGTGCTGTTTTTGTAAACTTATCTTCCCCGATTTTCTTAACAGTATCATTCAATGGAATCAAAGCATCTGAATTGACCATTTCCATAACTTGGTTTGGCAAAGCCGTGCTAATATCTGGAACATTGCCATTCGCTAAACCAGTTGTCCATTTTGTATAAAAGTCATTCCAAGAAAACGTTTCGATTTTAATTTTTGTTTTTGGATGTTTTTTCATAAATTCATCTGCTGATTTTTGGATGCTTTCTAGACGAGGACCCTGTGTAAAGGAGTGCCACATAGTAATCTCACCAGATAATTCTGTTGATGAGCCTTTGTCAGCTGTCTTTTCCGTCTTGCCAGAACAAGCAACCAAGGCAAGACCTGTCAGAGCAAGACCTGCAAGACATAACATTTTTTTAAATTTTTTCATTGTTATTTCCTTCCTTTATTACGAAATTGCAACTTTAAAAACGACTTTTTTTACAGGATCATCATTTACACGAACCTTAGGTTGATGGAGATCTTCTGGAAAAGTAATTAAACATTCTCCAGCTCTTAGATGCACTAATTGCTCTACTTTTCCTTTGTATAACGCAATATCTTTATTTTCATCGTATTCTTGGGTTACGCTTACGCTTTCTGGTGAAGTAACTGCCATTGCTTCCTCATTTTCTAAAACCAAGTGGATATCTAAATATTTTTGGTGTGTTTCAAAAAATGTGCCCGCTTCACCATCAGCTAAATAAGTAAAGCAATTCCCAAATATACTATCTCCATCAATCTCCAGCAAACCCTCTTGAAGATCATCTAAATCAGTTGATTTTAGAAAGGAAATTAACTTTTCAAAATGCGGATTCACACCTGTATAGGTTGCTAAACGATTGATTTTGGTAATAATCATCCTCCATCCTCCTCTTTTTTCGTTAAGTAAAATTATTCCTATTTTTTTACAGCAGCCACAAAGCGTTCTGTTATTTCTTTGGGACGAGTAATTGCCCCTCCAACCACAATACCACGAACACCTAAATCATGAATCACTTTAGCATCTGCGGGGTAATGAATCTTCCCTTCCGCAATGACATCCAAACCTGCATTACAAAGATTTTTGATAAGTTCGAAATCAGGCCCATCTACTTTAGGACTGTAAGAAGTATAACCCGATAAGGTTGTCCCTACAAAATCTACTCCCGCCTCTGCCGCGTCTACACCCTCTTCAAGAGTGCTAATATCTGCCATTAGCAACTGTTTAGGGTACTTTCTCTTGACTTCCTTAATAAATTCCTCAATCGTTAAACCATCAAAGCGATCCCTTTTAGTACAATCCATTGCAATCACTTCAATATCTAACTCCGCCAACTCATCCACTTCTTTCATTGTTGCAGTGATAAAAGGTTCTTGCGGTGGATAATCCCTCTTAATAATTCCGATAATAGGAAGAGAGGATATCTCTTTAATTTCCTTGATATCCCGAACACTATTTGCTCGAATACCAATTGCTCCCCCCTGCTCAGCAGCCTTAACTAAAAGCGGAATCACTCCCCCTTTTTCTGTATAAAGCGGTTCATGAGGTAAGGCTTGGCAAGATACGATGATGCCATCCCTAATTTGTTCAATTAATGCTTCTTTGGAAATTTGTGCCATAGACAATCTCCTTTTTCTTTTGATATTCCGTTTATTTTGTAATGTCATTATATACAATTATTAAAGCGCTTTCAATATTTTCTGGCATTTAGATTTTAGTTTCCTATTTTTGGCATTTCTCATAAAAGTCTGAAAGTAGTTTCAGACTTTAGTCCATTTCCATAAAATAAAAAACAAAGATTTTTTTACTTTCTTTTTCATTTTTCTCATCTTCCTGCGAATAGTTAAGTGTAAGCAAAATCGCTTAACAAACTGTAAAGGAGTAGCAAAATGTTTTTATTACCACTTTTCTGGCCTCTATTTTTCAAAATCTAAAAGATTGGAGATAATAATGAAAGAATTCAAAGAACTAAGCAAACAAGAGTTAGAGAAAACATGTGGCGGAGTTGCCATGCCTGTCTTATGGTTTTTTAGACGCCAAGCACCTTCAGGAAATCGACGGTCCTCTAGATTTTCACTTCTCATTCTCTAGACCATAGATGAGATAAAGCTCAACCGCTAGTCCTAAAGCTAGCTTCACTTCTACCAACTTAACAGTTGGTAACCTATATAATAAAGGAGAATATACAATGGAAAATATGACAACAATTGAAAACCACTACCTAGCCCTAACCGAAGATGAATTGATGAATGTAGAAGGGGGAGAATTCTTCACTGCTACTATTGCGGGTATTGCTGTATGGAAAATTGGAGTAGCAGCTCTATCTGGACTAAGCCTAGGTTATTTAATTAACCGTTAAAACCCTATACTTATATAAAAGGAGAATAACATGAGTAATTTCAATAGCTTTGATAAATATGAAACACTAACTGAGACAAGCTTGGCAGAAATCCAAGGTGGTGATTTAGGAGTTTTAGTCGGAATTTTCGCTGCCGCATACGTTATTGGTAGTGACTTAGCTAGACGAAAAAAATAGA
This sequence comes from Streptococcus sp. SG2, assembly GCF_030439925.1. NCBI lineage: Bacteria > Bacillati > Bacillota > Bacilli > Lactobacillales > Streptococcaceae > Streptococcus > Streptococcus sp. SG2. The sequence goes on along the minus strand of NZ_JAQFJD010000002.1, from coordinate 134,343 downwards.
CCATTATGTTATCTAAAAAAGAAATAGTTATAACTGTTTTGTATCTTGTCTATATCATTTTTTATGTATTAAACGATATGCATGTTCTGAAAATTGGTAACCTTCCTAATCTATTAGTGCCAACTATTCTATTTTTATGCTTAAAATACGAAATCAGACGAAATAGCGAACATAAGAAAAAGCCTGTATCTTAGGCTTTTTCTTATCCTTCAGCAAACACACACTTCAGCACCTTTGCCTCTTTGACAACTCTACGCCTGAAAGATGGCTAGTAGACCACTCTTTGATTCCACCTAATCGCCATTCAGTTTATGTTTAGCACGGAGAAGGCAACTCATTAATCCCAACATAATGAGCTCCTAGTGAGGAGAGATACGATAGCCTAATAACATCAATAGAATCAAGAAATCGGTGTTCACTATTGCTCCTCCTAGACTAAATTTCAGTCCATCGCCACCTATCTCTACATTTTGCTGATCAATATACAAAAATCCCTCACTCATCCGAGCGAGGGATTTTTGTATGATCTTTACAGGAGTTTTTCACTCCTTCAGCCATGTACTTATTTACGACGTCCTGGACGTTCTTTGTAACCGTAGTAAGAATCTTCGATGATTTCTTGCATATGGTCAACCATTGGAAGACGTGGGTTAGCTGGAGAACATTGATCTTCATAAGCAAGGAAGGCTAATTCACGTGAATGTTTCTTCCATTCTTTTTCGTCGATTCCTTGAGCCTTGAAGTTCATTTGGATACCAACACGCTCACCAAGTTCGTAGACTGCTTTTGCGTAAGATTCTACACCTTCTTCTGGAGTAGAAGCTGGTAAGCCAAGCATACGAGCAATATCTTGGTATTTTTCATCAGCACGGTAGTAGTTGTATTTAGGCCATGTCGCTGTCTTAGCTGGACGTGTACCATTGTAGCGGATTACGTATGGAAGCAAGATAGCATTTGTACGACCGTGGATAGTGTGGAATTGCGCACCGATCTTATGAGCCATTGAGTGAGAAATACCCAAGAAAGCATTGGCGAAAGCCATACCAGCAATAGTTGAAGCATTATGCATCTTTTCACGTGAATGGAAATCTGCATTCTTCACAGAGCTTTCAAGATTTTCAAAAACAAGTTTGATTGCTTGAAGAGCAAGACCATCAGTGTAGTCGCTGGCCATTTGAGATACGTATGCTTCTGTTGCATGAGTCAATACGTCCATACCGGTATCCGCAGCAACAGATCCTGGAACTGTTAATACCAAAGCGGGGTCTACGATGGCTACAGTAGGAGTCAATGAGTAGTCAGCGATTGGGTATTTACGGTTGTTAGCCTTATCAGAGATAACGGCAAACGGTGTTACTTCAGATCCTGTACCAGATGTTGTAGGGATCGCAATAAACTTAGTCTTCTTACCAAGCAATGGGAACTTAAAGGCACGTTTACGAATATCCATGAATTTTTGAACAAGGTCACGGAAGTCAACTTCTGGTTGTTCATAGAAGAGCCACATTACTTTAGCTGCGTCCATTGGTGAACCACCACCAAGTGCGATGATTGTATCAGGTTTGAAGGCACGCATGATCTCTGTACCACGTTCAACTGTTGTGATATCTGGATCTGGTTCTACGTCTGCAAAAATTTGATAAACAACCTTATTACGACGAAGATCGAGTTGTTCGATGATGCGATCTAGGAAACCAAGCTCTACCATAGCATGGTCTGTAACGATCATGACACGCTCAACGTCACGACATTTTTGAAGGTATTGAATTGAGTCACGTTCAAAGTATGTTTTTGAAGGAAGTTTCATCCATTGCATGTTATTTCTCCGTCTTCCGACTTTTTTGATGTTCAAGAGGTTGATGGCGCTGACGTTATCTCCAACTGAGTTGTGTCCGTAAGAGCCACATCCAAGTGTCAATGATGGCAAGAAGGCATTATAAACGTCCCCGATACCACCGAAAGTAGAAGGTGAGTTACAGATAACACGAATAGCTTTAACTGCTTTACCAAATTCTTTAGTTAATTCCTCATCTGCAGTATGGATCGCTGCTGAGTGACCAAGACCATTAAATTCAACCATTTGCCGAGCCTTGTTAATTCCGTCTTCACGACTGTCAGATTTCAACACAGCAATAACTGGAGATAATTTTTCACGAGTCAATGGCTCTTTTTCGCCAACTTCTTTACATTCTGCAGCAAGGATATTGGTTCCTTCTGGTACAGAGAAGCCAGCTTGTTCAGCGATCCATGCTGCTGGTTTCCCAACGATGTCCGCATTCAATTTCGCACCCGCACAGTTTTTGCTGTTAGCTTTTACGCCGAAGCAGAACTCTTCAAGAAGGGCTTTTTCTTTTTTGTTAACAAAGTAAGTATGGTAAGATTTGAATTCTTCAACAAACTCATCGTAAATTTCTTTGTCAATGATAACAGCTTGCTCAGATGCACAGACCATACCATTGTCAAAGGACTTAGACATCACGATATCATGAGCTGCCTGACGGATATTCGCTGATTTTTCAACATAAGCTGGTACGTTTCCGGCACCTACCCCAAGGGCAGGTTTTCCACATGAATACGCAGCCTTCACCATTGCATTACCACCAGTTGCAAGGATTGTTGCTACTCCTTCATGGTTCATAAGAGCGCTAGTTGCTTCCATAGACGGTTGGGTAATCCATTGAATACAGTTTTCAGGCGCACCCGCTGCGATTGCTGCATCACGAACGATTTGAGCTGCATGTGCAGATGATTCTTGAGCAGATGGGTGAAAGGCAAAGACGATTGGATTACGAGTCTTCAATGAAATCAAAGACTTAAAGATTGCAGTTGAAGTTGGATTGGTTGTTGGAGTAATCCCACAGATAACACCAACTGGTTCAGCAATCAAAGTCAAACCTGTCACATCATCTTCTTCAATAACGCCAACTGTCTTTGTGTGACGCATGTTGTTTACAACGTGTTCACAGGCAAATAGATTTTTTGTCGCCTTATCTTCAAAAACTCCACGGCCAGTTTCTTCATAAGCATGAAGCGCCAATTCTCCATGGGCGTCAAGTGCTGCAACAGAAGCCTTAGCCACAATGTAGTCGATTTGTTCTTGGTCCAATTTGCGCATTTCTTCAAGAGCAACCAAGGCCTTTTGTACTAGCTCATCTACATGCTTTTCAGCTGCAAGTTTCTTTTCCTCAGGTGACACAGTTTTTTTATCAGCCATATTTTCCTCCATAGCTTTCAAGGAATTTATCCTTTGTTAATTTTTTCACAAGTTTATTATAACCCATTTACTTTCCTTTGTAAACACTTTCGCTTACATTTCACAAACTTTTTTATTATTGTTTGTGAAAATTTTATCAATATCTGTTTATAGCTGGGGACTTCGCTATTTCTTTGTGAATTTAATCTTTTATAATAATTTCATTTCACATAGATTTGTTTACATATTTTCACAGAAGCTTGTAAAAATAAGGTAAGCGCTTTCATATATTATATATAAAGAACCCGAAGCTCGGGTCTTTATATTCATCATTTAATTAGGGTTTAACAGGACCTTGATTAGCTTTATCAAGTGTAGTTTTAATTGTTTGAGCGTATAATTGACCACCTGCAGCAATGCTTTGTGCCTCAGTGCCAAAGTGAACGTAATCTGTTCCATACCAGATAGCAGGATTATCAATAGCTGCTTGATACCAATCTGCTACGTAGACATAATCATATTTCTTCGCCAATTCCAATTGGTACTGCCGAGTTTTTACTAGATCGCTATTTTCATCTCCAGCAACTCGTCCATCATACGGAGTCACTAAGATTAAACGGTGTCCTTTTGGAAGTTTTTCAACCAGTTTATTAAGCACTTCTTCGTAATTAGGAACTGTATTAGCGCCTAAAGCAAGGACTACATTTTGTAGAAGAACCTTGTTGCTAATATCTGTCTGGAAAACCTCTAGACCTGATTCCAGATTTCGGCTGACAGCCGCATCCAACTGCACACCAGGAATGGCCTCTTGTAACCAGTCATTAGCTCGCAGAGCAACAGAATCACCTATCAAGGTCGTTCCAGGCGCCACATTGTAATCAGTAGCTGTTGTTTGATCCGCTTGGCTACGAGTTAATTGCATCTTACTATCCGCTTGATTTAAGGCATTAATCATTAAGTCTTCCTCAAAAGCTCCAACTTTAGGGGAAGTAAAGATGATAAAGAAGCAGATGAGCCCCAAAGGGATCAGACTATAAAAAATCGGTCTCGCAATTGATTTTACATCGAGCTTAATACCAAACAAATCTGGCTTTCTACCAGCTAATACAGGTTCTAAAATATAGAAGGAGACTGCTGCAAAAGCAAAGGATAGAAGAGTAGTTAATACTACCGCTCCTGCATTCCCCATCAGCTGACTGAAAATAATGTAAAAAGGCCAATGGAAGAGATAAACACCGTAACTCGTATCAGCAATAAATGTGACCCAGATTGGCTCTTCCAGCTTAGGTGTCTTTTCATGGAGAACACGAGCACCCAAAATCATAGCCAAGGCAGCTATCGTTGCTAGGAGAAAGCCGACTAAATAAGTGAAGATATTATCAAAACGAAGCAGGAAGGTTAGAAGAATTAAGACGGCAAAACCACCACCAATAGTGGCTATCGTCTGCTTCATGCTCCAAGACTGTTCTAGTTTCTTAAAATTTGCCCCTACATTTTGAACACCAGAAACTGTAGCTAAAGCTGTCCCAGCAAAGAAGGGGAAGATATGTGTCCAGCTTGAAAAATAAAGTGAAGAAAAATTCTTAGTGAAAAAGCTACTTACAAACATAGACAGAAAACTAAATAAGAAAATCCCTGTCGAAATCAGAAAAATTATCCCTCGAAATTGGCCGAGGCTTCGACTTTTCTTAGCCAAGAACCAGACTGCCAATCCCCACAAAATATAATAATGCACCTCAAGTGCCAAACTCCAAGTATGTACAAATAAATGAGGTACAAACTGACTCTCGTAGCTACCGCCCGATAAAATTTCATAGAAATTTGTTACAAAACCTAGGGCACCCGCTATCTGCGTTCCAATACCAGCCACAAAATCTTTGCGAATGAAGAGGGTAAATGGCAGAGTGATCAAAATCATAAAGACCAGAGGCGGAAAAATCCTATAGAAACGTCGTCTTAGAAACCCTAAAATATCAATTTCTTGACGTTTTGCAAATTCATCAATCAGGAGTGAGGTGATCAAGAATCCAGAAAATGCGTAGAAAACGTCCACCCCAATAAAGCCTCCAGGAAACACTCCCTGGAAGAAATGATAGAGTAGAACGAGAAGCAATCCTGCTATCCTTACTAATGAAAACCATTTAATGCGCATTTTGATAAATTCCTTGTTTAAACTTTCCTTTGTAAACGACCTTTTGCTCGGTTGTTAGAGTGCCTTGGCCGTCCGCTTGGCCTTTACTAAACTCACCTTCGTACTTCCAACCGCTCTTAGAGGTAAATTTCCCCTTGCCATCAAAGATTCCATTTTTGAAATCTCCTTCGTACTTATCGCCATTTTTGAAAGTCAAAGTTCCTTGACCATCCATCTTTCCATGAACCAGACTGCCATCATACTTAATCGCTCCCTTATCAAGAGTAAGCACTCCTTTATCTGGAATATTAGAAGTAAAAACTAAAATCGCAGACAAAGCAATTAGTGTAACAGCAGCTATCTCAAAATTTGTTCTTGTCAAATAATGCTGGTAGCGATTATAAAATTCTTTTAATTTATCCATTTTTATCCATCCAAACGTTCCAGCCAGCGCTCACATCCCGCTTGAACCAACCGGTAAGTTTCATCAAAATCATTAGTATACCAAGGATCTGGTACACTTTTATCCATAAACTGATATATCTTATCCTGATATTTCCGAGGGGCCATCTCTTTTAAATCGGCCACATTGGAAGCATCCATACCAACGATATAATCAAAGAAGGCAAAGTCCTTTTCAGACATCTGCAGAGAAGTTTTTTCAACATCAAATATAATCGCATGCTCATTCAAAGCTGCTTGAGTCCCTTGGTGAATTGGATTTCCATGTTCCCAATTAGAAGTTGCCCGACTTTCAATATGAAATTTATCAGTCAAGCTTTTCATAACAAACTCAGCCATCGGACTCCGACAGATGTTACCCAAGCAAACAAATACAATTTTCTTCATAGAAATACCTCTTCTTAATTATATCAGAAAATGACATTAAATAGGTTGCTGACCTCCAAAAAAACTGGACGCTTTTCTGCCAATTTAGCATTTTTCTTCCTTCCAATAAGCAGGAAAAGACCACCTGATTGGGTGGTCTTTTAAGGAGATTATTATGAAAAAGAAAAGTTTTAGGAGTTCAAGCTAAGTATCCTTAACTTATGATTACAGTATACTCGAGCCAACTTAAAATTATCTTAAAGCAATTTTAAGTTTCTTTTTCTGGCAAATAAATATCCAACCTAGGCCACTTAGATTGCCATTTTTTCTTTTCCAAACGTTCTCTATAAAGTTTGATCCTTTCCTCATCCGCTAAAAAATGCGGCGTGGGTTTGACTTGAAAGTTAACAAGATCAGTCAAGCCATAAGCTGTGAATAACTCAAGATCATCATTTTTTAATAAATGTAAACCAAGAGCTGTACAGGTTTCTGGATATTTACTCATAGCGTCCTGTGAACTAGTATAAGGCTCAGTATTAGGACTGTGAATATGCATGTAAACTTGGTTCTTTATTTCCCATTGATAGAGTGGATGAGCTTCTCTTAAGCGCTTCTCAATTTGTAACGTCTCCTCATAAGAGACTGTCGGATCAAAGAATATCACATCTATATCTGTTTCAAAATCAAATTTTTCCCGACCTGACAAATGATTCCAGATGAAATTTCTAACACTTCCAGCTGCCAGCCAGCTATCCTGTAAATTCAACTCTCGAATAATCTTTACAATAGTCATTAAATGCTGATCATCATAGAAAAGGTCTAGAAGATTTTTCTCTTCTATCTCCATAAGCCTATTTCTCCATATATTCATAACCTAAATGTTCATAGGCTTTTCTAGTCGCAACACGACCAGTTCTCGTTCTCATGATAAAGCCCTTTTGAATCAAATAAGGCTCATACATATCTTCGACCGTTTCACGCTCTTCAGCAATATTTACGGACAAGGTACCTAGACCGACTGGACCACCACCATACATCTCAATCATCGTTCGCAGAATTTTTTGATCAACATAGTCCAGACCTTCATGATCTACATCTAACATGGAAAGAGCTTGATCTGTGATCGTCTCGTCAATCAAACCATTGCCCATAATCTGAGCATAATCTCGAACCCGCTTCAATAGACGGTTGGCAATTCGAGGGGTGCCACGACTACGCAAAGCTAGCTCCTTGGCTGCTTCATGAGTGATATCCATCTCAAAAATTTCTGCCGTTCGCTCAACAATCTCAGTTAAATCAGCTTCTTCATAGTACTCCATGTGCCCTGTGATACCAAAGCGAGCTCTCAGAGGATTGGACAACATTCCTGCACGTGTCGTCGCACCGATAAGTGTAAATGGTGGCAAATCAAGATGGACACTACGATTAGCATCCCCTGAACCAATCATGATATCGATGTAAAAATCTTCCATAGCACTGTAGAGGACTTCTTCTACTGCCATTGGCAGACGGTGTATTTCATCGATAAAAAGAACGTCACCAGGCTCTAAATCATTTAAAATAGCAACCAAATCTCCTGCTTTTTCAATAACTGGTCCCGAAGTCTGCTTGATATTCACACCCAGCTCATTGGCAATCACAAAAGCCATGGTCGTCTTCCCCAGTCCAGGAGGTCCAAACAAAAGCGCATGATCCAAAGCCTCATCTCTGAGTTTAGCTGCTTCAATAAAAATCTTCAACTGATTCTTGACCTTATCTTGGCCAATATACTCCTGCAGATATTGTGGTCGAAGCGTGCGCTCCACCATTTCTTCATCCATCATTTGTTCATTATCTAAAATTCTACTCATGTCACCATTATATCAAAATATCATAGTTTAGGACTATTTTAAATAAAAAGAGAGCGAGAAACCTTTTTAATGAAGGTTTTCCATCGCTCTCTTTCTTTTAAAACCAAAGATTAATTAACCTTTTTTGTACGATATAAGAAGACTGAAGCTGCAAGGAGTAGGAAGCCAACAAGAACAGAGAATGCTGAGGACTCAGCTGTTCCTGTCTTAGGCAATTCTTTCTTCACTTCTTTTTTAGGTTCTTCCTTCTTAGGATCTTCGTGCTTATCGCCTGATGGTTTTGGTTTTTCTTCAGATGATGTTGGAGGTGTTTTAGCAGCATACGTATTGGTAAAGGTTGGTCCATTACCAGTAACGGTCGCTACAAGTTTACCGTTCGTATCATAAGCAACTTCTACAGTCACTTTGTGAACTGTCTTATCATAAGTCACACCGGCTTCATTACCAGCTTTTTCAGTAATAGTGTATTCATACTTACCTGGTGAAGTGAAGCTTTGTGATTTAAAGGTTACCGAACCATCCGCTTTATTCTTAGCAGTATCCACTACGTTACCTTGATAAGTCAACTCAAATTCAAACTGACCATCTTTCAGCTCTTTACCAGTCAAGACCTTGTTTGCTTGAATAGTTGCAGTGGCTGGAGTTGGTTGTTGCGGATTTGGAGTTGGCGGTGGAGTTGGTGCAGTGTATTTATTCACAAATGCTGGTTTATTACCAGTAATTGTAGATACCAACTTACCTTGGCCATTGTCTGCAACCTCTACGGTTACTGTGTGGACTGTCGTATCGTAAGTAACATTCTCTTCATTGCCAGCTTTTTCAGCAACAGTGTAGGTATGTGTACCTGCTTCTGTATATGTGATTGATGGGAATACAACTTTTCCATCTGCAGCATTTGTTGCCGTGCCGATGACTTTGTCGCCTTCCTTCAATTCAAATTCATATTTACCTGCTTCTAATTCCTTTCCAACTAAAGTTTTTGTCGCTTCAATTGTAATGGTATCAGCAGCTGGAGCTGGTTTTGTATAAGTGTTAGTGAAAACTGGTTGTTCACTAGTGATAGTTGCTACCAATTGACCTTGGCCGTTATCCGCAACATCTACAATTACTTTGTGTGAAGTTTTGTCATAAGTCACACCGGCTTCATTACCAGCTTTTTCTGACATAGTGTAAGTATAAGTTCCTGCCTTAGTGTATTCAATTTCTGGGAAACTAATCGAACCATCTGCAGTATTCTTAGCTGTAGCAACTACTTTGTCGTTTTCTTTGAGCTCGAACTCATATTTGTCAGCTTCAAGGGCTTTACCGTTTAAAACTTTCTTAGCTTCAATTACTGTTTTTCCTGGTTTTGCAGCATAAGTATTGGTGAAGACTGGCTTTTCACTTGTAACAGTCGCTTCAAGCTGACCTTGGCCGTTATCCGCAACATCTACAGTTACTGTGTGTGAAGCTGTGTCATAAGTCACACCTGGTTCATTACCAGCTTTTTCTGACATAGTGTAAGTATAAGTTCCTGCCTCAGTGTATTCAATTTCTGGGAAACTAATCGAACCATCTGCAGTATTCTTAGCTGTACCAACTACTTTGTCGTTTTCTTTGAGCTCGAACTCATATTTGTCGGCCTCAAGTTCTTTACCATTCAGAACTTTCTTAGCTTCAATTACTTTTTTACCTGGTTTTGCAGCATAAGTATTGGTGAAGACTGGCTTCTCAGCTGGAACAGTTGCTTCAAGCTGACCGCGTCCATTGTCAACAACATCTACAGTTACTGTGTGTGAAGCTGTATCATAAGTCACACCTGGTTCATTACCAGCTTTTTCAGTAATTGTATATGTATGAGGACCTGCAGCAGTATACTCAATTGCTGGGAAAACTACTGAACCATCTGCTTTGTTTTTAGCTGTAGCAACGACTTTATCGTCTTCCTTGAGCTCGAACTCATACTTGTCAGCTTCAAGGGCTTTGCCTTTCAAAACTTTAATTGCTTCAATAGTTGCTGTAGTTGGTTTGGCAGAGTAGGAATTCACAAATACTTTGTTGTCGTATTTAACACTTGCGAACTTTTCTCCATAGACATCTGTTACTGTAACTTCAGCATTAATCGTCTTGTTATCATAAACATAGCCTGGTTCTTTCTCATCCACTTCTTTGATTTGGTATTTGAAAGTACCAGCTGTTGAAAATTTAATGGCCTTAAATTTAACTTGTCCGTCTTTGTTGTTTTTGGCAGTTTCAACTACTTTGCCATCTGGATCAATCAATTGGAAGATGAATTCATCACCTTTCAATGTTCCACCATTCAGTTGTTTTGTAACTTCAAATTCAACTTCAGAAGGGCGAGCACCTGATCCAATTCCTTCAGTAGTTGTCAGAGAGGCAAAGCCATCCACATCATAAACACCATCTGATGTTGTCACTTTCACATTGTTGAAAGCTTTCTTGGTAGTATTATCAACTGGAGCAGTCAAGCGAGTACGGTACAAAACATATAGACCTTGTGTACTCAAGTCACCATTTCCATTTGGAGTGATAGTGAAAGAGTTTGTACCTGTAACATTTACATGTGAAGCATCCAGTCTTGGACGAGCCTCAGCCTTATTCCACTCAGTAAAGTAATATCCAGTAATTTCACTTGCTAATACTTGTCCTTCAGGGATTGTATCCTCAATCTTAACTCCTGTAACAGGTTTTACGTAACGATTGATACGAATACGCCAGTTAACATAATTAGGATCATCAGCATCTTGGACACCCCACTTGGTATAACCAGTAGGATCATCATCTGGTACGATACGAGTCAATCTGTATGTTCCGGCACCAGGAATATCAATGCTGTATTCCTTATTTAACTCGACATCATCCGCCCAAACTACAGTGAATAAAGCAGTCAATTCACGATCTTCTGTCAGATTTTTGAAGTATTCTTCATTAGTAATGGTCACTGTAGCAGAATTAGTTGCAGCATTTGTCTGCAGTTCTGCGATTTTAGTAGCTCCATCCTTGGCGTAGATATCTGTCGTGATGTCACGCTCAACTTTAAACTCTTTTGGCACTTTATAAACCATAAAGTCCCCGTTCTTCAAAGTGGCAGAATCATCAAACTTGTAGGTCGGATTAAGATAAAACTTTCCTTCACCATACTTGGCACCATCAACCAACCGATTATTATTAATGGTTGGAGAGGTTGTCATCGTATAGTTGTTTGACGGTAATTCGTCCGCTTTAACTGTGTAACTTGTTTTTAGTAGAGGTATGAATACCGATACTATTAACAACAGCGTCATAAATGCATGAAAGAGCTTTCTATTCGTCTTTTTCACAACATTTCCTCCTTTATATTTGGGTACAATCCCTTACTTTATATTATATATTCTTCTATGAAGTTGTCAAGGATATTTCATCTAATTTTTATGCAATCTATACATTATAAACACGACAAATAGATTTTATACATAAAATCAAATATAATGTCATAAAACAACAGAAAAATCCGACATTTCTTCCTCTTTTTCTATATGCCTTACCTTCTAGCCCTATGCCTTTATCCTCCATAAAACAAAAACCCCAGCAGTCAGAATTAAGATCTAACTGATGGGGTTATCTAAGAGAATTTTTTATTTATCTAAATGCCACACTTCATCATTGTATTGTTGAATCGTGCGGTCAGCTGAGAAGAAACCAGCTTTAGCAATGTTTACAATAACTTTATCCAACCATGCGTCACGGTTTTCATAGTCAGCAAGCATTTGCTCTTTCACTTTGATGTAGTCTTCCAAGTCAAGGAGAGTCATGAACCAGTCTTTGTTGATCAACTCCTTGTATAGACGTTCCAAACGCTCTTTGTTCCCAACTGCAAGAACTGCATCACTTACGATGAAGTCAACCAACGGTTTGATAGCTTCACGAGCGTAAAATTCACTTGATTTGTAAGCAGATTTCGCATAAAGATCGATAACAGTTTCTGAATCTTCACCGAAGATGTAAATGTTTTCGTCGCCAACCAACTCAGCGATTTCCACGTTTGCACCATCCATAGTACCAAGAGTCAAGGCTCCGTTCAACATGAATTTCATGTTACCAGTACCTGAAGCTTCTTTGGAAGCAAGTGAGATTTGTTCTGAGATATCACACGCTGGGATAAGGAAGCTTGCTGCAGTAACATTGTAGTTTTCAACCATGACTACTTGCAAGTGTGGAGCTACTGCTGGGTCGTTTGCAATGACTTCTGACAAGCAAAGGATCAAGTGGATAATATCTTGCGCAATTGTGTAAGCAGGAGCTGCTTTACCACCAAAGAAGACAGTAATTGGACGAGCAGGAATGTTTCCAGCCTTGATGTCAAGGTATTTGTGAATCACATACAAAGCGTTCATTTGTTGGCGTTTGTACTCGTGAAGACGTTTGATTTGGATATCAAAGATAGAGTTTGTATTGATTTCCACACCTTGGTGCTCTTTCAAGTGACGAGCCAATTTACGTTTGTTGTGAGCCTTGATGCTTTCCAATTTTTCTTTGACAGCAGCCTTGTCTTCGTATGACAAGAGTTTTTCAAGCTCATCTGCTTCATGGTGCCAACCACGGCCAATAATCTCATCCAAGTAGTGAGACAGTCTTGGGTTGGCATGCATGAGCCAACGACGGAATGTGATACCGTTTGTTTTGTTATTGAATTTTTCTGGGTAGATGTCATAGAAAGCTTTCAACTCAGAGTTCTTCAAGATCTCAGTGTGGAGAGCCGCAACCCCGTTAACACTGTATCCATAATGGATATCCATATGAGCCATATGAACACGGTCATTTTCGTCAATGATTTGGACAGCAGGATCTTTGTAAACTTTCTTGACACGTTTGTCAAGTTCCTTGATAATCGGAACAAGATGAGGAACAACTTCTTCCAAGAATTCTAGTGGCCATTTCTCAAGAGCCTCTGCAAGAATAGTGTGGTTTGTATAAGCTGTCATTGACTTGACAATGTTTACAGCTTCGTCAAATTCCAACCCACGTTCTGTCAAGAGACGGATCAATTCAGGGATAACCATTGAAGGGTGAGTATCATTGATTTGTACAACTGCATAGTCCGCAAGGTCGTGCAAGTTGCTTCCTTTTTCGATTGCTTCATCAATGATCAATTGCGCACCATTTGAAACCATAAAGTATTGTTGGAAGATACGAAGAAGTTCACCTTGTTTGTCACTATCGTCTGGATAAAGGAAGAGAGTCAAGTTACGAGCAATATCTGTCTTGTCGAAATCAATTCCTTTTTCAATCAAGCTAGAGTCCACAGAATCTAGATCGAAGAGACGCAAACGGTTTTTCTTTTCTGTCTTATAACCTGGTACATCAATGTCATAGAGTGTAGAAGTTAAAGTAAAGTTTGCAAAAGGCACTTGGTAGCTACGAGTTGATTTTACCAACCAATTTTGGTCACTCAACCAGAAGTTAGGGATTGTTGTTTGCTCATTGTTTTTCAACACTTGTTGGAAGAGACCAAAGTGGTAGTTCAAACCTACACCGTCTCCATTTAAACCGAGAGTTGCGATTGAATCAAGGAAGCAGGCAGCCAAACGGCCTAAACCACCATTACCAAGAGATGGTTCTAATTCTACTTCTTCTACTTCAATCAAATCTTTACCTGCATCAGCCAATTCTTTTTTGACATCATCATAAAGGCCAAGGTTGATCAAGTTGTTTGACAAGAGTTTACCAATCAGGAACTCAGCAGAAATATAGTACAATTTCTTTTTTGAATCATTGACAGGTTTAGTTGCACTGTATTCTTTTGTATAGTTCAAAAGAGCTGTATAGAGTTCTTCATTGGTACAATCAGCAATGTTTTTTTGATACGCGTTTTGTACGTATTGCTGTAATTTAGACATTTTTTTCTCCTTTGGAATTCTGATTTACATTGTTTTTGGGTTTAAGTTTTGTATTAATTCGACGATAAATAGTTGTTAGAGAGAGTAACTCTGCCTCTACTTCTTTAGACAGTTCGTCTTCTGTCATACGCCATTGCCAGTTGCCACCAATAGTGGATGGCAAGTTCATTCTTGCAGAACCATCTAATTCCAGTAAATCTTGCATGGTTGCAATCGCCATATAGCTAACAGAAGCAAAGATCGTACGGAGCATTGCATGAGGAACTGTTTCATATTCTTTACGGTTGGTATAAACAGCTAAGTATTCCCGTGTTGGATCATCAATCTCATCTTTATACCAGCCAAGAACAGTATTATTATCATGAGTTCCTGTATACATCACTGAGTTATGAGGCGCCAAGTGTGGGCTATCGATGCTTTCATCATCTGGATTGAAGGCAAACTGCAAAATCTTCATTCCTGGGAAACCAGTTTTCTCACGCAACTCAATAACTTCATCAGTCATAAAGCCTAGGTCTTCAGCAATGATATTTAGTTCTCCCAAAGCTTCTTTAACAGCTTTAAAGAGAGCATAGCCAGGTCCTTTTACCCACTTACCAGTTGCAGCTGTTTCTGAATCCGCTGGGATTTCCCAATAAGATTCAAATCCGCGGAAATGGTCAATACGAACGATGTCATAAATCTTAAAGCTCTCGCGCAAGCGCTCAACCCACCAAGAATATCCATCTTTATCCATAGCTTTCCAGTCATAGATTGGGTTCCCCCAAAGCTGTCCTGTTTCTGAGAATTCATCAGGCGGACATCCTGCCACGCAAGTTGGTTTACCAACAGCGTCTGTTTTAAAGAAATGTGGTTGTGCCCAAACATCAGCACTGTCTGCTGCTACATAGATTGGCATATCTCCGACAATCTCAATATGATGCTTATTCGCATAATCTTTTAAAGCTAGCCATTGTTGGAAGAAGAAGTATTGAGTGACACGATGGTATTCCATCTGTTCGCTCAGGCGCTCACGGTAATCAGCCAAGGCCTCTGGCTTACGCAGGCGAATGTCTTCATCAGACCACTCTGTCCACGCCGCCAAATCAAAGTGCTCTTTGATTGCCATGTAGTCAACATACAGGTCTAACCAGTTGGCATTGTCTGCCACAAATTTTTTATAAGCCTTCAAATCAGAACTTTGAAGGAAATTTTTAACAGCTTTTTCCAATAGTGGACGACGTGCTTCGAATATCTTAGCATAGTCAACGGCCTTAGGGTCACTTCCAAAATCCACACCATCTAAATCACTTTCTTGAAGCAAACCTTCTTTTATAAGAAGATCTAAGTCAATAAAGTGAGTATTTCCTGCGAAAGCAGAAAAAGATTGGTAAGGAGAGTCTCCATAGCTAGTCGTGCCTAGTGGCAAAATCTGCCAATAGCGTTGCTTAGTTCTTACCAAGAAATCTACAAAATCATACGCACTTTTCCCAAAAGATCCAATTCCGTATTTCCCTGGCAAAGAAGAAATATGCATGAGAACACCACTTTGACGTTCTTTCATCTTGTCACCTCAATATTTTTCTTAGTTAAAATCTACGTTTTGTTCAACGAAAACGTTTGCGTAGTTCGATTATATCTGTTTTTAGTTTTCTATGCAACCATTTTATAAAAATTTTTTCAATTCTTCAAGCGAATCATCTAACTTTTCTTTTTTTCTTCTATAATATTGGCAAATAATTTGTCGAATAAAAAATATTTTTTTGATTTTTTAGAAAAATATCTTGCAAACGGTTACTTTTTGTGATATAATTTTTTCAGTTTAAGAAAACGTTTGCGTAAACTTAAATGTAAATTATTACTTTTTTTATTCTTAGGAGGAATAAACATGAAAAACAAAGCTCTTAAAAGTGCTGCTGTACTAGGTACTGTTGCTTTAGCTAGCCTTATCTTAGCAGCTTGTGGTAACAAGGCTTCTTCAACTAAATCATCTGAATCTGGTGATAAAAACGTTACTGTTTATGTTGAAGAGCAGTACAAGGCTTACATGGAGAAAGCTGCAGCAGCTTTTGAAAAAGAAACTGGTTCTAAAGTTACTATTAAAACTGGTGACCAAATGGGTGGATTGGACAACCTTTCACTCGACAACCAGTCTGGTAAAGCTCCAGACGTTTTGATGGCTCCATACGACCGCGTAGGAAGCCTCGGTACAGATGGACAATTAAACGAAGTAAAATTAAGCAAAGATAGTAAGACAGATAAAACTACTGAATCTCTAGTAACAACAGAAGGTAAAACATACGGAGCACCTGCTGTTATCGAAACTCTTGTAATGTACTACAACAAGGACTTGATTTCAAAAGCTCCAACTACTTTTGCTGAATTAGAAGAGCTTGCTAAAGACAGCAAATATGCATTTGCTGGTGAAGATGGTAAAACATCTGCCTTCCTTGCTGACTGGACAAACTTCTACTACGCTTACGGACTTCTAGCTGGTAACGGCGGTTATGTATTCGGTGACAATGGTAAAGATCCTAAAGATATCGGTCTTGCTAATGAAGGTGCAATTAAAGGTATCGAATACGCTAAAACTTGGTATGCAAAATGGCCTAAAGGAATGCAAGATACTGAAGGCGCTGGAAACTTGATCCAATCACAATTCCAAGAAGGTAAAACTGCTGCTATCATCGATGGACCATGGAAAGCATCTGCTTTGAAAGAAGCTAAAGTAAACTATGGTGTTTCAACTATCCCAACTCTTCCAAACGGAAAAGAATACGCTGCTTTCGGTGGTGGTAAAGCTTGGGTTATCCCAACTGGTGCTAAAAACCCAGAAGTTGCTCAAAAATTCGTTGACTTCTTGACTTCAACTGATCAACAAAAAGCATTTTACGATGCTACTAACGAAGTACCTGCTAACACAGAAGCTCGCGAGTACGCAGTAAGCAAGAAAGATGAACTGACAGACGCAGTTGTTAAACAGTTCCAATCAGCTCAACCAATGCCAAACATCTCTGAAATGAGTACAGTTTGGGATCCAGCTAAAACTATGTTGTTCGATGCTGTAAGTGGTAAAAAAGACGTTAAAACTGCTGCTGACGATGCAGTGAAATTAATCAAAGATACTATCGCTCAAAAATACGCTAACAAATAATAAAGAACTCTAGGGGTGGGAATTTTCCCTACCCCTTCTTTATTAAAAAAGCTATTAAAACAACTACGGGTTTCTTAAAAATTTTGAAAAAAGAGAAATATTTTCTAACATTTAGTTTTATATTCTCTGCTTTCAAAATTTTTAGCCCCTCTTTGAATCTTATTCAGGAGACAAATATGACTAGACAACAGAACCCAAGTAAAGCCTTGTTGCTGTCCCTGATTCCAGGACTTGGACAAATTTATAACAAACAGAAAGCCAAGGGGTTCATCTTCTTAGGTGTGACACTGGCCTTTCTAATCTATTTCTTTGCGATCGCTTCTGGTGAGCTAGGAAATCTTATCACACTTGGTGAAATGCGCGGACGCGACAACTCCCTCTTTATGTTGATCCGTGGTGCCTTCCACTTAATTATCGTACTGGTTTATTTCCTATTTTATGCCTTCAACTTAAAGGACGCTCACACAACAGCTAAACGCTGGAATAACGGTATTCCGGTTCATACTACTCTGAAAGAAATGATTCACAGCATCTATGAGAATGGTTTCCCATACTTGCTGATCATCCCTTCTTATGTAGCTATGACCTTTGCTATCATTTTCCCTGTATTGGTAACTCTTCTGATTGCTTTTACAAACTATGATTTCAAACATTTGCCACCAACTAAATTGCTTGACTGGGTTGGTTTGACAAACTTTAGCAATATTTGGAGTCTCAGCACTTTCCGTTCAGCCTTTGGTTCTGTCCTATCTTGGACCATCATCTGGGCTTTATGTGCTTCAACTTTACAAATTGTTATCGGTATTTTCACAGCTATTATTGCTAACCAGCCTTTTATCAAAGGAAAACGCATCTTCGGTGTTATCTTCCTACTTCCTTGGGCGGTACCAGCTTTCATTACAATCTTGACTTTCTCAAATATGTTTAATGATAGTATCGGTGCCATCAACACCCAAGTTATTCCTATGCTTAGCAAGGTATTGCCTTTCTTGAACAATACCCTCATCCCTTGGAAAACAGATCCTACTTGGACCAAGGTTGCCTTGATTATGATGCAAGGTTGGCTAGGATTCCCATACATCTACGTCTTAACTTTGGGAATTCTGCAATCCATTCCAAATGATTTGTATGAAGCAGCTTATATTGATGGAGCAAATGCTTGGCAAAAATTCCGCAACATTACGCTACCAATGATTTTAGCTGTTGCTGCGCCAACTCTTATCAGTCAGTATACCTTCAACTTCAATAACTTCTCTATCATCTACCTCTTTAATGCGGGTGGACCTGGTAGTGTCGGTGGAGGCGCTGGTTCAACAGATATCTTGATTTCTTGGATTTATCGTTTAACTACTGGTACTGCACCTCAGTACTCAATGGCCGCAGCCGTAACCTTGATTATCTCAATTATCGTTATCGGTATTTCAATGATTGCTTTCAAGAAACTACACGCATTTGACATGGAGGACGTCTAAGATGAATAATTCTGTAAAATTAAAACGTCACTTTAATCATTTTCTGACTTACCTGTATCTCGTAGTTCTGTCAGTAATCATTATTTATCCTCTATTAATTACGATTACATCAGCCTTTAAAACTGGTAACATTGTCGCCTTCAAACTTGATTTTAATATCGATTGGAGTTTTGACAACTTCAGCAGGCTCTTCTCTGAAACACTCTACGGAACCTGGTACCTCAATACGGTCATCATTGCCGTCTTGACAATGATTGTGCAAACCAGTATAGTAGTTTTAGCTGGTTACGCATACAGCCGCTATAACTTCATCGCCCGCAAGCAAAGTTTGGTCTTCTTCTTGATTATCCAGATGGTACCAACCATTGCTGCCCTCACCGCCTTCTTCGTCATGGCTTTGATGTTGAATGCTTTGAACCAAAACTGGTTCCTCATCTTCCTTTATGTTGGTGGAGGAATTCCAATGAATGCTTGGCTGATGAAAGGTTACTTTGATACCGTTCCAATCTCTCTTGATGAGTCAGCTAAACTAGATGGTGCCGGTCATTTCCGACGCTTCTGGCAAATCGTCCTTCCTCTGGTTCGTCCAATGGTTGCTGTACAAGCACTTTGGGCATTCATGGGACCATTTGGAGACTATATCTTATCTAGTTTCCTCCTTCGGGATAAAGAATTCTTTACAGTTGCAGTCGGTCTGAGAACATTTGTCAGCGATGTTAAAAATATGAAAATCGCCTTCTTTGCCGCAGGAGCTATCTTAACAGCTCTTCCAATCTGTATCTTATTCTTCTTCCTACAAAAGAACTTTGTATCTGGTTTAACAAGCGGTGGTGACAAGGGATAATCTTGTCCCACCCTGTTTTTTGTCGGACGACTATAAAAATTAGAAAGAGCTACTATGTACCCCTACCCTTTTAATTATTTTTCAAGTATTTTTCAATTTAAAAAAGCTTTTGCCAACCGCAAGCTTTTGTCTTGGTTCCAACTGATTTTTACTAGTCTTTTCTTAATTTCTTTGACCTTGATTCCTATGGCATTGCAGACAGCTGCCAAAGAGAGCTATCCATTAGATACCTTTATCGATCAAGTTTTTCAGCCTTTAGATGAGTCTGCTATGAAAGAGCTTAGCAATCATGTTCAGATCAAAGACGGCCAACTAACTTATGATAGTCATTTTGGTGTACAAAAAAATAAAGACGGCCAGGTTATTATCGGACATCACAAGGATACCAAACCAGGGGACAAGTTAACGCTTTATTTTGACAAGGATCATCTCCTGATCAGTAAAAGCAAGAAAGAATTGGCTGCCATTCGTTACCAGGCTATCAATCAGGAAGCTTTAAAGGATAAGAAAAGCTTGAGCGAGGCCATCTCCAAAGATTGGTTCCAACAAAACCGTTTGATTATAAGTCTCTTTTTACTCTTGGTATCCGGCCTGCTCTTAACCTTTAACTTCTTCATTGTGACCTTTGGAGCCAGTCTCTTCCTTTATCTGACTAAAAAATCTAAACTCTTTTCATTTAAAAAGTTCAAGGAATGTTATCATTTCACTCTAAACTGTCTTGGGCTTCCGACTCTCATTGCTGTCTTCTTTGGCATATTAGGTCAGCCTTTGACAACCATGATTATGATTCAAAATATTCTCTTTGTATTATTCCTTGTTATCACCTTTTATCGTACGCATTTCCGTGATGAAAATTAGGAGGTCATCATGCCTGTTACTATTAAAGATGTTGCCAAACTAGCTGAGGTTTCGCCCTCAACTGTAACCCGTGTTATCCAGAACAAGTCTACGATTAGTGATGAGACAAAAAAACGGGTTCGCAAGGCTATGAAAGAACTGAATTACCATCCAAATCTAAATGCCCGCAGTCTGGTCAGCAGTTATACTCAGGTCATCGGCCTCGTCTTACCAGATGATTCAGATGCTTTCTATCAAAATCCATTTTTTCCATCTGTTCTGAGAGGGATCTCACAAGTAGCTTCTCAGCACCAATACGCTATTCAGATTGCTACCGGTAAAGATGAGAAAGAACGGATGACAGCCATTTCTCAAATGGTACACGGCCGTCGGGTGGATGGACTTATTTTCCTTTACGCCGAAGAAAACGATCCTCTGGTTCGGATGGCCTACGAAGAGCAATTCCCCTTCCTTATCCTAGGAAAATCTCTTTCTCCTTTTATTCCTTTGGTCGACAATGATAATATCCAAGCGGGGTTCGATGCAACTGAATATTTCATAAAAAAAGGTTGCCGCCATATTGCTTTTATCGGAGGAACTAAAAAGCTCTTTGTAACCCAAGACCGTTATACCGGCTACGAAAATGCCTTAAAAGAGCATCAGCTGGAATTAGATCCTCAGAGCACTGCCTTTGTCACAGAATTTTTGGAAGAAAAAGGTTACCAGTTTACCAAGCGTTTGCTAGCAAAAAATCCAAATATTGATGCCATCATCACTACAGATAGCTTACTGGCATCTGGTGTTTGTGATTTTCTCTCTTCACAAAACTTAACTATCCCAGTCCTTTCTTTTGATTCGGTGGAGCCAAAGTTAGACTTGGCTGCCTATGTTGATATTAATACCCTAGAACTGGGTAGAGTGTCCTTCCAAACCATCCTACAGATCATCAATGATACCAAGGAAAATCGGAAAATCTGTTATCGTCAGCTGATTTCTCATAAAATTATCGAACGGTAAATTAGTATTCTCATCGGAACGTAAACCGAAATACTAAAAACACGAAAATGAGACCTCAATCCCAGATAAAAAATAACAACCGTAGTTACATTCAAGTTAAACTACGGTTGTCCTTCTCTTTGGCCTTACATTTTTATGTTTGTCAATTATTTATACTAACTATTTAATTAATTTTACTAATAGCCTCTGATAGTGCACGCGCTTTGAGAGCTATCTTATCTTGTATAAAGGAGATTTATGTCTTTTAGAACCTTTCAAGCTTATTTAGATAACACACGACTGATTAATCTTCAGTTACCCATCATTTATGATGCCAAGGACCTGTCCTTCACTTTGGAAACTGACGACCAGGTGATTCCTCTGACTATTCAAACTTGCAAATCTTCTACTGAACATTGCCTTTACAGCCTGACTTTAGAAGAAGATATCGATTTGGAACAGCATTATCTCGTCTACGACCAGGACCGTAATAAAACTGTTCTAGCATTCCGACATATTGTCCAAGAACCGATTTTTGACCAAACTTTTGACTACAATCAAGATGATCTTGGTGCAACTTATACCTCGAAGGCTACTTCTTTTGCCTTTTGGGCTCCTATCTCCGAACAAGTCCTTATCAAGTTGAAAAAAGATGGCAAAGAAACTGTCTGGCCTCTCCTTCGTCAGGAAAAAGGCGTTTGGAAAACAACGATTCCTGGTGATTGGGAGAGAGCTAGCTACACCTATCTCCACAAGGTCAATGGTCAGTGGCTGGAAGTACATGATCCTTATGCCCTCTCTTCTGAAGCCAATTCTGGTGCTAGCTTTATTATTGATCCAAAGAAACTACTCAATACAAGTGGAGTTAAGCGGGCCAAAACCCAGCTAAGCCCAACCAAGGCCGTCATTTACGAGATGAGTGTTCGCGACTTCTCTAGCCAAGAGGCTGCTGGTTTTAAAGAACCGAGCACATTCCGAGCGCTGACAGAGTCTCCCAAGCTAGGCAAACGTAAAATTGGTATGCAGCATTTGCTAGATCTGGGAATCACCCATATCCAGCTCATGCCTGTTTATGATTTTGGTAGTGTAGATGAGAAACACCCTGAACAAGTCTACAACTGGGGCTATGATCCGGTCCAGTATAACGTTCCAGAAGGTAGCTTTGCCAGTGACCCTGAGGACCCTTATGCACGCATTCTAGAATTGCAGGAAACTATCGCAGCCTACCATGAGGCGGATATGAGTTTGATTATGGACGTCGTATACAATCACGTTTATGATGCGGATAGCTTTGCTTTTGAAAAGATAGTTCCTGGTTATTTCTATCGCTTGAATGAACAAAAACAACGAACCGACGGAACTTTCTGTGGTAACGATGTTGCTAGTGAAAGAGCCATGGTCCGTCGCTTCATCAAGCATTCGGTCAAGCAATGGGTGAATCTCTATGGCTTTGACGGTTTCCGTTTTGACCTCATGGGTATCTTAGATATCCAAACTATGAATGAGCTAGCAGAAGAGCTAAAAGCGAGCTACCCAAATGTCTATCTCTACGGAGAAGGCTGGAAAATGGCGACTGGTTTGGAATCAGACCTCCTGGCCCACCAGTATAATGCGGCAGAATTGACTGATTATGGCTTTTTCAGCGATAA
Organism: Streptococcus sp. SG2; assembly: GCF_030439925.1. Taxonomy (NCBI): domain Bacteria; kingdom Bacillati; phylum Bacillota; class Bacilli; order Lactobacillales; family Streptococcaceae; genus Streptococcus; species Streptococcus sp. SG2. The sequence continues at coordinate 111,534 of NZ_JAQFJD010000002.1, read as the reverse complement.
TTTCCGTGATACCATCAAAGAAACCATCTTAAACAAACAAAGACTGACTGGATCCGAATGGACTTCCAGCATGGCTAATATCCTAACAGCTAATGTCGGCTTAGAAACAGCAAACCATTTCCAAAGTCCTCAACAGGCCATTAACTACACTGAGTGTCATGACAATGCGACTGTCTTTGACTACTTTAAAATGGAAGATTCAAACATCAGTCTAAAAGAACGCTTGGCTAGTGCTCGCTTGGCCTTACACTTGGTCTTGCTTGCTCAGGGGGTCCCTTTCCTCCATAGTGGTCAAGAATTCTTCCGCCACAAAGACTTGCTAGATAATAGCTACAACATCCCAGATACTATTAATCGTCTGGACTGGCAAAGCTTACTCAACTACGAAGAAGATGTTGACTTCATTCGTGAATTAATCAGCTTCCGAAAAGAACACCCTCTACTCAGTCTCGAAAGTCGAGAAGAAATCTTGGAAGCTTGCCAAGTTGAGTGGCTCAATGATTCACTGGTCAAGTATCAGATATCACAGCAAGATGAACAAATGACCATCTTGATCAACTTTGGTTCAAAAGATCAGACCTACCAAAACGAACTAGGTCAGGAAGTCTTTCTATCCTACCCAGCCATTAGTAGCCACAAGGCTATCGCTCCCTTGGCTGACAACTATGTCATTCCTGCTAAGCAAGTCTTGGTCTTGAAATAAATAAAAAGCACGCCTCTAGTAAGTGTACTGACCCCAAAAAGTTAGACAGATAAAATCTAACTTTTGGGGTGCAGTTCAATAAGAGACGTGCTTTGACTTTTCTGATATGAGCTAGTTTAAAGCTGATAGAGTTCTGCGATCTTGTCACCAACACGGCTGATATCATTTTGCAGACCACGAAGCTCAAAAGTATCTAGCAGAGGAAAGCCAAAACGTTGAGAATATTGCTTGGCCGTTAAACAATACTGATTGTTGAAATTACGGTTGCCACTGCCTACGATACCGAAACATTTTTTATAGTTTTCTTCAAATTCAATAAAGGCCGCTAAATCATTGGTTAAAATCTCAACATCACCAGAGTCAACTCCATTTCCACCCTCTAAATAAGTAGGCAAGAAGGCTACAAACTGATTGTCCATAGCAAAGAAATCTTGGCCCTCTTTGACCAAATCCTTAATATTGACCTGTTCTACTTCAAGATCCGCGTGGCCTTCTTGCAAATAGGCCGTCAGACGCTTGATAAAGCTTGCTGTATTCCCACTTAAACTAATATAAACTAAGGAAACCTTTGCCATTCTATCCTCCTAAAACTAAAAATAACATCTATCCTTTTCTTAAAATTGTAAGACGATAAATGTTATTTGTCAAATTTTAAATAGGCTCCTTTTTCACTTCCAAGTCCTTCTGCTGACGCCAGGTATAAAAGAGGACAATAGCTAAAAAGAGGATATTCAGTAAGAGTCCGACTATGGTTACAGCCTTAGGGATCATCATGACTGATTCACGAATCGCTGGATCACTAAAATAATGATAGAGTGGCTGAGAAGACAGATAATCATAAGCCATAACAAGAATGCTAAAGACCGAGTAGACAGAGTATAGGATGTTGGCTAGAAGTAGCTTCTTCTTGATCAGCAATACAAGTACTGTCGCCAATAAAAGAAGACCCACAAATAGAATCAGAACCTGACTCATACTATGATTCAAATCAAAAACCGCATCATAAAACCGATTATACTGCTGGGCTACCTCACCTTTTAGCTGCATAACTTCTGCGGGATTCTCTAGTCTTTTTCCTGCAAGAAGGTCCCAGAGACTAAGCAGTCCACCAAAGACAGAGATCAACCAACACACGTACAAATAAATTGCTTTCTTTTTCATATTAACCCTCTATTTATTTTTCTAAAATAATAGAATCCGAAGGCTATCGAAAGGGGAAACTGAATGAAGTTTAGAGATTGCATTTTCAGGAGACAGACATACTCTCAAAAAAGTTTGTGTAATGCTAAAAAGTTTTTCTTGCCTTCGGATTTCTATACATTCATTATAAATAACTTTAAAAAAAAGATGCGCTAAAGCTTCTAAAATGCCCCTGATTCTTCTTGAAAAGCCTCTTTTTCAAAAAATCACAGCCTCCTAGCTTGAAAAGAAAGGCTTTGTGATAGAATAAGGCTATGAAACAAGATTACCAAGAGATTCAATGGCTCTTTTTTGATATAGGTTCAACTCTAGTCGATGAAGACAAAGCTTATGAAGCTAGAATAAAAACCGCCATTACTGGAAAAGATATTTCTTATCAGGAATTCTATGATAAGATGCTCAGCTATTTTAAGGAAAATAAAAAAGGTGACTTAGAAGCACTCAGCTTCTATGGACTTGAACGCCCAGCTTGGAGAACGGACTTAGAGACTCTCTATCCGCAAACCAAGGAAATATTAGAGCAGCTGGGGCAAGAGTATAAATTGGGAATTATCGCTAATCAATTACCTGGCCTAGAACAGCGCTTGAAGGATTTCAGAATTTTAGACTACTTTGACGCTATCTTTTCTTCTGCGGAATTTGAGCTGGCCAAGCCCGACCCCGCTATTTTCAGGCTGGCCTTACAAAAGACTAACTGCTTGCCTCATCAAGCTATTATGATTGGTGACCGCTTGGATAATGATATCGTTCCTGCCAAAAGAATAGGGATGAAAACCATCTGGATCAAACAAGGCTTCAGTCGTTTAGCTCAAGTCAAAAATCTTGAAGAAAGAGCTGACTGGACTGTCGAAAAACTGACTGATTTACTTCCCATCCTCTTGTCCTAGCTAGCCTTGTCTTTTGAAACGTTCTATTGTATAATATAGTCATTTTAAACAGGAGGTCTTCTTATGAAAAAACTCACACCTGGTATGCACATTCGGGTCGTCAGCCCCTCGGCTTCAATCGAACACATCGGTGGCTTTGAAGCCAATCTAGCCGCCAAGGAGCGCTTGGAAAAGCTAGGATTTACCGTGTCTTTTTCGGAGCATTATCTGGAAAATGATATGTTAGGCTCTGCCTCCATCGAAAGCCGAGTGGCAGACATCCATGCTGCCTTCGCAGATGAGTCCGTTGATGCCATTCTGGCTACTATCGGCGGTTTCAACTGCAATGAGCTTTTGCCCTATCTGGACTTTGAGTTGATTGCTAGAAATCCTAAGATTTTCTGCGGCTACTCAGACACAACAGCCTTGCTCAACGCTATCTATAGTAAGACCGGCATGAAAACCTACATGGGACCGTCCTACTCCAGCTTTAAAATGGATGCTCTTCAGGACTATCAGACCGAGAGCTGGCTCAAGGCTGTCAGCCAGACTTCTTATGAATTGACTCCTAGTGAAAAATGGGGCAGTAATGCTTGGTATCTGCCAGATGCGCCACTGACCTTCCATGAGACAGAGTGGAAAGTCTACAACCATGGAAAAGCCCAAGCCACTGTTATTGGTGGCAATCTCTCCACCTTCTCACTCCTACGTGGTACGCCCTATGCTCCGACAGATGAAAACTATGTCCTCTTTGTTGAAGAGGCGGAGGAAGATGATTATGTGGAATTTGACCGCAATCTAGCAGCCCTCCTTCAGGCCTATCCTAACCCACAGGCCCTTCTCATCGGCCGCTTTCCAAAAGAATGCCAGATGACAGAGGAGCTGCTCCTTTATATCTTGGATAAACATCCGATTCTCAAACAAATTCCCGTCCTCTATGACTTGGACTTTGCCCATACTCAGCCACTTTTTACCATTACCATTGGCGCTCAAGTAACGGTAGATACGGAGACGATGTCTATCAGAATTGATGAATAGCAAGAACTCCTCATTCCAACTGGAATGAGGAGTTCTCTATTTCTATTTGAAACTTTTATAGTTGGCCTTAATGTCCACCAGGCCCGCCACCCTGATTACCTCCTGGGGCGCCACCTCCACCAGGGCCATCAGCTGTGATTTCAGATCGAGTTTCACCATTGACTGTAATGGTTCCACCAGTGTATGTAGCGGTTCCGTCAAAGTCAAAGGCAGAGACTGTAGAAGTAATGTCTAGATTGCCTCCTGTCATAATGATATCACCGTTAGAGTCAAGAGCATCAGTGTCACCTTGTCCCACTTCTACCTTGATGTCACCTCCCGTAATCTTGATAAGGATCTCTGCTCCTGTTACCTTACTAGAAGCATTGATACCATCATCAGAGGCAGAAAGATCTAATTTCCCTCCATTAATAGTCACATTGGTTCCTTCGAGTGCTTCAACACTTGACTCAACTGTAATCGTACCGCCGTCAATCACTGCTGCATTAGAAGCGTGCATTCCGTCGTCACCAGCATTAATGGTAATCGTACCGGACTGGATATAAAGATTTCCAAGTGTCGTATCTTCATCATTGTCAGCATGAAGAGCATCTTCAGTTGCCGTCAGATTCAAGGTCGCATCCTTGATATTCAACGAGTCATTGGCAGAAAGAGCATTTTTATAGCCTTTGACGGTATAGGTCCCACCTGTGATACGTAGATCATCGTTAGACTCAACTGCATTGCCGTAGTTGCCTTCAATCGTCAAACTACCAGAACCATTGAAGGTCAAGTCATCCTTACTGTAAATGGCTGCATCGTAGTCTGTATTTGTGTGGTTAGCAGAGTCAGCGATACTGTTTTTGCTTCCTTCAGCAAGGGTGATGAAGGTCTTATCCGCACTTTCTACCACAATCGCTGCGTCAGTCCCTTTCATAGTCACACCATTCAAGACGATTTGGACCTTGTCTTGGTCTCCTGCTTTCACCACGATTTGGACATTTTCGCTACTTCCAGACAAGACATAGGTACCAGCAGCTGTGATTGTTACAGTTGACCCAGATACTTTCGCACCGTCTCCAGACACCTTAGCTGTTGAGCCACTTAGACTCACCTTTGTAGCACTAGATTCGTCATATGAGGCGTCTTGGTCCCGATCAGTGAAATAACTCGTTGAAGCTGTTGAGGCTTTGCTTGAGGACGTTTTACTAGTGGTTGAACTAGTAGTTGTGCTAGTGCTAGCAGCGCTGGACTTACTAATCAAGCTACAGGCTCCCAAGCTGGCTGTCAACAGAACCAGTGGGACCATCAGCTTTACTTTTCGAAATATTGTTTTTTTACTTGTTTTCATGATAGGCCTCTTTCTATTTCTTTTATAATTCATTTTCTTTTGTGATGAATCGACTGATAGCAATCTCTAGATTTCCATTGCGGGTCCGCAGAGCATCCATCAACTCTTTCTCTGTCATTTTGCCGTTGAGTTGGATGATATACTTGAGTTTAAACAAGCTACCCATGTCTGATGTTTTCACTGAGGCTAATTCCAGATGATTGGTCGCTTTATCAAAAATATCATCAAAGATAGATTCATAATCTAAACTTTCAGGAATAACAATGGTCAACTGGCGGATAGAATGTTTCATTTGTCCAAAGTTGATGGTTTCAAGAAGGACAATCGCTACAGACATAATCAAGGTAAAGGCTCCTGCAAAGACTAGGTAACCCATACCAATCGCAATCCCGATAGTCATAGCTAGGAATATCGATACCAACTCCTTGGCGCCACCTGGAGCCGAACGGAAACGAATCAAGCTGAAGGCCCCCATGACGGCAACCCCAGCACCCAGACTACCATTTACCAAGAAGATGACAACGGCAATCAAGGCCGGCAATAGGGCTAGACTCATAACAAAGGACTTGCTGTAGACCGTTTTATACTGGTAGACCTTAGCCACAACCAAACCCAAGACTAAGGCAACTCCAATGGCTTCTAGCATGGTCAATGGCTTTACAGCCGTACTGGTAAAAACGTCATTAAATAATTGATTTAGCATGGTGTACAACTCCTTTGTAGTCTGTGGTTTTCTTATAGGCAACGCCATATTTCGAGAAGGATTTTGGAAAGACCTGATGATGGTCCAAAATCTCACTCAACCAGAGAGGATAAGCTCCTGGAACCTTGATTTCCATGATGACATAGCCTTCTGGTAAGAGCTTGTCCCCATGCTTGCCATCTAATAAACTTAAATCCTCTGATCGATAAGTCAAATCATAGTCAATGGTAATCCGAACATTTGGATCTTCTATGCCTTTCATGGAATAACGATTATAGTAGATATACATCATGGGCTGAACCTTTTGATAACGAGCCATCAGCCAGTCAATCTCCTCGCGGATCTGTGAATCATCTGTCTGACCTCGATTACCCGCTAGATAGGCCTCCGCCGCCAGCAAGTCTGTTGAAATCCGGCGCTTATAGACGATTTTTCGCACTTTCTTTTTGATTTCCAAGAAAACCTGGCTTTCTTCTGTTGGTGTTTCATCGTAAGTCCGTACCCGCAATTTTTCTTTAAAATAAGGTTTTTCTAGAGATTCACGAATCATTTGGAAGGTAGGAGTATCGTAGTAAAGATTGCTGATGGTTGAATATGCATGGTCGTCTTCTACCATATGTTCCTCAAACTCCGTCAGCAAATTTGCTAGAACCTCCTTTGAAATAACGTATTTTGTTTCAAATCGCTGGAATTTATCTTTAAATGTTTTTTTAGCCATAGGACATCTCCCTTTCTAGCTGCTTGATTATTTACTTGGTTATTTTAAGTAGCAAAGCTTAAAAGAAATCTAAAAAAAACTTAAAGAAAACAAAACATCTCCCTTTTCAGGAGATGTTGCTTAGATAAAAAGGAAAAGAAAGACAGATCTCTCTTTTCCTCTTAGGATTCAGTCAAAAGACTAGACTCTTTCTTTGTTATCTGTTCGATAGACCAAGACTCCAGCAGCCATAAATAGCACTAAGACAAACATCAAGAAGCCGACTTGTCCCCCAATCTGTCCCCCCATAGAAATGGTTTGACGAAGACCAGATACCGAGTAACTCATCGGTAGCCAAGGATTGATGGCTTGGAAAATCTTATTGGTCAGCTCAAGCGGATAGGTCCCTGCACTAGAAGCCAGCTGCAAGAGCAAGAGAATCAACGAAGCAAAGGCTCCGAGTTTGCTATCCCATGTTACCAAGGCAGTCACAAGAGCCATGAAGGTCATGCTGGTTAAGATAATCAAACCAAGAGTTGCCAATTCATGGTTGGCAGATAATCCTATCAAATGGACAGCAGCGTAAACCAACACCCCAGCTACAACTGAAATTACACCATTTACTTCTAGACGTGCTTTGAACCATTCCCATTTGGTCTTTGGTTCTTTTCCTGAAGGAAGTGTGCTAAAGATGATATTGGTTGAAATAGCAGCTACAAAGAGGGCTACAGAAATCATATAAGGAGCCATCCCTATTCCGTTTTTCTCAACCTTATCTCGGTCTGTCTTGTGAAGGCTGAGTGGATCTGCTAGAATCTTGGCATTATCCTCCTTAGTTGTGACTGTTGATAGCTTATCACCTGCTTCTGTCAGACCACTAGCCAAGCTCTCGCTCCCACTGGTTAAGGATGATAGTTTATCCGTCAACAGACTGCTACCATCGACCAGTTTTCCTGATCCATTAGCCAATTGACTTGCTCCGTCTACTAATTTCCCGAAATTAGCTGTCAGTTCAGGGGATTTAGAGGCCAATTGACTTGCTCCAGCTGATAGAGTTGCTGAATTTGTTAGTAAGTTAGAATTGTTAGCAGCTAAACCACTAGCTCCTTCCGAAAGTTTATTGACGGCATTTGTATAATCCGTCACTCCTTGAGCCAATTGACCGGCGCCACTTGATAATTTTTCATTTAAGCTATCTACACCAGAAGCAATTTGACTGGCTCCTCCACTAGCTGTTTCAAGCCCAGCGCTAACCGTTGACAAGCCACTATAGAGACCATTGATCATGTTGGCTGCTTGTGGCAATACCTGATTAGAGACAGCCCCCAGTTGAGCCAACTGTGTTTGGCTAGCAGTCTTTCCTGCTTCCAGGCTGGTCTTCATGGTCATCACTTCTGATAAAATAGCCTGAGCAGATTGATCACTACCCGCTTGACTACCACTAACCGCCGCATCAATCTCCGCCTTGGCCTCTTCAGAAAGACTCTGATATGCACTTGTTCCTTGGACATTGGCTAGGGCAGCTGTTTTAACAGCTTGATTGTCATTGATGATATTTTGAGCAGACGCTGCTATATTCGTCAAGGATGCCTCAATATTTTCTGTTGAAGCTGAAGTTCCTGAGAGAGACGCCTGAATGCTTGCATTTAACTGGTTCAGAGCAGCTGTCAGATTGCTGACGTTTTCCTGATTGCTAGTAAGACTCATATCTACCGATTCCTTTAGAGTAGTCAAACCAGTATTGAGCTTAGACGCTCCGCTAGCCAAAGCTTGGACACCAGCACTTGATTGAGTGAGTTGTTGGACACCTCCTACTAGATCAGCTGAACGCTCCGAAAGCTGATTGGCACCCGATGCAATAGTAGCTACCCCATTTGCATAAGTTGTTAACCCTTCTGACAAGCGATTAACTCCTGTTGATACTTGTGCAACAGCTCCTGTATAGGTTTCTAAACCTGAGTTTAATTGACCTGCTCCATCTGCTAAACTGATAGTGGCTTGATTCAGAGTTTTTAAGTTATCCGTAATGGTCTGGCTACCCGCACCCAACTGCTGGCTACCCAAAGCTAGTTGCTGAGCGCCATCTGAGGCCTTATCCATTCCCGTCTTTAGCTCTCCCATATTTTTAAATAAAGCACTTGTATAAGTATTGGTTACGTTTTGCGCTACCGTCTGCTTTAAAGAAGTCATGGCGGAGTCACTCATCTTACCAGCAATGAAACTCCGACCACTAGAGATCTGATAATCGATTTTCATTTGCTTAGGTTCGCCACTTAGGACGCTGGCCGCCCGCTCTGACAAATCACTCGGCAGAGTGACTACCATATAGTAGTCACCCTTCTTCAAACCATTTTTGGCATCCTCTTTACTGACAAAGTGGAAGTCCAGATTTTTATTCTCCTTGAGGCTGGAAACAAGATCCTCACCAATCGCTAGGGTCTTCCCTGAACTTGTCACAGCCTTATCCTGATTAACAACTGCCACCGGCAAGTTCTCTACCTGTCCGTAAGGATCCCACATAGAGCTTAAGAAAATTACATTGTACAAGGCTGGAATCAGAGAAACACCTAACATTACAATGATAAAGCTTGGTTTTTTTAAAATAGCTTTCCACTCTTTTAACATATTTACCTCCAAAAAATTATACATACTGTCTAAATTTTGATATACTAGATTATACACCAATCCAAAATTATTACAAGCTAAAGAATTCGAAAATTAGACATACTGTACAAATTTGTTCGAAAGGATGAAAAAAATGGAAAGTAATAAAAGAAAGAAAACCAAGATGACCATTGAACAAGCTATGGTCCAACTACTGAAAGAAAAAAGCTTTGAATATATTTCAACTGTTGAGCTTGCCAAAACTGCAGGTATCAGCCGGAGCAGTTTTTATACTCATTATAAGGATAAGTACGACTTGATCGAACGTTATCAGCAAGGGCTCTTTCAAAAACTTGAAACGATTTTTGAGGAATACTACAATGACCGACAGCAAGCCATCTTAAAGGTCCTCGACTTCCTGGAAAGCGAACCTCTTTTCTCAGCCCTCCTGTCGGAAAATGGAACAAAGGAAATCCAAACCTTTTTAAGACACAAGTTTCAAATGATGCTTCACCAAGAGTTGCAAGAACGCTTCAACAATAAGGAATTCAGTCAGATTGAAAAAGAATACAATTCCGTATATCTGACCAACGCCTTGTTTGGCGTCGTGCAAATGTGGATTGCTAGAGGAAAAAAAGAAAGCCCGCAGCAAATGACGGACTTCCTTCTTAAAATGCTAGGATAAGGAATTTCTTATTCGGCCAAAGACAGACTAAAGATCTCCATGCTTCTGGTGTTCGTCCATGCTTTCATCGCACTCGATAGTAGCACGAACTATACCAAAAGATTTGACCAGCTGGTGAATAGCCTGTCTGGTCTCTTGGCTTTTCTTCGACTCTTTTAAGCAAATATGAATCATGGCGTATTTATCAATACCGTCCGTCGTCCAAACATTGAGCTGGGCAATAGCTTGAACATTGTCTAGGCTCCTCAGTTCTTGATAGAGCTGACCCAGATCGATATCGCTTGGAACATGGTCCAGAAAGATCTTGATATTATCCCAAAACTTAGGCAGAGCTTGACTGAGGATAAAGACAGCAATCAACAGAGATAGCAAGGGATCTAGGAAATACCAATCCGTAAATCGTAAGACGATAGACACTAAAATAACCGCTAGCCAACCCAGAATATCCTCTAGAAAATGCAGACTGAGAATAGACTCATTGTGACTATGGCCGTGGCTGACCACCTTGCTGGCTGCCAAGTTAACCAAAATAGCCACAATTCCTAGGACCAGCATCCCGTTATAATCGACAGGTTCTGGGGCGAAGATCTTGGGAACATTTTCCCAGAGGACCAAGAGCGAACCTGTAATCAAAATAATGGAAGTCAAAATGGCACCCAGCAGACTATAGCGCTTATAGCCCAATGTATAACGACTGTCTTCTTTTTTATTGGAAATCTTTTCTAAAAGCGTTGACAGGCCAATTGCCAGTGCATCCCCTGTATCATGGACAGCGTCAGCCAAGACAGCACTGGAATTGAAGGCCAAACCGAAAATAACTTCAATAATGGCAAAAGACAAATTCAAAAGAAAAGCAATCATCATTTTTTGACTTGATTTCATGGCAACCCCCTGTTACATCTGACATTTTTATAGTATAATATATTCAAAAGCAAACACTTTGTTCGATTCTATTATCCATCTTTTTAGAAAAGGAAACAAGAAGCAAATCACTAGCTTTGTCAGATAAGAGACAAAAGACTGATTTTGTTCGGAAATACTATGGACAGACGAGTAAAAAAATCACGCGCGGCCATTTATCAGGCCTTTCTCAGCCTCTTGCATCGTAAGAGCTATGAAGCCATCACTGTTCAAGAAATCATCGACCTGGCCGATGTCGGACGGTCGACTTTTTATGCTCATTTCGAGACCAAAGAAGCCCTGCTAGAGGAGCTCTGTCAAGAACTATTCCAGCACACCTTTCTTGAGCGTCCTGATGGAAAGGACCTATTTGAAGCGACTGCCCATATTTTCTATCATTTTCGGAAAAATCAGGATCGAATCGCTACACTGCTTCTAGCAAAAAACACCTACTTTATCAATCGCCTGAAAATTGAACTGGAACATTACCTCTTCCCTCTAATTCAGGAAAAAGGCTTGATGAACAAGGCCCGTCTGCCACAAGATTTTTTGAAAAATCACGTAACAGCTACCTTTGTCGAGACTGTATCCTGGTGGTTGCAACAAAGAAATCCCATCGATGAGGCCACCATCAGCCAATATTTTTTAGACTTGATGAAGTAAGAACTGTGTATTAAACACTTAGAAAACTATCGTTTGAGGAGAATTTTATGAAAAAACATTCTGCATTTTTTGTCCCAGGCATTATCATGGTTGGGCTTGTTTTACGGACACCTTTTGCCGTTTTGCCGATTGTCCTATCGGATATCGCTGATGGCCTCCACGTTTCACTCAGCTCACTCGGGCTCTTGACCAGTTTACCTCTAGTCATGTTTGCCCTTTGTTCCTCTTTCTCCCCTCGCTTGGCACAAAAATTCGGGCTTGAAAAACTCTTTACAATGGTCCTAATCATCTTGACAATCGGATCTCTTATTCGGATCATTAATCTCCCCTTCCTTTATGTAGGAACTATTATCCTAGGGGCAGCCATTGCTTTACTAAACGTTTTGCTTCCTAGCATCATTCAAGCCAATCAGCCAGAACGCATCGGTCTTTTAACGACCTTTTATATTTCTGCTATGAGTCTATCGATTACAGTAGCTTCTGCTCTGGTTGTTCCTATTGTTAGTGCCACCTCTTGGCAAGGATTGATTTTGGCCTTAACTGCCATTTGTTTCGCAGCATTCTTGGTATGGCTCCCTAATACGAAACACAATCACTTCCTAGCAAGAAAAGGCAAAAATCATCCAATCGGTACCCTGCTGAAAAACAAAAAAGTCTTGGCACTCATCGTATTTTGTGGCTTGCAGTCCCTACTCTTTTACACAGCAGTGACCTGGCTACCAACCTTGGCCTTGCAAGCTGGTCTATCAAAAGATGCAACGGGTATCCTCGCTTCGATCTTCTCTTTGATTAGCCTGCCATTTTCTATGACAATTCCAAGTCTCACAGCTCGTTTATCGGCTCGTGGACGACTAATTATGATTTCTTGTGTTGCAGCTTCTGGACTTATTGGTGTCTCTATGCTCCTAATTCCGACCAGCAATTTCTTTTACTGGTTGATCCTCAATCTCCTTCTTGGAGCTGCAGTCAGCGCCCTATTTCCTTACCTTATGGTAACCTTCTCTCTTAAGACCAGCACTCCTGAACAAACAGCTCAATTATCTGGTTTGGCTCAAACAGGTGGTTATATCCTTGCAGCATTAGGACCTAGCCTTTTTGGTTTCAGCTTTGACCTCTTCCAATCTTGGACACCTGCCATTATCGGTCTTTTGATTCTAACGTTGATTATGACTGCTTCTCTTTTCTATATTGAGAAATTCGATAAGATTTTGTAACATCTAAAACCGCTTAGCGAACCTAGGCGGTTTTACAATTCGTAGACTAAGTTACCAGCCAACACTTATCTCTCAACGCTCCAAACAACTTTTTTACATTCTGATAAATATTTATATCTGTTACAAAAACATTACATAGACAAACAAAGAGCAAACAAGCCAAACCCTTGATAGCGATGTCTTTTCTCTGTTTTTCCTATGTATTTTACGTAACGAAACTATTAAGCGGGTATGATAATTCAATGTCATATCCATTTTTTTATTGCGTCAAAAGCTTGAATCATATACTATGTAAGTAGAAGGAGGGATATGATGAAAAAATCAACAATTTATTTATCTCTAATTACACTAGTTTCACTCTTCTTTTTGGCTGCCTGCGGAAATTCTGCAGACAAGAATACAAAAGAAAGCTCAAGCTCAAGCGTATCTTCTTCATCTAAGGCCAGCTCTTCAAGCAAAGAAGAAAGCTCAGCATCCTCTGAAAGCGGCAAAGCTAAAGTTAAGGTTAACGGAGGCCAAAACGGTGGTAGCGTTAACGTAGAAACTGATGACGCTAAAGTAGAAGCTGACGGCGATGGCTCAGCTACTGTTGAAGCTGGCAATGAAAATGCTAATAGCAATGGAAATGTTAACGTAAACGAAGACGGCGTTCATGTACAAGGTGGCGGTGTCGATGTTAAAGTTGGAAGCGACGGAACAGTTAACGTCCAAACTCCATAATCATAAAGCTATTTCGAACATTATAATATCAAAAAAGCCAAGCACTGCTTGGTTTTTTTGATTGTTCATTTTATACTCCGAGCCAAAAGACTTACAAAGCATTAAAGAAACTTGAAAACACTTAATCTCTGTGCTATACTCTTTTTAGACAAACAGGGAGGGACTAGTATGTACCAAGAACAACGCTTGGCTGAAATCTTAGAGCTCTTGGCTGAGAAAAAACAGCTATCAGCCAAGGATATGATTGAGCATTTTCAGGTTTCTAAAGATACCATCCGACGAGATTTTTCGATTTTGAGCGAGCGTAAGCTTGTGCAACGCACTCATGGAGGTATTATCCCGCTGGACACTAGCCGGCAAATCCCTTCCTTTAACGACCGTCTCAAGCAGCTGAGCCAAGAAAAAAAGGATATAGCGCGAAAAGCGCACGACTTTCTCAAGCCGGGGCAGATTGCCTTCTTTGATGTCTCAACCATCGTTCTCCATCTGGCACAGCGCATCAAGGAGCCTATGACAATCTACTCTCACTCGCTGGATAATGCGATCATGCTGAGTAGTCAGGACAAAGTGGACTTTCATCTCTTAGGTGGAAAATTCTATCCCAAAAACCGATTCTACTACGCGCTCAATGAAGCAGAGCTGTTAGAGCAAGTTTCCTTTGACATTGCCTTTATCGGGGCAGCTAGTGTTTCTGATGGCCTAGTCAGCTTTGAAGACGAGGCTGATGCTCACCTGAAAAGACTGGCTTTGAAGCATGCCAAGACTAAGATTCTGCTGGCTGAGCAAGACAAGTGGCAGAAAGAGTCTAAGTACATCCTGGGGCCTATCAGCGACTTTGACTACTGGATCACGGACCAAGAGCCCAGCCCTGAAGTTCAAGAACTGCTTGGAGACAAGGTTAAAATACTTTATTAAATCAATTCATTAGACACATAGGAGGACGCCTCATGACAAAACAAGCGATTCGCCTGATTATCAGCGACATTGACGGTACCATTTTGGACAACCAGCACCAAGTAGATCCTGAGCTCAAAGACATCATTCCCCTACTGAACCGAGAACAAATCCCCTTCGTACTGGCTTCTGCCCGCTCTCCTCTGGGTATGGAGCCCATTGCCCGTGAGCTGGGGCTGGGAGATAATCCACTGGCCTGCTACAACGGTGCTCTGGTCATCAAGGGTGATCCGCAAGCTTACGAGACCATTATCGAGCACCCTCTGGACAAGAAAGAGATCCGCACTTTTCTAGAACTGGTCAAGTCTGAATTTCCTAGTGTGTCCATCAATCTCTACTCTGGCAAGGATTGGATTGCTGACCGTCTGGATAAGTGGGTGCAGATAGAGGCTTCTATTACAGGTGAGCAGCCGATAATTCAGAATGTTCTAATGCCAGTGCTGGATGTTCTAATGCCTGCTCACAAGTTACTCCTCATTGATGAAGCGCCTGTCATCCAGAAACTCCATGACTACCTGCAGACCTTAGACTTTCCCAAGACAGCCTTCTATCTCTCTAAGGACAACTATATGGAAGTCACGGCCAAGCATGTCTCCAAGGAGCAAGCCTTGTACGAAATTGCCCAGCACTACCAAGTGCCACTAGAAGAGGTCATGACAATCGGAGACAACTTCAATGACCTTCCTATGCTACGACTGGCAGGACTCGGCGTCGCTATGGGTAATGCCCCTGAAGCAGTCAAAACCGAGGCAAAAGCCGTCACCAAAAGCAACAATGAGCACGGAGTCGCAGAAGCCATCAAAGAGTATGTCCTCGGATGAGTTTGCGAAATGACTCAGATATCCAACCCTAAAAATCAGCATAATAATTTGAATTAAGGATTTAGTTCTACATTGGCTAGGACTAAGTCCTTTTAGCTTGTTTTTTGTTTTAGGCTTAGTGCATCACCTGAAATTTTCTTTATGATACTATATGAAAAATAGGTGCTGGATAGAGCCTGAGATAAGGTAGGTAAAAGAAAACCACCTGAATTGATGTTCAGGTGGAATAGTAACCTCAAATAGAAATAGGCCTGAAGAAAAAGCCCCAGGCATACTATTTCTTAGATAGATTATCTTTTTCCGTTCTATGCATCTCGTGAAGAATGGCTGACTGCACAGCCAATAAGCGCTAGAGAAGAATCCCTCATCCTAAGAGAAATCATTCCTGTATCCTATTACGATATGAAAGATAAAATAGGATGAAAATATAATGATTACTTGCTCTTTTTCAATTGATTATAATAATCATTCGAGCGAATTTTATTCTTTTCTGCAATATTTTTATCTTCCATTGGGATAGATTCCAATCCATTATTTGCAGAAATTAATTTGGCCATTTTTGAATCAGCTTTCTCAAATTCTGCTGCTACAGAATTTAAGTAGTTATTAAGATTCTCTACCGTAGTATGAATATCTGCTGAAGCCTCATCCAATAAGGTATTGCAGTCTGAAAATAATTCTGTAGACTCATCATCAACCCACTCTGAAGCATCATTTTGACCTCCTGACGCTACTGCCGCATCTAAGCGAACTGATGTTTCGTAAATTTGATCTGTATTAATCTGTCTCTTTTTTCCCATTTGCTTTTATCCTTTCCTGTGCTTTTTGAGCTTCCGCTTTGGACCAATCAATGAATTCTTGGTAATTATTTAAAGGAGTTTCTTCGTTCGTCTCATAATCCTTTGCGATTATATCTAGCTTATCCTGACCAACTGGCGCAAACCAATGGCGAAGATCTTCATAGTAATCTGCAGGAGAAACCAAGCCTCTTCGATACAGAATTTCTGTAATTCTATTTTTCTTTAAACGCTTGACCAAGTCAGGAAACTCATGGCTAAAGTTAATATCCTGCCCAATCTTGTTCTCCTTTTTATCATTAATATAACCTAAATTGTTTAAAGCTGAAAATCCATTAAAATATAGAATATCATCGAGATTGGTTCTGGATAGGGAAGGGAAATTATTTTGTGCGAGAAGCACCTCTTCCATCGCTTCACTAAGCTCTGTCAATTTCCCATTTTCCAAATTTAGCACTAAGCCTTTTGTTTCTTCCAAATTTTTTCTTTTTGACACATAAATCCGTACATAATCTTTACCCTCAAAATAAAAGCTGAAACCAACTTCTTGGAGGGCCCCATCATCCCTCAAAACATAATCTGAATCATATTCTTCTACGGCCTTTTTGAGGTCTATGCGCTTTTCAACGAAATTTTTTTTACGTAAATCATAAGTGATAATATCAAATTTTACGAGTTTACCGGATGGTAAGGTATTCTTTTTTGCATAAAAGTGCTCATAAGTTATAAATGTTGAGACTACGTAGTTACGACTCATCCTTAAATCATTGGATTGCCAATTTACATCTTTAGGACTAACTAATACATAGCGCCCATCTTTTGTTAGAGTGATATCTTTCAGCGAAGAATCATATACAAGCGTTTCCTTTCTGGACTCCTCCTTTGGCTTGGAAGGAGAAAAGAATTGTTTTTTTAGATAAACAAAGCTACAGAAAGCTACTAGTAAGATAGCTATCACTAAAATAATTTGTTTTCTTTTATTCATTTATTGTCCTTATTACCCGTTTCAGTCCAAGCCTGTTGATAACCGATGTTTCGCAAATTTGTGGCATATTAATTTGCCTCTTTTTTCCTATTTGCGTTTATGCTTTCCTGTGCTTTTTGAGCTTCCGCTTTGGACCAATCAATGAATTCTTGGTAATTATTTAAAGGAGTTTCTTCGTTCGTTTCATAATCCTTTGCGACTATATCTAGCTTATCCTGACCAACTGGCGCAAACCAATGGCGAAGATCTTCATAGTAATCTGCAGGAGAAACCAAGCCTCTTCGATACAGAATTTTTGTAACTCTATTTTTCTTTAAACGCTTGACCAAGTCAGGAAACTCATGGCTAAAGTTAATATCCTGCCCAATCTTGTTCTCCTTTTTATCATTAATATAACCTAAATTGTTTGAAGCTGAAAATCCATTAAAATATAGAATATCATCGAGATTGGTTCTGGATAGGGAAGGGAAACTATTTTGTGCGAGAAGCACCTCTTCCATCGCTTCACTAAGCTCTGTCAATTTCCCATTTTCCAGATTTAGCACTAAGCCTTTTGTTTCTTCCAAATTTTTTCTTTTTGATACATAAATCCGTACATAATCTTTACCCTCAAAATAGAAACTAAAACCAACTTCTTGGATGGCCCCATTATCTCTCAAGCCGTAATCTGAATCGTATTCTTCTACGGCCTTTTTGAGGTCTATGCGCTTTTCAACGAAATTTTTTTTACGTAAATCATAAGTGATAATATCAAATTTTTTGAGTTTACCGGATGGTAGGGTATTCTTTTTTTCATAAAAGTGCTCATAAGTTATAAATGTTGAGACTACGTAGTTCTGACTAATTCTTAAATTATTAGAATGCCACTTTGAAGTATTAGGACTAACTAAGACATAGCGCCCATCTTTTGTTAGAGTAATATCTTTCAGCGAAGAATCAAATACAAGCGTTTCCTTTCTGGACTCTTCCTTTGGCTTGGAAGGAGAAAAGAATTGTTTTTTTAGATAAACAAAGCTACAGAAAGCTACTAATAAGACAGCTATCACTAAAATAAATTGTTTTCTTTTATTCATTTATTGTCCTCCTGAACCAACTAAACGATCAAACAGCTGATTATGTTGGATTCGGATATCCTCTCCTGTACGGTACTTTATTTTATCATTAGTTTTACCCTTTAAATTTAATTCCTGATACTCATTCCAATATTCTTTCGAAGGAATAATCTGTTCATCTTGAATTTGACTAAACGCATTTAAAAGCTCAGACGGCTTAGGTGTAATAATGTTATCCCCTTTAATAAAGTTTGTCACCGTACTATTATAAATTTTGGCGTCTTTCATCTTTTCATCAAAGGCTTTTAAACTGTCTAGTGCTTGTTTCTTATTACCCGTTTCAGCCAAAGCCTGTTGATAAACGATGTTTCGCAAGCCATTTTCTTGATAGTCTGCATAAGATAGAGCAGACTGCAAATCAAAAGCTGAAGAAAAACGTGTCGAGATTACCTTTTGGTTTCCTTCAAGTCCAGTTGACACACTTCCTCCTCCAACGTCGTTAAACGAATTGAATGCTTTTTGTTCGGAATTTTTCTTATCTTCGTCAATTTGTTCTAAAGCAGAATGATAGGTAGCAAATGCCTTGACAAGACCTGCGCCAGAACGAACTGGAGCTTGATATTTTTTAGGTAATAAACCAGTAGAACCAGCTACAGCATCTCTAGCATTAGAAGGGCCATCAGAGTTTGCAGCGGTATCTAAAACTGCCCCTATAGCTTGAGTAACCGCTACAGTCTCAGGTCCACCTAAGTATCCACCTGTCTTTATTACATCACTAACAAATTTCAGATTGGCTTTTAGACGTTTCTCTTCTATTTTCTCCAATTCGGCAGCCATTTTACGTCCTTCACCTTCTCCATAAGTATCAAAGACCCCTACAGTAACTGTTTCACGCTTATCAGGAAATGTTCTCCATTCTGTTTGGCTTTTCTTAATTTCATCAAAAGTGATATTTCCATTCCCCATTTTTAGATTATCAATGGAACTTTTTTCTTCATAAGTCCCCCCATGCGGCATCTTATTAGGAACATGTCCCATCTTTCTGACATAGATTGCCGAATACAGATTTGTCAAAGCATTCGCTTTTTCAACATCCTTTTGTATTTTTCTTAATTCAGGCGTCATTTTTTCCTGAGTAGCTATAAAATCATCTATCCGTTTTTGATAAGAGTCATCTGATTCGTTCTCCTTTCTTTTAGGAAAACCAGGCATCTTACTTACACCAACAGCTGTTAATGATATGCCAAATCGATCTCCTGCTTCCATTAATTTATCCATATAACTTTGAACATCTTCTACTGAATTATTTTTCAATAAAGTATTTACGAAAGATTTTATATCATTTAATTCTTCGGGAGTTGTTTGATCTAAGTCTCCTTTCATCGTACCAAACAGGGTTCTATTAACGATTGTCATCATAGATACACTGACACCTTTAGATGGTACTTTTGCCATTTCGTTAAAGGGGTCTTTAGAATATGCAGCTGCAAGCATTTTCCCATCATTTTCATCCTGGATTGCTTCAAGATCTCCCATGTTTTCAGCAGTCAATTTTTTAAGTTCCATATAGCCAGCAATCTCATCAACACTAACTACATGAATATGCTTCGCATTTGCCATCGCATCTCTCAATCTCGTGAAAATACCCGCTAACTCTTGAAGCGCCTTAATCGCAGTATCTTGAGCACCAGATAGTGCGACATGAGTTTGATTTCTATTACTTGCTAAACTATTCAGCGATGTAGTTAACCCATCTTCAAATCCCTTAAAATCACTCTTAGGTTCATTCAGCAAATCTAACGCAGCATCTAATTTAGCTTGTAAATCTTTTTTGACTGTTTCTGCTTCGTCATATTGTTCTTTTTTCAATTTAGCTTGAACGCTATCATTATCTCCCTTGATAGACTGGATTAATTCATCATCATTAAATCCAGCAGATTCAAGACTTGATACATAGTTACTTAAAACTTTAGCATATTTTTTAACAGTTTGCGGATAAACTTCATAAACCATTTCTTGTAGCTCATTTAGTAGATTTAAGAAAGCCGTGACAGCATCAGCTTCTGAATCTTCTATCTTCAACATGAATTCTTGATAGCCCTTCTTTACTGCCGCCTCATACTCTGTCGCAAATAGTTCTTTGCGTTCTGAACTCTCTGACATGTACTTTTTGCCCTTAACCTTAATTTTATCTGTCATGACATTTCCCTCCGTTTTCTTAAAATGGATTTATTTTTGCTAATGTATATTCGAATGATACGCAAGTCTTGTCCCATTCTAATGTGCTGATTTTAGTAGTTAGTTTTGCATCGACCTCACTCTTTTTTGCTGAAAAGTCTTTTTCTAGCCCTTCTAAATAATCTTTCTCATCTGCAGTTTCTTCTTTATATTTTTTCCCTTTTAAATTATCCACATTCGTCTTGTCAGGTTTATAACTTACTTTAGTATTCGTATCATTTAAAGCTTTTTGGGCTGCTTTTAGAGCTTCGATTTCTCCATCAAGAGCATCTAATTTTGCTTTAATACTTGCTACCCTATCTTCTTTACTTGTCATTTTTTTCTCCTTCTATTCCATTAATACTTTAATTTTATTTGCCTGTCCATGTGATACAAAATAGTGAATCTGCTCATCTAATGCCACCTCTCTAAGAGGTTTAGATAAAACGTCTATGACATACTGATCATTTAGTCTCAATCCAACTAAACCTTGTTTTATGCGAAGAACCGTTTTGGATGCATAATCAATTTTTTTACTTAATTGATTATCGGTTTCAACAAATACCGGATAGCCCACTTTATGACCATTTTTAATAATATTAGCTAGACTATCTTGTAGCTGGTGATTTAAATCTCCTACTAAAGTAGACATATCATATATAACTATGATTGTATGTAAATCTTTTTCTTGATCCTCCATACGTTCAGAAATTAATAACTCAACTGCCTCTATAAAATCTTTCACATTTTCGGGGTCAGATACAATTGTGTAACCATCAAGATCAGGTATTAAGTTATACTTTGGAGCGATAATATAAACATTAGAATTAATTTTTGATGAAACAATAGAAAATTGTTTCGTCATTGTTCTCATTTGCTCCTCAATATTGGCTACATATACAAAAGACCCTTGCTTTAGATTCCAACCCATTGGTTTGACAGTTTCTATATCTAACCCTAAAGGAATAATTTCTTGAGATAGAAGCTTCAAAACATCTGCCCGACTATAGAAGTCCTTCTCTGTCAACTCCTCAGGTACCATCGGGATAGCCTGTGGTGTTTCGCCTGTCCAGGCTTCTTGGATTCGAGCGACTTCTGTACGTAGGTTATTGATGACTTGTGCGTCACTGATACCTGCGACTGGCAAGGCGAGCTGGACGACATCAACTTCATCCCGTTTCATGAGGATACGTCCTTTGATGTCTTCCATGGTCGCCGCAAGCGGTGTGCTCCCTAGAATGGTACGAACTTCACCAACATCATTTTGCTTAAGAGTCATCTGATGCTTGAAGTTGGCATAGAGGGTAGCTCTCAGGTTGGACTGACGACCAGCTGTCATGATTAAGTGGACACCAATGCTGAGACCTTCGCGAGATATCCGCATCAAGATCTTGAAGAGCTCTGCTTCAAATGGCTCTTCCTTCATCGCTTCATAGCTATCTAAGAGAATGACAATTGTCGGCTCCTCTTGGCCACTAGCCTGACGGTAGAGGTCTATGGTCCCTACACCGTAGTCAGACAAGAGTTTCTTCCGTCGATTGAGCTCTCGCTCCATGATTCGGACAAACTTAGCCACTTTCTCCGTCTGGTCTAAAAGTAAGGTATCTGCTACGTGAGGTAGATGGCTCAAAGGCGCCAGCCCATTCGTTCCAAAGTCCATCAAGTAAAGTGTGACATCCTTTGGACTGTACTTTCTAGCCAGATCCATCGCTGCACTTTGCAGGAAGGTCGTCTTCCCTGTCCCTGGACTACCATACAAGAGGATATTTCCATCCTTAGATAGATTGATAGAGACTGGCTCTTGCTTTTGTGCTTGCGGGATATCCGCCATCCCGATGAGAAGCTCGAGATCACTTGGCTTCTTATTCCATTCCTTATGGAAATCAACCGCTTCAAGCTCATCTAGTGTCATGCGCTCACGGAGCGGTGGTAGCCACGGCTGTGGTAGGGGAGCGATCTCTTGGTTCTCTGCCAAGAGCTGGATATTTTCGACGATGGCATCAAGCTCTGTCGGTACTTCCTTGATTTCATCGGCTAGATCCAGTCCAGAGAGGTCTTGATTGAGGACTTCATACTGGCCTAGGTCGTTGATACGATAGATTGTGTGATCTTCGATTCCCAGTTCATCCTTGTCCGGCTGGTAATCTGCTCCTGACCAGGCTGATTGGAAGAGTTCATAGACTTCGTTGTTGCCGACTTGCAGGTAAGCACGACCAGCCTGTGTGATTTCTGCTGCATCTGGTGTATGGAGCATTTCCATGGAGTCACTCCGGTCTGCTACCTTGAGGGCTAGCTTGAAACGAGAGTTGGACCAGATTTGGTCATCCACGACCCCAGATGGTTTTTGAGTGGCAAGGATCAAGTGAACACCGAGGGAACGCCCGACCCGAGCCGTAGAAACCAGCTCCTTCATAAAGTCTGGCTGGTTGACCTTAAGCTCTGCAAATTCATCTGAGATGAGGAAAAGGTGGGGCAGAGGTTCTTTAGCTTCGCCATTTTTAAATTTCTTCTGGTATTGGTTAATGTGGTTTACTTCATAACGGTTAAAGAGACGCTGTCTGCGTTTTAGCTCCGCATTGATCGAAACCAAGGCCCGCATAGACTGGGCCCCATCTAGGTTGGTGATGGTCCCTAGCAGGTGAGGCAGTTTCTTAAAGAGATGGGCCATTCCTCCACCCTTATAGTCAATGAGTAGGAAGCCCACATCGTGCGGGTGGAAATTGACGGCTAGACTCAGGATATAAGACTGGATAGTCTCAGACTTACCAGAACCAGTCGTCCCCGCAATCAAACCGTGCGGTCCATGAGCCTTCTCGTGGAGGTTGAGTTGCACTAGGTCATCCTTGCCTCGAAGGCCGATTGGCACGGCTAAGCTCTTGTAAGGAGCATGGCTCTTCCATCTGTCTAAGACCTTCAAGTCCGCAAAGCTTTCAGCCCCATACATCTCCATAAAGGTAACTGTATCAGGGATAGAAGACTTGAGATTTTGCAAGTGGTTGAGCGGTGCCAAGGTCCGTGCAATTTGTTCCTTATCATAGCCGTCTGGGAAGTGATCCAAGCGGAAGTTGGTCTCCTTGAGAATCCCTTCCTCCATAACCAACTGTCCGATATTGCGGTCCTTGATATTGATGACGGTTTTGACATTTTCAGATAGGGAGCTCATCACATCTTCGACAAAGAGAAGTGAGCAGCCTAGGTCTGTCGGGTCTTCTGTGAAAAACTCCATGATGACGTGATCCAAAATCAGCTTTTCATCAGTAATTAAGACCACATAGTGAGGGCTGAAGAGAGTCGTCTCTTGGCGACTTGCCTCATCTCTTTGAGTCTTACGGAGTTTCAGGATTTGATTGAGACTGTTGAGTACTTGGTCACGAGTACGCTGATTGTATACGAAGCCTCGCACATTCATTTCCTGCAAGCTTGCATGTGGTAACCAACGCATCCAGTTCCATTGGTCCCGTTCCTCCTCTGGCATGATGGTAATAAACTGCACATCATGATACGAATGAAAGACACTCAACTGCATAACCAAGAGCTGGAGCTGTTCAAGGACTAGATTGCGAGGTCCGACATAACCAACTGGCCCGTGGCTAAGATTTGCTACAATCGGCAAATCAGGGATTTTTTTATGCTTGGTATAAAGAGCGAAGCCCTCCTCTTCAAGCGCATCTTTCTTCCCACTTCTCTCCTGCTGTCCATAGGTCAACTGATAAGAAGTCGGAACCTGCCCCAAGCCTAGACGATAAGTCAAAAAGTCAAAGTGGAGCGGTGTTTTTTCATAGATACGGTGACTGTAACCTTGAGTTAACTCAGTCAGCTCTTCCACCTTAGGGAAGTGATAAAGCATGCCCTGACGCTGTTTGCGTTCCAAGTCAGTCAGCTCAATAGCCTTGTCTTTTAGATAGAGACGGTAAAGATCCACGCGCTCTTTCTTGTCTGCCTTGTATTTTTTCCGATTTTTAAAGAAGGTCCTGACAGAAAAGACGATACTAGCTGCAGACATGGCCATCGTCGCGAGGATATAAATCCCCCGAGGCTGGATAAGGGTAATCAGGATTACAACCCCAATCATCAGCAAGGGCGGTACAATGAGCTTAAGCAATTCATCATTTGGTTTGCCGGGCTCTTTACCTGGAGGATTAATGACCATCTTATCTTCAGATCCACGATAGATAATCCGTGGCGAACGATGATAGTCTGGATAGTCCGGGTAAAAGCCGTAGCGAGATGCTCCTCGCAGAGATAGAACCTTGGCTGCTTGGACGGGACCACTCAGCCAGACTTCATCTGGATAGATTTTGATTGTTACAGCGCCAAAGCTGAGCTCATCTCCAAAAGAAAGCTGCAACTGGTCTTGTTTTTCTAAAATGTTATTTCGATAAAAGGTTCCTTTGAACTTGGTTAAATGCCAGTTTTCTCCGTTTTTTTGCAAGAGCAATTCTGAATCATCAGAGACTTGAAGGCTAGAGCCACTCTGAGCACCGATCCGTAGCTCTTGTTGGTCCAAAAGATCATAAACTGTCGGAGTTTTATCTCTAAGGCAAAAACGGATTTGATTCAGTACCAGTCCATCTGTCAAGAGGCCTGTCTCCTCCCCAAACTGGTAGAAAACCTCGTCTCCATCAGCCTTGAGTCGAATGTCCTCCTCCTGCTGAGGCAGATAGACCTGAGCCTTTTCGCTGGCCCCAAGAAGAAGCTGGCGTCCTTCTGTGGGTTCAACCTCATAACGCAGGCCCTGGGTATAGAAAATTACTTGTTTTGTCATCTTTTACTCCTTGACCTGCTTAGTGACTGCTAGATGCACTGGTTTCAGTTGAACTTGAAGCTTCTGTAGATGAAGCCTCCTTTTCACTAGAGTCGCTTGAGCTTGAATCGCTTGTCAGTAGTTCGCTCCGACTATCCCAGTACTTCTTGTATTCACCTTCCAGCGAGCTAAGCTTGCTTTCTCGATCCTTACCTGATAGCTTGTCATCTTCTCGTACTTGCTTGATTTCCTGTGCCAAAGCATAAAGGATGAGGTCATTATCATTAATCCGCTTGGCTGTATCCAAAGCATCCTCAAATGTGTTGCGACCGATTTGGATCCAGTAAATCAGGTAGAGCTCATCCGATTTAAGACTCACATTATTCAAGATGACCTTCTTTTGATCAGATGAAAATTCTAGTCCTTGAATATAAGAGTAAGCCAATTCGTACTTTTGAGTCGTTGGAAGACTAGAAGGGGCAATACCTTCTAACTCAGTGATAACACCACTATAATCGACCTTGATAAAGGCAGTATCTGCCTGCAGAAGCTTTTCTTTAAAAGGATTTTGCAGGAAAATGAGATAAATCAAGGGAATGATCAAAAGGACAACAGCTACTGACAGCCAGATAGATGCCAACTTGAAAACCCGATGCCATCTGCTAGACACCTGAATCAGAGTCGCTTTTTCTTCCTTGGTCTTATCTAGATAAGCCTTTTCTAGAACTGCCACTGCAGCGGTCTGGTCTTCTGCTTCACGGAGTTCAACCAAAAAGTCTGGTAAGGTTTCCAACTCCAAAGATCCATTGTAGAGTTCCATAAAGTCCACATCCGCAAACAAAGTCGCAGCAAAACACTTGGCCTGGCGCAAGAAATCTTCAGCAGTCAGTGCCTCCGGTGTCATAATACCTGGAACCGCACGATAGGCAATCTTAGCCTGAGCATCCTTGGTAATCATGAGGTTGCTCGGATGAAGAAGAAAAGTCACTGGTAGCTCCAAAGCAGCTTCAAGAGCAAAGACATTGAGAGCCAAGCGGATTCTTTCTGAGATTGGACGAGATTTAACCTCTTCATAGCTGAGACTATGTGGCTCTAGCTGGTAGGTAAAAGTTAAGCCATCTTCATCCGCATCCATGGTCTGCTCCAAAAAGAGCGGATGGTGTAAATCCAAAATCAGTAACTCTCGTAAGTCTTGCGTAGCCACATCTGAACGGCGTAAACTTAATTTCCATTCCTTGTCACTTTTCTCATAGGTAAAGGTTTGTTCTCCGTATACAAATTTTTCCTCAGTCACCTGATGCCTCCTCTATCTCTACTAAATCTCCTGTTGTAATTGGATAATCTGATAGGTACTTGCCCTCATCAAGTAGCAAGCCTTTATTAATAATTCTCAACTGGTATTTTGGCCTTTTTACTTCTGGCCCAAAAATGCTATCTATTTCTCGAATCAGCCGACGTACTTCAATCCGTCGAGGAATTCGAATATCGACATCCCTATCTGATAGGCGTAGGGTTATATTGATATGTTGCTTCATTCTCTCAATTCTCCTAATTTACAATCTCATATCTGGTCATGAGTTTTAGTTTTTAAAGGTCCACTTATGAAAGTCAGTCCGTAGCCACCTTATAGCTGATAAAGGCTGTAATCCCAACCAACAGGACGACTAGGCCAATATAGACAACCCCTGGCAAAAAATCTCCCCAGCTAGTGGTTCCATCTTCTCTCTGGCTAATTTCTAACTTCGAAACCGCTTGGCTTCTTGACTGAAATAACTGCTTTTCTTTGGCTTCCTTAACTGGCCCCTGTATAGCAGAAAACAGTTGTCCCCCTTCTGTGGCCAACTGTTTATTCTGATCATGCTGTATCTCCTGCAGTTTCTTTTGATCTGCGGCATTAAAAAGCGCCTTAATCCGTTCCGACTGCGCACCAAAATTTAACTCCTCTTCTCTCTCAAGTCTGGAGTTATCGATTTGCAAACTATTATCTTGGAGGTCGTCCGCAGCAGCCACTGAGACTGCTGCACACACCCCTACGGTAAAAAGCAAGAGAATTAATTTTTTCATATCCTATTATACTTTCTGGGTTTGACTGATTGTTCCTTGAAAACTTCTGGGTTTGACAAAGATATTAGCTGCTGCTAATAAGCCCAAAACAATTAAGAGAGCAAAGAAGACAAAGAAGCCTGCTGCTTGCCCGTCAAAGTAAGCTGAGAGTAGATTTTCCAAAACAGACAGTGCATTCAAGTCCTTGATGAAGGCTGGGAAGCCTGTCAGACTAGCCGTTGTTCCAATAGCATTGGATAGATAAACAAAACTAATCATCATAAAGAAGGCAAGACCCATACCGACAACACGGAGATGTTTCAATAAGAAATACTGCCCTTGGACAAGAATTTGACTGGCAAATACTAGCAAGAGTACCCAAGATGGCACATATTCACGACCAACTGAGAGCTGAATGCTTGAGATAATCCCAATTGCTAAACCAATGGTCAAGGCTAAGCTGGATAGGACACCAACTGTCGTAATATCTGTATCGTGCAATTTGTCTAGCTTGAACTTGTCTTTGACTTTGCGAACGATATTCTGTGTCGCAAAAAGATAAGCTGTAAAGAGACTCACAATTTCTAGGAGCAATATCCAAGTGAATGGACGATAGACATTGACTGTTGCTTTCACTGATGAAGAACGTTGCGCTACTGGACTAGATAAGAATTTAAGAAGAACCTCATTTGGCACGCCATTTTCATAAGCGTTATTGAGTACCTTGATAAAGGATTCTACAAAGTTCCCATTCGCTGCTAATTCTTCATTAAACTCTGCCATCAAAGTTTCTGCATCGCTAGACAATTTTTCTGTGTTACCCTGAGCATTCGCCAATTCCCGATGGAAATTACTGAAAATCTGATTCGCAGATTCAGCCGCCTGAACATTGCTTTGAGATGAAGCCTTAACGCCTGAAGTCGTACTTAACAAAGATCTGAATTCAGAATTAAGTGAAGACAGTTCAGAGTCCGTTTTGGCCAAAGCTGCTGTACTAGCAGTCTGAGATGTAGCAATTTCAGACAAGCTTTCTCTTAGCTTTTCATATTGTTTTAGCTGACCATCGATGGCTGTTCCTAATTCCTTATTGCTAAGTGCAATTTTTTCTAGGTTTTCCTTCAATTCAGGAGCTGTTTCTTTCAAATCTTTCAAGGTCTCGTCTAATTTTTGACGAACACCTGTTTCTTTATGATCCTTGTCATCTGAGGAACTGTTCGCTTGAGAAAGACTATCGTTGTAATCTTTCAAGTTAGCATTGATCGCTTCTGATAGAAGTTGAGTCAAGGCATCTGCCATGTCCCCTTTTTTCAATTGTTCTATTGTAGAATAAACCTTAAGAAGAGAATCTACCTGCTGATAGGCTGAGGCAATTCTCTGAGACTGCATACCATAACTAGCCGCCGCCTGCTGAACTCCTTGAATATCAATTGCTGCAGTAGCCGACTGTACACCATTGAGGGTGATTGAGATCTGAGTATTTGTCGCAGAAGTGGCATCGCTATCACTTGTATCAGATGATGCACTTTTGACGCTATAACGAATATCAAACTTAGCGTTTTCTACAAGATTAATTTCTTGGCCATCTGTTACAGTGCTACCATTGTAGGACACTGAATCTACTGTCACACCATCTGGCGCTTGCCAAGAAACCTTAGCCTTGGCTACAGCGCCATCAACTGCGTCAGTGCTTGTCACTGCTTTAGCTGCCAATTGGTTGAGAGTGTCAGAACTTGTCCCGTCACTAGGAGTCCCGTACTCCTTAAGCTCAGCATAGTTAATACTTGGCACAGTAATAGACAAGCCAAAAGCATTAAATGTCTTTCCACTGAAATCTTCTGCTGGCAAAGCAGCGATAGCATTGGCTAGTTCAGCCTTGATTGAGCTCTCAGAGTTCTCTAAATCCTTTAAGCCCCCTTTTTCGAAGACTTGATTTAGAGTGACTTTGTCCCCAGATTCAACCCCATAGTAGCTCGCCAATTTTTTCGTGATAAAGTCCTTTATGTTATCTTGGTGTTCTTTGAATTTATCACGTTCAGCTTTGAGATCTTTTTCTAAATCTTCAATTTTCTGAGAAACACTTGTTGCCAGACCTGTATAGGTTTTCGCATCTGCTGCATCCTTGCTCTCTGACGAGCCAATCTGCTTACCAAGTGTTTCCTGTTGCTTTTGCAAGTCATCATAAAGCTTCTTTGTTTCTGAGCTCAATGAATCACGGCTCATAGACATCAGCTGATCCATAAAGGCCGCATAGCTAATCTGATCTTCACCTCTTTGCTTGAGCAAGCTACTAAAATTATTGTCATAAGCTGTCTGGGACGTTCCAAGAGTATCAAATGACTGTGTGAAATTCTCCAAATTTGATTTCAGCATGTTATTAGCATCTACTGATGAATTGGTCATGCTGTAAAGCGTCGGAAAAATATTTTTTGAATTAATAGCTGTATCCAATAGATTGGTCTTATACTTGCCAATATTGGTCGCTTGAACTTGTGAACTTGCTTGAACATTTTTCTGGGCAGTATAAAGGTTACTTAAAATGCTAGCCATATACATATCAACCAACTGGCTGTTCAAATCTGCCACAATATCTTTCGCTAGCTTGTTTGCCTCATTTTCCACCTGCAGATTTCCAGCCGCATTAACCTTATAGGTCACGGTTGTTTTATCCGCATTAATACTGTTCACATCCAGTACTTTTTCTGAAAAATCGCTCGGAATGGTCAAGACTAGCTGATAAGTTCCTTTTTCCAAACCTGCATCGGCTGCCCCGCGTGTCACGACAAACCAATTTTGGGAATTATCTCGTTCAATATTTTTTACATAGCTAGCCCCAAGATTGTACTCTTTCTTATCCACACGTACAGCTTGGTCTTCATTGACAATGGCTACGTTTAATTTAGTTTGTTGACTCGTTTTTTGTTTTGTTTTATCGCTGCTTGTCGTATTATTCTGTACAGATATATTTAAAATTGTAACGATCGTAAACAGCAAAACCACTAAGAGACTATTGCCGATATATTTAAAGATTTTTTTATTCTTCATTCTTTCGCTTTTTAATTTTCTTTCTGATACTAAAAAGAGGAAGGCCCTCGCCTTCCTACTAAAGCCACTTATTCAAAATTAATGAATTTGTGCTGCAATATCTTGGTCAGTTTGTTCCACGATATCAGCAACTTTCACCAACTGAGCGTTAATGTCTTGAAGCAATTGTGCAAATTCTTTAATCTTTGGAGACAGTTCATTGAATTGTTCTTCAAAGCTTTGGAAAGCTGAACCTTCCCAGTTTTCAGAAATGATCGCTTGTTCATTCGTAAGAGATGAAAGAACTTGATTCACATTTTCTGCACCATCTGTGTAACGTTGCGCTGAAGCACGCAATTCTTCTGGAGTTAATTTAATCCGAGCCATAACGTTCTCCTTTTTATTTGTTTTGTATATTCTATCATAAGAAATTGTAGCTTGCAACATTTTTCTGTGAATTTTATACATTTTTTTTGAAAATATACTTTTCATCCGTATTATTTCCGAATTTTCTCTACCTTTTTTCCTATTTTCTTTCTTAAAATAACATCATTTTCTCGCCCTATCTTCAAATAAGTCGGCAAATTTTTAAAAATAGGTAAGACAAAAGAGCACCCGAAAACCAGTATGAAAAAATTTGAGAGGCAGAAGGCTAGTAATATCGCCAAGTCCTTTTCTTGAAAAAACACCTGCTCCTCAGCAGATGCCTTCATTTACCGATAGTAATCATAAGCTAACCGAGGGCTTCCGTCTGCTACATAAATGACACCACACTCAATAAATCCATAAGATAAGATAGCTGCTTGCATGGGCTTATTATCTGCATGAGTATCGATACGTAGATGGGGGATCTCCTGATAGCAAAAATCAAAAACCTGATGAGCTATACCTTTGACTTGGCCGTTTGAAGCGATACGATGGATCGTTCCATAAGACGCTGTCGAACGCCAAGCTCCCTTTTCAATGACTTGATAAGTTGGATCCTCTCCTATGATAAAAGCGAAAGTCCCAACTATCTTTCCATCCTCCTCTACAACAAAGGACTGATGAGAGCTTATATCTGCTTCTATTAAAAGTTTGCTAGGATAATCCTCTCCCCACTGAGTTGGATTTCCTTGCTCTTTCATAAACTTGCGAGCCAGATCATAAATCTCCATGATAGCTTTTAAATCTTCTTCTTTGGATAGACGTATCTTCATCTTTTCCTCCTTTATTGAATGATGGCTAGCTTCTTGATCCTTTCCAATCATTACATTATAAGAAAGGAGACTGAAACATTCTTGTCCCAGTCCCCATCTTGAAAGAATACTATTTAAATTCTTCTGGTTCACCAGTATATTGGGCCCATTCCGGACTAAAGAAACGGTCATTGAGCTTGTAAGCCGGCGCAGGCTGTGGATTTGCCACAAATGGATCCACGACCTTATCAAAAGCAAGCCAACCTAGCCAACCCATATGGATGGTGTCCTGCATAAAGTAAGACTTATCGCCATCCTTCGAAAAATCAGCAATGTTATTAAAACCTTGTTCGGTCAGCTGATATTTGATTTTCTCAACAGCCTGCTGATACTTTTCTTGACTCAGCCCCGTATATTCCATCCATTTGGCATTGACCGGAGGAATCACAAAGAGAACATTGGTCTTAGATTTAGCAAACTGATCCAGAGCCAATTGCAAATCATTGTATTCAGGAGATTGCACATAGGATAGATTCCGCTGAGAACCCTTGAGACGTTTCAAGGCTCTTTTTAGACGATTCTTATAGAATTTGTTTTCAATTCCAAGATCATTGCTACTAGTGTTTTTCTTAGCTTCTTCTGTTCCGACCTCTTCCAAGGCATCATAAGAAAATTTGTCTGGCAGATTCTTCAGCTTAGACAATACAAATTTTTCATAATTGTCGTTATTAGCTGCGACAAAATTGCTGAAAAAAGCATCCTCTCGCCGATTGATCCGTGCCATAAAACGGATAAAAGAACGATCAAAACTCGTCAATTTTTGCCTATTGGCCAATTTTTGAACATTATCTTTCATAGCAATGTTAGGATAAAGCTGCAGTAGACGCTGCGCTGCGTATTGGGCGGCACGATCCCCGCTCTGTTGCCTCAAAAAGCTGGTCAGCTGATCACTATTAAAGTATTGCTGGAAAGCCGAAGCATCATATCCCTTCTTGGTAAACCACTGGGGGGATACCACATAGACAGCTGTTTTATTTTCCAGTTGTGGCAGGATCTGCTGCATACCAAAGTACTGATTGAGAGAGGCCGCTCCACGTTGACCTAAGAAATAAGGTCGGTAAGAACGGTCATATTTTTCTGCTAAAACAGCCGGGTGCAGACTGTCAAAGCGTAGCCATTCACTCGAACCAAAGAAAGGGACAAAACGATGTTCTTCATCAGTCAAAGCCTTACTCTTTTGGGTTCGATTTTTGAAATTTTCTGCCGTTAAAGTGACGGCTGAACGCTTTTCACTCTCATAATTATGATTGTAGTTTATCGGATAGAAAAATAGCAAGGCAACTACCAACAGTAGCGCACAAAAAACTGGCCCCAAAATCAGCCATAATCGTTTAAGCATTACGAAGCTCCGTTACACCCTCAACGATTTTATTGGCTGTATTCCAGTCATCGCGACCAAATTCAGAGACTGGCACACGAATATCAAAACGGTTTTCCAATTCTACAATCAATTCAACTGTTCCCATGCTATCTAGGACACCTGCATCGAACAAATCTTCATCCATCATGTCAGAGACATCTTCCATAAATAATTCATCGATAATTTCAATTACTTCTGCTTTTACATCCATTGTATTTTCCTCATTTATTTTTATTTTTTAAACCAAAGATCATTCAAAAATCCTGAGAAGATTAAGAATGACAGCATAACAACATGGAAGGTAATAACCATACCAAGAGCTTGAGTCCATTTGTTATCCGGTAAAGGTGCTAAGCCTTTGACCTTTCGTTCTTTATTGATGGTCTTTTTCTTGCGAATCCAAGCATCATTAATAATCAGACCAAAGCCATGGAAAACTCCATAAGCCACATAGTACCAAGTCACTCCATGCCAAAAGCCCATGATGGTCATGTTGATCAAATAAGCCACTCCCGAGGTAACGTTTCGGTTTTTAAAGACCTTGTTGCGCATCAGGACCATGACTATTCGCATAAAGACGAAGTCACGGAACCAGAAGGACAGACTCATATGCCAACGATTCCAAAATTCCTTTAAATCCCGAGAGAGAAATGGTTTGTCAAAGTTAATCGGACTCTTAATCCCCATTAGATAGGAAATGGCCACCGCAAACATAGAATAGCCTGCAAAGTCGAAAAAGAGATCCAAACCAAAGACATACATAACACCCAAAGTTCCTAGGTTAAAGAAACCACCAATATAAAGTGCATAGGTCTTGAC
This sequence comes from Streptococcus sp. SG2, assembly GCF_030439925.1. NCBI lineage: Bacteria > Bacillati > Bacillota > Bacilli > Lactobacillales > Streptococcaceae > Streptococcus > Streptococcus sp. SG2. The sequence goes on along the minus strand of NZ_JAQFJD010000002.1, from coordinate 78,160 downwards.
ATGTCCCAAAAGCAAATGTCCAAAGATATGAGCCAGGACAAACTTATACAAGAAACCTAGCATGATATAGTGCACGGCTTTCTCAAGCATATTAAGAAGTTCTTCTCGGTCAGGAATCTGAACATAATCTTCATTGAAACGTTTAAAGCGATCAATCGGCCCACTAGAGAAGGTGGGCATAAAGAGCATGAAGCGCAAAAACTCCCAAAGACTAAAGTCTGTCAGAGCCCCATCTCGTAGCTCCATCATCATACCAACAGAGCGGAAGGTCAGATAGGAGATCCCTAGAAAACCTAGCAAGGACTGATGGTGATCTTGAATAGCTGGTGTGACTTTCACAATCGTTAAGGGCAAAATTGCCAGGAAAACATGCAGATAGAAGACCCACTTATTATCCCATCTTTTCCGATAAAACTTGTAAAGAAAGAGCCAAAAGGTCTGCCAAACTACGTAAAAGATAAAGGCAAGAAACTGAGTCAGATCGGGTCCAACCAACATAAAGATGATGAAGGCTAGGCTTACCAAGACTTCATAAAGCGGAAATCTTTTTTTAAAGAAGAGCCCGATGAAGATAGGTAGAACTGCTAAGATAATATATACAAAATATTGGGGATCGCCATAAGGTTCCAGGTGAGGAAGTTGTTTTAAAATTTCCATCATCGGTTATTGACCTCGCTGATTAAGCCCTTGATATCGATCTTACCATTAGGTGTCAGAGGTAAGGATTCACGATAAAGGAATTTAGATGGCATCATATAAGACATCATGATATCTTCCAAGTCTTCCTTAATAGCTTTTGTAATATCAATCTCACGCTCAAACTGTTCTGCCACCCCATCTTTTAAGATAACATAGGCCAAAAGATTTTGTACCTTGTGGTCCTTGTTATAGCGAGGCACAGCCACTGCGGAATCAATGTATTTTGATTTATTAAGATTTTGTGAAACATCCTCCAGCTCGATGCGGTAGCCATTAAATTTAATCTGGAAATCCATCCGTCCGCCGTAAAGCAAGAGTCCTTCATCAGTCATAGAACCCACATCTCCAGTATGATAAGCAGGCAAGCCCTCAAATTCAAAGAAAGCCTCTGCTGTTTTTTCTGGATTGTTCATATAACCCTTGGACACAGCTGGACCAGAAACGATAATTTCTCCTTGCTCACCATTCGGAAGTTTCTGGCCGTTTTCATCAATGATAAAGGTTGGAGAATCTTCCTTAGTATAGCCTATTGGCAGACGTTTCATGGTTGCTAACATCTCATCAGTAACTGCTACAGCTGATAAAGCCACTGTTGCTTCCGTCGGTCCATAAGCATTGATGATACGAGCATTTGGGAAACGGTCGCGCAATTTTTGAGCTGTCTTGACCGTCAACTCTTCTCCATCAAAATAGAAATGAGTCAGTCCTGGCATCTTTTGGCTATTGAAATCATCTGAAAGCATGGCCATATCAGCAAAAGATGGTGTTGAGGTCCAGATAGCAATTGGCAAGCTCAAAATAGTTTCAAAGAGTTGCTTAAAGTCTTGCGTAATAGCACTTGGAAGGGCGAACAGCGTTCCTCCCAAAGCCAGAGTTGGCGCCCAGTACATCACAGACAAGTCAAAAGAGTACGGAGGCTGCGCCAACATTTGCGGTTGCGCAGGTGTTGCGAACTCTTTATCCGTAATCATCCAGTTGGTAAAGCTCAGCAAATTGTCGTGGGAAATTTGAACCCCTTTGGGCTTTCCTGTTGTTCCAGAGGTAAAGATGATGTAGTAATTATCATCTCCCTTGACAGAATGAGTGATTTCATAAGCTGTCTTTTGAGCAAAGCTTGCCTGTAATTCTGTTAAACTCAGGCTTGGAACAGTTACTTCCATAGGAAAGTCTGCAATTGCAATGATCAAGCTTGGCTCAGCAACTTCTACAATTGCTGCCACGCGCTCCAAAGCTGAATGACTATCAATCGGAATATAAGCATGACCTGACTTGGTCAAGGCTACAAAGGTCGCAAGCATCTCATACTCTTGGCCCCCATAGACCACGACAGGAGATTTAGCAGGTAGACCTAGACTGTCAATCTTAGCTGCTAGCGAATCTGAATCAGCCTTCAAGTCAGCGTATGTATGAACCTCCCCCAATACATTGTATACAGGGAAGTCTGGTTGTGTCTGAGCATAGTGCTCAATTGTTTCGATCATATCGTTAATGGTCGTATTCGTCACGAAAGGATACCTCTTTTAATCTTAAAATTCATTGTAAATAAAGCCACCCTGGCCTTGGCCCAGGTAACTAAAGAAATAGAGAAGTGCTAAAAAGATAACAAAATAAAGCAGGGTTCTCCACAAAAAAGTGTAAATTGTTTGATGTTTTTTCATTCGTCATTCCAAATCATTCAATAAATATACTCTATTTTACCATTTTATTCACCCAGTTTTCAATCCTAAATCTATTTTGTTTCTAAGTGAAAAAATTTATATATAAAATTTTTATATATTTTCTTGACAAGTCATTTTATTATGTATATAATTTATATATAAAATAATTATATATAAATATTTTTTATATTGATAAAGGAGGAAAAAAATGTGTATTACTTCCCAACCTCATCAGCCCTAATTGAGTTTCTCATTTTGGCCCTCGTAGAAAAAGAAGATTCCTATGGTTATGAAATCAGCCAGACCATTAAATTGTTAGCCAATATCAAAGAGTCCACTCTTTACCCAATTCTGAAAAAATTAGAAAAGAATAGCTACCTAACCACCTACTCACAAGAGTTTCAAGGTCGTAAAAGAAAATATTATTCTCTCACAGGTGCGGGGCTCGACCAGCTCAATAAGCTCAGAGAAGAATGGAATCAGTATATTAGTACAATCAACAATATTATAGAAGGGAACATCCATCATGACAAGAACTGAATATCTCGCTCAGTTAGATAAATATCTGAAGAAACTCCCCAGACACGATTACCAAGAAGCTATGGACTACTTTATTGAATATTTTGATGAAGCAGGCCCTGAAAACGAAGCCCAAGTCATAGCCGAACTTGGTAGTCCTCGTGAAGCTGCACATGAAATCATGGTCAACCTCTTAGATAAGATCATAGAAGAAGACGAGCCAAAGAATACTAAGAATGTTATCCAAATTGCTATCCTATCTATTCTAGCAGCACCTCTAGCTATTCCGCTAGCTCTGGTCGTCGCTATTTTAGTCTTCGTCTTCTTCTTCTTGATTGGAGTCTTTGCTTTTGTCCTGGCTGTCGGCTCCTTCGCCTTTTTTGTCTTTGGTATCAGCTCGATCTGGGACAGCCTGACCATCTCACTAGGAGTTTCTATTCCTAGCTTCCTACTTACTATTGGAATCAGCCTTCTAGGTTTTGGACTATCCGCTTTCTGCGCTTTAGGTGTTTCACCTCTCATACAGTTCACCAAAAACAACTTTATCAAGCTAGCGAAACGACTTTCAAAGAAAGGAGCACGCCATGCCTAACTGGAAAAAAACATTACTAACTGTCGGAATCTCAGCATGCCTACTAGGAGGTGCACTGATTGCTACAGGAACTGCAACTGGTGGCATAAACCACTTGTTGCAAGCCAATCATACCAAATACAGTAAAAAGACAGAGGACTTCTCCGATATTTCTGCTCTGGATATCGATCTCGGAAATCGAAACCTAGTCATTGAAGAATCAGAAGATGATAAAACACATTTGACCTATTATCAAGGCAAGGAAGCTTCTGAGCGAATTGTTACCTCAGCCAATCAAGGAACTCTAAAGATTCAGCAACCAAAGCCCCTGATAACTTTCGGCTGGAGCAGTGGCATCCGTTCTATCTTGAACTTTTTTGACAACGAAGGAGGGCGTTCAACGGTTACCCTCAGCCTACCTAAGGGAACAAAACTTTCAACCCTTAAAGGCAACAGCAGTCTAGGTGACGTTTCCCTATCTGGCTTGTCCGTTCAAAAATTAGACCTTAGTCTTTCAGCAGGCAGCCTAACCGTCAAAAACAGTACGATTTCCACGGGAGACTTATCGAATTCTCTTGGAGACGTTTCCTTATCTGATCTGGCCATCCAAAAATTGGATCTTAAGCTCTCATCAGGCAGTGTGACTATCGATAACACTACTGTTGAAAAAGGGTATCTAACAAATTCTCTAGGGGATATCAACCTAAATAAAAGTAAACTATCAGATAGCACAATTAAGCTTTCATCAGGTAGCATTAACTCTCAGCAACTCACTCTGTCAGGTGATATCAATATTGACAATAGCTTAGGTGATATTGAGCTAAACTTAGTCAAAGAAAGCCTTGAAACTCTTTCATTTGATATAGAAACAAGCATGGGTAGCATCACTGTCCCCCGCAATTTTCAATCTATCACAGGTGAAAATGACGAGGTTGGTTCTAAACTGAAACGCCAACTGGATAAGAGTAGCGGAAAAGTTTTTGTAAGAGATAGCGCCGGAAGTATCGAGCTGTCTGTTGCTGAGTAAAATTATTTTAACACTTCCACCAAAAACTGCATCCGTCTGTGGATGGATATGAATACATAAAAAAATAGACCGGGATATCTATCCCTGCCTATTTTTTATTTAGCAATTGCATGATAAGTGGTTGTGCTGGTAAACTCCTGACCAGCCCTAACAATGACCTGGTCTTTCTGATGGCTATGTATAGCATCAGGAAGAGCCTGCATTTCAAGGGTTCTTAATTTTTATATAATCTTATCATATTCATCTGTTTTTTCCTGTGTCACTTGCTCAATCTTCTTTCTCACTTGCCCTTTTATGGCCGTATCCATCTGCGATTTTATTTTCCCAATAGCAACTTTTGTCTCCTCTGCACTTTGTCTTACTTTTTCTTTATAATCTTTTTGCAAAGAATTTTTTTCATTTAAGATTACTGTTGCCATAGTATAGATTCTATTCCTCTCCATCATTCGATACATCTGACGTAAAGCAAATTCATATTCTTCATCTGTGTAATATTCATTTAATGGCGCGAGCATATGACCTCCTTAAATCTCCGATTGTCTGTTCTAACTCATCTTGCTTTTTACGATAATCTCTATCTAACACCTCTTCATGGTACTGCAATTCATCTTCTCTACGCCTACACGCAAACTGAGAATCCTCCATCAATTGTTGTAAACTCCTATAAAACTGTTCCCCATCTTGGTAACTGTGTTGTCCCTTTTGAAGAAAAACATCCATTTTACCAGCTTCGTCTTCGACGATTCTGGCAAGGCGGTCTCGACGTTCATAGAGTTCATTACGTTGATTCATCAAAGTTGCCTTCCGCTTTAGATACTCATCTTCCAAATCATGATACTCTTTTTCTTTTGCTTTTAGCTTTTGGAAGACTAAATCCGACTGTTCCATTTTCTAAATTCTCCTGCCAATTCCTTATCTGTAGCTAGTTTATTCTCAATGACTTGGATGATCTGTTGGTTAAGGGTATCAAACTCTGTAGCTAGTTTTTCAGCCTTTTGATTCATTTGCTCAAAATCTTGCTCAACTGAACTGACAATTGTATCCTGAGTCACACCCGCAGACGCAAAAGTCGATAGAACTTCGTCATAACTCAGGTATCGGAAACTACTAAAATCAAGCTGATCCCATAGGTCTTGTACTTTTGACACCACCTCTTCTTGAAGGTGCTTGATGTCGTCTGCACCAGCTCGAGCCGCATTAGCCATTCCTTCCCCTAGAGCCATTCCCTGCAAACTATCCAAGTATATCTCTTCCCTACTTGACAAACCATCTGCTGAGAGGTAGTTTTTGATTTTTTGGTAGCGGTACATACCTGCTGTTGCTTCTGCTAGCGCCGTTACTTTGAGATTCGTGACACGTTTTCCGTTCAAATCAACTAACCGGCCATTCTCATCAAATTGCCACTGGGACAAGTTATGATATGCTAACTTGTCACCCCAGTTATCTTTTGCAGGATAGATATAGGGATAGATAGCTGTTTGAGTCGTATTTCCCGTAACATTACCAATAACATCATACTTATGACGATAATTACTAAATTGTTCTGGATGTTCTTGCATGTACTTGATTTCTTCTTTCGAAATCAAGTTATGAATATCTGGCCCATTAAAACCAATATTGGGATAACCTCGCTTTAAAGCGACATACATAGCCAGTGACTCACCTAATGAATGCCCTGCTGTTGTAATTTTGGCAGTGGGATGTTTTTGCCTGACCTCTTCCTCCACCTCCTTGGCATAATTCAAGGCTGTTACAAACTGAGAATCTACTACTTTCGCAGAATTTAGACCGGAACGAAGTTGTAGTTTATCCCGCCCAAGCCCTAAAGACTGTAAATCCGTTTCAATGTCCTTCATATCCGAACTATTCGTCCCTGCATAGGCAATCACTACATGACTATAATCCACATTCCCTTTTTTATCCACAGGAGCAACTGCCATAGCCTGCATACCGTTGGAGGTATTGTCAACAGGAGCTGTTATAATTTTAAATTTCCCCTGTGCCACTACTGCCCCTTTTTTTAAAGGAACTTTCACTTTATGAGAATCTACAGCATAAACATCATCAACAATATATCTATAATCTCTCTCAGTCGTCATCCTTAGTTTCCCCCAGATAGCTAATCTTTATATTATCAATTGTCTTTGTATAAGGAGCATCCGTCTCGTCAACAGACATGTCTTCTAAATAATATCCAGATGTCCGTATAACATCCCCAAAAGCATCCTCTGATAGGGATATTGTTGCCGCTCCATTGATTACAAGTGTTATTCGCCAGGTCCCTGTTGTTTCATTTTTTCTGAATTCTATGAATTCTATAGTTTCAATCGGATTCTGTGTTTTTAATTTTACTCTATTAACTACAAATAGTGCTATCCTATCCTGTTCGATTCTCATTTTCTCTTCCAATGTTTTTTCTTTTTGGTGATTCAAACTAAACATTATAATCCCTCCTATAATACAAATGATCAAAGCAATAATACCCCATTTTTTATGCTTATTCATTAACATACCTCCTTATACCATTCTATAAAGTAAATAGTCCCAATTACCTTATAGTATAACATAAATAGCTGTTTTAACTAACATTGGTGTAACCTAGTGCCGTCACAAACTGAGAATCTACTACTTTCGCAGAATTCAGACCGGAAAGAAGTTGTAGTTTATCCCTCCCAAGCCCTAAAGACTGTAAATCCGTTTCAATATCCTTTATATCCGAACTATTCGTCTCTGCATAGGCAATCACTACATGACTATAATCCACATTCCCTTTTTTTATCCACAGGAGCAACCACCATCGCCTGCATGCTATTGGAGGGGTTGCCTACGGGACTGGAAATTACTTTAAACCGATCATTTGCAACAAAACCATCATTACTATAAGATCTACTCACTTTTAGAGTATCCACTTTATAAACATAATCAACAATATATCTATAATCTTTATCTGTTATCGTCATTATTCTCTCCTAAATATATAATTTTAATACCATTAGTCGTTTTTGTAACAGCAATGTCTCTTTCCCAAACTAGCATCTCTTTAGGATCATAACCAGATGTCCGTACGACGTCTCCTAAAATTAACATCATCAATTTTTAATCTAACTCAAATTACGCCATTCAAAGCCGTCTGTTCTTTTTTTTGAAAACTAAATATCATAACCCCTCCTATTATTAATCCAACTATAGTCACAAGGCTCCATTTGATTTGCTTTTTTATAACAAGTCCTTATCTAAATCATCTTTTTTAGGTAATTCTAAAATAAAATTTTTATAAAAGCCTAGGGTGGCAACGAACAAAAATATACTATCAAATAGAGTGATTGCAAGAGATAGCCAAGGTACCAAAGAGATAATGTTCCCTGCCGTATCTGTAATTCTCAATAATTGAAAATCTTTAAAAATTGGCAAAAGATAAAAAACGTTTAATAAGCTAGCAAGATAGCCTACTAAAACTAAAGACTTTAATCTTGTAAAAATCCATATACCCAACCAAGGGATACTTATTAAAAGCAATGGCAACCCCCAAAAAATTACACACAGAAATACAAAATTCGAACCATACCATATCCAAAGACAAACAAGAAGACCTAGATAAGAAAATGTAAAAATGAACCCTAATATTTCATTACTTATTTTAGCCATTATGCCCTCCCCAAAAATTTCTTCATTACGAATGTCATTGTAAAATGTCTTACTCAATGCTATTGTTCCTATTTTAGCATATTTATCATGAAAAAAAGCGTCAAATTCTTTTGACGCTCCTTACATTGTATACAAATCAAATCTATATTTTTATTTAAAATTCTTCCAACCTGTATTTAGTTATCTATTTAAATATCCTTCGATTTTATTTAGCAATTGCATGATAAGTGGTTGTGCTAGTAAACTCCTGACCAGCCCTAACAATGACCTGGTCTTTCTGATGGCTATGTATAGCATCAGGAAGAGCCTGCATTTCAAGAGCTACTCCATTGTGTTGTTTCATTGTTTGACCAGCAAAGCGAATTTCTTCATCTACACAATTTGCGGTGTAGACCACCAAACATGGTGCTTCTGTCTTAAAGGTCAAGAAACGCCCAGATTCCTGATGATAGAGGAAGCCTGCCGTTTCATGTCCTGGTTTTAGTGCAAAAGGATGATCTAGGCCTGACACCAATCGAACCTGCTCATCCTTTTCAGCAAAGAGGTCCTTCAGAAGCATCGCTTGCTGCAGATGCTTTACAAAATCACTTGTTTCTACCTCTTTAGCTGGTACTCCATCCGCCGCAATTGGATAAACCCCCAGGCTATCTACCTGAAAGACATGGTCATCAATGGTCTGAGCAAAATCAGCTGAAAGATTAAAATAGCTATGGTTGGTTGGATTGATAAGAGTATCTCGGTCAGTTTGTACCTGATAAGAAATTTCCAGCTCCCCTTTTTCAGAAAGTGTATAAGAAATCCAAACCTTGAGATGACCTGGAAAACCTCCAGTCCCATCTGCTCTTTCTGTAAAAAGAACTAGGCCTTCGTCAGTGACTTCTTCCACTTGAAAAACAGCACTGTCCCAACCAGTAGACCCACTGTGATTGCAATTTTGACCATTATTGGTTTCTAGATGATAGGTTTCTCCCCCCAATTCAAAACTTGCCCCGGCAATACGACCAGCTACAGGTCCAATACTGGCTCCATGTTTAGGGCTATTGCCAATATAATCTTTAAATTGATCAAATCCTAAAATAACATTAGCAAACTGGCCTTTTTTATCTGGTGTTTGGTATTCCAGTATTGTCGCCCCATAGTTCATAACACTGAGACGATAGCCCAGATCGTTTTCAAAGGTGAAGCGAAAAATGTTTTGCCCTTGAAACTCTCCAAATATAGTTTTTTGATACGATTTCATAATAACTCCTTGTGATGAAAATGTAAAAGAGGGAAATCCGAATCTTCTTTAGCAATTCCTATCCCATACTTCTTTTACTATAACACAGTACCCATTCTAAAAACACCTACTTATTAAAGAGTTTCTTCTACTTTATCAAACCAGCTGTGGGCACTTTTGGAAAGAATCTTGTTCGCTTAAATCCTATTGAGTAAAGCCAAGCACTGCAATTAATCCTCTTTTTTCCTATTTAGCAAAGGGATGAATAACAACTCCCTGCACAACACGGTTAACTGTACCAGTTGGCGAAGGTGTATCTGGTCGATTTTTAACTTTCAAAGAAGTAAGCAAAGCAAAAAGCTGGCCATAAATGATATAAGGGAAGGTCCGATAGACATCGTCCAGTAATTCACTTGCCATTTCTACTTCTTCTACTTTTGCCAATCCTTCTGCCTTGTCTGTCAGCAAAATAACCTTGCGGGCAATCTCATCCCCAGCAACTTCTCTGACTAAATCTAGATCGTATTGCTTGGTATATGGATCTTTTGATCCAAAGATCAGGACAATTGTCTGCTCGTTGACCAAGGATTTTGGTCCATGTCGGAAGCCAACTGGACTTTCATACATTGTTGCCACTTGGCCGGCCGTCAATTCTAGAATCTTCAATTGAGCTTCATGGGCTAGACCAAAGAAGGAGCCTGCTCCAAGATAGATTACACGATTAAAGTCTAAGTTTACCAAATTTTGAATCTCATCTACTCGGTCTAAAGTTTGCTGGCTTAAAGCAATCAAAGACGCAACTTTTTCCTCTTTTACTGCAAGTTCGGATTTATCAAAGACTAGTAAAGCCGTTAGCATCATAGAAGTAAAGCTCGATGTCATAGCAAAACCAGCATCGTTGGATGGAGATGGTTGGAGCAAGAGCAGGTTTCTCTCGTCTCCATGAGCCTGCTGGGCTAATTTCCCTTCTGCTGCACAGGTAATTGTTACCTGATAAAGCTCATCTACCAACTGTTTAGCTAAATCGACTGTTGCTACACTCTCAGGAGAATTACCACTACGAGCAAAGGAAACCAAGACTGTCGGAACATGCTTACGCAAATGAGTCAAAGGATTGGCTACAATATCCGTTGTCGCAACCGAGTTGAAATTCCATTTTCGCTCATCGTAAATACTTCTGAGATAGGGAATCAAAGTATCCCCCACATAGGCTGAAGTACCCGCCCCAGTAAAGATAACCTTGATATAGTCATGCTTACCATCAATCGAGTCTAAGAATGCCTCAATTTCGGTTTGGTGAGCTTTATAAGCATCGAAGGCTGTCTGCCAAACTTGTGGTTGTTGGTGGATTTCGCGCGTGGTGATTTCAGCTCCTAAGTCTACTAATTGCTCTCTTGAATAATTAAGCATTTTCTTTTTTGTTTCCTTTCTATTTTATTCGAATGTTTTCAAACATTTATTTTTAAAAAAGAGGAGAGGAAAAGCTCCCTCTCCCCTCATTTGTAGTCTATAAATCCCTAAATAGTGACTGGTGTCTACAAGACTTTTTTCGACACCTGCCTACTCGTCTTCATCATCGTCAGCAAATCCTGCTAAGAGGTCGTTGACTTTAACAATGCTTTCGGCCGCTTTTTCTTGATAGTTGCTGTCGGCGCCGATCAAGGAAGAATTGATAAACTCAATGACCATTGGTAAATTCATACCAGCATAGAGTTCAATTTCTTTACCTTCCATAATCAAGCGACTAACAACATTACATGGTGTGCCTCCCAAGAGATCTGCAAATACCAGATAGTCATCAAAATCTTTGATAGTATCTAAAAATTTTGCCAAAAAATCATCTGGTCCTTCTTCTGGAAGCAAGGCAACACTATGGATGGACTCTTGTGGGCCCATTATCATCTCTGTACTGTGTTTTAACTCTTCACAGAAACGACCGTGGCTAATTAATACTAATTGCTTACTCATAAATTACTCCATTACGCCATTCCAAAGAAGAAGTGACCGAATGCTGAGAATGCAACTGCTGCAAGAATGATGAGCAAGATAGCTTTTGTAGAGTTCATACCCTTACGTCCAAGCAACCAATAGATTACACCTGTGATGATAGCTGGTACCAAACGTGGGAAGATGAGGTTTAGCATATCTTGAATTTCAATCGCTTTGTCCCCAATGTGTGGAGCCCAAGAAACTTCAACACCAATCATGCTGGCGATCAAGGCACCAACCATGAAAACACCAAGTACAGATGCAGCATCTATCAAAGCTGTCAAAGTACTTTGCATGTTGTTGACGAGGTTAACCCCTTCTTTATAGGCAAATTCCAATTGTTTCCAACGGAAAATGTCATAAGCAACTGCCACAGCGATCCACAAGAAGATACCTGCTGGGTTTCCTGCAACAGCCAAAGTTGCTGCAATTGAACCCATAATCGCTGGTACCAATGATCCAAAGATTGAGTCTCCAAGGGGAGCGAATGGTCCCATGAGACCTGTCTTGATACCATTGACCGCATCTTTTGATTTGACGCCATCTTTTTCTTCCAAAGCAAGGTCAAAACCAGTGATAATAGTGTGGAAGAATGGTGAAGTATTGAAGAATTGCGTATGCAATTTCATCATTTCTTTCAGTTCAGGTGTACCGTCTCCATACATTTTACGTAATTGTGGCAAAATCATGTAAAGGTAACCAGAAGCCTGCATACGCTCATAGTTCCAACCCAATTGGAAGGTAAACAAGCTACGTTTATTAATCTGTTTAAAATCTTCTTTTGTTAGTTTGTAATTAGAATTCGTCATCTTCAATTTCCCCGCTTTCTGATTCAGTTACTGGAGCAGCTACGACTGTACGTTGGCTGTTTTTGAAGTGTTGTACTGCAAGGAAGACACCAATGATAGCAATACCAATCATAGATACACTCTTGAAGTTGTTAACAAAAGTAATGGCTTGTTCTTTTGGAAGTTTAGAGAACACTTCAGAACCAACAATACTAGATACTGCAGTACCAAGACTTTGAACATTGCTATAAAGCACTGTCAACATAGCTGTCAAACCAAATCCAAGTGCCAAATAGTGAAGGTTACGTTTAACTGGAAGATAACGAAGCAAGATTGCAAATCCAAGGCCTGGAAGCATTTGACCCGCCAGTTTTAGACCGTTCGCCAACCATTGTACATTAGCGAGACCTGTAACGATAGTTGTTACAAAGGCTCCACCATAGGCAAGGGCAAAGAAGACCGGGAGGGCACGAGAAAGAGCCCAAGGAATCGCACCAAGGAGATAGTTGCGTTCGATGCCTTTGTAGTCAAAGCGTTCAATCGCGGCATCCACACGGTGAGCGAAGTAAGTTGTAGTCATACGACCAAGAATATCGAAGTATGTCAACAAAGTTGCTACCGGCACAGCAATTGTAGCAATAGCAAGTTCTGGATCAAGCCCTTGAGATACAGAGAAGGCAGTCGCAAGAACCGCACCAGAAGTGGCGTCAATACGAGATGCACCACCGAATGTACCAACACCGAGTACTACCAATTGAAGAGAAGCACCGATGAACAGACCTGTACCCATATCTCCCATAATGAGCCCTGTGATAAATCCAGCAAATACAGGTGAACCTGCTGAAGAAACGATCGTCAACTCATCGCAGATTTGATAAGCTGAGTACAGAGTGAGTAGTAAAATTTGCCACCATTGTATCATGACAAAGACCTCCTAAAAATTTTTCCTTATTTTAACAAATTCATAAAATCCGCAACCGGATCATTTGGAACCATCTGAGCTGTCAGCTTCACGCCTTTTTCATGCAGTTTGTGGAAAGCTTCCACGTCTGCATCAACTACATTGATGGAGCGAGTGATTGGACGAGTTTCGTCTGATTGAGACATATTTCCGACATTAAGTGTTTCTAGTGGCACACCAGCCTCTACCAAACGAAGGAAACGGTCTGGTTTACGAGCAACGATAAAGAGTCGTTGTGAGTCATATTTACCAGCCAAGATGTTTTCTGCTGCTTTAGCGATTGGCAAAATGCTGAGCTTCACTCCTGGTGGCGTTGCCAACTTGAGTCCGCTCTTTTCAATATCGTTTTGTGCCACTTCGTCATCAATTACCATGATGCGTGTCACATTAAGCTTAGTAGTCCAAAGGTTGGCTACTTGTCCATGAATCAGACGTCCGTCGATTCGATTCCCTACGATTGTCATAAATTTTCCCCCTTTATATTTTTAAATGTAGGTTGGTTAACAAGATGAATAGAATCTTTAAATTCCCCTTCCGTCTCAAAAATAATGATACGGTTTGCTCCTTCCTTTAGAAGGCCATGAGGAATATAAAGAGATAAGGTTGGCCCGACATTCCAGAAACGTCCAATATTGACTCCATTGACAAAAGCGACGCCTTTCCCAAAATCTGTCAAATCAAGATATGTATCTTTAAGCGCTTTCATTTCTAGGTTAAAATCAAAGGCATAGAAAGCTGGATGCCCCGGGTACCATTCTTTTGAAAAGTCAATCTTTTCAGGTTGATCGAGAGTAAGGCAGTAGTGTTGCCAATCTAGCATGAAGTGTAGGTCCTTGCAGATCCCTGTTCGGATGCCTTTTCTTTGAGTATCTGCCAAGAGTTTATGGCCGTAGTTGACTCGACCCATATTTTCTACGAGGATGTCAATACTATGCTTTCTTTTGACCTGTCTATCGACAAAGATATCTGCACCAATTTCAGTTTGATATTGGGTAGCAATATGCTCTTGGTCAATAAAAAGTTGCATCCGATCGCGACCGTCAATAATACGAATCTTTTCTTGATCTGCATCCCAGTCAGCTTCTGTATGATAGAGTAGATAACCGTAGTTCTGTCCTAGTTCCTCCATCTTTTTAGGATAGAGACTTTGAACAGGCTCTGCCAAATCCGCCAAAGTTTCAAACAAACTAACCTTGTCGCTCAAGGAAATATTTTTTTGTTCAAAGCTGCCTTTCACCAGAGGTTCCATTTGTGGAAATTCTGGGTAATAAGTCTTTAACATCTTTTGAACTGCAAAATACTTAGGTGTTGGATTTCCAGCTTCATTTAGCAAGGCATCGTAGTCATAGGAAGTGACTTGCGGGAGATCAATTGTTCCACGCGCTGAACAACCATTCATGAAACCAAAGTTGGTTCCCCCATGAAACATATAAAGATTGATCGAACCTTGCTTGAGAACCTCATGAACGGCTTCTGCCAACTCTTCAGGATCCCTTGTAATAATAGGTTCCTTCCAGCGATTAAACCAGCCGTCCCAAAATTCCATACACATGAGTGGCCACTTCTTGTCGTGCTCTTGGAAAAATTTTTTCATCGAAGCAAAATTTTCATCTGCTCGAGAGCCAAAGTTTCCAGTAACCAACAAATCCTCATCAATCAGTGTACCTGCTTCTAAAGTTGCTCGCCAGGGGCCATCTGAGGTAAAGAGTGGACAGGTTATGCCTCGCTCTATCATTAGGTCTCTGACAGCTCTGAGATAAGCTTTATCCTCACCATAGGAACCATACTCATTCTCAACCTGCATCATGAGAATATTGCCACCCCGATTCAATAATCTAGGTGTTAAGCGAGGAAGCAGTTCATCGTAGTAAGCCGCTACGGCCTCAATAAATCTGGGATCAGATGAACGAATTCTCATGTCTTCTGTCAAGAGCCAAGCTGGTAAGCCACCAAACTCCCACTCTGCACAGATGAAAGGCGACGGTCGAACAATAGCATAAAGTCCTAAGTCTTGAGCTGTCTGCAAGAACTTTTCTAAATCCAACTGTCCTTGAAAATTAAAACATCCCTTCTCAGGCTCATGTACATTCCAAGGAATATAAGTCTCAACCGTATTAAATCCTAAAGCTTTTAAGTTGTAAAGCGAGTGATACCAGTCATCTGGATGCACTCGGAAGTAGTGGATTGCACCTGATAACACCTTAAATGGCTTCTGATCTAGTAGAAAATTATTAGACACTTCAAACCTTGCCAAACGCTCACCCTCTTTCAAAGAAAACTCTTTCATTAATTAATATAATAATATTTTGAAAAAAAGTCAATAGTTTTGAACTATTTTTTAGAAAATATGGTAAAATTCTAGTAAGAGGGAATAGAAGTGAGGTGAAAAAATAATGGCAATCCCTAAATACCAATACATAAAAGATGAACTAAAACAAAAAATCATTTCTGGTCAATTTGAAAATGGTGATAAGTTTTACACTGAGGCTGAATTGATACAGATGTATGATGTTAGTTCTATCACTGTCGTCAGAGCACTAAACGATCTTGCCAACGACGGATATATTATCCGCCAGCAAGGAAAAGGCACCTTCGTATCTAGAGCCCGTAAGCATAAACTAGTCGAATTTTCTGATGTAGAGGTTTTTCCATCCCAAAGTGACCATGTCACTGTCTTATCCATTGAGCGTGGAAACGATGGAGCCATTCTAGACAAACTCGGTCTAAAGAGCAACCAATTCTATTATAGGATCGAACGGGTCAGAGAAACCAATGGTGTGACCTATATTTATCAGCAATCCTATATCCCAGAACAATATGTAAATGCGAACTATCCAAACTTAGAGTACTATAGTTCTATTTATGGTCGCTTCAAAGCAGATTATCATATTCATATGAACGATGAACCCTTTGAAGAAATCAACGAAATTGTTTTCCCAACACCTAAGCATGTAGCTGAAAAACTAGGAATCGATCCTCAATTTCCTTCTGTACATCAAGTGAAAACTACTCAGCTTGAAAGTACTGGACAAATCCTGGAATATGTTGAGAGTTACAAACGCGGAGACTTTTATAAGATTAAGTTTATTGCCTCTGATAAAAGTCGTTAATAGTAGTAAAAAACGAACTCTATCAAGCATTTACACCCTTTTGTAAAAGCGCTTTCATTGATGTTTATATTATATCGTGTTTTACCTAAAATGAAAAGTTATTTTGTTAGATACCTTTAATTTGTTTGCTAAAATATATAATATGAACACTTATTTAAACAAAAAGCTATCGATTAACTGAATCGATAGCTTTTTTAGCTTTTGTTTTATGGAAGGTTTGTTGACTCACTTTAGTCAAACAAACAAATTTTCTGACTAACTAAGCCATTTCTTCCTTTACCCGGAGTCTTTAAAAGGAAAAATATACAGAAAATGGACAGGTCGGTTATCAATGTCTAAAATGTCTCACGCCTGTGAAGACCATGGTCAAGCCATATTTGTCCGCTGCTTCGATGGATTCTTGGTCGCGGACGGAGCCACCTGGTTGGATGATGGCCTTGATACCGGCTTTGGCGATTTCTTCCACGTTATCGGCAAATGGGAAAAAGGCGTCGGAAGCAAGTACAGCACCATCAAGACGATCTTTGGCTTGGTCAATGGCAATACGGACTGAAGCCACACGGTTAGTCTGACCTGGGCCAACACCAAGTGTCATGTGGTCGTTGGTCACGATGATTCCGTTTGATTTGACGTACTTGATAGCCTTCCATGCGAACTCAAGAGCTGTCGCTTCTGTCTCGGTTGGCTGGCGTTTGGTCACCACTTGCCATTCAGCTGGGCTCTCTTTCACCACGTCTTGGTTTTGCACAAGAAGTCCACCGACAACACCTGTGTATTCTGCTTCCACTTCACTGGCATCTTGAGCATCAAATGGCAAGACAAGGATACGCAAGTTTTTCTTTTTGTTGGTCAAAATGGCTAGCGCTTCATCCGTATAGCTCGGTGCAATGATGATTTCAAGGAAGACGCCATGCATCTTCTCAGCTGTCGCAGCATCCACCTCACGGTTAAGGACGACAATCCCACCAAAGATTGAGACAGGATCAGACTCATAAGCATAATCCCAAGCAGTCTCGATGTCATCTGCTTGACCGATACCACATGGATTCATGTGTTTCAAAGCCACAACGGTTGGACGGTCTTTGAAATCACGAATGATACGGATAGCTGCATCCGCATCGCGGATATTGTTAAAGGACAATTCCTTACCGTTGAGCTGTTTCGCTGAAGCAATTGAGTAGTCTGTCGGCAAGGCTTTTTGGTAGAAGTCCGCATCCTGTTGAGGGTTTTCACCATAACGCATAACTTGCTTGAGATCATAAGTCAAGGTCAATTTTTCAGGCTTGCTTTCTCCGACTTGAGTAGTAAAATACTCTGCAATCAAGGCGTCATAAGCCGCTGTGTGGCGGAAAACTTTTGCTGCTAAACGTTGGCGAGTTTCGTAAGTAGTTTCGCCATTGGCTGACAATTCTTCAAGAACTACAGCATAATCAGCAGGGTCTACCACAACTGTTACACTGGCATGGTTTTTAGCTGCTGAACGAAGCATAGACGGCCCGCCGATATCGATATTCTCCACCGCATCAGCGTATGTCACATCTGGTTTGAGAATTGTTTCCTTGAAAGGATAGAGATTGACCACCACAAGGTCAATAAGCTCAATATTATTATCTTTAGCCGCCTCTAAATGGCTATCGAGATCACGACGAGCGAGGAGCCCACCGTGGATATTCGGGTGCAGGGTCTTGACACGACCATCCATCATTTCTGGGAAGCCAGTCACGTCGTCAATAGCAATGGTCTCTACCCCAGCACTATCGAGGGCAACCTTTGTTCCACCTGTCGAGATGATCTCCCAACCGAGTTTTTTGAGTTCTTGGGCAAATTCAACAATGCCTGCTTTGTCTGAGACGCTGATTAAGGCGCGTTTAGTCATTTTCTTTCCTTTCCTTGTATCTTTCACATCATTTAAACTAAAGACTGGCGATCATAGTCTGTAATCTGATTCGCAAGTTCTTGCAATAATCTTCTTACCTCAAGCTTACTTGTTTCACTTTCATACACGCTTCGCAGTTCTGCATCTGTCGCACCAATCAGGGTTACAAATTCTACTTTTCCATGCGGAGTGTCTAGGGGCTTAGCTAGATTATCGCGAGCAGTCAGAAAACCTGTCAACTTTGATTTTTGCTGGGCATCAATTCCTACCGTTTGCTTGGTATAAATGTATTCTTCTGGTAAAACAACTTTACCCGTTTTAAAAATATATCTTGCCACATATTGCAATAAACCGCAACCATTTTTGATTTCTTCTTCGTCATTATCTGATTTCTTCAACTTAAAAGTCAATTCAATCCCATAACCACTGTATTCTGGATCTGAGCTTTCCTTTGTATATAATTCTGACAAGCCATAGCCAACAAAATGCCAAAATTCTCCCGCATCATAAACACTGATACCATCAAGAGGATCTGGACCACCAAACATATATTTAATAAGTGTTCCATAATGCCGGGGATTGGGCTGATCAGGATAGAGACGGTCAAACTCTGCATCAATGGCTTCCCATCCTGGAGCGCTATCATCTGTATTATCAGATTGAATAACAGTCTTGTCTCCATCTTCAATCGGCGTTTCTTCACTAGAAGGTTTCTTCTTAAAAAAATCAAATAAACCCATAAATTCTCCTTAGCTAATACCCTTACTTATGGTTTACGAACTTGTCTTTACCTTCTCTCCACTCCCAAACTATCCAAGACTTCTGGATACAACTTGTACTCAGCCTCATGAATGCGAGCTTCAAAACTGTCGATGGTATCATCAGCTAGCCTTGGCACACGCACTTGTCTGATAACCTTGCCTGTGTCCACACCAGAATCCACCCAGTGAATGGTCACGCCGCTCTCAGCAACCCCAGCATTCCAAGCGTCCTCAATCCCATGAGCTCCTGGAAATTCGGGCAGGTAGGCTGGATGAATGTTGATAATTCGACCTTCATAAGCTGCCAACAAGGTTGGCCCAACGATTTTCATGTAGCCGGCGAGGCAAACCAAGTCAATCTGGTGTTCTTCCAAGAGTTCGACAAGGGCTGCTTCATAGTCTGCCTTGTTCTCAAACTCCTTTAGTTCAAAAGCATAGGACAGAATGCCAAGCTTGTCTGCACGCTCGAGCACATAGGCGTCACGATGGTCTGAAAAGACAAACTCTACCGGAAATTCTTCGGCAATCACCTGAAAATTTGAGCCATTACCAGAGGCAAAAACCGCTATTTTTTTCATTTGATGATGACACTTTCGTTTTCTTTCTTGACGATGCGACCAATTTCATAGACTGGTTCATCCAGCAATTCTTTGACACGGCCTACATTTTCAGGGCTAACTGCCAACATGAGTCCAACACCCATATTGAAGATTTCAAACATTTCTTCATGCTTGATTTCACCGTATTTTTCAAGAGCTTTGAAAATCGGAAGCACTGGAACCTTGCTTTCCTCAATCTCTGCAGCCAAGTCATCTGCAAACATACGTGGGACATTCTCGATAAAACCACCACCTGTGATGTGGGCAATACCGTTGACCAGCTCTTCCTTGATGAGAGGCAAGACAGCCTTGACATAGATACGAGTCGGCTCAAGAAGGACTTCCTTAAGTTTCTTGCCTTCCAATTCTGGCAAGACTTCCTCACCTGTATAGTCGGCAAAGACGCGACGCACGAGTGAGTAACCATTGGAGTGAATCCCACTTGAAGCAAGCCCGAGAAGAACATCTCCTTCCGTCACTTTTGAACCATCAATAATTTGAGATTTTTCAGCCACACCGACTGCAAAACCAGCCAAGTCATAATCATCTTCACCGTACATACCAGGCATTTCAGCCGTTTCTCCACCGATAAGAGCGGCGCCTGCCTGCACACAACCTTCTGCTACACCAGCAACCACTTGTTCTAGCTTGGCTGGTTCATTCTTGCCAGTCGCGACATAGTCAAGGAAATAGAGGGGCTCCGCACCTGCAGCGATGATGTCATTGACACACATGGCCACACAGTCCTGACCAATGGTATCGTGCTTGTCATACTTGATAGCTAGCATCAACTTGGTACCAACACCATCTGTACCTGAGATCAAAACAGGCTCTTTGACACCTGTTTTTGAAAGGTCAAACATACCACCGAAGCCACCCAAAGCTCCCATAACCCCTGCACGCTCCGTACGAGCCACATGTTTTTTGATTCGTTCAACTACTTCATACCCCGCTTCAACATCCACACCAGATTGAGCGTATGCATTCTTATTTGTCATTTAGTCTCCTCTTCCTTTTGTATAATGGAAAATCTCATCCGTCTATTTGTAAAAACTCGTCTTTTCTTCCAAACTTCTACGATATTCTTCTTCATAGTCGTAGAGAGGAGTTGGGTAGTCGCCGTCAAAGTAAGCGACACAGAGACCACCGTTTGGCGCATCTGTTTCAATCCCGATAGAGTTAATCAAGCCATCAATAGAAAGATAGGTCAGGCTATCCGCACCAATGATTTGGCAGGTTTCTTCAACGGTATGATTGGCAGCAATCAGCTCCTGCCGCGTCTGGATATCAATCCCGTAAAAACATGGATAAGCTAGCGCTGGACTGCCAATAGCAACGTGAACCTCAGACGCCCCTGCTTCTTTCAAGAGCTGAACGATACGGCGAGAGGTTGTCCCCCTAACAATGGAATCATCAATCATCACCACACGTTTGCCTTTGACAACGCCTGAAACAGCGGACAATTTCATCCGTACCCCTTGCTCCCGCAATTCTTGGGTTGGTTGGATAAAGGTACGTTGCGTGTATTGGTTTTTGATCAGCCCCATTTCGTTTGGCAGACCAGATTCTTCTGCAAAGCCCATGGCTGCGCTCAGTGAGGAATTTGGCACACCAACCACGATATCCGCCTCATGTTTGAATTCACGCGCCAATTGAGCCCCCATTCTCTTGCGGGCTGTATGGACGTTGACACCATGGATATTGGAGTCAGGACGCGCAAAATAGATATACTCCATAGAGCAAATCGCCAACTGGGTATCATTCGTATAACTATCGTACTGGATGCCACTGTCATCAATGATGACAATCTCCCCTGGCTTCACATCACGAATCCACTCAGCACCAATCACTTCAAAAGCACAAGTTTCAGAAGAAACCACAACTGCTCCATTGCTCATTTTCCCAATAGAAAGCGGACGGAATCCATTTGGGTCAAGCGCCGCAATCAACTTGTCTTCAAAAAGTAGAATATAAGCAAACCCACCTTTGACAAGACTGAGTGCCTCCTTGATTTTACCCATGAGACTAGGATTGTGACTACGGCGAATCAGGTGAGCCAAGATTTCAGAATCAGATGTTGAGCTGAAAATAGCGCCTCTTTGTTCCAATTCTTTCTTAAGAGATTCGGCATTAGTTAGGTTCCCATTATGAGCAAGTCCAAACTGCATATCATGAAAACGAAAAATGAAAGGCTGGATATTATCCGCAGAAGCTTCTCCTGCAGTCGCATAACGAACGTGCCCAATCGCACTCGTTCCAGTCAGTTTATCCAAATTAGCTGGATTTCTGAACACTTCTGATAGAAGTCCCATATCACGATGGCGCTTTAGTTGTCCTTGGTCATTGGAGAGGATTCCTGCCCCCTCCTGACCGCGGTGCTGAAGACTATGGAGCCCAAAATAGGTCAATTTAGCCGCATCCGGATGTCCCCAAATACCGAAAACACCACATTCTTCATTAAGTGACTTTACTTCGTATGTCATTTTTTTACCTAAATTCTTTTATCCTGAAAAGGGAGAAAACCTGGCCTTTCAGACCAAGTAGACTCCTTTTTGATTACTTTCTATTACAAGCCAGTGTTATCTTGACCCGCTTGGAAATAACGAACAGCACTTTCAAATAATTTCTGGTCTTTCTGGCCTGGAATATTTTGGAAAAGACCGTCTTCATAACGTTCTGAGTGACCCATTTTACCAATGATTTGGCCGTTTTTACTTGTAATCCCTTCGATAGCGTAGAGGGAGCCATTTGGATTATACTTACTATCCATGCTTGGCTGACCATCAAAGTCTACGTACTGGCTCCAAATCTGACCATTGTCACGCAGTTCAGCAAACTCTTCAGCTGTCACGACAAATTTCCCTTCACCATGTGAAACCGGAATGGCATGAATATCTCCTACTTGCACACCAGCCAGCCAAGGCGAGTTAGTATTGGCAATACGGGTTTCAACCATCTTAGCCACGTGCTGATTAGCATCATTGTAAAAGAGAGTTGGGCTACTATCCTCTACTTCTTCAAAGTTTCCATATGGAAGAAGACCAGATTTGACTAAAGCCTGGAATCCATTACAGATACCAATGATAAGACCGCCACGAGCGATGAAAGCATCAATGGCTTTCTTGACCTTCTCGTTGAGAAGAATGTTGATGATAAATTTAGCTGACCCATCTGGCTCGTCTGCAGCAGAGAAACCACCTGCAAAGAAGATGATATTCGCCTTGTCAATATTGTCAACCATTGTGTCAACGGACTTGACAATAGTCGCTTCGTCTAAAGTAACAAATGGAACTAGATTGACCTTGGCTCCAGCTGCTTCAAAGGCTTTAGCTGAGTCGTATTCTGAGTTGGTCCCAGGAAAGACTGGGATGTAAACCAGTGGCTCAGCTACTGTATCCTTGGCTTTTATCACTGTATCAGAGACTAGTGCAGGGACATCCTCTAAAACTTTAGATTGTTCAAATTCAGTTGGGTAAACTGCTTCTAATTTTCCTTCAAAAGCATTGAGCAGATTTAAACCATTTATGTCAATATCGTTTACGGTCAATGTAAACAATTGGGTTGTTTGTCCAATCTTAGCTACATTTGGAATATCCTCTTTAGATGTAAAGACAAAGCCACCTAGCTGACCAGTTAAACAAGTTGACAGATCTGTTAAGTTCACTTTTGCTCCTATACGATTCCCCAGACTCATAAGAGCTAAGCTTTCAAGTACTCCACCATATTTAACTGCTGATGCCGCACTGATTTTATGTTCTTTTTGAAGACTTGCAAACTGTGTAAAGTTTGCCTTTACAGTATCGAAATCAATTTCTTGAGATAGGGCTGGTCCTGGAATATAGTAAATCCACTCTCCCACTGCCTTAAACTCTGGAGATAGGACTTTTCTGCTGTCTGCAGTTGTTACACCAAATGCAACTAGAGTTGGAGGCACTGTCAATTCTTCGAAGGTACCTGACATAGAGTCCTTACCACCAATAGACGGGAGTCCTAGCTGAATCTGTGCTTCAATAGAACCTAGAAGGGCAGATACAGGCTGACCAAAACGTTCAGCTTTCTTATCCATTCTCTCAAAGTACTCTTGGTATGAGAAACGAGCCTTAGACCATTCTCCACCAGCGGCAACCAATCGAGCAGTTGCTTCGATCACTGCATATGCTGCCCCATGGTAAGGTGACCACTCAGCCAAATACGGATGGAAGCCCTGAGCTATCACAGATGCAGTATTCGTAAAACCAGACTGAACAGGTAATTTTTGAACAGAAGCTTCTGTTGGAGTTATTTGATAACGGCCTCCCAGTGGATGATTTACGGTTGAACGTCCTACAGAACTGTCAAAAATCGTTTGTAAACCTTTTTGGCTAGCATGATTCAGATCAGATAGAAGAGCTAACAGGTCTGTTTCAAGACTTTCAGCTGATGTTGTCCTTTCTTCAGGTAGCTTGACATTCTTGTCAACCACCTTGGCATCAACTACAACACGAACGCCATTTGTATCAAGGAAAGAACGCTCCAAGTCGACAATTGTTTCACCATTCCAGTGCATAACCAGATTTGGTTTTTCAGTCACTGTCGCAACGACAACAGCGTCAATATTTTCTTTGTTACATTCCGAAATAAAGGTATCTACATCCTCAGGACGAACAACAACAGCCATTCGTTCCTGAGACTCAGAGATAGCAATTTCTGTACCATTAAGTCCTTGGTATTTAAGAGGTACCTTGTCAAGGTCAATTTCCAATCCGTCTGCCAATTCACCAATGGCCACACAGACACCACCAGCTCCAAAGTCATTAGATTTTTTAATAAGTCGAGTCACATTTCCATTACGGAAAAGGCGTTGAATCTTGCGTTCTTCAATGGCATTCCCTTTTTGAACTTCAGCACCAGCAGTCTCTACAGATTCGACAGTTTGTACTTTTGAAGAGCCTGTTGCTCCACCAACTCCGTCACGCCCTGTCTTTCCACCTAATAAGATAACCACATCACCTGCAACTGGCTTTTCACGAACAACATTTTCTTTAGGAGCCGCTCCGACAACCGCTCCAAGCTCCATCCTCTTAGCTACAAAACCTGGGTGGAAGTACTCACGAACATAAGTCGTTGCCAAACCAATTTGATTCCCGTAAGAAGAATAGCCATGAGCTGCGGTTTTAGAAATGATCTGCTGAGGAAGCTTGCCAGCTCGCGTTTCAGCAATCGGCTGGGTAATATCGCCCGCACCAGAAATCCGCATTGCTTGATAAACATAAGAACGACCAGAGAGTGGATCACGAATAGCTCCACCAATACAAGTCGCAGCGCCACCAAAAGGCTCAATTTCTGTTGGATGGTTGTGGGTTTCATTTTTAAACATCAGCAACCAAGGCTCTTTAACTCCATCCACATCCACTTCAATCTCAACTGAACAAGCATTAATTTCGTCAGACACTTCCATATCATCTAGACGCCCATTGGCTCTTTCGTAACGACCAAAAATAGTCGCCATATCCATGAGAGTCTGCGGTTTTTCCCCACGTCCCAACTCATTGCGCATAGCCAAGTATTTATCATAAGTAGCCTGCAATTGTTTTTCAAACTTAGAAGCTGAAAAATCAATCGTTTTTAACTCAGTCTCAAAGGTTGTATGGCGACAATGATCAGACCAATAAGTATCTAGGACCTTTAGCTCTGTCTCTGTTGGCACGCGCCCAATGGATTTGAAATAATCTTGAATAAATAAGAGGTCATCGACTTCCATAGCTAAGCCTTGTTCAGACTTGTAGAGCAAAAAATCTTCTGCCGTATAGTTTTCAAAGAAATCTAGATTTGGAATTTCCTTGTCAGAACTTGAAAATTCCTGAGGACGGAGGCCTGAGAGAATATCTTTAAAGCGGGAATCCACTGGATTTAAAAGATAATGCTTAATCGCCTCCAGTTCATTGCCATCAATATTTTTGTTGACCAAATAAAGTTGAGCTGTATTCACAATTATATTGCTATCACTGCCCAAGAGCAATAAAGCCTCCTGAGCGCTAGCTGAGCGTTGGTCAAACTGACCTGGCAGAGCTTCGATAGCAAAAAACGCTGTTTCTGCAAGTGCAACCTCTACTTCCTCTTCAGTCAGCAATCTATCTGTTACTTGCTCAGAAAAAATATGTTTTTCAGCCCGAGTATACAAGTCTTCTGCCAGATGAAAAACATCGTAAACCTGAATTATACGAAGATCTGATAATGTTTTTAACTGGAGATTATATATCAGCTCTTTCATTAAACTCTGTGACTTGATACCAAAGTTATTTTTCTTCTCTACAAAAATACGCTTGTCCATGACTTTTTACACCCGTCCTTACTTAATCGCCTGCAACTTCTCCCAAACAACTTGGTAAACATCCGTCAATTCACCAAGACCGCGCCGGAAAACATCCTTGTCCATGTGGTGTCCTTCTGCATCCCAGAGACGGCAGTTATCAGGTGAAAATTCATCTGCTAGAATAATTTTTCCTTCTTTGTCAAAGCCGAATTCTAACTTGAAATCAATCAATTTCAGTCCGATTTGGTGGAACCAATCTGACAAAAGCTTATTGATCCGACGAGTCTCCTCTTTCAAAAAGGCAATTTCTTCGTCGTTAGCAATCTTCAAGAATTTTACATGCTCATCATTGATGAAAGGATCGTCCAAATCATCATTTTTGTAATAAAATTCCACAATCGGGGTCTCAAGTGCAATCCCTTCTTCTACTCCAAAACGCTTAGAGAAAGATCCTGCTGTATAGTTCCGAAGCACTACTTCTAATGGAATGATCTTTACTTTTTTGTTGAGTTGATCTGTATCTGAAATCTTTTCAATAAAATGCGTGGCTACACCCGCAGCATTCAGTTTTTCAAAAATAAATGATGAAATCTGATTATTGAGTACTCCCTTACCAACAATCTGTTCTTTCTTAACCCCATTAAAAGCGGTAGCTTGATCCTTATAATGTGCTACAATCACATCCTCATCATCTGTAGCAAGAATATCTTTGGCTTTTCCCGAATATATCAATTTATTTGACATTTTAATGTTCGCCTTTCGTAATTTTTATGCCTTCATTTTATCATATGAACTAGATATTTACAAGCTGTATCCGTATTTTTCAACCTGACTTCTTTTGATTATTTTATTTAAACTACTTTCCTTATCAAAATATAGAAAAAAGTAGGTCAAGGCCTACTTTATTTTTTTCTCAATATATGCTACTACATCTGCAACACTGCATAGACGATCAATATCTTCATCTAAAATATCAATTCCAAATTCGTCTTCTAAAGTCAGAATAAACTCCATCATATCAACAGAATCTGCCCCAAGATTATCCTTAAAGCTTAATTCCGGAGTTACCTCAAAACTTTTACCTTGGCGTTCTTGAATAATAGATACGATCTTTTGGTAGATTGTTTCCTGCGTCATTGTGTTTCCTCCTTTGAGAATTCTGTAACTGATTTACCAACCACATCTGTGTGTAGCATTGTTCGAATTTGACGAATCGTACTGCAAACTGTTTTTGCATCACTTGAGCCGTGAGTCTTAACAACTGGCGCTTTTAGACCAAATAATACGGCTCCTCCAGCATCAGAATAATCTAGTCTAGACTTTAGTTCCTTCAGACTATCTTTTAGAAGTAAGGCACCCAACTTGGCCTTGAGACCACCACCTAAAATACTCTTCTTAAGCTCCCCCATAATACTGAGCGCTGTTCCTTCAATAGACTTTAAGACTGCGTTTCCTGTGAATCCATCTGTCACTACAACATCAGCTACACCATTCATCAACTCACGCGCTTCCACATTCCCAATAAAATTAAGAGAAGAATCTGCAGCGAGTAGTTCATAGGTCTCCTTGCGTAAAGGATCACCCTTGCTACTTTCTGTCCCGTTGTTCAAAAGACCTACACGTGGTCTCTTAATCTCTCTCACACTCTCAGCATAAAAAGATCCTAACTTGGCGTACTGATACAAATGATGAGAGGTATTTTCTGCATTTGCTCCTAAATCCAGCATATCAAATCCCTGACCATCAACGGTTGGTAGAGTTGACAACAGACCTGGTCGATCAATGTTTTTAATACGGCCTACAATAAAGAAGCCTGCTGCTAAAAGTGCACCTGTATTCCCGGCAGAAAGAACAGCATCTGCTTCTCCTGCTTTAACTGCCTTAGCAGCTAAGACCATACTGGAATTCTTCTTTTGACGAATGGCCTTGGTTGGCTCATCATCAGAATTAA
Source organism: Streptococcus sp. SG2 (assembly GCF_030439925.1). NCBI lineage: Bacteria > Bacillati > Bacillota > Bacilli > Lactobacillales > Streptococcaceae > Streptococcus > Streptococcus sp. SG2. Next base: position 50,495 of record NZ_JAQFJD010000002.1, on the reverse strand, counting down.
TCTTTTCATCTGTGTGGACAATGCTAACTCGCTCACTTGCAGTCAGATACTGCTTGATTTTAGCCTCATCTCCATATAAAATCAGCTCGATATCTGAAAACTCTTGAAGAGCTTGATTGGCTCCCTCTACCAAGGCTTGGGGGGCAAAGTCGCCTCCCATAGCATCAATGGCAATTTTTTTCATATTGACTCCTTATTTTCTTTATCTTTTAAAATACTTCCCCAGTCTCCTAGAGAATCAATGAATTTCTTTGATTTCAAATGAATTCCAACATAATCGTCGTAAATTTGATCTATAAATTCGCGCAGTTGTTGCTTAATTTCTGCTTTTAGTGAAATAGTTTCCAGAGTGCTATATTCCACTGCCTGAAATTGATCAAGTAAAAATGGGATATTAGGATGAAGATGACAACGACGATCGTCTTCATGGTAGTGGTCTGGACAGAGGACACCATTGAATTTAAAGGAAAAATCAAAAGGTAATCCAGTTCGGTGACAAAAGATACATTCGTGGAAATTTAGAGAAACACCAAAACGTGACAAAATCTGAACTTCAAAAATATTTGTCAAAATCTCATGGTCTAAACCGTCTTCCATTAGCTCCAAGGTTTTTGTCAGAAAAGCAAAAAGAGCAGCATCTGGTTGACTGTCCGGAATACTAGCGTCTGCCAAGGCAGCTACATAGGTAGCATAGGCCATGATGAATAAATCACTATTAATCCGAGTAAAAGGCTGGACATCCTGGTAATCCTGAATATAACTCAGACCATCATCATTCACCTTCATAAGCAGATTTGCCAAGGTAAGGGGCTGAATAACAGGACTCAGCTTAGAGTTGGTGGCATGTTTCACGAAAAACATACGCTTGCCAGCCTGTTCTGTAAAGATTTTTACTAATTTGTCGTCTTCACGAAAGTTTCGATTATAGAGGACCAGCGCCTTACTCGTGATGGACTGCATCATATTCTTCCATGTACTCCTTGAGTCGCTTCATAGCCTCTTGAATGACCTCCATACTAGCTGCATAAGAAAGCCGAATATAGCCTTCCCCATACTGGCCAAAAGCTGCACCTGGAATAAAAGCAACTGCTTTTTTCTCAGCAAAATCTTTTAGAAAAGCGAACGAATCCTGCGTAAACCCATCCGGAATCTTAGCAAAGATATAAAAAGCACCGTCTGGTTTTATAATTTTAAAGCCTAAGTCCCTCATCTTTTCTAAGATATAATCTCGCCTTATGATGTATTCCTTCTTCATAGGAAGAGCGTCGTCTTTTCCAGCCGATAAGGCTTCTACCCCTGCAAATTGTGCCATAGTATTTGCAGCAGTTACCAAATATTGGTGGCTCTTGATGATCTGAGCGGTAAACTCAGCAGGCGCAAGGATAAAGCCTAATCGCCAACCAGTCATAGCATGAGATTTGGAGAGACCGTTGATAACAATGGCTTGCTTAGGTAGGTACTGACCAATGGAAACATGAGCCTCTTCTCTGTAAGTCAACTCCGAATAAACTTCATCACAGACAACAAAGACTGGATATTTACTCAACACTGCTGCCAATTCCTGGATTTGCTCCCTAGAATAGGTCACACCAGTTGGATTGGCTGGATAGTTCAGGATGACAGCCTTGACTTTTTCACCTTGCTCCAAAATAGCCTTTTCTAGCATTTCAGGAGTCAAGACAAAATCATTTTCTGTTGTATCAATCTCGACAATTTTAGCTCCTGCAAGATTAACAATCGGCTCATATCCTGGATAAGCAGGTGCAGGAAGTAAAACAACATCATCTTCTTCTAAGATAGCTGTCAAGGTTGCAGACAAAGCTTCTGTTGCACCAATAGTCACCAACACTTCGCTTTCTGGTTTATAGTCTAAATTATATTTTTCTTTAACAAACTCGCTGGCTGCCTGTCTTAGCTCGAGCAAGCCACTCATACCGGTATAATGACTCTGATCGGCATCAATGGCAGCCTTAGCAGCTTCTTTTACATGGTTCGGAGTTGTAAAATCTGGCTCACCTAAAGTTAGGCGTAAAACCCCGGGAATACTTGATATGGACTGATCAAACTGACGAATCATCGATACTTCAATTTTATCTAAATTCTTATTAAAACGTTTCGTTAAATCCATACATTGCCTCCATATCTTTATCTTTTCAAATATTATACTACAAATAAAAGACCGTCGCAAAAACTGACTGTAATCACACAAAAGGAAAAAGATTGCAGCTCAAGCCCAATCTTGTATCCTTTCTTTATTGTTCTTCGCTTTCATCATCAAAATAGCGAATCAAGTTCTTTTCTGTCAAAATATCTGAGTAAGTATAAGATTCTACATAAGTACTTGCAGAGTCTCCAGCTGGAACATTGTCATTTGTATATTCTACTATAAATAAAGAAGGATAAACCTCAATCAAACGTCCTTTTTTATCCTTTTGACGCTTCCGTCCATTTTCCAGAGTCATCTCGACAATCTGCCCCTCATGTGCCTTGATGTCTTCTTTAATTTTTTTCATTTTTGCTACATCTGTAAATGCATCACTCATTTTATACTTCCTCCCTTTTAGAAATACTTGAGAACTTGTTGTATTCTTTTTGGAAAATCAATTCTACCGTACCACGCGCACCGCTACGGTTTTTCTCGATAATGACTTCCACCTTGTTATTTGGAATACCTTCTTCTTCCTCGCCAGCACGATCATAATAATCATCCCGATAGAGAAAGGCTACGATATCCGCATCCTGCTCGATAGATCCAGATTCCCGGATATCAGACAGCACTGGCCGTTTATCTTGTCGTTGCTCTACTCCACGAGAGAGCTGACTCAAGGCGATTACCGGTACTTTTAACTCTTTTGCTAAAATCTTCAGCTGACGAGAAATTTCTGATACCTCTTGCTGACGATTTTCGCGTCCGGTTCCTGTGATCAACTGCAGGTAGTCAATCAAAATTAGGCCTAAATTGCCTGTTTCTTGAGCCAACTTTCTTGCCCGCGAGCGAATTTCTGTAATCCGAATCCCTGGTGTATCATCAATATAAATGCTGGCTTGTGCCAGATTTGCTTGAGCGATGGTTACTTTCTGCCATTCTTCATCGCTTAGTTGTCCTGTACGGATAGAATGCGAATTAATAACTCCTTCAGAAGCCAACATCCGGTCTACCAAGCTCTCTGCCCCCATTTCCAAAGAGAAAATAGCGACAGTCTTATCTAGTTTCGTCCCAATATTCTGAGCAATGTTAAGGGCAAAAGCAGTTTTTCCGACCGCAGGACGTGCTGCCAAAATGATCAATTCTTCCTCATGTAGACCTGTGGTCATCTTATCCAACTCAGGATAGCCAGTCGCAATCCCTGTGATATGAGAAGTTTGTTGAGAACGAACCTCCAAGTTTTCAAAGTTGATATTCAAGATATCTTTGATGTTTTTAAAACCACTACGGTTAGCATTCTCACTGACATCAATGAGCGCCTTCTCCGCACCAGCAATAATTTCATCTGCCGGGCTTGCTCCATCGTAAGCTTGATTGATAGATTCTGTCAACCGAGCAATTAAGCGACGCAAAATAGCTTTTTCAGCTACGATTTTAGCATAATATTCTGCATTGGCAGAGGTCGGAACTGAGTTAACCACTTCAACCAAATAGCTGAGTCCACCAATGTTTTGTAAATCATCCTGGCTATCCAGAATATTTCGAACGGTAGTGGCATCAATTGCATCACCACGATCAGCCAAATCAATCATGGCCTTAAAAATCAAGCGATTGGCATACTTAAAGAAGTCAGCTGGCTCGATATATTCACGAACGAAAACGAGCTTGCTCTCATCAAGAAAAATAGCTCCCAGAACAGACTGCTCAGCTAAAATATCTTGAGGCTGTGCTCGTAATTCATCAATCTCTGCCATAAAGAACTCCTCTCTCCTCTACTTACTTATCCTTCCTTGACACGCAGATTGATGACACCTGTGATGTCTTGGTAAATCTTCACTGGAACATCGATCAGACCTACTGAACGAATCGGTGAATCCACTTTGATATTGCGTTTATCCAACTTAATACCAAATTGTTTTTCTAACTCTTCTGCAATTTTTTTGCTGGTAATAGAGCCAAACGTCCGACCATCTGGACCAACTTTTTCAGTAAATTCAACCAAAGTTGCTTCTTCTGCTAATTTGGCCTGAATCGCTTGAGCTTCAGCAACTAATTCCGCATGGGCTTTTTCTTCAGATTTCTGTTTCCCTCGTAACTCACCAATAGCCTGAGCAGTTGCTTCTTTCGCTAAATTTTTCTTAATCAAAAAGTTTTGAGCATATCCTGTAGGAACTTCCTTTACTTCCCCTTTTTTGCCCTTACCTTTTACATCTGCTAAAAAGATTACTTTCATTCTACTATCTCCTCTTCTTTTTTGATCACTTCATCAATGATTTCTTGGTTTAATTTTCGGGTAACCTCTGCAACCGTAAGGTCTTTAATCTGAGCAGCTGCTAGATTAAAGTGGCCGCCACCACCCATATTTTCCATAATACGTTGGACATTAACCTTACTACGACTTCTAGCTGAAATCGAAACATAACCTTGCGTATTTTTACTTACCACAAAGGTTGCTTCGATCCCCGACATAGCAAGCATAGTGTCCGCTGCCTTACTGATTGCGACCGTCTGATAACTCTTATCTTCTGGCCCACTAGCTACGATAACGTTTGGTAATATCTTATTACCTCGTAGGATCAGCTCGTTAACTGCCCGATATTCATCAAAATCTGTTGCAGAAATATCTTGAATTGTCACACTATCACTGCCCCGTGTCCGTAAATAACTAGCCACATCAAATGTCCGACTAGTAACGCGAGAGGTGAAATTCTTAGTATCCAACATCATTCCAGCCATCAAAACACTGGCCTGCATCTTACTTAATCGATTTTTCTTAGAATTTTGGAACTGAAGCAATTCCGTCACAAGCTCACTAGCACTGCTGGCTCCACTTTCAATATAAGTAATGACAGCATTTTCTGGGAAGTCATCATCCCGTCGATGATGATCAATTACAATAGTCTGATAAAACTGTTTATAAAAATCCTTAGATAGAGTCAAGCTAAGCTTAGAATGGTCAACCATAATGAGTAAAGAGTTTCCTGTGACCATCGTCATAGCTTCTGCAACAGTTACCAAATTAGTCTGTCCTTCGTCTTGGAGTTTATTGACAGCTCTCTCAATATCTGCAGCCATTTGATACTGATCATAGACAACATATGTCTTATCAATTAAGTTACTTGCAAAAAGTTGCATTCCAACTGCCGAACCCAAAGCATCCATATCCAAATTCTTATGACCCACAACAAAAATTTGATCAACACTACGGATTTTATCCGAAATAGCGGTCATCATGGCCCGAGTACGTGTACGTGTGCGCTTCACTGCAGCAGCAGAGCCACCTCCAAAGAAGATTGGATTCTTGCCATCAGCATTTTCTTTTACGACAGCCTGATCTCCTCCACGAACCTCAGCTAGGTTTAGATTTAACAAAGCCGTTTTACCGATTTGATCGTGGTCTCCATCTCCATAAGCGAAGCCCATACTGAGAGTCAGAGGTATTTCACGATTCTTAGCTTCAATCCTAAATTGATCAATAACTGAAAATTTATCCTGCATTAATTGATCTAGTACTGTAAAATCTGTAAACAGATAAAAACGGTCCATACCTACACGACGATAAAACATCCGATGGCGATCAGAGAATTCTGCAATGTAATTGGCAACAAAACTATTAATCTGGCTGATATCGGAATCTGATACAACATCTTCTAAATCATCATAGTTATCAACAGATATGATACCAATAACAGGTCGTGTAGTTGCTAATTCTGCAGTTGCATCATACTCATTAGAAGCATCAAAAAAGTAGAAAACATTAGAGGAACGATCCAGATAAATCGAATATTTCTTGTCACCAATTGTCATGTAGCGACCAGAACCTTCTAAACCTGTCTCCATCATCTGCTGTAGCATTTGTGTATCAAAATCCCCATCTTCTGTTGTACAAAGCAACTCAGCATAGGGATTGAACCACTCAACTTCACCAGTTTCTTCTTTAATTTTAATGACTCCAACAGGCATTTTATCTAGTAAAGATGCCAAACTATTTTCTGCATGGTGATTAACATACTGAATTTGTTCAAATTCTGCTGTTTCAAAAAACTTTTGTTGATAAATTAGAAGGGAAACCAAAAAGGCCACTACCAAGAAGGTAGCAAGCAAAACAAGCGTTCCTTCACCAAACGCTCTCAGTAAAACTGCTAAGATTCCAAAAGAAATAACGCCCAGCATTACAAAGTGAATTGGGGCAAAATGAAATTTTTTCATCACAAACCTCTTATCCGCCATTTTACCATAAATTCAAGAAAAAAGCGAGTTTCTACTGGTTCTAAGCTTATTTGTGATGTTTAAACTTTTTGTAAACTTAGTAATTATTTCTCGATGGATTGCATCATCCTCTAGTTAATTGTTTGTTGTCATAGTTGTAAAAAAAAATTTACAGCAAAGTAAACATATTGGTGAATCCACTCAAAAATGCTAGTTATTCAGTCATGTTTAATAATTAAAAGTTCTTTTTCACAAGCTTTTAAACTCAATCCATATCAGGTGAATGTTATTTACACTATGTTTACAATATTGTAAATATAGTGTAAAAACCACGTTGTTTTATCAAACGTGGTTTTGTTTTTCTTTATTTTTTGAAATACTGCGTGCTTTTCCTTCCAAATAAACCATCAAAATAGAAATATCTGCTGGATTGACACCAGAAATACGACTCGCCTGACCAATTGTTTCTGGATTGATTTTCTTAAACTTCTGTCTTGCTTCTGTCGCAATCGAATCAATATCATCCCAGTCAATATTAGCTGGAATGCGCTTCTCTTCCATGCGCTTCATCTTTTCAACCTGATCAAGAGCTTTGGAAATATAGCCTTCATACTTAATCTCTGTTTCAATTAGCTCGATAATCTTTTCATCAAGCTCCTCTGCTGCCGGACCAATGAATTGAACCACATCTTGATAAGACACTTCTGGACGCCGCATAAATTCTTTGGCAGTTACTGCATCCGTCAGAGGCTTAAAGCCAAGCTCTTCTACTTTAGCGTTTGTTTCCTTGACAGGTTTTAGTTTGATAGATTCCAAACGCTTCATTTCATTGTCAAATTGATTCTTTTTAATCTCGAAACGAGCCCAGCGCTCATCATCTACCAGACCAATTTCCCGTCCCATCTCTGTCAAACGCATATCAGCATTGTCATGACGGAGAATCAAACGGTATTCAGCTCGGCTGGTTAAAAGTCGATAGGGTTCTACGGTCCCCTTGGTCACCAAATCATCAATCATGACTCCAATGTAACCATCACTGCGCTTCAAGATCAACTCTGGCTTACCTTGGATTTTCAAGGCCGCATTAATCCCAGCGATAATCCCTTGACCTGCAGCTTCTTCATAACCGGAAGTTCCATTGGTCTGCCCTGCTGTAAAGAGCCCTGAAATTTTCTTGGTTTCTAAGGTTGCCCGCAACTGATGAGGCATAATCATATCGTACTCAATGGCATAGCCTGTCCGCATCATCTCAGCATTTTCTAGACCTTTGATAGAGTGAACCAAGTCCTTCTGTACATCTTCTGGCAAACTAGTTGACAACCCCTGCACATAAACTTCTTCCGTATCACGACCCTCAGGTTCTAAGAAAAGCTGGTGGCGTTCCTTATCCGCAAAACGGACAATCTTATCCTCGATTGACGGGCAATAGCGAGGGCCCACACCCTTAACGATACCTGAAAACATAGGAGCACGATGCAGGTTATTTTGGATAATTTCATGACTTTCTGCATTGGTATAAGTCAACCAGCAAGGCACTTGATCTTTCACATAGTCCTCATCACGAGACGTATAGGAGAAATGATTGGCCTTTTCATCACCTGGCTGAATCTCGGTCACATCATAATTGATAGATGACGCCTTAACACGCGGTGGCGTTCCAGTTTTAAAACGACCAATTTCAAAACCTAGATCACGCAGATTATCTGCCAAAGGAATTGCTGCTAAGCTATGGTTTGGACCAGATGAATACTTGAGATCACCAATAATAATTTCTCCCCGCAAAGCTGTTCCAGTCGTAACAATGACGGCTTTAGCTGCATACTCCTGATGAGTTGCCGTTTTAACCCCAATGACCTTACCATCTTCTACCAAGATTTCATTAATCATGGTTTGCCGCAAGGTCAGATTTTCTTGATTTTCAACAGTCTTCCGCATTTCTTTGGAATAAAGCTCTTTATCTGCCTGCGCCCGAAGAGCCCGAACAGCGGGTCCTTTACCAGTATTGAGCATTTTCATCTGGATATAGCTCTTGTCAATATTCTTGGCCATTTCTCCACCCAATGCATCTACTTCACGGACAACAATCCCTTTAGCAGACCCTCCAATAGAGGGATTACAGGGCATGAAAGCCAGCATCTCAATATTGATGGTTGCCAAAAGAACCTTACAACCCATTCGACTAGCAGCTAAAGAAGCCTCAACTCCAGCGTGCCCCGCTCCAACCACGATAATATCATAACTTTCAGTAAAATTGTGTGACATTTCTTTTTCCTTCGTTTTTTTCACCAAAAAAGGCCAAGTCTCCAGAAGTGCAGGACAAAAAAGCCTGCAACATCCATGAGCTTTGACCATCATAGGTATTGCTTATCTTATTGTAGCAAATTAAGCTGAATTGTCAATCTAAATGTACTGCAAGACTTGACCATTCTTATAAGCTCTGTCAATTAAGCCTCCACCTAAGCACTCATCCCCATCATAGAAGACGACTGCTTGACCTGGTGTAACTGCCCTTTGAGGCTGATCAAAGTTGACAACCGCCTTGTCACCCTTTACAGTAACTGTCACCTTAGAATCTGGCTGACGGTAGCGAAACTTAGCTGTACATTCCATTGTAAATTCTTCTGGCATTTCTTTTGTGAAATGAACCTGACTAGCGTCAAGGCTGGTTGACATTAAGTTGTCATGATAAAAACCTTGACCTACATAAAGAATATTTTGGCTGAGATCTTTTCCGACCACAAACCAAGGTTCATTATCACCACCATGCTGACCACCAATTCCAAGACCACCCCGCTGGCCAATGGTATAATACATCAACCCAGCATGCTGGCCCATATCTCGACCTTCCAAGGTCATCATGCGACCTGGCTGAGCGGGTAAATATTGACTCAGAAATTCTTTAAAATTCTTCTCACCAATGAAGCAAATACCTGTCGAATCTTTTTTCTTGGCCGTAGCTAAACCAGCTCTTTCAGCAATTGCTCGAACTTCTGGCTTTTCTAAATGGCCCAGAGGAAACATGGTCTTTTGCAGTTGTTCCTGTGACAGTTGACTCAAAAAGTAAGTCTGATCCTTATTGTTATCCTTGCCACGTAACATATGTACTAAACCATCTTGGTCTCTCTTCACCTGAGCATAGTGACCCGTTGCAACGTAATCAGCGCCCAGTGTCAAGGCATAGTCAAGGAAGGCTTTAAACTTAATTTCCTTGTTACACATGACATCTGGATTTGGAGTCCTACCAGCTCGGTATTCCGCCAAGAAGTATTCAAAAACACGTTCCCAGTACTCTTTCTCAAAGTTGACAGAGTAGTAAGGAATGCCAATCTGGGCTGCAACAGCTGCTACATCCTTGTAGTCTTCTGTGGCTGTGCAGACACCAAATTCATCTGTGTCGTCCCAGTTTTTCATGAAGATGCCAATTACATCGTAACCTTGCTCTTTCAAGAGCAAGGCAGTTACTGATGAATCAACACCTCCGCTCATACCAACAACGACACGAATCTTAGAGTTATCACTCATTGTGTTCTCCCATCTTTTCGTTATTTCACGATTGAAGGTCGTGCTGTGCTTTCAACGATTGAAGGTCGCTTGAGCAAGCTCTATTATAGCACGAAATTTTTATAAGAACAAACAAATAGAAAATGCTCCCTTTTACTAGTCCAGTTAACTTTTTGTCAAGAATGTTTACAATAGTGTAAAGAAAAAACTCTCAAAATTGAGAGTTTTCTTTTAATACCAGCCATTTGCTAGCCAAAAGTTTTTAGCAGCAGACCATGAACCATATCGACTTGTTACATATTCATTTGCCACTTTCTCTTGATTTTCAGGCGAGAGATCTCCATTCAAGTATGTAATGGTTAATTGATATCGACCATAATATTGACCATTTTGAGCAGTGTAACTACCACTTGATTCCTTTTGAGCGATAAATTCTTTAGCTTCTGCATCTTCTGCACTTAAACCTGAAGAAGCATTTGCTGTGTTTGTACTCGTATTATTAGTCTCAGGCGTTGTTGTAGTTGGTGTAGTTTCTGTCTTGTTTTCCTTCTGTTCTCCTACTTCTAGGACTTGTCCAACATGGATAAGATTTACATCAGAAATTTTATTCAGTTCAGCTAGCTTTTCAACACTTGTATTATTAGCTGTCGCAATAGCAGAAAGTGTATCTCCTGACTTCACGGTATAACTATCAGCGTTTGCTATTACTGGTAGGAATAAAGCTAAAGCTGCTAAGCTTACTACACCTGTCTTTACTGTATTTGTTTTATTTTTTAAAAATGTCTGTACTTGCATTTTATTCTCCTTTTCTTGTAACTAGCAAAACGAGATACAAAATATTCATGATTTTTTCTTGGTCTCATATCTATCATTTTGCTATACTCCTATCATACAGATTCTATGTTACCTCTATTTTTAAAGTATATGATAAATGTTACAAAATTGTTTAAATTAGAAAAAGAAAGCTTATAAAAGGCTTAAAATAAGAAATTTTATTTTGTTTTTCAAATGATTTTCCTAATTTATAGGATTTGTTATTTTATAATTTTTTATTTAAAAATGAAGCAGATACCCCCTAACTTTGTTATAATGAAGATAGAACTTTACACGAGGAGAAATCATGACATCATTAAGATTTCAATCTGTTTTTGATATTATTGGCCCTGTAATGATTGGACCATCTAGTAGCCATACAGCAGGAGCCGTTCGTATTGGAAAAATAGTCTATTCTATATTTAACGATGAACCTACTGAAGTGGAATTTCAGCTTTTTAATTCTTTTGCTAAAACATATCGAGGACACGGAACTGATTTAGCTCTTGTAGCAGGAATCTTAGGAATGGATACGGATGATCCAGAGATTCCCAATAGTCTAGAAATAGCCCATAAACGAGGTATCAAAGTTGTCTGGTCTATTCAAAAAGATAGTAATGCTCCACATCCCAATACAACAAAAATTACAATAAAAAACGATCATAAAACAATCAGTGTTACTGGAGTATCTATTGGTGGGGGCAATATTCAAGTAACGGAGCTGAATGGTTTTTCAGTTTCACTCAGTATGAATACACCTACTATCATCATTGTTCATCAAGATGTCCCTGGTATGATTGCTCACGTTACAGATGCCCTCTCACGTTACAATATCAACATTGCTCAAATGAATGTCACACGTGAAAAAGCTGGCGAGAAAGCCATAATGATTATTGAGGTTGACAGCCGTAGCTGTGAAGAAGCTGTCGAAGAAATTCGAAATATTCCTCATCTACATAATGTAAATTTCTTTAAGTAGGAGAAAATATGTTTTATTCCATCAAAGAATTAGTAGAGCAAGCTGACTTGGATTACCAAGGAAATGTTGCAGAACTAATGATTGCTACTGAGTATGAATTGACTGGTCGTGAAAGAGATGAAGTTTTGAGACTGATGGGTCGCAATCTGGAAGTCATGAAAGCCTCTGTCCTTCTTGGACTTGATGAGAGCAAGTCTCGTAGCGGATTGACTGGCGGAGACGCAGCAAAACTTGACCACTATATCCGGTCTGGAAAAACATTGTCCGACCACACTGTACTGACTGCAGCAAAAAATGCTATTGCTGTCAATGAGCATAATGCTAAAATGGGCTTGGTTTGTGCAACACCAACTGCCGGTAGTGCTGGCTGTCTACCTGCTGTCCTTACATCTGCTACTGAAAAATTAGGACTCTCAGAAGAAGAACAGCTGAACTTTCTGTTAGCTGCAGGTGCTTTCGGCCTAGTCATTGCCAATAACGCCTCAATTTCAGGCGCTGAAGGTGGCTGTCAAGCTGAGGTTGGCTCTGCTTCTGCTATGAGTGCAGCTGCTTTAGTTCTGGCTGCTGGAGGTTCACCTTTTCAAGCCAGTCAAGCTATTTGTTTTGTCATCAAAAACATGCTGGGGTTAATTTGTGACCCTGTGGCTGGCCTAGTAGAAGTGCCATGTGTCAAGCGAAATGCTATGGGAGCCAGTTACGCTTTTATTGCAGCTGATATGGCTCTTGCTGGAATCGAATCTAAAATTCCTGTTGACGAAGTCATTGACGCCATGTATCAAGTTGGGTCAAGTCTGCCAACTGCATTCCGAGAAACGGCCGAAGGTGGCTTAGCTACAACACCTACAGGTCGCAGACTTTCAAAAGAGATATTTGGAGAATAAAATAGATTGACAAATGTGTCAACCTATTGATATTTATAATATAAAAAACGGCTCAAAGCCGTTTTTAATTTTATATTAATAATTCCAAGCTGATAAACCTTGAGCATTATAGGCATTGTATGCAGATTGGATTTGATCTTCAACAGTTGCTGTAGAACCCCATCCTGGCATTGTTTGGAACAGGCCACTAGCACCTGAAGCATTATAGGCGTTTACTTGACCATTTGATTCACGAGCAATAATTGCTTCCCAAGTTGAAGCAGAAACTCCTGTCAACTCAGCCATACGAGCCGCTGCATAAGTACCTGTCTCACCTGCTGTATTACCATTAGCAAGAACAGGTGTAGAATTATAGGTAGAATAGTTAGCTGATGCTGCAGGAACTGTAATAGTTGCTACTGGTGCAGGTGCCGCTTGATTATCCTGTGTCGCTGGTCCTGGTGCTGCAGCAACAGCTGGAGCCTTTTTATTAGCTTTTGTATCACCAAGTTCTAGCACTTGATTTTCAAAAATTAAATCTGGATTTTCAAGCTTGTTTAATTTAATTAAGCTTTCAACAGTTGTGGATTTTTCTTTTGCAATTTTTGACAAAGTGTCGCCAGCTTTTACTGTATATGTGTCTGCCTTAGCTACAACTCCTGTCAAAAATAGGGTAGCTGCTGTAGCAACAAATGCGAAGGCACCTTTCATTGGTTGTAATTTCATTATAATTCTGGTTCTCCTTTTCACTGATAGTACCATCATACACTTTAAATATTACAGGTCATTTAAAATAGGATTACAAAAATTACAAATGTATTTTATTTAAACACCAACATTGCCTTGTCCATCGTATTTCTACATATTATTTTAAAATAATATGTGAAATTAACACAAAAATCAGACTTGACATTAATTTTTTAGCAGATATAATATAGCTCCTAAAATTATCAAGACAAGAATCGCATAGGAATCTTTATTTTGCCACTTTAACTGTCTATAACGACTTCTCTGATTTCCTCCTTGATAACCACGCGCCTCCATTGCAATAGCTAAAGCATCCGCTCTTTTAAAGCTAGAAGCAAATAAAGGAATCAAAATCGGTATAATGGATTTCACTTTTTGTACAATGTTTCCCTCACCAAAATCCACTCCTCGAGCTCGCTGAGCGTTCATAATTCGAACAGTATCATCCATTAGAGTTGGTACAAATCGCAAACTCATTGATAACATCAATCCTACCTCATGCACTGGGAATTTAAAAACAGTCAGAGGTTTTAAGAGAGCTTCTACCGCATCCGCCAAACTTAAAGGCATTGTAGTCAAACTGAGCAATGTTGAGAAAAAAATGATCAAAACGAATCGACTAAAAATAATGCCTGCTTGTGCTAAGCCTATATCTGTAATGCGAATAAAGGAAAATTGGACAAGAGTATTTCCCGTTGTAGTAAATAAGAGCTGAAAAACAGTCGTAAAGGCAACCAAGAAAAGCATAGATTGGAGACCTTTTACAAAAAATCCAATAGGGACTCTAGAAAGAAAAACTAAAAAAAATGTAAAAACAAAAAGCAAAAGGTTTGTTGCTAAATTATTTGCCCAAAAAATAATTAAAACAAACAAGAACATAGATAATAGTTTACTTCTAGGATCCAGACGGTGGATCAGAGAATTACCTGGAATATACCGCCCTAAAATCATCTTATCCATGCAGTATCTCCTTAAATTCAGTGATTGTAATTGGCAAATTAGGTAAATTTAATCCTTTTTCCACCAGACCTTGAGCAAATTTTGTAATCTTAGGGACTCCCAGTTGGATTTTTTCCATAAATTCCACATCTTGAAAGATATACTTGGGAGAACCACTTTTCACTAAATGTCCTTTCTCCAGCACATACGCAGTATCAGCAAAATTTGCCACGTCATCCATTAAATGAGTTACCAGCACAATAGTCATACCATCCTCATGTAAGCCTTGGAAGATTTCCATTAGTTCCTTACGACCTGCTGGGTCTAACCCAGCTGTCGGCTCATCAAGAACTAAAACTTCTGGTTCCATTGCTAGAATTCCAGCAATAGCTACTCGTCTCATTTGTCCTCCTGAAAGCTCAAAAGGACTACGTGAGAATAAGTCCTCAGAAATTCCCACCAAAAGAAGTTTTTCACGCGCCAAACGTTCCGCTTCTTCTTTAGAAATTCCGAAATTTTGAGGACCAAAAGCCACATCATCTAAGACTGTTTCTGCAAACACCTGGCTTTCTGCAAATTGAAACACCAAACCGACTTTTTTTCTTACTTGCTTTATATCTTTATTAACAGAAGTAGCTGTGATTTCTATATCATTAACAGTGACACTTCCTACAGAAGGTGTCAATAAACCATTTAAAAGCTGTAAAATAGTAGATTTTCCACTACCAGTATGACCGATTAAAGCAGTGTAAGAGCCATCTTTAATTTCCAAATCCACATCAAAAAGGGCAGGCCCTTCAAACGGTGTGCCTGCTTGATAAGTATAGCTAACATTCTTTAAAGTAATTCCCATAAAGATTCCTGCAATTCTTTTTCTGTTAGATAATCAGCTGGCAAATCAAAATCTTCATTCAAGGTTGCCTTGACTTGATTTGAAAAGGGTTCATCAAGTCCTAATTCCTGTAAATCTGATCTTGAAAACAGCTCTCTAGCTGTACTGCTTGATTCTACTTTTCCTTTTTTCATGACCAAAACACGGTCACTAAGTGCAACTTCATCCAAGTCATGTGTAATCGAAATGACCGTCATTTGATTCTCATCTTTGATGCGTTTCACTGTTTGAATCAAGTCTAAACGTCCTTCTGGATCCAACATACTAGTCGCTTCATCCAAAATAATAATATCCGGACGGAGAGCCACTATTCCTGCGATAGCCACCCTCTGCTTTTGCCCTCCAGAAAGACGAGCTGGTTCACGATTTTTAAAGTCTTGCATCCCTACGATCTCAAGCGCTTCATTTACTCGCTCAACCATAGTCTCATGGTCCATTCCCTGATTTTCCAAACCAAAAGCCACATCGTCTTCTACAGTTGCTCCAACAAATTGATTGTCTGGATTTTGAAAAACCATTCCAATATGACGACGTTTTTCCCAAACATTTTCTGGAGTCAGTTGATCACCTAAGATAAAAATTTCTCCACTTTCAGCTTCTAAAAGGCCATCAATCAAACGAATCGTGGTCGATTTACCACTCCCATTATGACCAACAATGGACAACCATTCACCATGTTTCACGTGAAACGTTACATCATTTAAAATGTATTCTTCAGTATCGTTGTCGTATTTATATTTGAGGTTGTGTACTTCGATAATATTTTTCATCATTTATTTAAAGGTATCTTTAAAGAGATAGGCACTCCCTTTGAAATAGTCATAACCAGAATATATTGTAAAGATTAAAGCGATATACAGACAGATTTGTCCCAAAAGCGTCCAATGGATCAGCAAGAAGATAATTGCAAACATCTGTGTAAATGTTTTAATCTTACCGGGCATCGCTGCAGCTAAGACCGTTCCTCCCGTTTCTACCAACAAAAGACGCAATCCGGTCACAGCTAATTCTCGACAAATTATCACAGCTACCACCCAGGCAGGAGCCATTTTCATTTCAATCAGCATGATAAACGCTGACATAACTAAAAGTTTGTCTGCCATCGGATCAGCAAACTTCCCAAAATTGGTGACAACTTTCCATTTACGAGCTAAATATCCATCCAAATAATCAGTAATGCTGGCCACCGCAAAGATAATCGCAGCAATGACATGAATAGTCTTAGATGAACCAACGGTCAGTAATAAGATAAAAATTGGGATTAACGCCACTCTCAAGAGCGTTAAAGCATTTGGAATATTTTCTTTTTTCATAAGCATTCTCAATTATTGATTGTTAAAGTAATCGTTCCCGATTGGGTATTGATTGCAGAAGTATTAATGATCTGGTCGTTTACAGAGACCGTTACACCCTCTACAACACCTAAAGTGATAACTGTAGATGAACCAGGAGACACAGTAGTTGTTACACTTGGATTTTCTGGAGATAAAACAGCCCCATTGTCTAAATCTGTTCCCGACACACTGACCCAACTAGTTGCAGTTGTGACGGATAATTTGATAGTTACAGGATCTTTTGCCCCAGAATAAGTCGCTGTCAGATTTTGCCCGCTACCAGAAACTTTTAAAGCATTGCTGCTAGACGATGTGGTTGAAGAAGAACTCGTCAGATTAGAGCTAGTTGAAGTGGCCTCTGAAGACCCTTCGCTTTTAACCACACTGTAACTAGAAGAAGCTGAATTCTCCGTTTCCGTTTCCATCTGATTAACATATTGCCAGACATAATAAGTTACAAAGGCAATGATTGCCAACGATATGACAGAAAAATAGAAAAGTGGCAAATAAGATGTTTTTTGTCTATTGCTTCTTCTTCTCCCCATATTTTCTTCATCAACATCTACTTCATCATAAGTAACCATACTACCTGATTCGTAGGCGTCTAAAATGATTTTTTCGTCTAAGTCTACTGCCCAAGCATACTTACGGAGAAAAGATTTGGCATAAAAACTACTAGGTAGTTTATCAAAATCATCTGCTTCTAAAGCCTCTAATAAATCTAACTGAATATCTGTTTTTTGTTGTAAATCTTCTAGGCTTAGTCCCTGATTAATTCGAGCTAACCTTAATACCTCACCTATCGTTTTTTTTCTCATACGTTCAAATTCCTCTAAAAAATACTAGAAAAAGCTGTGCCCAAGCCAGATGTCACAAGCTTTAAAGTTTATCATATTTATAAAATCTAGATTTCATAGCCAATAACATGAATCAGCCTTACAAAGATAATACTAGGGACTAGATCTTTGTTTCATTTTTTATGTTTTATATCCTCTTTTCTGAAAACATCTTCTATCATTTTTTTACAGACTATTGTACCAAATTTTTCTCTTCTTTTGTTAGGATTATTTTGGAAAAATTGTAAAATCTATCATGTCACAGTGATCAATAAACTCATGACCAACTTCTAAAATATCTTCTAAGTGAATATCCTGTAAAATTTTTGGCAAGTCAAAAAGATTTTCTCCATCTATAAGGGTTTCATACTGCGTTGCCATATATTCTAACGAATTTAGACCATGCATCAAATCACCATACATTTCACTTTTAACAATATCTAAATGCTCTTCTGTTACATCCATATCTTGAGCGAATTCTTTAATTGCTGTACGGATTTGATGAGATAGGGCTACTGGCTCCTGGGTATCCATCGTCAGCATAACAAAGTGGAAGCGTTCTTCTACTTCAACTTCTAGAGTCAAGGAAGCATCAATTTTCCCATTTTCATACATTTTTTGATAACGTTTAGAAGTCCAACCAAACATCATATCAAATAATAATTTTAAAATAAGTTTATAGCGAAATAATTTTCTCTTTGAAATTTTGTCATTTCCTCGCATAGCAACAGCTAATTTAGGTCGGCTAACTTCCATCCTCATACTAGCAGTTGGAACTACAGGAGATAATTTTAATGTTCGCCTCTTAATGGCTGACTTCTCATCATCTATTTCATACGAATTTTGTTTTTCACTAATAGTAGCTACTGTTTTTTCCAGATCAAAATTTCCAACTAAAAATAAACTCATATTAGACGGATGGTAAAAAGTTTCAAAGTTTTCATCCAAATCTTCCACTGTGATTTCGGCAATCGATTCGCGATTTCCAGCTATATCTTGTGCAAGAGCTGTTCCTGGGTAGAGATTTGCTAAAGCGCTAAAAAACAAACGATAATCTGGATTATCCTGGTACATTTCTATTTCTTGCTGGATAATTCCTTGTTCTCTCTGGACAGATTCTTCTGTAAAATAAGCTTCCCCAATCAAGTCCTGTAGCAATTCCAAACATTCTTCTACATTCTCAGTTGTCGAAAAAAGATAACTTGTCTTTGTAAAACTAGTAAAGGCGTTACTTTCTGCTCCTAAGTCTACAAATTCCTGTAATAAGTCATTGCCATTTTCATCTTCAAATAATTTATGTTCTAAAAAATGAGCAATTCCAGCTGGATAATGGATAGCTTGCTTGGTACCTCTCGGAACAAAATAAGTATCTACCGAACCAAAATTCACCGTCATAATACCATATGTCTCATGAAAATTTGTTTTAGGAAGTAAAAAAAGTCGCAATCTATTTGGTAAAATTACCCGATAAAGACTTTCTCCAATAGCTGTATATTCTATTTTTTTCAGCGCTAAATTCTGCATTATTTCCCTTCCATAAAGTACATCGCTTGAAGTTTCAAGGTATTCGCTGCTAAAACAATATCTTCCTTCTTAACATTTTCCATAACTTCTAACCACTCATCGACTCTTAAAAATTTCTTGCCTAAAACAGCCGACAAATAAGTTGTTTCCAGTAAAGCATTTTGACGATCTTGAGATAAGAGAGCACTGTTTTTAAGCATATTTTTCGTCTGTTGAAGCTCTTCTTCAGAAAATTTTCCTCTTTTTAGATCAGCTACTTGTCGATTAATTAAAGTCATAGCTTTATTACGATTTTTTCTATCAATACCAGCATATACTCGTAACATTCCTGAAAAAATGTCCATAGTGCTAGAAACAGTATAGGCCAGACTAGCTTTCTCACGAACTTCTACAAATAATTTAGAGTGTGCATAACCACCCAGAAGACCATTCATTACAATCAAAGGGATATGACTAGTATCTCCATATTGAATAGGGAAATGATAGCCCATTTCTAAAATGGATTGATTAGCTTCCTTTTGTTCAATCCCTTCTCGTAAAATTTTTGAAAAAGGTTGCTGATAGTCCAATAGTAAATCCTGTTCACGATCTGTGAAGCCAAATTGAGAAAATTGTTCCTGCATAGCCACTTCATTAAAATCACCGATAAAAAAGATATCAATCTTATCTTCCTTCAGCATTTTCTGAAAGACTGAAAAGCTAGTCTCAGGTGTCACTTGTTTCATTAAGTCAAGACTTGAAACTCGAGGAAGTTGCATTTCTTCACTTAAATAAAATAATTTATTCAATTCCAAATGCGTGTGATAAAAATGGTTTTCTATTTCAGATTCCAACTCATGAATAATATTTTTCTTTTCAATTTCAAAGATAGAGGACTCAAAACCTTTCTGGTCAACTAAAGGAGATAAGAGACTTGCTTTGATAAATTCAACCATCTCTGTTGTTAGGGCGTTTTTCCTACTTAAAAAAGAATCCCTAACAAAGGACACATTAATATCTACATAATGAACCAAACCTCTCTTTGAAACACTGGTTGAATAATTTGATCCATATAAACTAGCTAAACGCTCACGAAATAGCTGAGAAGTTGGATAAACAGCATTTGCCGTTTCTAAAATACTAGAAACCAAAACTCGCTCAGCAACAGTAGCCGGACTCATTGGTGCAGAAAAACGAAGTTTTATTTTATTTGTTTTGAATTTAGTTGATTTAATAAAATGGAGATTGACTCCTCTTGCTAATTCCATAAGGTTCCTCTTGCTTCCTAATATGAATTCTATTATATCACGAAATGATGTGAAATTGGTGTTCCTTATAACAGATTAAAACGTTTTCTTTCCTGGATATTTTATACACTTTCAGTCTTAAAATATGGTATAATGACAAGGATTGAGGTGAAATATGGATTATAAATTATTTGATGAATATATCACACTGCAAGCTCTCCTGAAAGAGGTTGGAGTAATCCAAAGTGGCGGTGCTATTAAGGCGTTTTTAGCTGAAAATGATGTTTTTTTCAATGGTGAATTAGAAACAAGACGAGGAAAAAAAATTCGAGTTGGAGACCAAATAACGATTCCTAGAGAAAACCTAACTCTATCTATTCTTGAACCAAGTCCAGACGAAAAAGTTCGGCATACAGAAGAAACAGCTGAAAAACAACGCATTGCTAACATGGTTAAAGAAATGAATAAAAATCTTAAAAAAAATACTACTGCTCCCAAAAAGAATAACAGAAAGCAAACAGGTATAAGGCAAGAGAAAAAAGCCCCTGTACGCTTCCCAGGAACATAATATGTGGCTAAAATCACTCACTCTTAAACATTTTCGTAATTATCAAGATGCAGAAATCAACTTTCACTCTGGTCTAAACGTTTTTCTTGGCCAAAATGCACAAGGAAAAACAAATATTCTAGAATCTATTTACTTCTTAGCTTTGACTCGTAGTCACCGAACTAGATCAGATAAAGATTTTATTCATTTTCAAGAAAAAGATCTCAAAGTATCAGGTATCCTTGAAAAAAAGACAGGAACAATTCCTCTTGACATCGAGTTGACAGCTAAGGGACGTATTACTAAAATCAATCATCTCAAGCAAAATAGACTTTCCGACTATATTGGGACAATGAATGTTGTTCTGTTTGCGCCAGAAGATTTACAACTTATTAAAGGTTCGCCTACATTAAGACGAAAATTTATAGACATTGAATTGGGGCAAATCAAGCCTCTTTATCTAGCAGATCTTTCCAATTACAATCATGTTCTTAAACAAAGAAATTCTTATCTAAAGAACAGTCAAAAAATTGATGAGAATTTTCTATCTGTTTTAGATGAACAGCTTATTGAATATGGTTGTCGTGTGGTCAAACATCGCTTAGACTTCTTAAAAAAACTCGAAATATTCGCCCAGGAAAAACACCTTGATATCTCACAAAAAAAAGAAACTCTAACTATTGACTATCTATCCTCTGTACCTTTACAAGATATTGACAGTATTGAAGAAAGTTTTAGACAAAGCCTAAGTAAAAATCGAAAAAGAGATTTATTTAAACAAAATACTGGTGTAGGTCCTCATCGAGATGATATAGCTTTCTTTATCAATCAAATGGATGCTAATTATGGAAGTCAGGGGCAACACAGAAGTGTGGTACTCTCTCTTAAATTAGCAGAAATAAAATTGATTGAAAATATAACAAAAGAATCTCCCATCCTCCTGCTTGACGATGTGATGAGTGAACTTGACAATAATCGTCAACTTAAATTGCTAGAAACAATTTCTCAAGAAATACAAACTTTTATTACCACAACTACTTTGGAACACCTAAAAAACCTACCTAAAGATATAAAAATATTTGAAATTTTAAATGGGCACATAAAATAGAGTTTACAAAATTGTAAACTCTATTTTTACAACCTTTACATATATTGTAAAGATCAACTATATCTATTGTAAAATAAAAATGCACCAATATATGGCGCATTTTTTTATTGTACTGAATAGTTAGGAGCTTCGTTTGTAATTTGAACATCATGAGGATGACTTTCCTTCAATCCAGCACCACTCATTTCAATAAATTGAGCATTTTCGTGTAGTTCTTGTAGATTTGCAGCTCCAACATAACCCATACCAGAGCGAATCCCTCCAAGCATTTGGAAGACAATATCAGCTGCAGCACCCTTGTATGCTACACGACCTTCAATTCCTTCTGGAACTAACTTATTAGCTTCGTTGACAGAACCTTGGAAGTAACGGTCACTTGAACCTTTCTTCATTGCAGCGATTGATCCCATACCTCGATATGTTTTGAACTTACGTCCTTGGAAAATTTCGGTTTCCCCAGGAGCTTCATCAGTTCCTGCAAACATAGAACCTAACATAACAGCATTTCCACCTGCTGCTAGAGCTTTGACAATATCACCTGAGTATTTAATACCACCATCAGCAATGATTGTTTTACCATATTCGCGCGCAACAGCTGCTGCATCATAAATAGCAGTCACTTGAGGGACACCAACACCAGCAATCACACGAGTGGTACAGATAGAACCTGGGCCAATACCAACCTTGACAACGTCTACACCTGCTTCATAAAGGGCACGCGCACCTTCAGCAGTTGCAATATTTCCTGCGATTAAAGTACGATCTGGGAAATGAGCACGAATTTCAGCAATCTTACGCAGAACTCCTGCAGAATGTCCATGAGCAGTATCAATAACAATCGCATCAGCTCCTGCCTCAAAAAGGGCTTCGGCACGTTCAAATGTATCTGAAGTAACACCAACTGCACCTGCAACTAGGAGACGACCGAACTCATCTTTAGCAGCATTTGGAAATTCAATTACTTTTTCAATATCCTTAATCGTGATTAAACCTGAAAGACGACCATCTTCATCAACTAGAGGAAGTTTTTCAATACGGTGTTCCTGAAGAATACGCTCAGCAGTTTCTAAATCTGTTCCAACCGGAGCTGTAACCAAATTTTCGCTAGTCATATGATTAGAAATAGGTTGATTAAAATCAGAAATGAAACGCAAATCTCGATTGGTCAATATACCAACCAACTTGCGGTTTTCTAATGTTTCAACAACTGGAACACCGCTAATACGATAACGTCCCATCAATTCATCTGCTTCAGCAATTGTATGTTCTGGTGTTAAGAAGAAGGGATCAATAATGACACCATTTTCAGAACGTTTTACCTTACGGACTTCGTCTGCTTGTTGCGCAATAGACATATTTTTATGGATTACTCCAAGACCACCTGCACGCGCGATAGCAATGGCCATTTGACTTTCTGTTACGGTATCCATTGCTGCTGTAATAATTGGGATATTTAAAGTCAAATTATCTGCCAATTTCGTAGTTAAATCAGCATCGTTAGGCAACACATGACTTTCAGCTGGAATCAACAATACATCATCAAAGGTAAAACCTTTTTTCAAAAATTTAGTGTCCCAATTAGACATTCGAAGTTTCCTCTTTTCTATTTTCATCTATATAGTAGAACCATGTTCTAGACCAACTTAATTTATAATATAATACCACTCTGTTATGATTTGTCAATCATCTATTAAAAATAATTAATCCCCATCGCTGATTTCACTTCAGAAAGAGTCTGGCTAGCTTTTTGACGTGCTTTTTCGCTTCCTTTTTTAAGCATATCATAGACTTGTCCCATATCCTTAGCAAACTCTATCCGACGCTCACGAATAGGGCCCAACTCTCTTTCTAAAATCTCCAATAAATAACGTTTTGTCTTTACATCACCCAAGCCGCCTTTTTGATAATGTTCCTTCATAGCAGCAATTTCTGCTTGATCTTCTGGTCTTCCAAAAACATCCAGATAATGAAAAACCATATTACCTTCGATTTTTCCCGGATCTTCTACTCTAATATGATTAGGGTCTGTGTACATTCCCATCACTTTTTTCTTAAGTGTGTCCATATCATCAGCAAGGTAGATTCCATTATTTAATGATTTAGACATTTTAGCATTTCCATCCAACCCTGGTAATCGTCCTGCAGCTTCATTCTCAGGATAAATCCCCTCCGGTTCAACTAAGACATCTTTTTGATAAGCATTGTTAAAAGAACGAACTATTTCTCTAGTTTGCTCAATCATTGGCTTTTGATCAGTCCCAACTGGTACATAATTCGCCTTAAAAGCTGTAATATCAGCCGCCTGAGAAATTGGATAAACCAAAAATCCTGTAGGAATGCTTTGACCAAAGCCCTTTTGAGCTATTTCTGTCTTGACAGTTGGATTTCTTTCCAACCGAGCTAAAGAGACTAGATTCATGTAGTACATTGTTAATTCAGCAAGTTCAGGAATTTGACTCTGAATAAAAATAGTAACCTTTTCTGGATCCAATCCTGCAGCTAAATAATCCAAAGCTACGTTCCCTATTGATTCAATAATTGTTTGTGGGTCCTTGGCATGATCTGTCAAGGCTTGTTGATCAGCTAAAAAAACAAATAAATCATATTTTCCTTCATTTTGTAAAAGAACTCGATTCCGTAAACTTCCTACATAATGGCCAATATGTAATTTTCCAGTTGGCCGATCTCCTGTTAAAATAATAGGCTTTGTCATCTATTTCTCCTCAATTAATGTTGAATTCATTATAACATTTTCAATAAAAATGAGAAAGGAGATTGGATAAATTTCTATATAAAAATAACTTTTACACCTTTGTCAATTTAATTGACAATAAGTTGACAAAGATTTTACAATTAAAAACAAGAGTTTCTTCTTGAATCATTTGAAATATGGTGATTTTTCTAGTAAAATAGTACTAGTTATATTAAAGAGGAGAATTATATTGCTTACAGTATCAGATGTTTCATTACGTTTCAGCGACCGCAAATTATTTGATGAAGTCAATATCAAATTTACAGCTGGTAATACCTATGGTTTAATTGGTGCCAATGGCGCTGGAAAATCAACATTTTTAAAAATATTAGCTGGAGATATTGAACCAACAACTGGTCATATTTCATTAGGTCCTAATGAACGTCTTTCAGTTCTTCGTCAAAATCACTTTGACTACGAAGATGAAAGAGTCATTGATGTTGTTATTATGGGAAATGACCTACTTTACAGTATCATGAAGGAAAAAGATGCTATCTACATGAAGCCAGATTTTTCAGATGAAGATGGTGTTCGTGCGGCTGAGCTTGAGGGAGAGTTTGCTGAACTAGGTGGCTGGGAAGCAGAAAGTGAAGCATCTCAACTCTTGCAAAACCTAAATATTCCAGAAGATCTTCACTACCAAAATATGAGTGAACTCTCTAATGGGGACAAGGTTAAAGTACTCTTGGCAAAAGCCCTTTTTGGTAAACCTGATGTCTTACTTCTGGACGAGCCAACTAATGGTCTGGATATTCAGTCGATTACTTGGCTGGAAGACTTTCTTATCGATTTTGACAATACAGTTATTGTTGTATCCCACGATCGCCACTTTTTGAATAAAGTCTGCACTCATATGGCCGACCTTGACTTTGGAAAAATTAAGCTCTATGTCGGAAACTATGATTTCTGGAAAGAATCAAGCGAACTAGCGGCTAAGCTACTCGCTGACCGAAATGCCAAAGCAGAAGAAAAAATCAAACAACTTCAAGAGTTTGTTGCTCGTTTCTCTGCCAATGCGTCCAAATCAAAACAAGCAACTTCCCGTAAAAAGATGCTTGACAAGATAGAGTTAGAAGAAATTGTTCCATCTAGCCGTAAATACCCATTTATCAGCTTTAAAGCTGAACGTGAAATTGGTAATGACCTCTTGACAGTTGAAAATCTTTCTGTCAAGATTGACGGAGAAACTATTCTTGATAATATTAGTTTTATCTTGCGTCCAGGTGACAAGACAGCTTTGATTGGTCAAAACGATATTCAAACAACAGCCTTAATTCGTGCTTTAATGGGAGATATTGAATACGAAGGAACTGTCAAGTGGGGTGTGACAACTAGTCAATCTTATTTACCTAAAGATAATTCTCGTGATTTTGCTGGTGGTGAGTCAATCCTTGATTGGTTGCGTCAATTTGCAAGTAAAGAAGAAGATGACAATACTTTCCTCCGAGGTTTTCTTGGGCGTATGCTTTTCTCTGGAGATGAGGTTAACAAGTCTGTAAACGTCTTGTCAGGTGGAGAAAAAGTTCGGGTCATGCTTTCTAAATTGATGTTACTTAAATCTAATGTCTTGGTATTGGATGATCCAACAAATCACTTAGATTTGGAATCAATTTCCAGCTTAAATGATGGATTGAAAAACTTCAAAGAGTCCATTATTTTTGCTAGCCATGACCATGAATTTATTCAAACATTAGCAAATCATATTATTGTGTTATCTAAAAATGGTGTGATTGATCGTATTGATGAAACTTATGATGAATTCTTAGAAAATCAAGAAGTTCAGCAAAAAGTAAAAGAATTATGGAAAGATTAAAAAGCGAATGAATATTCGCTTTTTAGCTATATATAGTTTATGAAAAAAATAAAGAATTATTTTAAAAATTATTGGGTTTACTTTGCAGCATTTTTAATTCCTTTTTTAATTATGTTCATTGTATATCTTTCCCAAGGAATTTATTGGAATAGTGATACATCTCCTTTACTAGGAGATGGGTTTCATCAGTATGTTATCTTTGATACTACGCTCAGAAATATTCTTCATGGCAGTGATAGTCTTTTTTATACCTTTACAAGTGGATTAGGTTTAAACTTTTATGCTTTGACTAGTTACTATTTAGGAAGTTTTTTATCTCCTTTTGTTTATTTCTTCAATCTAGAAAATATGCCAGATGCTGTCTATCTCTTTACCTTGATTAAATTTGGATTAATTGGGTTAACAGCTGCTATCAGTTTAAAAGGAATATTTAAAAAAATACCAAACTTTCTTATTTTAATGCTGTCAACCTGCTATTCTCTTATGAGTTTTGCAACTAGTCAAATTGAAATCAAAACTTGGCTAGATGTCTTTATCCTTGCTCCTCTAATTCTCTATGGTTTACACCTTTTACTCCTCAAAAAAAATCGAGTATTATACTTTACGAGTTTGTCAATTCTCTTTATCCAGAATTACTATTTTGGATATATGATGGCACTATTTTTAATTTTTTGGTTTTTTGTTCAAACAACATGGGATTTTAAAAATAGAATTAAAACTTTTTTAGACTTTACAATTGTGTCAATATTATCTGGCGTCACAAGTCTAATTATGATTTTGCCAACATTTTTGGATTTAAAAACTCATGGAGAAAAATTAACTTCAGTTGATAGACTGTTTACAGAAAAAACTTGGTTTTTAGATATTTTTGCTAAAAATTTTATTGGAAGCTTTGATACAACTAAATACGGATCCATTCCAATGATTTATGTTGGAATAGTTCCACTCTTGCTAGCTATCTTGTTTTTTACATTAAAATCGATTAAGTTTCACGTGAAACTTTCCTATTTTTTTCTAATTATAATATTTGTTGCTAGTTTTTCTCTTGAAAGATTAGATTTATTTTGGCAAGGGATGCACGCACCTAATATGTTTTTACATCGCTATTCTTGGCTATTCTCCCTTCTCGTTATCTTTTTAGCAGCAGAAAGCTTACAACGTCTTAAACAAATCAAATTTAAAAATCTAATTATATCTTTCACTATTTTATCCATTGGATTTATTCTAGTTTTTATTTTTAGAAAACATTATGATTTTTTAGGACCTGTAAACTTTATTTTAACTTTAGAGTTTCTCTTAGCCTACTTATTAATATTTGGTACTTTTACTAAATCTTTTATTTCAAAGAAAGTGTTTTTTGTTACAACATTAGCTTTTGTTTGTTTTGAAGTTTCTTTAAACGCTTTTTACCAAGTTGATGGCATTGCTAAAGAATGGGTATTTGCTAGCCGTTCTTCCTATGCTAAAAATTTAAAAGAAATTGACAAGCTTGTAAAGTATTCAAAAGATAAAAATACAGAATTTTTTCGCACAGAGACATTGGATCCTCAAACAGGAAATGATAGTATGAAATATAACTACAATGGTATTTCACAATTTTCTTCTGTTCGGAATACAATGACAAGTTCAACTCTAGATAAACTTGGTTTTAAATCAACTGGAACTAATCTTAATTTACGCTATCAAAACAATAGCATTTTAATGGATGCTATCTTCTCGCTTGCTTATAATATTTCTGAAGTAAATCCTCAAAAGTATGGATTCACTCCAATTAAAACAGAAAAGAATCTAACCCTATATCAAAATAAAAATGCAACTACCTTAGCTTTTTTAACTAATAAAGTTTACAAAGATGTAAAGTTTAATAATTTAACTCTTGATAATCAAACAAAATTTCTAAATCAATTATCAGGCTTAAACTATAAATACTTTCAAAAAATTTATCCAATAAACTCTCATAACATTATTGAAAATAATGATCATATCACTGTAAATGTTGACAAAGAGAATAATTCAAGCTTTGCTAGTATGACTTATACACTAGATGTTCCTGAGAATAGTCAAGTTTATGTCAGTCTTCCAAATATACATTTTTCTAATGATGATCAGACAGTTGTTGATATTTCGATAGGAAACGAAACAAGACGCTTTACAACAAATAATGTCTTTACATTTTTTAATCTTGGTCATTTTACGGATAAACAAACTGTAACTGTTCGCTTTACATTTCCTGATAATTCTCAAGTTTCTTTTGATAAACCTGAATTTTACAAAGTAAATATCAATCACTTTCAAGAAGCAATTGATAAAATTCATTCTCAAAAAGTTGAAGTTACTACAAAAAATAGCCAAATAACTGTAGATTATCAAGCTCAAAAAGATTCCTCTCTCTTTTTAACTTTACCTTACGACAAGGGGTGGAGTGCAACACAAAATGGTCACCTAGTTACTATCTACAAGGCTCAAGATGGTTTCATGAAGGTTGATGTAAAAAAAGGAACAGGAAGAGTTATCCTAAAATTTATTCCTAAAGGTTTTAAGGAAGGAATAGGATGCTTTATTTTAGGAATTACTCTTTTCACTCTTTATAATTACAAAAAAAGATTATAATTCAAAAAATGATTTGAATTTTTAAAAATTTATTTTATAATATTTGTATATGAAGGAGGTTTCCATGATGAAAAAAAATCATTTATTAAAATTGTCCCTTACTATACTTACAGTATGTTTTGCTTTTCTTTTAGTAGCTTGTGGTCAAAAAGAAGATGTTACTTATTACCAAAGAATTGATCAATCAAATCAATTTGATATGCGTCTGACCTATTATCATAAAGGTGACGTAGTTACCAAACAAACTACTGAAAATTTCATTTCTTATAAGTCTTTAGGAATCGATGAAAGCCAAGAAGAGCAAAAAAATGCTGCTAAAGCTAAAATAGAAGAGCTTTCAAAACAATATCAAACAGTCAAAGGAATTAAAGAAAAAGTCTCCTTTGATAAAAACGGTATTAAAGAAAATATAGAAATTGATTACGACAAAGCTGATTTAAAAGAATTAGCCTCTCTTCCAGGTATGATGATTTCTAACGAAAAAAATGCGAAAAAAATTAGTATGAAAGCTAGTGGAGAAGCGCTTGAAAAAAGTGGCTTCAAAAAAGTCGAAAATGGTAAATTTGAAGAACTAAAAAAATAATAAAAATAATAAAAAGTCTTAAGTTTCATCACTTAAGACTTTTTTCATTTTTCTCTCAAAGTCATAACGACTCATCATGACAACATGATCACAATTAGTGCAACGAATTTTGATATCTGCTCCAACTCTCGTGATTTCCCAACGATTTGCCTTTTTACCTGTTGACTTAATCGTACAGGCATGTGGCTTTTTCATTTCAACATAACTTCCTTTATCGTACATTAGTTTGTTCTCACTGGAGTAATTAATTGAATGAAATCTTCTTCTTGATCACTAGGAACAAGAGTAAATGGACGAACAGCTGAAATAAAGCTAATAGTTACTTTTTCACTATTCACAGCTTTTAAAGCTTCAATAAGGTAAGTCGGGTTAAAGCTAATAGTTAGATTCTCTCCTGAAACATTTTCAGCATCAATTTCTTCATTC
Source organism: Streptococcus sp. SG2 (assembly GCF_030439925.1). Taxonomy (NCBI): domain Bacteria; kingdom Bacillati; phylum Bacillota; class Bacilli; order Lactobacillales; family Streptococcaceae; genus Streptococcus; species Streptococcus sp. SG2. The sequence goes on along the minus strand of NZ_JAQFJD010000002.1, from coordinate 20,650 downwards.
ACTCGGCCAACTTCTGGAGAGTTTACATGAGCACTTACAACGCCACCTTCAATTTCGAGTTTTACAGTTCCATTCTGTGTGGCATTAGATAATAGGCGAGCACGTTCCATTGCAGCACGTAGAGCAGATGTTGCAAAAGTAACAACTGTTGAAAATTCTGTTGGAATAAGACGATCCGTATCTGGGTAATTTCCTTCTAATAGACGTGTATAGAAGCTAATATTTTCGCTTCTAAAAAGAATTTGATGATTAGCAAAGAAAACCTCAACTGTCTCAATTTCATCGCTAAAAACAGCTGTAAATTCGCGTAGAGAACGACTTGGAATAACAACGTCAAAGTTATCCCCATTTTTTTCTAGAATAATTTTCTTTTGACTGAGTCGATGGGAATCTGTAGCAACTGTTTTAAGATTCTTATGATCCGTTAAAACAAAGTGTACACCAGTTAAAATAGGACGACTTTCTTGTAGACTAGCTGCAAATGCTGTTTCATTAATTAAATCCTTCAAAATCTTTGTTTCAAGAACCAATGGATTAGAAGTTGGTACATCTTGAATACGTGGATATTGATCAGCATCTTTTCCTTTTAGAGTAATTTCTGATTTTCCACTAGTCAGTACGATTTGCTTTTGCTCAATTTCTTTAAAATCAAGAGTCACATCTGGAAGACTAGAAACAACATTAATAAAGAAAGTAGCTTCAAGAAGGATTGAACCTAAGGAAGTAACTAAGAGGCCTGCATTTTCATTATTTACAGAAATAAAATTTTCAATTGAAATTTGTCCATTAGAACCAATTAAGGTAATTCCCTCGTTAGTAACATCAATTTTAATCGTTGAAAGAATAGGAATGGCATTTTTATGACTAATAGCTCGTTTGGTTGTGTTCAAGGCTTGTAAAAATAAATTTTTATTAATAGAAAAGTTAATCATGAAAACTCCTTTTATTATTTATGATTATAAGGTTAATAGTAATAGTAGGCTATGTGGATAATGTGGAAAAATAGTTCAATCATAGTTACAGCAAGTATTTTTACTTGTGCACAATTTGTGGATTAATTTCCATATTTTTGAAAACTTATCCACAACTATTTTATTTTATTTTTTATCGATTCAATTTCTAAACGTAGATTATCGTCTTCTTCTAGCATACTTTTTATTTTTCCATGGGCATGAATTACAGTTGTATGGTCTTTTCCTCCAAATTCACGTCCAATCTTTGGTAAGCTATTATCTGTTAATTCTCTGGTCAAGTACATGGCAACCTGACGAGCTAATACAATATTTTGAACTCGCCTAGTCCCTTTCATTTCTTTGACACTAACTCCGTAAAAATTCCCAACTTCAGTTTGGATACGATCAATTGGGATGACTAATAGTTGACTTCCTGCTTGTTTACGAGAGCGAATAGCTTCAGCTGCAATATCTATAGTAATCTCTTTAATCTGCTTCATGCTAGCAAGTAAATTGATGTCTTTTAGAGCACCTTCAAGATCACGTACATTTGAATCAAATTGTCCAGCTAAATATTCAATTGTCTCATTTGGGAAAATAAGATCAAATTCTTCGATTTTATTTCGCAAAATAGCAATTCTAGTTTCAAAATTTGGAGGAGTGATATCACTAGTTAATCCCCATTTGAAGCGCGTGACTAGTCTTTCTTCCAAATTTTCTAAGTAGTCTGGACTACGGTCACTGGTCAAAACAATTTGTTTATTTTCTCCATGCAAGGCATTAAAAGTGTTAAAGAATTCTTCTTGAGTAGATACTTTTTTACTAAGTGCCTGAATATCATCGATTAATAATAAATCAAGACTGCGATAGATTTTTTTAAAACTATCCATTTCTCCTAAACGAAGATGTTCTAGAAAATCATTAATAAAGGTCTCAGCAGGAACATATTTTATCCGAGCATCAGGTGTATTTTCTAATACTTCGTTTCCAATAGCATTTAATAAATGTGTCTTTCCTAAACCTGGTCCACCATAAATGAATAAGGGATTATAGATACCTCCCAGATTATCTGCGACAGCTAGGGCCGCTGCTTTTGCCCACTGATTGCCATCTCCTTGTACGAAGTTTTCAAAAGTATATTTTGCTTTTAAGCCAGTAGCTAGTGGAGGAGATTTTTTCTTTTCAGTTAAATCGGGCTGCTGTGAAGTTAAATAAACTGGTTCTTCTTTAACTCTGTCTTCTGTTTCAAATACGTATAAGGCAGTAATTTGATCATTGTAGATTTCGAAACCAGCCGTTAGGATAATATCTGCTAAATTTTGCTCCCAGAAAAGCTTTTTAACAGGACTATCTAAGTGAATTGTCGCCTGATTATTTTCAATTTTAATCAATTTGGCTTCTGCTACAAAAAAGTCAAAGGTTGTTTTTTTTAGCTGAGTGTGAGCTAACTCTAATACACGCGCCCAAAATTCTTGTTCCTGAGCCATTATTTCTCCCTTCTACTTATAATATTCTTCAATATTTTAACATAAACTTAAAAAGTTTTCCACAACTGTGAATAGAAATCCACAATGTTTATCAAAGTTTTCCACAAGTTGTGGAAAGTTAAGATTTTTCTTGCTATATAAAGTTTTCTGGATACTATATTTTGTGGAAATGCTTGTGAAATGATAAAAGAAAAATAACAGTACTATTTAAGACTGTTAATAATTCTTTCATATTCTTCCTGACTAGAAAAAGAAATTGAGATTTTGCCAGTTTGTTTCTTAGAGAGACTAATCTTTACATCAACTCCCAATAATTTCTTTAGATTTTCTTCTTCTTCTTCGATAAAAATTTTTTGGACATTTTCAGACTTAGGCTTAGTAGGAGAAGTTTGTAATAATTTCTCTAATTTTCTAACAGAAATATCTGAAGAAATAATTTTTTCAAGCCATTTTTTCTGGTCTTTTTCCTTAAGTTTTATTAGTAATCGAGCATGAGCCTGAGAAATATGACCTTCTTTTACCGCTTTTAAGACAAAATCAGGTAACTGTAGCAAGCGAACAAGATTTGTAATATAAGGCCTTGATTTCCCCATAATCTGAGCGATTTCATCATGCGTTAATCCCTTATAAATAAGATGTTGATAAGATTCAGCTTCTTCTATTGGATTGAGATCCTCTCTTTGAAGATTTTCAATAATAGCCTGCTTCATCATTTCATCATCGCTTAGTGATTTGACTAAGGCAGGAATTTCAGTTAATCCTGCTATTTTAGCTGCCCTAAATCTTCTTTCCCCAGCTAAAAGTTCGTATCCAATGATAGATGATTTCCTGACGATAATAGGCTGGATTAATCCGTTTTCTTTAATAGAATTTGCTAACTCGTTTAATTTCTCTATTGAAAAATCTTTTCTTGGTTGATAGGGATTGGTGTGAATATCTTTAATTAAAATATATTGATAATTTTCCATTTGTATATAGCATAACACACCTTTACGAAAGAGTAAAGGTGTGTTGACAGTCTTGTAAATGGTATTTATTCAGAACTTAAATCATCAGTTGATTTAGTTAGTTTAATAGTTGTTGTTTGCTCTTTTCCATCACGATAATAAGTAACTTTAATTTCTTCATTAATTGAATGTTTATAAAGAGCTGATTGGATATCGCTAGCAGATGATATTTCTGTATCATCAATTTTTGTAATCACATCATATTTTTGTAACTTACCATCAGCAGGCATTCCAGTTTGTGTGGAACGAACAACGACACCACTTTTTACATTATCTGGAAGTTTTAATCGATCAGAGCTTGAAGAAGATAAACTACTTAAGTTGACCATTTGAATTCCTAGAGCTGGTCGAATGACTTTTCCATTCTTTTCTAATTGTTCAATGATATTTACAACATCATTGGATGGTATTGCAAATCCCATACCTTCAACAGAAGTACTACCATTATTGGTGTTAGCAATTTTACTAGAGGTAATACCAATAACTTGACCTTGAATGTTTACAAGAGGACCACCAGAGTTACCAGGATTAATTGCGGCATCAGTTTGAATGGCTTGAGTAGCAATTGTTTGACCATCTTCTGATCGTGAAGAAACATTACGGCTTAGGCTGGAAACAATTCCCTGAGTCACTGTATTAGCATAATCAGAACCAAGAGGACTTCCGATTGCAATGGCAGTTTCTCCAACGGTTAATTTACTAGAATCTCCAAATTCTGCTACATTTTTAACCTTATCAGCAGGAATTCTGACTACAGAAATATCAGAATATGTATCAGTCCCGACTATTTCACCAGGAACCTTATTCCCATCAGCAAGACGGATATCAACTTTTTTTGCACCATTGATAACGTGTGTATTGGTAACTAAGTAAGCATAGTCTTTATCTTTTCTATAGATAACACCAGATCCTTCGCTAGCTACCTGATCATTTTCATTTCCTGAATTATTGTTGTCAAAAATAGCATCTGAATTAGATTCAGAATATGTAATGACAGAGACAACCGCGTCTTTTACTTTATCAACAGCCTTTGTTGTAGAATTACTATTTTTATAGGATGTTGTTATTGTAGTCGCTGTTTTCTGATTATTATTTGTGGCTGAATGAGGTGTTGAAAAATAAGAAAATCCCCATGTTCCAGCAACACCACCTATAAAACCAACTAACAAAACAATGAAAACTTGCAATGTTTTTTTGAAGAAATTTGAAGAGTTTTTCATATCTTCCTCCTAATATTTCAAATTGCTGTAAGTATAGAACCGATAACTTAATTATATCTTAAAAATAATCACTTTTCCACAGTTTGTGGAAAACTTAGAAAAAACGTTAATTTTTATTAGAAAATCTATAGATGAGGTAAAAATTTCTCATTGAAATGGTGTGAATAAAGTGTGAATATGATAAAATAAAATTATGAAAATAAAGCTTGTAACAGTTGGAAAACTAAAAGAGAAATACCTTAAAGAAGGGATTGCAGAATACTCAAAACGACTGAGTCGTTTTACGAAAGTAGAGATAATTGAATTAGCTGATGAAAAAACACCAGATAAAGCAAGTCCATTAGAGAACCAACAAATTCTGTCGAAAGAAGGGGAACGAATTTTATCTAAAGTATTAGATCGTGAGTTTGTTATTGTTTTAGCTATTGAAGGTCAGCAATTTCCTTCTGAAAAATTTAGTAAAGTTATTGAAGATGCTTCAGTTCGAGGTTTTTCAGATATCACTTTTATTATTGGTGGTAGCTTAGGCTTGTCTCCTAAAGTAAAAGAAAGAGCCAATCTTTTGATGAGTTTTGGTCAATTAACCCTACCTCATCAATTAATGCGTTTAGTTTTAATGGAGCAAATTTATCGCGCTTTTATGATTCAGCAAGGCAGTCCTTATCATAAATGAATCTTGACGCTATACGGTCTTTTTGTTACAATAATAAAGTATGGTCCCATAGCTCAGCTGGATAGAGCATTCGCCTTCTAAGCGAACGGTCGCAAGTTCGAATCTTGCTGGGATCAGATAAGATTGAGGGTGCGCTCAAGCGCACTCTTTTTTTAATAAAATTTTTAAAAATGACATTTCAGTTATATTTACTTGCATATGAAGCTGATTTTCTATATTTGGGAAATCTCCCTGTATAATAATCTTGTAAGTTAACTTTACAAAAAATTATTAGGAGATATTTTTATGAAAAAGAAAAACAAACAAAATTTATTGCCAAAAGAGTTACAACAATTTGAAATTTTGACAGAAAGAAAATTAGAGCAAGTTACTGGTGGAGATGTTCGCTCAAACAAAATTAGATTATGGTGGGAAAATATATTCTTTAATAAAAAATAATTTTAGGAGATTGAAATGATATTTACAATAATACTGTCTTTATTTCCAGTTATAATACAAGTTTTTTCCTATGATTTTTTTTACAATAAAATTAATAGAAAAAAGAAAATTAATATTAAACTCATTATTCTATTTTGGGGTTTAATAATGGTAATATCATTTCTTTATTCTCTATTCTTATTATTACCAGATTATTGGAAAATTTTTCGAGATATTTTTCATTATTTATTTTTACTTATTCAGCCTCTTATTTTCTACAAATATTTTCTTATTAAAAGAAAAGAGTATGATAATTACTTGAATTTGTTTTTATCGTTTGTTATCTATTTATCTGTGGAGACTTCTGAAACTTTTTTATCTGTCATTATTTCTTCAATAACAGGAGATTATTTTGTAAAACAACATTACGATATTTTTTACATTATAATTAATCTTTTAGCTTTGTTTATTATTTTAAAGGTTGTTGATTTTTTTGACTTTTATTTTGAATATTATAAAGAACCAATTTATAAAAATGATCTATATAATGTTAATAAGTCATATATAGTAATTCATATCTTATTAAATATTTCTCATTGGTTTAGCGAAAACGCACATCTTAATAGTTTTGCTAGTATGATTGCCACTATAGGATTTATTATGTTTTTGTCGACTTTATTTTATCTAAAGTCTGCTCGTGAACAACATGAAAAAGCAAAAGAAATTCAGCAAAAAAAGGAAGAACAAAGACAACTACAGCTTTATACAGATGAAATTGTAGGTCTTTATAACGAAATTCGAGGTTTTCGTCACGATTATGCTGGTATGTTAACAAGTTTGCAAACCGGAATTAACTCAGGTGATATGAAAGAAGTAGAGCGAATCTTTCATAATGTTTTAAGTCAAGCTAATATTTCCCTTCGATCAGATGACTATACTTTTTTTGAATTAAATAATGTTCAAGACACTGCCTTGAGAAGTGTGTTAATTCAAACTATATTTAAGGCTCGAGAGTGTGGAGTAGAGATCGTATTTGAAATGAAGGATGTTATTGAGACATTACCTATGAAACTTTTAGATTTAGTTCGAGTAGCTAGTGTATTGCTCAATAATGCAGTTGAAGGGGCAGCTGAAAGTCCCTCAAAAACAATGAACGTGTCTTTAGTAAAGCTAGATAAAGAAATTGTTTTTGTAATTCAGAATTCTCGTCAAAGCCGTTACATTAATTTAGAAGAAATTTATGAAGTAGGCTTCTCAACAAAAGGAGAAAATCGAGGATTAGGTTTAAATAATGTCAAAGAAATTATTGACAAATATGATGAAGTTATTCTGGAAACAGATATAGAAACAAATTATTTTATACAAGTTGTAAGATTTAAAAGAAAGGAAAAAATATGAAAGTATTAGTGCTAGAAGATACTATTGAACATCAAGTGAGAATTGAAAATGTCTTCGAAGAAATTTCTCGCGAACTTAATCTTGAAATTAAAGCAAAAGTAACAGGAAAAATTCATGAATTTAAAGAATATGTTGAGTCAGACGAGGTAAATCAACTCTATTTTTTAGATATAGATATCAAAGGAGAAGAACAAAAAGGTCTAGAAATGGCGCAATTTATACGCCAACATAATCCCTATGCTATCATTGTTTTTGTCACGAGTCATTCAGAATTTGCGACTTTAACTTTTAAGTATAAAGTATCAGCGTTAGATTTTATAGATAAAGACATAAATGATAATTCTTTTAAGAAAAGAGTTAAAGATTGCATCGTTTATACACGAAATAATTTAATTGAAAATACAGATATTGTTGACTTTTTTGAGTATAGTTTTAGAGGAAACGAAATTCGAATTCCTTTTAGAGATATTTTATATATTGAGACGACAGGAAGTCCTTATAAATTAAGAGTTGTTGGAAAAAATTTCTTTAAGGAATTCTATGGGACAATAGCAGAAATTCAAGAACAAGATAAAGAACTTGGATATTTTTTCTCACCACATAAGTCATACCTATCGAATATTAGCAACATTAGTGGATACGACAAAAAGACAAAAGATGTTTTATATTATGATGGTCATCGTTCACCAATTTCTCGATTACGTGTCAGATACTTGAAAGAAATACTGAAATCCAAAAGTAAAAAAGAAGAAAATAAAAAATAAAACTGTTGACAAAGCGAGATAAACTGGTATAATAAAATATGTCTTCTTGCAAGACATATATGGTCCGTTGGTCAAGGGGTTAAGACACCGCCTTTTCACGGCGGTAACACGGGTTCGAATCCCGTACGGACTATATTATCCGGCATAGCTCAGTTGGTAGTAGCGCATGACTGTTAATCATGATGTCGTAGGTTCGAGTCCTACTGCCGGAGTCGGTAACACTCAATTAATTGAGTGTTTTTTTGTTTATATTTTCCTCTACAGACTTAACCTGTTTTATGGTATAATAATTTGAATTGAAAAGATGAAAGGAAGAGCTAAATGGCTTTAACAGCAGGAATTGTCGGATTACCTAATGTCGGCAAATCAACTTTATTTAATGCAATTACAAAAGCGGGGGCAGAAGCAGCAAACTATCCTTTTGCAACCATTGACCCTAATGTTGGGAGGGTAGAAGTTCCGGATGCACGTCTTGATAAGTTGACAGAGCTCATCAAACCACAGAAAAAAGTTCCAACAACTTTTGAATTTACAGATATTGCAGGAATTGTTAAAGGGGCTTCAAAAGGGGAAGGTCTTGGAAATAAATTCTTAGCTAATATCCGTGAAGTAGATGCTATCGTCCACGTTGTACGTGCTTTTGATGATGAAAATGTCATGAGGGAACAGGGTCGCGAGTCTGATTTTGTTGATCCAATGGCAGATATTGAAACAATCAATTTAGAATTGATTTTAGCAGACTTAGAAAGTATCAACAAACGTTATGCGCGTGTAGAGAAGATGGCGAGAACTCAAAAAGATAAGGATTCTGTGGCGGAATTTAATGTATTACAGAAAATTAAGCCAGTTCTCGAAGATGGTATCTCAGCCCGGACAATTGAGTTTACAGAAGAAGAACAGAAGATCGTTAAAGGGCTCTTTCTCTTAACGACTAAACCTGTGCTTTATGTGGCCAATGTCAGTGAAGATGAAGTGGCTGATCCAGATAATATTGACTATGTAAAGCAAATTCGCGAATTCGCAGCTACAGAAAATGCAGAAGTTGTAGTCATTTCAGCGCGTGCTGAAGAGGAAATTTCTGAATTAGATGATGAAGATAAATCAGAATTTTTAGAAGCAATAGGTCTGACAGAATCAGGTGTGGATAAACTGACCAGAGCAGCTTACCACCTGTTGGGACTTGGAACATACTTTACAGCTGGTGAAAAGGAAGTACGTGCTTGGACCTTCAAACGTGGAATGAAAGCACCTCAAGCAGCAGGTATCATCCACTCAGATTTTGAGAAAGGTTTCATCCGAGCGGTAACCATGTCTTATGATGACTTATTGCATTATGGAAGTGAAAAAGCAGTGAAAGAAGCTGGACGTTTGCGTGAAGAAGGAAAAGAATATATCGTTCAAGATGGCGATATTATGGAATTCCGGTTTAATGTGTAAAAGAAAGTATAAATGGAATAAAGAATAGGTTGGAAAAATTTTTCCAACCCTTTTAAGCTTTGAAAGGATAATAATGACAAAATTAATTGTTGGATTAGGAAATCCAGGAGATAAATATGTTGAAACAAAACACAATGTTGGATTTATGTTAGTTGACAAGTTGTGTAAAGATTTAAATTTAAAGTTTACAGCCGATAAAATTTTTCAATCAGAAATTGCTTCAACATTCTTAAATGGTGAAAAGGTATATTTTATCAAACCAACAACTTTTATGAATGAAAGTGGAAAAGCAGTCCATGCTTTGTTAACATATTACGGTTTAGAAGTTGAAGATTTACTTGTAATATATGATGATTTAGATATGGAAGTTGGTAAGATTCGTTTACGCGCAAAAGGTTCAGCAGGCGGCCATAATGGGATTAAATCGATTATTAAACATATAGGTACTCAAGATTTTAAACGAGTTAAAATAGGTATTGGTCGTCCCAAAGGAGGTATAACAGTGGTTCATCATGTTTTAGGAAAATTCGATAGAGATGATTACATAACTATTTTGAATACTCTTGACAAAGTTGACAATGCTGTAAATTATTATTTACAATCAGGCAATTTTGAACAAGCAATGCAGAAGTATAATGGATAATAAAATGAACTTGATTGATTTATTTTGTCAAAACCAGCAAATTTTAGATTGGAAAAAAAATCTAAATCAAAAGACTAGACAGTTACTAATGGGGTTGTCTGGTTCCACTAAGGCACTTGCAATAGCCTCCGCTCTTGATGAACATCAAAAAATTCTCGTTATGACATCAGGTTATAGTGAAGCAGAAAAGTTATCTAGTGACTTGATTTCTTTGTTAGGTGAGGAAAAAGTATATAATTTTTTAGCTGACGATGCACCTATGGCTGAATTTATCTTCTCGTCTCAAGAGAAAATATATGCTCGGATTGGAGCATTAAATTTTTTATTAGATGACAATGAGTCAGGTATTCTAGTCACAAATCTTTCAGCTAGTCGCCTTTTTTTGCCAAATCCAAATGAATTAAAATCTTCAATTATAGAACTAAAAGTTGGTCAAGAATATAACCTTGATACCCTTGTAAACTTTTTGATTAAGATTGGTTATAGAAAAGAATCACAAGTTTTTAATCAGGGTGAGTTCAGTTTAAGAGGTGATATCCTAGATATTTTTGATAAAGATAGTATTTCTCCTTACCGCTTAGAATTTTTCGGAGATGAGATTGATGGAATACGTATTTTTGATTCAGAAAGCCAAACTTCTATTGAAAATTTAAATCAAGTTTTAATTCATCCTGCAAACGATATATTGTTATCGGATGAAGATTATCTAAGAGCTCAGAAAAAAATAGAAGAGGCAGTAAAAGCAAGTCAAGATAACCATCTAAAATCTTATCTTGAAGAGATCTTACAGGATGTTAAAAAACGTCAACTTCATCCAGATTCTCGAAAATTTTTATCCTATTTTTATGAGAAAGAATGGACTATTCTAGATTATCTTCCAAAACATACTCCTATTTTCTTTGATGATTTTCAAAAAATCATGGAGCGAAATGCACAATTTGAAATGGAAGCTGCAACTATTTTGACAGAAGGTTTACAATCTAGTAAAGCTGTTTCAAATCAGAAATATTTTGTGAATTCTTATCCAGATTTTAGAAATTACAAACCTTCTACTTTTCTTTCAAATTTTCACAAAGGCTTAGGTAACTTAAAATTTGATTTTCTTTATCAATTTAATCAATACCCTATGCAGGAATTTTTTAGTCAATTTCCTTTATTGAAAGATGAAATTGATCGCTATAAAAAGGCAGGTTCTACAGTAATCCTGCAAGCATCTTCATTAGCTGCTTTACAATCTTTACATAAAACTTTACAAGAATACGACATTCAAGTAGAGTATATAAATGATAAAGAAATCCATAAAAATTCAGTGCAACTTATACAAGGAAATTTAAACCAAGGGTTTAATTTTGTAGACCAAAAACTTGTATTAATTACAGAATATGAAATTTTCCAAAAGAAAGTTAAAAGACGTGTAAGACGGCAAAATATATCTAATGCAGAGCGATTAAAGGATTATAATGAGTTAGAAAAAGGAGATTATGTTGTCCATAACATACATGGTATTGGGCGATATCTAGGAATTGAAACCATTGAAATTTCTGGTATTCACCGAGATTATGTAACCATTCAATACCAAAATGCCGATCGAGTATCGATTCCAGTTGACCAAATCCAACTCTTATCAAAATATGTAGCTAGTGATGGAAAGACACCAAAAGTCAATAAGTTAAATGACGGTCGTTTTCAAAAGACAAAACAAAAAGTTCAGCATCAAGTGGAAGATATTGCAGATGATTTAATTAAATTGTATGCAGAGAGGAGCCAGCTAGAAGGTTTTTCCTTTTCTAGTGATGACGAAAATCAGATTGAATTTGATAATGATTTTCCTTATGTTGAAACAGAGGATCAATTACGAAGTATTCAAGAAATAAAGAAGGATATGGAAAGCAAGCAACCAATGGATCGCCTATTGGTAGGAGATGTTGGTTTTGGTAAAACTGAAGTAGCAATGCGGGCGGCTTTTAAGGCTGTTAATGATCATAAGCAGGTTGCAATTTTGGTGCCAACAACTGTACTTGCTCAGCAACATTATACAAATTTTAAAGAACGTTTTAATGACTTTGCTGTTAATGTTGATGTTCTAAGTCGCTTTAGGACAAAGGCAGAGCAGAATGAGACTTTAGAAGGTTTGAAAAAAGGTCAAGTGGATATCATTATTGGGACTCACAGACTCTTATCACAGGATGTTGAATTTGCAGATTTAGGTCTGATAGTTATTGATGAGGAACAGCGTTTTGGAGTTAAGCATAAGGAGAAACTAAAAGAATTAAAAACAAAAGTTGATGTCTTAACTTTAACTGCTACTCCTATTCCTCGTACCTTACACATGTCAATGTTAGGTATTCGAGACTTATCAGTCATTGAAACTCCTCCGACCAATCGTTATCCAGTTCAAACTTATGTTTTAGAAACTAATCCAACTATTATTCGAGATGCAATTGTAAGAGAAATAGATCGTGGAGGACAAGTTTACTATCTTTACAATAAAGTTGACACAATTGAGCAAAAAGTAGCTGAATTAAAAGAGTTAGTCCCAGAAGCAAGCATTGGTTTTGTTCATGGTCAAATGAGTGAAATTAGATTGGAGAATACTCTAATTGACTTTATAAATGGAGAATATGATGTCTTGGTTACAACTACCATTATTGAAACAGGAGTTGATATTCCAAATGCAAATACTTTATTTATAGAAAATGCTGATCATATGGGTCTGTCAACCTTGTATCAACTTAGGGGACGAGTAGGTCGGAGTAATCGTATCGCCTATGCTTATTTTATGTATCGTCCAGATAAAACTTTGACTGAGGTGGCTGAAAAACGTTTAGAAGCAATTAAAGGTTTTACAGAGCTAGGTTCAGGATTTAAAATTGCAATGCGAGATTTATCAATTAGAGGAGCAGGAAACATTCTTGGAGCTTCTCAATCAGGATTTATTGATTCAGTAGGGTTTGAAATGTATTCTCAACTTTTAGAAGAGGCAATTGCCAAGAAACAAGGTAAGGAGCAAAAAAGACAAAAAAGTAATGCAGAAATTAATCTCCAAATTGATGCCTATTTACCAAGTGACTATATATCAGATGAACGTCAAAAAATTGAGATTTACAAACGTATTCGTGAAATTGACAACAGTGTAAATTATGAAGATTTACAGGAAGAATTGATAGATCGTTTTGGAGAGTATCCAGATGTTGTCGCCTATTTATTAGAAATTGGTCTGTTGAAATCATATTTGGATAAATCCTTTGTTTCTTTAGTAGAACGCAGACAGCAGACCGTAGTTGTTAGATTTGAAAAGATGTCACAGCAAATATTCTTGACCCAGGATTATTTTGAAGCTTTGGCTGCAACAACTTTAAAAGCTCGTATAGGAGAAAGCGACAAACTAATTGAAGTTATTTTTGATGTTCGTCAGAAAAAGGATTATGAAATCTTAGAAAATTTAATTCAGTTTGGTCAAAAGTTGGTGGAGATAAAACAAAGAAAAAAGGATTGAGGGGATTTTGTTTTTTCATTTTCTTTAAAACATGATAGAATATTAAGAGAATTGAGGTAAGGAATATGAGATTAGACAAGTATTTAAAAGTATCAAGAATTATTAAGAGGCGAACTGTTGCAAAAGAAGTTGCTGATAAAGGGCGAATAAAAGTAAATGGAATTCTAGCCAAGAGTTCAACAGACTTAAAAACAGATGATATTGTTGAGATTCGTTTTGGTAATAAACTACTTACTGTGAAAGTATTAGAAATGAAAGATAGTACCAAAAAAGAAGATGCAGCAAGTATGTATGAAATTGTTAGTGAAACAAGGGTAGAAGAAGATGTCTAAAAATATTGTTCAATTAAATAATCAGTACATTCAGGATGAAAATCAGCGTCGACGCTACTTAGAAGAAGAACGTCGCAAAAAAAATCGTTTTATGGGCTGGGTTTTAATTTTAGTTATGCTTTTGTTCATTTTACCAACTTATAATTTAGTACAATCCTATCAAACCCTTCTAGAACGCCGGCAAAAGCTTGTTGAGTTACAAGAAAAATATGATGAGTTGAATAGGGAAAAAGAATATCAGGAAAACTTATCTAAGCGTTTAAAGGATGATGACTATGCCGCTAAATACGCTCGAGCAAAATATTTCTATGCTAAAGAAGGAGAGACAATCTATAATATACCAGATTTGTTACCACAGTAATCATGGATAATATTGTTAAAACAGTGGAGAAATTTTTAACTTTCTCAGAGGAAAAATTAGAAGAACTTTCACAAAAGAATCAAGAATTGAGAGAAGAAAAAAATACAGAAAGGAAGGATTGATGAGGAAATACTTAGCTTTATTGTTGTTACCGGCTTTCTTTTGCAGTAATATAGTCATTAGCACAGAAAAAGATATTCCATTGACAACAAGTCAACAGTATGAATTGACCAATACAAGCTACAGCAATTATTATCAAACACTTCCTACCAATCCAAATGTTTATGAAGAAGTTTTAACTTTTTCTTCTGCAGAACTAGATAAGATTTCTGGGAAGCTATCTCCAAATCAGCCTTTCAAGTTGACTGAATTAGTAGTCAATTCTCAAGGGTTACCTCTCTTTAAGTTATCCAATGGTCAGTTTGTAGTTGCTGATAAACGTTCCATTTATGATGATACTGTCTTGGCTTTGGAAGATACAAATCAAACAGTGTGGCTTAAACCAGGTTTTACAGTTTATGAAAAAGCTTATGTAAATGGTGTCAAAAAAATTAATAGTAATAAATCAGCCTATACTTCTGTAAAAATCACTCAACTAGCTACAACACCAACAGCCCAATATGCAAAAATTGAAAATAGTGGTTGGGTAAGAGCGGATTATCTTTCAGATACAGATAATCGCATCGAAAAAGTTCAAGAAATCTTAACTAGTCGATATAATCAGGCGGACTTTTCTATTTATGTCAAACAGTTGAATACAGGAAAAACGGCAGGAATTAATCAAGATACAGAGATGTATTCTGCCAGTGTAACTAAATTGCCAATTCTTTATTATGCTCAAGAAGAATTAAATAAAGGGAAATTTACACTTGCACAAGGACTAAAATATATTCAGGATGTCAATGATTATTCGGGAGCTTATGATACTGAAGGAAGTGGTAGTTTACCAAAAGAAGCAGATAATAAAGAATACAGTGTACAGGATCTTATTAATCATATTGCCAAAGAATCTGATAACGCCGCAACCAATATTTTAGGTTACTATGTTACAGATAAATCAAGCTCGACCTACCGTTCCACTATTGAAAACATTGCAGGTAGAAAATGGGATGTGGAAGAAAGAAATGCCTCTGCTAAAATGGCAGGAAATGTAATGGAAGCTATTTATTATCAAAATGGTTCTATTATTGACACTCTTTCGCAGACCAACTTTGATAATCAGAGGATTTCTAAGGATATTCCAGTGAAGGTTGCTCATAAGATTGGTGATGCTTATGATTTCAAACATGACGTTGCCATTGTTTACAGTGAATCACCTTTTATCATATCGGTTTTCACTAATCATTCAAACTATGACACTATTTCAAAAATAGCCAATGATGTCTATGAGGTGCTGAAATGATTGAGCAGCAATTTTTGAAACAGTGTAAAGAAAAAGCTTATTTTATTGAACATCAAAGAGTTTTGTTGGCCATTTCTGGTGGCCTTGATTCTATGACCTTATTGAACCTTTTATATAAGTATCAAAAAGAGTTGGATATAGAACTTATCTTAGCTCATATCAACCATAAACAACGAATTGAAGCTGATCAAGAAGAAAAACAATTAAAAGAAATTGCTCAAAAACTTGGTGTAAAGATTCTTACATCAAGTTTTTCTGGAGTTTTTTCAGAAAAATCAGCTAGAGATTTTCGTTATAATTTTTTCAAAAAAGTCATGCAAGAAGAAGATTGTACTGCCTTGGTGACAGCCCATCATGCAGACGATCAAGCAGAAACGATTTTTATGCGGATTCTACGTGGAAGTCGCTTACGTTATTTGTCTGGTATGAAAGATAGGCAGCCTTTTGGTGGTGGCGAGTTAATTAGACCCTTGTTGGAATTTTCTAAAACTGATTTTCCAACGGTTTTTCATTTTGAAGATGCCTCAAATTTTGAAAATACTTATTTTAGAAATCGTGTAAGAAACCAATATTTCCCGCTTTTAGAAACAGAAAACCCCAGAATCAAACAAGCTATTATAGGTTTAGGTTTAGAAATTGCTCAATTACAAAAAGCTCTTTCCGGCTTAACAAAAGACTTAAATATGACGGATTTACAGACGTTTAGGAAGCAAAAAAGAGAAGTTCAAGTTTTTTTATTGCAGGAATATCTTGAAAAATTTCCTGATTTACAACTAAGTAAAGCACAGTTTGATGATATTTTACATATTGTAAATACTAAAACCAACTATCACCATTATCTTAAAAATCAATATGAGCTCATCCAAGACTATCAAACCTTTAAAATTCAGAAAATCGGTCCTAAGTCTGATTCAAAAAAGGGAGCTATTTTGCTACAATTTGAAGATATTATTGAACTAGGTGGTTATTGTTTCTCTTTTGGGAAAGAATTAATTGGTGGAGAGGTTCAGATGATTCCTGTTTCACGTAAAACTTCTATTGTGCTCCGTCACCGACAGTCTGGAGATAGAATTTTATTAAATGGTCACCATAAAAAACTAGCTCGCTATTTTATAGATAAAAAATACTCTCTTAAAGAAAGAGATGAAGCTGTCATTGTGGAACAATTTAATGAAATTTTAGGGATTGCTGGAATCGTAACAGGTGATTTGAGTAAGAACTCGAAACGTGATATAATGAAAGATGTTCTTTATATTAAAAAAATAGATAGGTAAGATTATGTTAGAAAAAGACATTAAAAAAGTACTGATTTCGCACGATGAGATAGTTGCTGCTGCTAAAAAACTAGGAGCCCAATTAACAGAAGATTATCATGGGAAGAATCCTATTCTAGTTGGTGTTTTAAAAGGTTCGGTTCCTTTTATGGCTGAGTTGATCAAGCATATTGATACTCATATTGAATTGGATTTCATGATTGTATCTAGCTATCATGGTGGAACTTCTAGCAGTGGTGTAATTAACATTAAAAAAGATGTTGACCAAGATGTTGCTGGCCGCGATATTCTTTTTATTGAAGATATCATTGATACTGGAAAGACCTTAAAAAGCCTTTGCGAAATGTTCAAAGATAGAAATGCAGCGTCAGTTAAAATTGCTACACTCTTGGATAAGCCAGAAGGACGCCTTGTTGAAATAGAGGCAGATTACACTTGTTTCACAATTCCAAATGAATTTGTAGTTGGCTATGGATTGGACTATGTTGAAAACTATCGCAATTTACCTTATGTAGGTATCTTGAAGGAAGAAGTATATACAAAATAAAAGGTTTACTATATATAAATGAAAAATAAGCAAAATAATGGATTAGTAAAAAATCCACTTCTGTACATTCTAGTTGTGATTGCCTTAGTAACAGGGTTTCAGTATTTGATGGCTGGAAATTCTGTCAATCGCAGTCAACAGATTAATTACACAGAATTAGTTAAAGAAATTGAAAAAGGTAACGTGAAAGATATTAGTTACCAACCTAATGGAAGTGTTGTTGAAATTTCCGGAACCTATAAAAAATCTAAGGAAGTGAAAGATACAACAGGTATCCAATTTTTCCCATCGCCTTCATTATCGGTTAAAAAATTCACCAGCATCATATTGCCGGCAGATTCAACTATTTCTGAATTACAAAAGTTAGCAGCTAAAAACAAGACAGAGATTAGCATCAAACGTGAAAGCTCAAGTGGAATGTGGCTTAATATCTTAATTTCTGTCTTTCCACTTGTTATTGTTGGATTCTTCTTCTTTTCAATGATGAATCAAAGTGGTGGAGGTGGTGCCCGTGGTGCGATGAATTTTGGTCGCAATAAAGCGCGTGCTGCTAGCAAAGAATCAATCAAAGTGCGGTTTTCCGATGTTGCTGGTGCTGAAGAAGAAAAGCAAGAATTGGTTGAAGTAGTTGAGTTTCTTAAAGATCCTAAACGTTATACCAAGCTTGGAGCTCGTATTCCTGCTGGAGTTCTCCTCGAAGGCCCTCCAGGAACAGGGAAAACTCTTCTTGCTAAAGCAGTAGCTGGAGAAGCTGGTGTTCCTTTCTTCAGTATTTCTGGTTCAGATTTTGTCGAAATGTTTGTTGGTGTTGGTGCTAGTCGTGTTCGCTCATTATTTGAAGATGCTAAAAAAGCAGCTCCAGCAATCATCTTCATTGATGAAATTGATGCAGTCGGTCGTCAGCGTGGTGTTGGCCTTGGCGGTGGTAATGATGAGAGAGAACAAACTTTAAACCAACTTCTTATTGAGATGGATGGTTTTGAAGGAAACGAAGGTATTATCGTTATCGCTGCAACAAACCGTTCAGATGTGCTGGATCCTGCACTTCTTCGTCCTGGACGTTTTGACAGAAAAGTTTTAGTTGGTCGTCCAGATGTCAAAGGTCGTGAGGCTATCTTACGTGTTCATGCTAAAAATAAACCTTTGGCTACAGATGTTGATTTAAAATTAGTTGCTCAGCAGACCCCAGGATTTGTTGGTGCAGATCTTGAAAATGTCCTAAATGAAGCAGCTTTGGTAGCGGCTCGTCGCAATAAGAAAGTAATTGATGCTTCTGATATTGATGAAGCTGAAGATAGAGTTATTGCTGGACCATCTAAAAAAGATAAGACTGTTTCAGAGCGTGATCGTCAAATCGTGGCTTATCATGAAGCAGGTCATACAATTGTTGGTTTAGTTCTTTCGAATGCCCGTGTCGTACATAAGGTAACCATCGTACCTCGTGGTCGTGCAGGAGGATATATGATCGCCTTACCTAAAGAAGACCAAATGCTTCTATCTAAAGAGGATATGAAAGAGCAATTGGCAGGTCTCATGGGTGGACGAGTAGCAGAAGAAATTATCTTTAATGTTCAAACAACAGGGGCTTCTAATGACTTCGAACAGGCAACACAAATGGCTCGAAGCATGGTTACAGAATATGGTATGAGCGACAAACTTGGTCCCGTACAATATGAAGGAAATCATGCTATGATTCCAGGTGCTTATAATCCACCAAAATCTATCTCTGAGCAGACTGCCTATGAAATTGATGCTGAAGTACGTGACCTCTTAAATGAAGCTCGTAACAAAGCAGCAGAAATCATTCAATCAAATCGTGAAACTCATAAATTGATAGCTGAAGCGCTTCTGAAATATGAAACGTTGGATAGTAATCAAATTAAATCTATTTATGAAACCGGGAAAATATCTGAAGATCAATTGGATGAAGATAAAGAGTCACACGCTCTTTCATATGATGAAATTAAATCAAAAATGGAAGAAAACAAATCAGCTGAATAAAATCAAAAAGAATCTCATTTTGGGATTCTTTTTTTGAGAAGTTAGCCATAAATCAAACTCATTTGATACATATAACTCAATTACTAGATTACCAATAAAAGATGATTAAAAAAATAAATAGAAAAGTATTGACAAAACGAAAGGAACTGATATAATGTTCTATGTTGTGTGTTTATGGTCCGTTGGTCAAGGGGTTAAGACACCGCCTTTTCACGGCGGTAACACGGGTTCGAATCCCGTACGGACTATATTATCCGGCATAGCTCAGTTGGTAGTAGCGCATGACTGTTAATCATGATGTCGTAGGTTCGAGTCCTACTGCCGGAGTTAAGTATAAAAAAACAGGAAGAATCTTCTTCCTGTTTTTTTATGTTTTAAAACGAGAACAAAATGCATAAAGTATTATCAATAGATACATGACAATAATTTTAAATAAACAAATACACCCCAATGTCCGCAACAGTCTGGATCTTTGATAGATTAATAGGTGAGGAGAAATCCTCTAAAACCAAAAGAAAGGACTAGTCAATGAAGTTTGAGGACGTATACAAACAAGTTGAAGGGATAGTCAAGCGCTGTTATAAAGATTATTATCTGCACTTATGGGAGTATGCAGATTGGAGGCAGGAAGGAATGTTGGTGTTGTACGAATTATTAAAAAGTCATCCCAACCTACTGGAAGATCATCCACGCCTGTACCGTTACTTCAAGACCAAGTTTCGGAACAGAATTCATGATTTGATTCGTCGCCAAGAGAGTCAAAAGCGGAAATTGGACAGGCAACCCTATGAAGAGGTCAGCGAGATAGGTCATCGTTTAAGAATGAAAGAGCTGTATCTGGATGAATTGGTAGCCTTTAGAAGTGCAATGGCAGAGTATAGAAGTCAGCTCAGTCCAGAAGAATCAAAACAATATGAGCGCCTGATGGCAGATGAAAGATTCAAAGGACGTAAGGCAATGCTCAAAGATCTGTCCTATCACTTAAGGGATTTCAATCCCCGTTTAGATTAAAAAGAAGGGAGAGGCAATCTCCCTTTCAGTCTGTTTTCCAATTTCATGCTCAAGAAAAAAGCCAAAGAAAAAGAAGAATAATAAAAAAATATAAAAAAATTTCAAAAAAGTAGTTGACAGTTTAGCGAGTAGATGATATACTAAGATAGTTGTCTCCGAGGGAGGCAAAGACCTTTGAAAACTGAACAAGACGAACCAAGTGCAGGGTGACATAGAGATATGTGACC